>DASYER010000033.1:0-8836 GCA_036498905.1 Steroidobacteraceae bacterium | reverse complement strand
GCCGCGGCGATATCGTCGTGGCCAAGACCGACCCGCCGCTGCTGTGCGTCACTCTTTCTCACGTCGCCGGGTGGCGTGGCGCGACGCTCATCAACTGGCTCCAGGATGTGTTTCCGGAAGTCGCCGTGACCCTGGCGCCCGGCGCGCTGCCGAGGCCGCTGCAGGCGCCATTGATGTCGTTGCGGGACCGCTCCCTGAAGCGCGCGGCGATGAATATCGTGCTCAGCGAAGGCATGCGGGGGCGAATTCATGCCCGCGGAGTCGATGCGGGAAAAACCCTCGTCATCCCGAACTGGGCGGATACCAAAGCCCTCACCCCGCGTCCCATCGGCGCGAGCTTCACGCGCAGACGACTCGGCCTGGCGGGCCGGTTCGTCATCGGCTACTCGGGCAATTTCGGTCGTGCGCACGAGTTCGACACCCTGCTGGCGGCCGCGAAGCTGCTGGAGGGCGACACGCGCTTCGCATTTGTGATGACCGGTGGTGGAGCGCGCTCCAAGGATCTTCAGGACGCGGTCGATCAGGCGCGTTTGACCAATTTCCACTTCCAGGGTTACCAGCCGGCGCCGCTGCTCCCCGACAGCATGGCGGCCGCGGATATCCATCTGGTGAGTCTGCGGCCGGCCCTGGAGGGTCTGATAGTGCCCAGCAAGGTCTACGGAATTCTTGCAGCGGGCCGACCGGTATTGTTTATCGGCGACACCGCGGGTGATGTCGCGCAACTGATTCGCGAACACGGATGCGGTATCAGCCTTCGCGTCGGCGCCGGTGCGGAACTGGCGCAGCAACTGAGGTCATTGCAGGCCGACCCCGCCCGCGTGCAGTTGATGGGCACCAATGCACGGCGTCTGGCCCTCGCGCGCTACACCAGCGAGCATGCGGCAAGGGATTGGCTGCGGCTGCTCGCGCAGATCACACACCCCGAAGCGGTGGAACAATACTCATGATACGAGCCGGTCATTCCGAGCTACTAGAAAAGCTGCTGTCGGCGGCGGCGTTGGCCTTGGCGATCGAGCTGGTGTTCTTCAAGTTCCTGCCGGACCTCTCGACCGCCCTCATTCAGGCCTATCCCTCGAATCTCACCAGCTTTTCGCAATTCGAACGCGAATACATCGTGCGTGGAAGTCTGTTTTCCACGCGGGTCCTGGGCAATCACATTTTCTGGCACGTGGCGCAATTTGTCGCCCACTTCGTCCACAGCCAGGATGTGAGGCTGCACCCTCTGCGCATCACGGCCGGCATCCTGACGCCCGTGTACGCGTGGGCCGGAGCGTACCCGGCACTGCGCCGCTCCTCGGGCCTTAACTGGCGCTATTTCATGGCCGCTTACGGCATGACGGTGGTCATCAGCCTATACCTGTTCTACCCGTACGACATGCCGGCCTTTGCCGGTCTGAGCGTGGCCATGTACTTCCTGCTGCGCGAGCGCCTCGGGTGGGCGTTGGCGTTCATGTTGTTGACCGGCCTGACCCGCGAGTCGGCCTTCCACGTCGTCACCTGGATTGCGCTGTGGTGCCTGTGTTCGCACTCACCGCCATTGGGCAGACGAATCACCTGGCTGTGCATTTTCGCGGTCGCGTTCGTCGTGGAGTACCTGCTCGTACGTCATTACTTCCCGGGTCCGATGACGTCCGTAGGTGGAGTCGTCGTGGACCTGAAGGCGATTTTCCTGGGCAGGCAAATGCTGTCGCTCACGAATACATGTTCGGTCGGCCTGGAACTGGTGCTCGCGGTGTTATGCCTGAACCGTCTGCGCGATGCCGATCCTGCAGACTGGCGCCGCACGTTCTTCGTGGTGAACTGCTACGCGCTGCCGCTATGGATGATCTTCTACATCATGATGCACGCAAATCTCGCTGAGTTCCGCCTGCTGCTGCCCGCCCTGCTGCCGTGCATATACGGACTGGCATTCGCGACGGCCGCGCCGCGGCGATCATTGTGACAGGCGTATGACATCCCGGCGTCATACGTTCGTCGTAAAGTCTCACTAAATTGTCCGGTTCCTGAAGCACCAGAGGATGGTGCCGACATTCCAAAATTTTAGCGAGCGAACATGCGGCTGCGTCTGACTTCACCTGCCTACATCGTTCTGGCATTTGCGGTTGCGTCGACTCTGGTCTCCTTTGCGCCGTTCTTCTTCGAGGTTTTCAACTTCGCGGACCTGGCGCCCGATACCGGCTATGGAGTAATCATTCCGCCGATCAGCCTGTTTCTGATCTGGCGCCAGCGCGAGCAGCTGCGTGGCATGGCGCTGACCGGATCGTGGTACGGCCTGATCCTGATTGTCGCGGGCCTTGCTCTGCGTGCGATCGGGGCATTCGGTACGATGAGCACCGTCGTACGCTACGGGTTCCTCCTGGTTCTGTACGGTCTGGTGCTATGCCTGACGGGTCCGAAGCTGTTCCGCAAGCTGTGGACACCGCTGGCGATGCTGATCTTCGTGATCCCGCTGCCCATGTATTTCACGGGCATGCTGACCCTGGATCTGCAGCTGCTGTCATCGATGATCGGTGTCTGGGTCATTCGCGCAGCGGGCATCAGCGTCTACCTGGAAGGCAACGTGGTCGATCTGGGCACGATGCAGCTGGAAGTCGCCGAAGCCTGCAGCGGCCTGCGCTATCTGTTTCCGTTGATGGTGCTGGCGCTGCTGCTGGCCTACCTGTATCGCGGATCGATGTGGAAGCGGACGGTCATTTTCCTGAGCAGTATTCCGATCACGGTGCTGATGAACAGCCTGCGTATCGGGGTCATCGGCATCACCGTCGAATATTGGGGACGCAGGATGGCCGAAGGGGTGCTGCATGAATTCGAGGGCTGGTTCGTGTTCATGCTCAGCATGGCCGGAGTGCTGCTCGTCGCCTTTGTGCTGACCAAGGTCGGCCGCCACTCGCGCTGGGCGGATGCCTTCGATTTCTCGGCGCCGCTGCCTGCGACCCCTGCGGGTGCAAAGCCGCTCCCGGCGCCGGCGGTGAAGGTCGGCATTCCCCGCGCCTTCGTCGTCGGGACGGCACTGGTGACGGCGGCTGCCGTTGCGGGACTGACCATACCGCAGCGACCCAAGGCCGTTCTCGTGCGCCACGAGTTCGCAGAGTTCCCCATGCAGTTGGCAAACTGGTCCGGACATCGCGGCGTGCTCGATAAAATCTACCTGGATGCACTGGAACTCACCGACTACATCGTCGCCGACTATGCGCAGCCGGGCAGCATCGTGCCCATCGATTTCTATTCCGCCTTCTATGCCACTCAGCAGGGTACCAACCGGATCCACTCGCCCCGCAACTGCATCCCCGGGGGAGGTTGGGAAATCGTCGACATGTCGCAGCGCCAGCTATCTCTCGGCGACACCGCCGGCAAGCTGTCCGTCAACCGCGTCATGATCGCGCTCGGAGACCAGAAGGAATTGGTGTACTACTGGTATCGCGAGCGCGGTCGCTCCATGACCAATGAGAACGTGGTCAAGTGGTACCTGTTCTGGGATGCATTGCGGCGCAACCGCTCCGACGGCGCATTGGTGCGACTCGTGATTCCGGTATCGCGCAACATGTCCGAGACCGAGGCAGACTCGCAGTTGCAGCAGTTTGCTGCGCTCATCGAGCCGCGGCTCAGCCGCTACGTCCCGGACTAGTCGTGCCGAGCACCGATCCGCGGGGCGCTGCGTTCATGCCGTATCCCGGCTGGACCTATCCACTGCGTGCGGCGTGGCAGCTCGTTCAGTTGACCCTGTGGCCTGTGGCATGGAAGCGGGTGTTTTTCCTGCGGCCGGCAATCCTGAAAGTCTTCGGCGCCTCGGTGCCATGGCGTTGCCTGATCAGCGGCGGCGTCAGGATCTATTTCCCGTGGGCATTGAAAATAGGTACCGACGTTGCGATCTCCGATCGGGTGGTTTTCTACAATCTCGGCGGAATCAGGCTCGGCGACAGAGTAGTCATCTCTCAGGACGTGTATTTTTGCGGCGGTACGCACGACTACACGCGGCCCCGTTATCCGCTGCGGCGACTGCCGATCGATGTCGAAAATGACGTGTGGATCGCGGCGGGTGCCTTCATTTGTCCGGGAGTGCGGATCGGAGAAGGCGCGGTGGTGGGCGCGAAGGCGGTGGTCACCAAGGATGTGGCTGCCTGGAAAGTGGTGGCCGGAAATCCGGCCCGGGTCATCAAGGACCGCGTGCTGAAGTCATAGCGGCAGTCCCGCCGCTCGCCGGCCCAGCTCCCGTCGTTTCACGTCGATCATGAACTCGTACCACGCCCGCAGCAGGCAGAAGGTCAGTCCCGCCCGGCCTTCGAGGATGCCGCCGCGCAGCAGGTACAGCGCGAGAAACATGAGCAGCGGACGACCCGGCATGCGATAGACCAGGCCCTTGATGGCCTTGCGACGCTGCACCGGGTCGCGGGCGAACACCGAACCGGTCGGTGGCAGTGCCGCCCGCTGGGCAAAAAGCTCGGCTTCCATGGTGGAATAGCGGTTGTGCTTGGCGATCCACTCGGCAAATCCCTTGTTGAAAGGGTAGTGATCCAGATGACCGGCGAGTGATACCACGGCGCCTTCGGCGTGATACTCCTCGTTGATGGGCCGATGCACCTGTACCCGGCGGCGCCGCGCAAGCCGTCCGAACCAGGTCGGATAGCCGCTGCTGTGACGAATCCACCGACCGAACAGCCAGTCGCGCCGGCGCAGCTGAAACAACGCGACATCATCGGTCGCCTGCGCGACGGCTGCGCGCATCTCGAGCGCCAGGTCGGCCGGCACGCGCTCGTCGGCATCGAGCATGAGAATCCAATCGTGCCGGTATTCGATGTCGCGCAGCCCGAAGTTGCGTTGCCCGGCGTAGTCATCGAAGGGCCGGGTGACGACGCGGGCCCCATGCCGAACCGCCCGCGCGACCGTCTGGTCGGTACTTTCGGAATCCAGGACCACCACGTCGTCGCACCAAGTTACTGATTCCAGGCACGCACCGATGTTGATCTCCTCGTTCAGCGTCAGGATGAGAATGGAGATCGACAAGTCAGCCCCGGCACATCTTTTCGGCATCCTAGCGCGAACAATGTGACAGTCGTCGCCGAGGTCTTGCCGCATTGCGCAAGCTAGGCCTTCGCGTGTCACGTGAATTGCACATTTCTGTCACGTCACCCGGCTAGCTTAAGTCAAAGAGCGGGCGCCATCAGCTGCCCGCATGTGCGATGAAGGTGGTTTTGTGAACAGGAACAGGACTTTGCTGGCCGGCTCGGCACTGGTTGCGGCGCTTGCGCAGACCGTTGCAGCGCAGGCGACACCGTGCGCGGCGACGACGCTCTGCCGTTCGGACACGATTACAAACATCGGCACCATCGGCACTCCTGCGCTCAGTATCGCGACGACCGCCAATTCCACCAATGGGCCATTTAGCGGCTCGATCTCGGAGGCACTGGACGGAAACGCGTTCGGTGCGGCCGGGCAGTTGGCAGTCGGCAGCGACTTTTCGACCGGCGAGACCGTGCAAAGCGCCTCCGGCAGCGTCGCGCCGGATAGCGGCTGGAACTTCTACGACGATTACTTCTTCTCGACGACCGCGGCGACCGCCAACAACGCGACCGTGATCTCGAATTTCTCCCAGGATTCGATCAGCAATCTGCAGGTGCGCATCTTCGCCTCGGGCGGTCAGTCAGGCACGCCGAACCCCGCGCCCACCCTTGGCATTCCGACCGGTGGTGCCGTCGATGGCTGGAGTGCGCCGCTGGTGGGCTCGAACGGCAGTCTTTCCATCCTGCTTCCGACCGGATTCCCCAGCGGCAGCTATGACCTGCAGGTTCGCGGCGAGGCGCTGG
Source organism: Steroidobacteraceae bacterium (assembly GCA_036498905.1). Classification (GTDB taxonomy): domain Bacteria; phylum Pseudomonadota; class Gammaproteobacteria; order Steroidobacterales; family Steroidobacteraceae; genus DAIDKA01. Next base: position 3,035 of record DASYER010000033.1, on the reverse strand, counting down.
GACCCAGTGCCAGCTACGGCGGCACTTTGCAGATCGCTCCGGTACCCGTGCCGGCCGGGCTGCCGATGCTGCTCTCCGGCCTGGGCATGCTGGGCAGCCTGATGCGCCGTCGGCGGGCCACATAACGCGGATTTCGGCCCCCTTTCGCGGCTTGAGCGAGGATCAGGCAAACTAACCGGCCCTTAGGTTGGGGAGAGGGCCTGGTTGCTATGTGCGGAATCGTTGGGGCAATTGCCGAGCGGAACATCGTCCTCATCCTGATGGAGGGGTTAAGGCGGCTGGAATACCGGGGCTACGATTCGGCCGGACTCGCCGTCCTGAATGCCGGTGGCAGCCTGGTTCGCCTGCGGGCGGTGGGTAAGGTGCGGGCCCTCGAGGAGGCGATCGAACAGGAGCCGACACGGGGCAAGATCGGCATTGCCCATACGCGCTGGGCGACCCATGGTGCCCCGACCGAACGCAATGCCCATCCGCATGTTTCGCATGATGGCCTCGCGATCGTCCACAATGGCATCATCGAGAATCATGCCGAGCTGCGGGCGGATCTCGAGCAGCTGGGCTACAAATTCATGTCCGAGACGGACACTGAAGTCATCGCTCATCGCATCCATTTCCACCTGCGTACCGTCGTCGATCTGTTCAAGGCGGTACGTGCCACCGTGGCCGAGCTGGAGGGCGCCTACGCCCTGGCGGTCGTGAGCCAGCAGGATCCCGACCGGCTGATCGTCGCGCGCGAGGGCTGTCCGGTCGTGGTGGGATTGGGTGTGGAGGAAAATTTCGTCGCTTCGGATGTTGCCGCGCTGCTGCCCGTGACACGGCGCTTCGTCTTCCTGGAGGAGGGTGACGTGGCCGAAATCAGGCGCAACAGCTATCGGATCCTGGACCGCGCGGGCAATAGCGCGGATCGACCGCCCCGCGACAGCGAACTGTCCGCGGATGCCGCGGAGAAGGGTCAGTACCGGCACTTCATGCTCAAGGAAATTCACGAGCAGCCGCGCGCGGTCGCGGACACATTGCAGGAACGGGTCGCGAATGGCCGGCTGCTGGAGGCCGCATTCGGTCCGGCGGCCACGGAGGTGTTCAAGCGTACCGAGCACGTCCACATCGTTGCCTGCGGCACCAGTTATCACGCGGGCCTGGTGGCAAGATACTTCCTCGAGCAGATCTGCAGGATTCCCTGCACGGTGGAAGTGGCCAGCGAGTACCGGTATCGCAATCCGGTGGTGCCGCGCGGTTCGCTGTTCGTGGCCCTTTCGCAGTCAGGGGAAACTCTCGATACCTTGTCGGCCCTGCGTCTCGCGCGACAGGCGGACTATCTGTCCACCCTGGCGATCTGCAATGCGCCGGAAAGCGCACTCGTACGCGAGTCGTCCCTGGTCATGCTCACGCGCGCGGGTCTTGAGATCTGCGTGGCTTCCACCAAGGCCTTCAGTACCCAGCTGACGGCGCTGGGCATGCTGATCGTGGCCCTGGCCAAGCATCATGGCGCCGATGCCGAGCGTGAGCGCGGGTTGGTGGCCCGACTGGTCGAACTTCCGGCGTTGATCGAGAAGACCCTGGCGCTGGATCCGGAAATCCAGAATCTGGCCGAGCGCTTCGCCGACAAGCAACATGCCCTGTTTCTGGGTCGCGGCGCCATGTATCCGATTTCGATGGAAGGCGCGCTGAAGCTGAAGGAGATCTCCTACATCCACGCCGAAGCGTATCCGGCCGGCGAACTTAAACACGGTCCCCTGGCCCTCGTTGACCACAACATGCCGGTGATTGCCGTTGCGCCGAACAACGAGTTGCTGGAGAAGCTCAAGGCAAATCTCATGGAAGTGCGAGCCCGCGGCGGTGAGCTGATCGTATTCGCGGATCCCGAGGCCGGATTCCAGAACACGGACGGCGTCACCGTGCTCAACATGCCGCGGCATGTCGCGGCCTTCCAGGAGCCGATCGTTTACACCGTGCCGCTGCAGCTGCTGGCATACCACGTGGCCATCCTCAAGGGTACCGACGTGGATCAGCCGCGCAATCTCGCGAAGAGCGTGACGGTCGAGTAGCGAATCAATCCGACCCGGCGTCCGACACCAGATTGGGGCACATCAGTCGCAGCACTGCCGCAGCCGCGTCGGGCAAGCCGGCAATCCTCACATCGGATCCGGTTCCCAACACCTCGGTGAGCAGGTCCTTGGTTATGGCTACCCAGCCGCCTGAAGTCGCATAACTGACCAGGAACATACCTTCCTTGCGATCGTGCAGCAGACTTCCCTCGTCACAGGAATGGGCCTGGTGCGCGGCGACCGACTGCGCATCCGATGAAGCGATGTAGCGCGGTGGAAGATCCGCCGGCAGCGATGAGTGCGAGTTGATGAACACGCGTCCGGTTCGAAAGTCGGCGTCCGCCCCCTCGGCGCCAACATTGTTGCGCAACGCGCGCTCGATCCGGGCATAGATGTCTTCGGCAAACTGCTGGGGATAGTCGAACAGGCGCTGCACTTGCGGGTCGATGTGCGGCAGCTTTCTCCAGCCGCTCACCCAGGCGAGCTTGTCCGCATCGGCGTCACCTTCGGTGAAGACATCCTCCAGGCTGAAGCGCGTTGCCGAGTCGGGCTGCAGGGCCTTCAGCGCCATATGCTCGGTGAGATTGGACGAAAAACCGTATACGATCCCATACGCAGAGTAGCGACCGGCGACCGGTCTGAAGTGCGGGCAATCCTCACCCAGCGGCTTCGACAGCCGCGCGATAAGTGCGGCGTACTCCTGCAGTAGCTGAATGTGTCGCCGCCCCGTGGGCGTGTAGAACGCGTTGCCATCGTGATCCGTCGCTATGAAGAGGTACTCGATCATGCTGTAGACGCCCAGCAGGTCGACGCGATTCACGAACAACTCCGGATCCGCGGATATGCCCTGACAGATGGCGCCGGCCAGTTCAAGCCGCTTGTCCGAATCCTCACTGCGACAGGCGCGCTCATAGGCCGCAAGCAATGGCACGAGACCTTGAATCAGCAAGGAGAAGTCAAGCGCGTTGGAGTTGCGCGAACTGAGCACCA
>DASYER010000032.1:0-212628 GCA_036498905.1 Steroidobacteraceae bacterium | reverse complement strand
ATTTCACGAGGTGACGGAATTCCGCTTTCCGGGAACGGCGCCCTCTCGTCGCGCGCCTTAGGAAGACCGCCAGGGACACTGGTTCGCAAAGCAGACGTTAGACCTTATGGTGTCGGGCCGAAGCCTCGGCGAGAGACGCTTACAGGTCACCAATGGAAACGAAGCACCAGGGCGAACAGCCGGGCGTGAACGCGGGCCAGGACCCCAGGCTGCTGCGCCGCCTGCTGCGCGCGAAGGACCGGATGGACGCCGCCTCACACGAGGCCTGGCCGGTACAGCGGCTGGCCCAGGTGAGCAAGGTGTCGGAAGCCCATTTCGCAAGGGCGTTCAAGCAGGCCTTCGGCGTGCCGCCACATCGTTACCTGCTCACCCGGCGCATCGAGCGGGCCATGGCGTTGCTGCGCGAAACGGACCGGCCCATCACCGAGATTGCCTTCGAGACGGGCTGGGAAAGCCTGGGAACCTTCGGACGCACTTTCCGCGACGTCACCGGCGGGAGCCCGGGCAAAATCCGGGCCCGGGCACAGGCTGCGGCGCACGCGCTTGAGCGCGTACCCGCCTGCTTTGTCAGCGCCGCGCACCGGCCCGATCTGACGATCGCAGTTTCGGAGAAGCGACGGCGGGAGGCGACCGATATAAAGGGGTCCGAACTTAAGGAGATCCCATGAGCCAGTGTGTTCAGGAAGTCGGTCTATATGTGCGAGATCAGGACGAGGCGCTCGCATTCTACGTCGGAAAGCTTGGATTCCGGGTGCATACGGATGTGCGCAACGGCGAGTATCGCTGGCTCACCGTGCAACACCCCGAACAGCCCTCCTTGCAGCTCGGCCTGTTCAAGCCGGGGCCGCCGGTACACGACGAGGCGACTGCGCAAGCGCTGCACGCGCTTGTGGCCAAAGGCGCGATGCCACCGCTTGTGCTGTGCGTGGAGGACTGTCGCGCCGCCTATGGGCGCTTGAACGCCGCAGGTGTCGAATTCACGCAGGAGCCCATGAGCCGCTATGGCAGTGTCGACGCCGGTTTCCGCGACCCATCAGGTAACGGGTGGAAGATGATCGAGGCGCGTCGCGTATAAGGCCCGCGGCCTACGGCCAATTCCGCAGTGCAAGCTGCGCTGCGTTGCGTAATTGCCCTCTCGTGGCACCTCCGGCCGCCTGTACCGTAATGCCGTAGATCACGATCGACAGATACCGGGCCCAATCCTCGGGATCTGCCCGCGCAGGAAAATCGCCGTCCGTTTGTGCGCGTCTGAGCCGATCCCGAACGATCCCCTCGCCGATCTTGCGGCGCCGCATGAGCTCTTTTCGAATCGCATCTGTCCCGGGTCCACAGGCCAGGGCGCCCTGGACGCCGAGGCATCCGGGCGGGTTGCGCTTATCGCCGTGCAGATCGGCGGCACCCTCCAGCAAGGCACGCGCGTACTCCCGCGCCGTGGGCGCCGCGAGTGCCGCGCGCCTGTATCCGGCCTGCGCCTCGTAAAGATCGAGCGCTTTGAGAAAGAGCGCCTCCTTGCTTCCGAACGCGGCATACAGGCTGGGACGACTCAGACCCAGTTCCCGTGTCAGATCAGCGAGCGAAGTGCCCTCATAGCCCTGACGCCAGAACAGGCGCATGGCTCGCTCCAGCGATTGTTCGACGTTGAACTGTCTCGGACGCCCAACCACTTGTTCGATTCTCCTTCGGTTGACATTTTGCGATGCGGTGGTCATAAATACTAACCTACCGTTCGGTACATAATGAGAACTCATGATGACGCGGGCAACAGGTGCCTATGGTGAGGGCTTGGCCCGATACTTCCGGGCTGATGCGACTACCCAACTGGTCGTCAGCGCTGTGAAGAAGGCAAAGCTGGCCGTGACGCGCATTCGGTGCGACACGCCCGGACACGGTCTCACCTCTGCAGTGGCAAATGAAGCCGCGTTTTCAGTTCTATTGCAACTGCGGGACTCGCCCAAACGCGAACTGTTCCTGCGGGGACGGTCCGTTTATCGGGGCGGCTATGGCGCGCGGACCACCAGCATCGTCGATCTTCAGGAGGAACCGACTGCCTATCTGGAGAGTCCCTTCGATGCCATGCACTTCTACGTCTCGCGCGCCGCACTCAACGAAATCGCCGACGAGCGCGGGGCGTCGCGAGTTGCCAACCTCCAGTGCGAACGCGGTGTGTTCGATCCAACCGTCTGGCACCTCGGAGAAGCGCTGCTGCCCGCACTCGAACACCCGGACCAAGTTGGGGCGATGTACGCCGAGCATCTGCTGCTGGCGACGCACACGTACTTCGCGGTCGCATTCGGCGGCATGCAACAGCCCAAGCACAGCAAACGGGGTGCCTTGGCTCCCTGGCAAGTCCGATGCGCCACTGAACTCATGATAGAGCGGCTGGGCGAGGACCTGTCTTTGTCCGCGGCCGCTCACGCCTGCGGGCTTTCGCCGGGCTATTTCTCCCGGGCATTCAAGCGCAGCATGGGGACACCACCGCATCGCTGGCTGCTGCTTCAACGCACACTGCACGCCAAGACCCTGCTTCGAGATGCGAGGTGGTCGCTCGCCGACATCGCGATGGCCTGTGGGTTTACCGACCAAAGCCATTTTACCCGGGTCTTTACCAACCTCGTCGGAGTAAGCCCCGGCGCCTGGCGCAGGCAGGTTCAGTGAAGGTAGCGACGATTTTCGCCAAAACGCGCTGACTAGTTGCAATACCCCGGCCATTGGGGTCGATAGCCTCGGTGGGCCAGATCAATCGTATCGGAGCGGCCCGCATGAGAATTCCTGCTCGAGTGATGCTATCGGCCGCCGTGCTGTTGCAGCTCGCCATCGGCTGCGCATTCGCGCAGTCCTTCGACTTCCCCGCCGGCTTCCGCACTCAGGAAATCCACACCAACGGGACTGTTCTGCACGTTCGCATCGGCGGCAAGGGACCTGCCGTAGTGCTCATTCACGGCTATGGCGACACGGGCGACATGTGGGCGCCGCTGGCGGCGCAGCTCATGCGCGACCATACGGTCATCGCGCCAGATCTACGCGGTATGGGCCTTTCCGCCATCGCTACCGGTGGCTTCACGAAGAAGAACCAGGCCGAAGACATCGCCGGGATATTGGAAGTGCTGCACGTTGGGCGCGCCGATGTCATCGGTCATGACATCGGCAACATGGTGGCGTTCGCGTTTGCCGAGTCCCATCCACAGCGCACGACCCGGCTCGTCATGATGGATGCGCCCGTGCCGGGCGTCGGTCCCTGGGACGAAATTCTCAAAAACCCGCTGCTGTGGCACTTCCGCTTTGGCGGCCCCGACATGGAGCGCCTGGTCGCCGGCAGGGAGCGAATCTATCTCGATCGGTTCTGGAACGAATTTTCGGCCGATCCGGCGCATTTTCCCGAAGCCTCGCGCCGCCACTATGCGCAACTGTACGCGCAGCCCGGGCGCATGCATGCAGGATTCCTGCAGTTCGCCGCCTTCGATCAGGACGTGATTGACAACCGTGCGTCAGTGGCGCGCGGGCGCTTGAAAATGCCGGTGCTCGCCATAGGCGGCGGCCATTCGCTCGGCTCGACCATGGCGTTCATCATGCGCTTTGCGGCCGACGATGTTCATGAGGTGCTGATCGCCGATTCCGGTCACTGGCTCATGGAGGAGCGGCCGCAAGCCACTATTGCGGCCATTCGAGCCTTCCTGGACGCCCGCGGCACAGTGACTCCTCAAGCCCGGCTCGCTTCAGCCGAGGTCGAGGCGCTAAAGCGCGAAGGCGCGGGTGCGGGCACCTCAGGGCTTAGAGGTATCCAGACGACCATCCTGTCCGGCAACCCGACCTTGCCTGGACCCTATGCGATCGAGATCCGTGTTCCGGCTCATACGCGGATCGCCGCGCACCGCCACCGCGACAACCGCTCCGCACTCGTCGTCTCCGGTGAATGGCATTTCGGCTACGGTGAACACGCCCAAGCGGCCGATGCCAAGACGCTCGGTCCAGGCGGCTTTTACACGGAGCCCGCCGACGAGCCGCATTTCGCGTTCACCGGCGATCAACCAACGGTCGTCTACATCACCGGTCAGGGGCCCTCCGACACGACGTATGTCGTTCCCGCTGACGCCCCTTCGCACCAGTAGGAGCAGCTCGTGGCATCATTCAAGACTGTTCGCGATCCGCTTTCAGATCATCTGCTCACGCCGCAGAACGCTGCGCTGCTGATCATCGATTTCCAGCCGGTCCAGGTCTCATCGATCCAATCGCGCTCCAAGCGTGAACTGGTCGCGAACATCACTGCGCTTGCACGCATCGGCAAGCTCTACGAGTTGCCGATCGTGCTTACCACGGTCAACGTAAACACGGGCCGCAATCAACCCACCATCTACCAGATCACGGATGTGTTGACAGGCGCCACTCCCATCGACCGCACCGCCATCAACGCGTGGGAAGACGAGGATTTCGTACGCGCCGTGAAAGCCACCGGTCGCAGGAAGCTCATCATGGCCGCGCTTTGGACCGAAGTGTGCCTGGTCCATCCTGCCCTTGATGCCATCAAGGAGGGCTTTGAGGTCTATCCGGTCATCGACTGTGTCGGGGGCACCTCGCCCGAGGCGCATGAGCTGGGCGTACAGCGGCTCGTTCAGGCCGGCGGCAAGCCGCTGAGCTGGGTACAACTGATCTGCGAACTACAACGCGATTGGAATCGCGAAAAGACTGTCCCTGAGTTTGCCGAGATCCTATTCGCGGTCGAGGGCCACTGACACCAAAGGACCAATGGTTTCCGAGGTTCTCGCGGTGTTTACGATATCGGCAGCAATGCCGTTTAATGCCAGTCGATACGCTATGTTCCATGCTTGGCCCATCGCAAAGCATCAGCTGACAGTGGGCGATACACGCGCGTCACGCCACAACAAAGCCCGCCAGTCTCAATGCCCGCACATCGAATGTCGCCGTCGCACTGCATCCGAGTTCTCGGTAGCGCTCACCTATCAGGCAGTCGGCAAATTCCGCGACCGAATCCTTCCATACGAACAATGCTCGTTCCACGACGGCCTCGTTCTCAATGCGCACCTCGCTGGAATCGAGTAGTCCGGAAAGCGCGCCGGCGATCTCGTTCTTGTTCAAGCTGTAACGGCTTCGGAGCACCCATTCGGTTTCCAGCAGAACGAGGAGACTAATGGAGACCCCTCCGTTCCCGCTCGCTTCCCGCTTGATCAATTTCTGTGCTCGATCGAATTGTGCTTGATCATCCTTCACCAAGAAGCGGACGAGCACGTTCGTGTCGAGGCCAATCATTATCGCGACAACTGGTCGACGGGAACGCCTCTCCTACCCCTCTTTCGCAGACTGCCGGCAAGGCTCATGACACTCTTGTTTTTAAGCCGCATCAGCACAGTCCCATCCGGCATCAGTGTAAACATTATCCGGTCGCCCGATTTCATCCCCAAACTGTCGCGGATGTCCTTCGGAATCGTGGTCTGACCCTTGCTGGTCAAGGTCGCATCAGTGCTCATGGTCTCGCCTCGTATCCTTACCAACCACATATTAGTAAGGAGGAGACGGAATTGCAATCAGCTGTCGAGCAGCGCGCGGCAGCCGTCGTCGCTTCCGCGGCACACCCTTCGACGCGTCGAAGCGGATAGGCCTGCCGGGCTAAAATCACCCCCCAGGACATGGTTGGCGGGCACCCGCTGAGTGGCGCTATTCAGATGAAAGATCGGCAGGGGAAAGCATGGTTGTCGGACGAGGAGGTAAGACTCGAGGCAGCCTTCCTTAGCGGGGTGACGATCCCGGAGTTGGCCGGCATACACCAACGAAGCAGGCAGGCCATTTGCAAGCGGCTCATACGCATAGGGCTCCTTAAAAATGGCAAGGCGAGCAAGGAAATGCCGACTTGTGCAGAACATCCATGTGCTTGGACGTACTTGCTTCTGAGCGAGCACGGCGAAGTATATCTCGGCGCGACGACCGACCTGCGCAAGCGTATTCGGAGCCACAACTCGTCGGATAGTCGCCACTGGACGCGAGGACGAAGATGGCATCTACTTGCAGCGCACGGATTTCTCACTCGAAAGGAAGCGTTTGATCTTGAAGCCGATTTAAAAATCGGACCGCACAGAAAAACCCTTTGGAAGTTGCAGTGCTTGGAGCGCGCGAAGAAGATTGTTTCTCGCCATAACTATATATTTTCACCCGACAACTGGCGCACTCAACGTAAGCGGAAGTAACTTCGAGGTGTTCCGAGTCTGCCTCACTCCCACTCGATGGTTGCGGGCGGCTTTCCTGAAATGTCGTAGACCACGCGCGAAATGCCCGGCACTTCATTGACGATGCGCAGCGACACCTCAGCCAGGAAATCGTAGGGCAGCCGCGCCCAGTGCGCGGTCATGAAATCGATGGTCTCGACGGCGCGCAGCGCGACGACATAATCGTAACGGCGGCCATCCCCCATGACGCCTACCGAGCGCACCGGAAGGAACACGGCGAACGCCTGGCTGGTGCGATCGTACAGGTCGTGCCGTCGCAGCTCTTCGATGAAGATGGCGTCGGCGCGGCGCAGCAGGTCCGCAAACTCCTGGCGCACCTCGCCGAGGATTCGCACGCCAAGGCCCGGTCCGGGGAAGGGATGCCGGTACACCATGGAGTGCGGCAGCCCCAGCTCAGTGCCGAGGCGCCGCACCTCGTCCTTGAACAATTCGCGCAGCGGTTCCACCAGCTTCAGGCGCATATGCGCCGGCAGTCCCCCTACGTTGTGGTGGGATTTGATGACATGCGCCTTGCCGGTCTTGCTGCCCGCGGACTCGATTACATCCGGGTAGATGGTTCCCTGGGCGAGGAAATCCACATCCTTGAGCTTGTTTGATTCTTCTTCGAAGACTTCGACGAACAGGCCACCGATGATCTTGCGTTTTGCCTCCGGGTCGGTGACGCCCTTCAGCGCGGCCAGGAAGCGCTCCGCGGCATCGACGCGGATGACCCTGACGCCCAGGTTCTGCGCGAAGGTGCGCATGACCTCATCACCCTCCCCGAGGCGCATCAGACCATGATCCACGAACACGCACACCAGGCGCCCGCCGATCGCGCGGTGCAACAGCGCCGCGACGACACTGGAATCGACGCCGCCCGAGAGCCCGAGCAGTACTCTGCCGTCACCGGTTTGCGCCCGTACGCGCTCGACGGCATCTTCGATGATATTGCCCACGCTCCACAGTGCATCGCAGGCACAGATCTCGCGCACGAAGCGCTCGAGCAGCCGTGCGCCCTGCAAAGTGTGCGTCACCTCAGGATGAAACTGGACGCCGTAGTAGCGGCGCCGTTCATCGCTCATTGCGGCCAGGGGTGCGTTCGCGGAAGCGGCTGTGGCGGAAAACCCGTCGGGCAACTGCGCGACCCGATCGCCGTGACTCATCCACACATCCAGCACCGCGTGGCCTTCGCCATCGACTCGATCGCTCAGCCCATCGAGCAGCCGGCACTGAGCGCCTACCACGACTTCGGCATAACCGAACTCGCGCGTCAGGCCCGCGACCACCTGCCCGCCCAGCTGCTGGGCCATGGTCTGCATGCCGTAGCAGATGCCCAGGACCGGCACTCCCAGTTCAAACACCGCGGCCGGGGCGCGCGGCGGCTGTGCATCGGTGACTGACTCCGGGCCGCCCGAAAGAATCACGCCACGCGGGGCAAAGGCGCGCACCACGGAATCGGAGATATCCCAGGGGTGGATCTCGCAGTACACCCCCGACTCACGCACCCGGCGGGCGATGAGCTGGGTGTATTGCGCGCCGAAATCGAGAATAAGAATCCGGTGCGCGTGGATATCCGCGACTGTTTGGGTCGTCATCTTCGCTGAGCTTAGGAAACGCGGTAGTTGGGCGCTTCTTTGGTGATGGTCACGTCATGCACGTGGCTTTCGCGGACACCCGCGTTGGTGATGCGCACGAATTTCGGCCGGGTGCGCATGATCTCGATCGAGGCGCTTCCGGTATATCCCATTGCGGCGCGCAGGCCACCGGCCAGCTGGTACAGGATGGACACCAGGCTGCCCTTGTAGGCAACGCGACCCTCGATGCCCTCGGGCACGAGCTTCTCAAGTTCGCTGGCGGCATCCTGGAAGTAACGGTCGGCACTGCCGTGCTTGTCCGCCATCGCACCCAGCGATCCCATGCCGCGGTAGGCCTTGTACGATGCGCCCTGATATAGCTCGACCTCACCGGGGGATTCCTCGGTACCGGCGAACATGCCACCGATCATGACGGCATGGGCGCCCGCGGCAATGGCCTTGGCAAGATCACCCGAGAAGCGGATGCCGCCATCAGCAATCACCGGCACCCCGGTGCCCTCCAGCGCACGCGCCACATTCGAGACCGCGCTGATCTGCGGCACACCGACACCGGCGACGATACGGGTCGTGCAGATCGACCCCGGACCAATGCCCACCTTGACCGCATCCGCGCCGGCTTCGGCCAGGTCGCGGGCCGCCTCGGCGGTGACGATATTGCCGGCGATCACCTGCAGCTGCGGCCAGCGCTGCTTGATCTGCCGGACCATGTCGATCACGCCCTGATGGTGTCCATGGCTGGTATCCACCACCACGACGTCCGCCCCGGCGCCGCTCAACGCCGCTACGCGCTCGAGCGTATCCGCTGCGGTCCCCACCGCCGCACCGACGCGCAGCCGGCCGGTTTCATCCTTGCTGGCGCGCGGATAGTCGGTCGCCTTCTGGAAATCCTTCACCGTGATCATGCCCTTGAGCTCGGAATCCTCGCCCACCACCAGCACCTTCTCGATGCGATGCTTGTGCAGCAGGGTCAGGACTTCCTCCTTCGGGGCATTCTCGCGCACGGTGATCAGTCGATGCTGCGGGGTCATGACCGAGGAAACCGGTGCGTCGAGCTTCTCCTCGAACCGCAGATCACGGTGGGTCACGATGCCCACGACCCTGCTGCCATCCACGACCGGCACTCCGGAGATGCCACGTGAGCGCGTCAGCTGCAGCACTTCGCGGATGGTCATGCCGGGGGGCACGGTGATCGGATCACGAATCACGCCGCTTTCGAATTTCTTGACCCTGGCGACTTCACGCGCCTGGGCGTCGATGGGCATGTTCTTGTGGATGATGCCCAGACCGCCTTCCTGGGCAATCGTGATGGCGAGGCGCGCCTCGGTCACGGTATCCATGGCGGCTGACAGGACGGGTAATCCCAGCCTGATACTGCGGGTGAGGGTGGTGGAAAGATCGACTTCGCGGGGCAGCACCGTGGAATGGGCCGGCACCAACAGGACGTCGTCGAAAGTCAGGGCTTCTTCGAGGATTCGCATGTCCCATTCTACGCACTCACCGGGGTCGGGTAAACCCGCAAAGCGCGATACCATGGGATATGTCCCAAACCCCTGAGCGCACCGTCTTCACCGTCTCCCGGCTGAACCGCGAGGTCCGGCTGCTGCTGGAGCGCGGTCTGGCCGTCATCTGGCTGGAAGCGGAGCTGTCGAATTTCACCCAGCCGGCCTCGGGACACTGGTATTTCACGCTGAAGGACAAGGAAGCGCAGATCCGCGGGGCCATGTTCCGCCAGCGCAATATGAACCTGGGGTTCACCCCCAAATCCGGGCAGCTGGTGCTGGTGCGCGGTCGAGTCAGCCTGTACGAGCCCCGCGGCGACTACCAGATGATCGTCGATCTCATGGAAGAGGCCGGAGTCGGCGCGCTGAAACGTGAATTCGAACGCCTGAAGGCGCGGTTGGTTGCCGAAGGGCTGTTTGCACCCGAACTGAAGCGACCGCTGCCCCGCTTCCCGCGTCGCATCGGGGTCATCACCTCCCCCAGCGGTGCCGCGATCCGCGATGTGCTGCATATCCTCAAGCGCCGCTATCCGCCGGCCCAGGTATTGATCTACCCCACGCCGGTGCAGGGGGCCGCCGCCGTGCCGGCCCTGATCCAGGCCCTGCAGCTGGCCTCGGCACGCGCGGAGTGCGACGTCATCATCCTGGCGCGTGGCGGCGGCTCCCTCGAAGACCTGTGGGCCTTCAATGACGAGGGCGTGGCGCGGGCCATCCGCGCGAGCGCCCTGCCGGTGGTCAGCGGGGTCGGCCACGAAATCGACTTCACCATCGCCGATTTCGTCGCCGACGTGCGCGCCCCGACGCCCTCCGGGGCAGCCGAACTGGTGGTTCCCGACCGCCAGGAGCTGCTCGGCACGCTGCGCCGCATAGGTGAGCGGCTGGTCCAGTCGGGGCGGCGCGAGCTGCGCACGGCCGGTCAGCTGCTGGGGCACCTGCGCCACCGCCTGCAGCGGATGCATCCCGGCGTTCGCTTGAGCCACAGCGCGCAGCGTCTGGATGAGTTGGAACAAAGGCTGCGCAAGGCGCTGCAGTCTCGACTCCAGCAGCAGAACATCCGTCTGAGTCACGCCCTGACACAGCTGCTGCAGGCCACTCCCGCACGACGCGTGGCCGCACTGGATGGGCGCAACGTACAACTGCGCATGCGGCTGCAACATGCGTGGCAGCGCCGCGTCGAAGCCAGCGTGCACCGCCTGAATCTCGCCCAGCACAAACTCGACGCGGTCAGCCCGCTGGCCACCTTAGGCCGCGGCTTCGCCGTGGTCATGCGCGCGGATGGCCGCGTGGTCACCGATGCCGGCACGGTGGCGGTGGGGGATGAGATCCGCGCGCTGGTGCTGCGCGGCGCCATCCGCGCCCGGGTGACCGGCCATGATGCCGGCAACGACTCATGAGTCCGCGGCAGACTCTGCAGCAGTTCGTCGGTGCCGTCATGGCGCTGGCCGCCGTCGTTGGCGCCTGCGCCGCGACCCCTGCGGCGACCGACCTGCCGCACAGTGAAAGTGTGCCCGGCGGCGTGCGTATCATCGCCCTGCCCGGCCCGTCCGATGCCGCACCGGTCGCGACATTCGGGCAGCATCGCGCGATGGTGATCCGTCGTGACGGCAGGTGGCTGGCCGTGGTCGGCATCGGGCTGGATGCGAAGCTCGGAGCGGCGACGCTTGAGGTGCAAGACGGCGCGGCCGAGCACTTTCCCATTGGTCCGAAGACCTACACGGTGCAACGCCTGACCGTGGCCCCGAGCCAGGTCGACCTGTCGGCGCAGGACGCCAGCCGCGCCGCGCAGGAACGCACCCGCATTCACGCCGCGATCGCAACCTTCAGCGCGCCGGCGGGAAACCTCGCGCTGCTGCAGCCCGTACCCGGAATCCGCTCCAGCTCATTTGGCCTGCGCCGCGTGTTCAATGGCGAGGCCCGCAATCCTCATACCGGCATGGACATCGCGGCGCCGGTCGGCACACCGATACTGGCCGCCGCAGACGGCACGGTCGTGGACACCGGTGATTACTTCTTCAACGGCAACACCGTAATCCTTGATCACGGCCAAGGACTGCTGACGGTGTACTGCCATCTGAGCGTGATCGGCGTTCATGCCGGGGATGTGGTCCATCGCGGTCAGGTCATCGGCAAGGTCGGCAAGACCGGCCGTGTGACCGGGCCGCACCTTCATTTCGCGGTGGTTCTCAATCAGGAATTTGTCGACCCGGCGCTGTTCCTGCCGCCGGTACACCCGCGGATCCGTACGCGTTGAGCACGCCGGCGGGCGCGACTATCGGCGCTTCGCGCCCCGACTCGCCGCTGCGCCACTGCGACCTTTGCCGGCCCGCGCGCTGCCGCCTTTGCCCGATCCGCCGCGCTTCGGTGCCGTCGGCCGCGCGCGCGCCGGACGCGGACCGTCATTCGCGGTCGCCGCCTTTTTCTTGCGGGCCACTTTCATTCCGGCGATTTTCGCCAGTGCCGCGCCTCGGTGCCCAACGCCGGCAGTACCCTTGCGGCGCGGCCGATGGCCGACCTTGTGTTCGGTCTTGCGCTCGCTGAAGGGATTTGCATCCGATCTGAACTCGACGACGATCGGTGTCGCGTACAGCTCGAAGACCTTGCGAAAGTAATTGCCGAGGTAGCGCATGTAGGCATCCGGCACGCGCTCCGCCTGGCTGCCATGCACGATGATACGTGGCGGATTGCGCCCGCCCTGGTGAACGTAGCGCAGTTTGATGCGCCGGCCGTGCACCAGCGGCGGCTGATGGGCCTCCAGCGCGCTCTCCAGTGCCTTGTTCAGAATCCGGGTCGGCATTTCGCGCATGGCGGACTCGAAGCCACGAACGGCAGACTGGACCAATTCGCCCACCCCGGTGCCGTGCCGCGCCGAAATGAAATGCAGCGGGGCATACGGCACGAAATCCAGTTTCAAAGCCAGTTGACGCCGGATTTCGTCGCGCTGCTCGGTGGGGATACCATCCCATTTGTTGATGGCGATGAGCAGGGCGCGCCCACGCTGCAGCGCCATGCCGAGCACGCTCGCGTCCTGTTCACCGATCAGGTCATGGGCATCCAGTACCATCACCACGACGTGCGCGTGATCCATCGCCTGCAAGGTCTTCGCGACACTGACCTTCTCGATCAGATCATCAACCTTCGAGCGGCGGCGGATGCCCGCTGTATCGATCAGTACGAAGTCCCGATCGTCGCGTTTGAACGGCACCAGGATGCTGTCGCGCGTTGTGCCGGGTTCGTCGCTCGCAATGACCCGCTCTTCACCCAGCAGACGATTGATGAGGGTGGACTTGCCGACATTCGGGCGCCCGATGACGGCGATCCGAATCGCATCGTCGATCGAGTCCTCGCGTACGCTCTCATCGCAGCCGGCGAGCACTACCGACATGAGTTCGCGGATGCCCTGGCCGTGAGTCGCGGCGATCGGAGCCGGTTCACCCAGTCCGAGCCTGTGGAACTCACTGACCGCCACCTGCGCATCGAGGCTCTCGATCTTGTTGACAGCAAGAACGATGGGCTTGCCCGAGCGGCGCAGCTCGCGCGCGATGATCTCATCCTGAGGCGTCAGGCCGGCGCGCGCATCGACGATGAACACGAGTCGATCCGCCTCGGCCACCGCGCGCTCCGTCTGGATACGCATCTGGCTCTCGATGACGGAAGGGTTCTCGATCACCAGGCCGCCGGTGTCGATGACCACATAGCTGCCGGATCCGAACTGCCCGTAGCCGTACTGCCGGTCACGCGTGACCCCGGGCACGTCGGCCACGATGGCATCGCGCGTGCGCGTCAGGGTATTGAACAGAGTCGACTTGCCGACGTTGGGACGGCCGACCAGCGCTACGATCGGCAGCACGATGCGTGACGCCTAGTGTTTGGCCGGGGTGGCCACAGGCGTGGCGCGAAAGGCGTCAATGGTTCCACGATCATTCAACAGCACCAGCACGCCATCGGCATATGCCGGCGGATTGCTGTAGCGCACCTTGCCTGCCCGTACGCGTCCGATCAGCGCACCGTTCGACTTGGCCAGCCAGTGGACGTAACCCTGGTAATCCGCGACGACAATGGCGTCCCCGGCTGCCGCCGGGCCGGACAGGCCGCGGTGCGCGAGCGCCTTCTGCCGCCACACTTCGACCCCGGTGCGCCGCGTCAGCGCGACGACATCGCCATCCGCCGTGGAGACGTAGACATTGTCGTCATCGATGGCGACTCCGCGGTAGCTCGATGTGTCGTGCGACCACCAGATCTGCCCCGAATCCAGTGCCATCATGGCGACCTTGCCCTGGAAGCCCACCACATAGACGTCGTTGCCCATGACCCGGGCACGGGTATCGATATCAACCAGCCGGTCGATATCGGTCTTGCCGGTAGGCAGCTGCAGCTGGGTCTCCCAGACGCTGGAGCCATCGGTCAGGGATGAGGCGACTACGCGGCCATTGTCGAAGCCGGTCACGGCAACTTCCCCGGCGATGGTCGGTGAAGCCGTTCCGCGCAGCGACAGCTTCGGCACCGTCTGCTGCTGAACCCACAGCTCATGTCCGTCGGCCATCGACAGCCCGTGCAACTTGCCATCGACCCCTCGGACCAGCACCATCCGCGGCGAAACCGCCGGGGCCGCCAGGATCTCGGCTGTCAGACTGGTGCGCCACAGCTGCTTGCCGCTTTGGGCGTCCAGCGCGACCACTTCGCCATCGGTTGAGCCGACGACGACCTTGCCGTCGCCAAAGCCCACCGCGCCGCCCAGCGGCAGCTTGGTGCGGCTCTCCCACTCGCGGTGGCCGTTTTGCAGGTTGAAGGCCGCGATCTCGCCCTTCTCACCCGCGGCATATACAGTTTCGCCTTCGATATCGAGCGCCAGGCCCAGACGCAACGGCACTTTCGTGCCCCCGACCTTCTCACTCCAGACCTTCGCGATCTTCACCCCTTCCGGGAAGGCGACCAGCTTGGTCGGACGGTCCGGGTTCTTGTCCTTGGTACAGGCGGCCACAAGGGCCAGCAGCAGGATCGGCAGAATGCGGCGCATGATGGATCATTTCCCCTTGGGAATGGCAGCCACCGGCGTGCTCGTCGCAGCGCCGGCAAGGTCGTTGATCTTCAGGTCCAACAGATCGTTGGCACCCTCGGCGGGGCCCGTAGCCGCACGCGCGGCGCGATACTCGCGCAACGCCTGCACTTTGTCGCCCTTGGCGAAATAGGCATCCCCGCGCACTTCGGCGAAGCGCCCCTCGAATGCACCCTGGTTGGCCGTGCCCAGGGTAGTCAGGGCCGCATCGGCGTGATTCTGTGCCACCTGCACCCGCGCCAGACGCAACCGCGCTATCAGCACCAGCTGCGCATCGTGGGAGTGATTTATCACGGCCTGCAGATAGGACAGGGCGCGCTCGGGTTGGCCGGTTTCAAGCAACAGCCGTCCGGCGGCCAGATCCGCCTGATCCACGTACGGACTGTCGGGATGGGTTCGCCGCAGCTGCTCGACCAGGTCAAGCCCCCGCGTGCGATCGCCGCGATCGAATGCATCCAGTACCTGCGCATAGCTGGTCGCCGCCGCGACGCCGTTGCGATCGGTGCGGGCCTGCCACCAGCGCCAGCCGCCGACGAGCAGTCCACCGACCGCCAGACCGACGATAATCCAGGGGACATTGACGCGCAGCCATCCGATCAGCCGCTGTAGTTGTTCTTGTTCCGAAAGGTAATCGTCCACCCACCCTACTCCTGCATGTCCGTCGCCCGCAAAGCTGCCTCGATCCGGACCGGCAACTCAGCTATTGGGCACTCACTCTGACCCGCCTCGAGGCGCAAAGGTTTCAATCCGACCACGCCCCGCGCCAGCTCATCTTCGCCAACGATCAGCGCCAGGGCCGCCCGGCTGCGATCCGCCCGCCGGAACTGGGCCTTGAAGTTGCCCCCACCCAGGTTCAATTCGAACCGCCGCTGCGGGAGTGCATCGCGCAGACTCTCCACGATGCGGCTGCCCTCGATCGCGGCGCGCTCGCCATTGAGGACGATATACACGTCGGCCGCAGGCGGCTCGGGTTGGGCCGGCAGCTGCCGCAGCAGCTCGACCACCCGTTCAACCCCCATCGCGAAGCCGATGGCGGGGGTGGCCTCCCCACCAAGCTGGGTAATGAGACCATCATAGCGGCCTCCGGAGCACACCGCGTCCTGACTGCCCAGCGCATCGGTGACCCACTCAAAGACGGTGCGGCTGTAATAGTCGAGTCCGCGCACCAGCCGCGGGTTCACCGTGAATTCGACACCCATCGCGGCCAGGGATGCCTGCAGCGCCGCAAAATGCGCCTGCGACTGCGCATCCAGGTATTCCGGCAGCAGCGGCGCCGCGGCAATCAGTTGCTGCAGGTCCGGATTCTTGCTGTCGAGGATACGCAGCGGATTGCCCTGCAGGCGCCGACGGCTGTCCTCATCCAGACGCTCGTGGTGTGCCGAGAAGTATTCGACGAGTTTCTCGCGATAAAGCCGCCGCGACTCCACCGTACCCAGTGAATTGATCTGCAGCTTCACGCGTGTGATGCCCAACTTGCGCCACAGCCGCGCCGTCAGCGCGATCAGTTCCGCATCGACATCAGGTCCGGCAAAGCCCACCGCTTCGACATCGACCTGGTAGAACTGCCGATAGCGGCCCTTCTGCGGCTTCTCGTGCCGGAACATCGGTCCCGTGCACCACAGCTTATGGCGAGCGCCGCGCAGCAGGCCGTTTGAAATCATGGCGCGCACCACCCCGGCCGTGGCTTCGGGGCGCAGCGTCAGGCTCTCCCCCCCCTGGTCGGTGAAGGTATACATCTCCTTTTCGACTACGTCGGTGAATTCACCGATGGCGCGCTTGAACAGCTCCGTGTGCTCGACGACCGGTACCCGGATTTCCTCATAGCCGTAGGCCGCGAGCAGCTCACGCACGCTGCCTTCGAGGTGCTGCCACAGCACGCTTTCGGCGGGCAGCACGTCGTTCATGCCGCGAATAGGCTGAATCTGACCGGTCAAGAAAGACCCCTGCTCAAGAATTGCTGGCGGCGGCCGCGGGGCCCGGCGCCGAGGTGGGTTCGGGCGGAATGACGAGCCCGGGTCTCACCACTGGCGCTGCCTTGGGAACGGGGCGGCCCGCATGCAGATCGAGGTAAAGCCAGTGGATGCTGCCGATCAGACCAACGCCGATCACCAGCGCGACCCCGGTCATGACCACCGCGCCGCGCCATGGATTGCTCTGCTTCGCATGCGGCATCCGGGTCAGGTCCGGCGGCGCAGCGGCGTGCACGCTCGCCGCGAACAGTCCGAGCAACTCCGGGGCCGACTCCCTGACCAGTTCGGCGTAGTGACGCAGATGCCCACGCGCATACACCGCGGCGCCAAGTTCGCTGAAGTTCTCGCTCTCCAATGCATGGATCACATTCGGATCCACGTGCAGCAGTTCGGCGGCCTGCACCAGCGACAGGTCGGCGCGCTCGCGCCCGGCCTGCAGACGTGCCCCGATGCCGCTCTTGCGCGCACCGCTGTCGTTGTCGCGCTCGCTCATCGGCATCAGTTGGACTTGCG
Organism: Steroidobacteraceae bacterium; assembly: GCA_036498905.1. Classification (GTDB taxonomy): domain Bacteria; phylum Pseudomonadota; class Gammaproteobacteria; order Steroidobacterales; family Steroidobacteraceae; genus DAIDKA01. The sequence continues at coordinate 195,786 of DASYER010000032.1, read as the reverse complement.
CTGCGCATCCGTGCCGAGGGAGTGCGCCTGCTCGGAGTCCGGGAAATCCCCGCGCAGGATGGTCGCGAACTGGGCGGCGCCACGCGCATCGTCGAGAGTGCGGGCGGCCTGCAGGCCCACCATCAGCAGTTCGGGCGTCGGATTGTACTTTGCGAGGTATTTATCGATGCGCGTGCGGGCCTCGAGCGCCCGGCCGTGCGACAGTTCCAGCTGCGCCAACTGGTAGGCCCCTTCCGCATAGTCCGGCCGCACGTTCAAAGCGCGCTTGAATGCGGACTCGGCTTCCTCATCCCGATGTACCGTGAGCAGGCACACGCCGACGTTGGTGTAGGCCGCCTCGGGTGTGCGGTACAGCGGATTGGTGGCCACCTGCAGCAGCTTCGTGACGCCTTCATCGACCCGGTGCTGGTGACACAGGTAGACCCCGTAGAAATTCAGTTGCGCCGGATCCCCGGGCGCCAGACGCAGGGCCTCGTGAAATTCGCTCTCGGCCTTCTTCTGGTCATTGATGCGCTCGTAGAACATCGCATAGACACTATGCAGGTTCGGATTGCGCGGATCCTCCTGCATGGCCCGATCGAGCTTTTCCTTGGTACGTGCCAGATTGCCGGTCTGCATGTAGGCCATGGCCAGCTGTACATTGTCCGCGGCCGCATCGGCTTCGGTATGCCCTTCGCTCAGGCGCGGTGACTTGGTGGTCACACAGCCGCCGACGAACATGAGCAGACACACGTTCACGAGGATCGCAACACCGCGCACGATTTTCATGACTGCACCGTCAGACCAATGGTCTTGTTGCCCAAACGAACCGTCGTCCGGTCGATGACCCGCCCGGCCAACTGGCCGCAGGCCGCATCGATATCATCGCCTCGGGTGCGCCGAATCGTGGCGAGCACGCCGCCGCGAATGAGCTCATCGCGAAAGCGCTGGATCACCGCCATCGGCGAGCGCCGGTAGCGAGTGCCGGGGAAGGGATTGAAGGGAATCAGATTGAGCTTGGCCGGGTGACCGCGCAGCAGGCGCACCAGCTCGCGAGCCTGGCCCGGCGAATCATTGACTCCATCCAGCATCACATACTCGAACGTGACGCTGCGGCCGTTGCCTTCATCAAGATAGTGCCAGCATGCCGTCAGCAGTTCGCTGATCGGATGCTTGCGATTGATCGGCACCAGCTCATTGCGCAACGCATCGTTGGGCGCATGCAGCGAGACGGCCAGGGCGACATTGGTGACTTCCGCCAGCTTGTAGATCTGGGGCACCAGACCCGATGTCGACAGCGTGACGCGGCGGCGGGACAGATCAAAGCCGAAGTCATCCAGCAGGATCGACAGGGCCGGCACCACATTGCGGAAATTCGCGAGTGGCTCGCCCATGCCCATCAGCACGACATTGCTGATGATGCGACCACTGAGCGGGGTGATCACCTGTGTGTCCAGCGGCGCATCGGGCAGCGGGGCCTCGACCTCCATATCATCATCGGGTCCGGCACCGACGGCTGCTTCCAGCTCGCGCGCTGCCAGCCACACCTGCCCGACGATCTCGCCCGTCGTCAGGTTGCGATTGAAGCCCTGCTGTGCGGTCGAACAGAACGAACAGTCCAGGGCACAGCCGACCTGCGAGGAAATGCACAGCGTGCCGCGGCCCGGTTCCGGGATGTACACCATCTCGAAGGCCTGCGACGCATCGGCTTCGAGTTTCCACTTGCGGGTGCCATCCGCCGACACCTGCAGCTCGGTGATCCGCGGCACGCGCACCTGCGCGCGTTGCGCCAGCTGCGCTCGGAAATCCTTCGCCAGATCCGTCATCTCCCCGATCCGACCTTCGCCACGCTTATAGATCCAATTCATCAGCTGACGAGCGCGGAACGGCTTGCTACCCAAGCCTGCGATGTACTCCTCCAGCTGTGGACGCGTCAGTCCCAGCAGATTCGTAGGTTCCGTTGTCGTCGGGACTGACATATCAGGCGCGCGGGAATACCTGAGTGCCGGGGAAGAAGTACCCGATCTCCTGGGTGGCGGTCTCCACGCCGTCGGAACCGTGTACGACATTCTGTTCGATGCTCAGCGCCAGGTCCGCGCGGATGGTGCCCGGAGCGGCCTTCTTCGGGTCGGTCGCGCCCATCAGTTCGCGATTCTTGGCGATGGCGTTCTCACCCTCCAGAACCTGCACGATGACGGGACCGGAAGTCATGTAGCTGACCAGGTCTTTGAAGAAGGGACGTGCGCGGTGGACCGCATAGAAGCCCTCGGCCTCGAGCAAGGACAAATGCATCATGCGCGCGGCAATGATGCGTAGTCCGGCTGTTTCGAATCGCCGATAGACCTCGCCGATCAGGTTGCGGGACACGCCGTCGGGCTTGACGATGGACAGGGTGCGTTCGAGCGCCATTCGAGAAGATCTCCTGCAGAGTATGGATCTGACCTGCGCCGGGAGGGCCTGTACCAGCCAGCCATCGGCCAAGTCATTGAAATCGTTGGAATTTAATGCCCAGTATTCGAACTCGCCGATGAGAGCGGCCCAGCTTCCGGGGCGCGCAGTCTACATCGGACGGTCGCGATTGGCCACCCGCGGCAGGCGCGGAAGTCGCGGTAAGTTAAGGCTTTTCAGACGCTGAAGCTTTCACCGCAGCCGCATTCGCCCTTGATGTTCGGGTTACTGAATTTGAAGGCTTCGTTGAGGCCCTGTTTTACGAAATCGACGACGGTCCCGTTGACCAGCGTCAGGCTCTCGCGGTCGACGAAAACCTTTACGCCCTGATCCTCGAAGACCACGTCATCCGGGCCGGAATCATCAGCGTAATTAACGACATAGGCGAAGCCCGAACAGCCGGTCTTGCGCACCCCGAGCCGCAGGCCCAGGCCGCGGCCTCGGGAAGCCAGGAAGCTTCGTACCCGGTCGGCGGCCGATTCAGTCAGTGAGATAGCCATCGCGTTTCCCATCTTAAGGCCATTTCAAGGCCATTGCTGAAGTGCAGCATGCAATGCGTCCTCGATCAGCAGCAGTCGACCGAGCTTTTCCACCGGCACCTGCAGAGCTTGCGCCCAGGCTTGCGGGGAACCGGGTTGTGCCACGGCACGTTCGCGCCCTGTCAGCCGCATCGCCAGCCAACTGGCCGTAGCCAGAGTATGCGGGCAGCCCAGGACCTGGAAACGTGCCTCGATCACAGTGTCAGCGTGCACCCGCAGATGCAGGCGCACCCATGCCTCGTCGCCGTGGCGGCCAGCTTCCCCGACCAGAACCGTGCCCGCTCCCGCAGCCAGCGAGCCGGCTCCCTCCAGGCGCGAAAACAGCTCCTCGACCAACGGGCTCAGCGTCTCGCCCTGCACTGCCAGCGTGCCCGGCACCACCGGCGCCTGGGCCGCGGGCGAGACGGCACGCAGCCGCTGCACGACCGCACCGACCTGGCCGGCGGCGGCCTCAATATCCTCGTCGGTATTGAAGCGACCAAAACTGAAGCGCAGCGCACTCTCGGCCTGCCGCACCGTACGGCCCAAGGCTCGCAGCACATAGGAGGGCTCCCCCGAAGCGGAGTTGCACGCCGCGCCAGTTGAGACCGCCAGGCCTGGCAAAGCGCTCACCAGACTCTCTCCGTCCACCCCATCGAAGCTGACATTCAGAATATGGGGCACCCGCGGCGCCCTGCCTCCATTCATGGTCACGCCCCCTAAGGATTCAAGGCGCGACCACAGCAGATCCCGCCATCGGGCGATCCGCGCGCCGTCGGCCTCGCGGGCCGCAGCGGCGAGTTCACAGGCCAGGCCGAATCCGGCGATCTGGTGGGTGGCGAGCGTTCCGGGACGCAGACCCGACTCCTGACCGCCGCCAAACATCAGCGGCGTCAGTGGCGCCTTGCCGCCTGCGCGCACGAACAGCGCGCCGATGCCTTTCGGACCGTAGATCTTATGCGCCGACAGTGACAGCAGGTCGACCGGCAGGCGCGCGACATCCACCGGCTCGCGCCCGACGCTCTGCGCGGCATCGACATGGAACACCACGGATCGATCCCGGCAGACTTCACCGATGGCCTGGATGTCCTGGATCACACCGGTCTCATTGTTGACGTGCATCAATGACACCAGCGCGGTATCGGGCCGCAAAGCGGCGGCCACCGCCTGCGCCGTGACGCGACCGTCCGCATCCGGCTGCAGCCAGGTCACGCTGAACCCCTCACGGGTCAACTGGCGCACGGCATCGAGCACGGCCTTGTGTTCCGTGCGTGCGCTGATGAGGTGTCGGCGCTGCGGCGCCTGTGCCCGTGCGGTGCCGAGCACCGCCAGGTTATCGGCCTCGGTGGCTCCCGAAGTAAACACGATCTGCTCGGCGCGCGCGCCGATGAGCCGGCCGACCTGGGCCCGTGCCAGCTCCACGCGCTGTGCCGCCGCGCGGCCGGCCTCATGCGCGCTGGATGAGGGATTCGCGAACCAGCCGTCTTCCCCCAGACAGGCGCGCATTTGCGCGATGACGGCCGGATCCACCGGCGTGGTCGCCGCATTGTCCAGATAGCACTGACGCATGGCCTTCAGGAGTCCACCTTCGGCGCATGGGCCGCGCCGGCCATGCGCCGCCGGTTCTGTATGGCGGTCAGGATGCCGCGCAGAATGTTCACCTCGTTCAGATCCAGCTCCGCGCGCTGCAGGAAGCGGCGGATGCGACTCATGAGATGCGTACCGGCCTTGGTGCGATCCTTGAAGTCGATCTCCTGCAGCACCTGCTCGAGGTGCAAATACAGCTGCTGCATCTGCGGCGGGCTCGCCAGAGGTGCCTCGGCGACCTCGCGCAGCGCTCCGGCATTGCCGTGATCAGCGCGGGCGCGGAAAATTTCATAGCTCACCAGCTGCACCGCCATGGCGAGATTCAACGAGGCGTAGTCGCAGCTGGCCGGAATGCGCAGCAGCACATGACTGGCCTCCAGATGCTCGTTCATCAGCCCGGTGCGCTCGGCCCCGAACAGCAGCGCCACCGGCGCACGTCGGGCTTCGGCCACTGCGCGCACGGCGGCCTCCTGCACATCCAGCACGCGATAATTCTGGTCGCGGTTGCGGGAGGTGGTGGCCGCCACAAAGCCGCAGTCGGCGATCCCCTCCTCGAGCGTGTCGACAACCCGGGCACCGGCCAGCACGACTTCCGCGCCGGCGGCCCGGGCGGTCGCTTCGGGGTGCGGGAACTCCCGCGGTCGCACCAGCACCAGCTGTCGCAGGTCCATGTTCATCATGGCGCGCGCCACGGCGCCGATGTTGCCCGGGTGGGACGGCTCGACCAGGACGATGCGGATGTCAGTTGTTGAATCGGTTCCCATGTGGTCTGCTAATCTTGCACCCCTTCCCCCCTTTGCGCAGGTTTCCGCGCCAGCTTATTTGCCGTGCAGCCACTTCTCAATATTGCCGTTCGCGCCGCCCGCCGTGCCGGGGAGATCATCGTCCGCAGCCTCGAGCGGGTGGATACCCTGACGATCACCACCAAGGGGCGCAATGACTTTGTGACCGAGGTCGACCAGGCGGCCGAGCGGGAGATCATCGCCAGCATTCGTAAGTTCTATCCGGATCACGCATTTTTGGCGGAAGAAAGTGGTGTCAGCGGCAGCAGCGAGACGGTGTGGATCATAGATCCGCTTGATGGCACCACGAATTTCCTCCACGCCATGCCGATCTTCGCCGTCTCGATTGCCTGCCAGATCCGCGGGCGCCTGGAGCACGCCGTGGTCTATGACCCGATGCGCCAGGAGATTTTCTCCGCCTCGCGTGGCGGCGGTGCGCACGTCGACAACCGCCGCCTGCACGTAAGCGCGCATAAGACGCTCGAAGGAGCGCTGGTCGGCACCGGATTCCCCTATCGGGAGAACACCCGGTACCTCGATGAATATCTGAACATGATGAAAGCGGTGATCCAAAACACCGCCGGTGTGCGCCGTCCGGGAGCCGCTTCGCTGGACCTGGCCTATGTGGCCGCGGGCCGCCTGGACGCGTTCTGGGAGATTGGGCTGAAGCCCTGGGACACGGCCGCCGGCACCTTGCTGATCCAGGAAGCCGGTGGCCGCATCGGCACCTTGAGCGGCGGTGACTACACCCAGGGCGGCAATGTGCTGTGCGGCACGCCCAAGGTGTATGAGGCGATGGTCGAATTGCTGGCCCCGCATCTGCCCGCGAGCCTGCGCGAAGGCTGATCACACCCGATTCCCGCCGCCTGTAGTACAGTCGGGCGGACAATCAGGGAGTTATTGATGACCAAACCGGGGATGTTCGCCACCATTCCAGTGGCTGATCTCGAGGCCGATTCCGCGCACGCTGCGCTCAACCGCTCGCTGGGCCCGGTCGCCCTGACTGCGCTGGGCATCGGCGGCATCATTGGCACCGGCATCTTTGTGTTGACCGGTATCGCTGCCGCCGAACACGCCGGACCCGCCGTCGTTCTCTCTTTCATCGTTGCCGGCATAGGCTGCATATTCGCCGGACTGTGTTACGCCGAATTCGCCTCCATGGTGCCGGTCGCGGGCAGTGCCTATGCCTACAGCTACGCGACCCTGGGCGAGTTCGTCGCCTGGTTCGTGGGCTGGAACCTGGTGCTGGAATACCTGTTCGCCGCCGCCACGGTTGCGGTGGGATGGTCGCGCTACTGCGTGACGCTGCTCAACAAATTTCACATCAATTTTGTGCCCGCGATACTGTCGGCATCACCCTTGAAGGTGGCAGCCGACGGGGTGACGATCACCGCAAGCGGCGGATTGCTGAACCTGCCCGCCATATTCATCGCACTGGTGGTCACCTGGATCTGCTACATCGGCATCCGCCAGTCCGCATTCGTGAACACCCTGGTGGTAATCATAAAGGTGACCATCGTCGTCGCAGTCATCGGCTTCGGCGCCTTCTATGTAAACCCGTCCAACTGGCATCCCTTCATCCCGCCCAACACGGGCACCTTCGGGGTCTACGGCTGGTCGGGGGTGCTGCGAGCCGCGGGCGTCGTATTCTTCTCCTACATCGGCTTTGATGCCGTCTCGACCGCCGCGCAGGAAGCCAAGAATCCCGCGCGCAACATGCCTATCGGCATTCTCGGCAGCCTGCTGATCTGCACCGTGCTGTACATCCTGATGTCCGCCGTGCTGACCGGTCTGCTGCCCTACCCGCTGCTCAATGACGCGGCGCCGGTTGCGGTTGCCCTGAGCGCACATCCGCAACTGGCGTGGCTGACAACCTGGGTCATCATCGGCGCGCTGGCCGGTCTGACGTCCGTCATCCTGGTGATGATGCTGGCGCAGGCGCGTATCTTCCTGGCCATGGCCCGCCATGGCTTGCTGCCGCCGATCATCGGCAAGGTCCATCCCAAATTCCGCACGCCGCACATCGCAACGCTGATCACCGGCATTTCTGCTGCCGTCGTCGGCGGCCTGTTGCCGGTGGATCTGCTGGGAGAGCTGGTGTCCATCGGCACTCTGTTCGCCTTCATCGTGGTATGCATCGGGGTGCTGGTGCTGCGCAAGACGCGCCCCGATCTGCCACGCCCGTTCCGCGTCAAGGGCGTATGGTTCGTGGCACCGGCCGGCGTCGCGATGTGCGCGCTGATGATCGCCTTCCTGCCGGTGAGCACCTGGCTGCGGCTGGTGCTGTGGACCGCAATCGGCGTCGTGATCTACTTCAGCTACAGCTACCAGCACAGCCGGCTGCGTAGCCAGGCTAGTTAGGCTTCTGCTTCTGATTCGCCTGCAGCGCGCGCACGCGCAGGTTGACCAGCTCCACGGCGACCGCAAAGGCCATGGCGAAGTACAGGTACTTCTTCGGCAACTCGAAGTGCAGGGCTTCGGCGATGAGGCTTGCGCCTATGAGGATCAGAAAGGCCAGCGCCAGCATCTTGATGGTGGGATGACGCTCAACGAAGTCGCCGATCGTCCCGGCCACCCACATCATGACGAATATCGCCGCGATGATGGCCGCGACCATGATGGCCAGGTCCTTGGCGAGACCGACCGCGACGAACACCGAATCGAGCGAAAAAATAATGTCGATGAGCGCGATCTGGATTACGGTCAGCACGAATCCGGCCAGCAGACGCGGCTGATTGTTGCGGGCCGCTCCCTCCAGCGCGTGATGGATTTCAATGACGCTCTTCGCGAGCAGGAACAGGCCGCCGCCCAGCAGTATCAGGTCACGCCCGGACAGCTGCTGTGACCCTACTTCAATCAGCGGTCGCGTCAGACGCGTCAGCCACACAACCGAGTACAGCAACCCGATCCGCGTGCACATCGCCAGCGCCAGACCGGCAATGCGCGCCGAACGTTGCTGTGTGTACGGCAGCTTCGACACCAGAATGGCGAGGAAGATGATGTTGTCGACACCCAGGACGATCTCAAGTAGCGCCAGCGTTGCGAACGCCAGCCAGGCTTGCGGATCGGACAGCAGTGCCGTCATCCTCTACCTTCCGCGATTCAAGGCATGGCGTCGATGGCGGTCTTCTTGGCGGTCGGGAAGATATGTTCCGACGTGAGTCCGAAATCCAGCGCGATTGCACTGGAAATGTAGATCGACGAATACGTGCCGGCGAGGATGCCGATCATCAGCGCCTCGGAGAACCCGCGCAGCGCCTGCCCGCCGATGAACAGCAGTGCCAGCACCACGATGGCCGTCACCACCTTGGTCATGATGGTTCGCGACAGCGTCTGGTTGATCGACTGATCGAGCACCAGCGCCGAGGCCAGCCGCCGGTTGGCATGAAAGCGTTCTCGGATTCGATCGAACACCACGACGGTGTCGTTCAGTGAGTAGCCGATGACCGCCAGGATGGCCGCGACGGCCGGCAGGTCGAAGGATGTCTGCGACAGCGAGAATATGCCCAGCACCAGGATCGGATCATGAATCACGGCGAGGATGGCGCCCAGGGATAGGCGCCAGGTATGGAAACGCAAGGCGATGTAGATCGCGATACCGATGAGCGTAAAGAGCAGCGCCAAGGCGGCACTGCGCCGCAGCTCTCCACCTACCTGTGGGCCCACGATATCCGGTGCCTGTACCTGCACACCCGGATCCACACCCTGCAGGACCTTGGTCACCTGCGCGCGGATGGTCTGTGCGTCCTGCTTCACGTTCAGCGGCGGCAGGCGAATCGATACGTCACGGGAGGTGCCGAAGCTTTGCACCTGCGGGTCGGGATACCCGGCCTTGGCCATGGCCGCGCGCACCGCATCCACATTGGCCGCGGTCGGGAAGGTCGCCGGGATGTTCACGCCGCCGGTGAAATCAATGGCGAGGTTCAGCCCGCGAGTGGCAAACGATGCGATCGAGACGATGACCATGAGGATGGACAGCCCGTAGTACACCTTGCGGGTGGCCATGAACGGGAAATTGGTCGGCTTGTGAAAAAATTCCACGTTGTATCCTCGACGCGACGAGCGCTCAGATTGGCAGGCGGGCGAGCTTGCGCCGGCCGCCATACATGAGGGTGATCATGGCGCGACTGCCCATGAGTGAGGTGAACATCGAAGTGGCAATTCCCAGCACCAGCACCACGGCGAAGCCCTTCACCGGGCCGGTGCCGAAGACCCACAGCACCAGGCCGGCGATAATGGTGGTGACGTTGGAGTCGGCGATGGCCGAGAACGCCTTGTCGAAGCCGGCGCGGATCGCCGCTTGCGGCGAGACGCCGTTGCGCAGCTCCTCACGGATCCGTTCGTAGATCAGCACGTTCGCATCCACCGCGATGCCGACGGTCAGAATGATGCCGGCGATACCGGGCAGCGTCAGCACGCCGCCGAACAGCGAATACAACGCCGTCAGCAGCACGACGTTCGCCAGCAGCACGATGTCGGCGACCAGCCCAAACACTCGGTAGTAGAGGAGCATGAACACGAACACCGCGCCCATGCCGATCAGCAGGGCATCGCGGCCGCGCTGGATGTTGTCCTTGCCGAGGCTCGGGCCGATCGTGCGCTCATCGATCGGATAGATCGGCACCGACAGCGAACCGGCGCGCAGCAGCAATGACAGGTCCCGCGACTCGCCCGCCGTCATGCCGGAGATGCGAAAGGCATTGCCGAAGACGCCCTGGATGGTGGCGTCGTTGATGACCTTCTCATCGGTGATATAGCGGGTCACCTTCTTGCCGTTGACTTCGCTGACCTCGCTGCGCTTTTCGATGTACACGACCGCCATCGGGTGGCCGAGATTGGCACGGGTCACCGCCAGCATGCGATCGCCGGCCCGCGAATCCAGCTTGATGTTCACGATCGGGCCGTCCTGATCGGTCGCGGCCGTGGCACTGGTGAGCTCATCGCCGGTCGCGATGATTTCGCGCTTGAGCAGCAGCGGCTGGCCCTTGTTCGTGTAGTACAGCTTGGTGCCCACCGGCGCATTGCCGTGCTGAGCGACATCGTAGGGGTCGCCGGTGGAGGCGTTGAGGCGGAACTCCAGGGTGGCGACCTTGCTCAGGATGTCCTTGGCCTCGGCGGAGTTCTGCACACCCGGCAGCTGCACATTGATGCGATCGGCGCCCTGGCGCTGAACGATCGGTTCGGAAACACCCAGCTGATTGACGCGGTTACGCAGCACCAGGAGGTTCTGCTGGATGGCATAGTCCTGCCGGTCGCGGATCTGTGCCGTCGTGAGTGTTCCCTGCAACGTAGGGCCGCTGGGCAGTGCCAGCACCGTGAACGGCAGATCGGGCAACGTCTTCTTGGCAATGGCCTCGACGTCATCCAGTTTGGTGCCGGCCGGAAGGGTGACGCGCAGGCTGTCGGCGGCGGCGCTGGTGGAGGACGCGATGGCCACCTCGTTGAACGCCACATTGGCCTTGGAAAGGGCGCGCCGCAGATCCTGGGCATAGCTGTCCAGCAGCTGCGCAATCGCGCTTTGCGTATCGACCTGATACAGAAGGTACAGACCACCCTGCAGGTCCAGGCCCAGCTTCATCGGCCGCAGGCCTACATCGCGCAGCAGCGCGGGCTCCCGCGAAGCAATCGACAAAGCCGTGATGTACTGATCGGCGAACTTGGTATTGACGGCGTCGCGTGCCTTGAGCTGATCCGGGCTGTCGGCGAAGCGCACCATCGCCCGATCGCCATCCAGATAGGCGCTGGAATAGGCCAGGTGCTGATCGTTCAGGAACTGCTCGATTGCCGGCAGCGCGCCGGCCTTCATTGGATCATGGTCCTTGCGCGCGATTTGCAGCGCCAGGTCCTGACCAAAAATATTGGGTAGCGCCAGTATCAGCCCAAGCACCAGCACCACGAGAATCAGCAGGTATTTCCAGCGCGGATACTCAAGCATTTTTCAAGCGCTCTTCAGGGTGCCTTTCGGCATCAATGACGTTACCTGGCTCTTCTGCACCTTCACCCGCACACTGTCGGCGACCTCGATGGTCACGAAGGCATCTCCAACTTCCACGATGCGCCCGAGAATGCCACCGGAAGTCACCACCTCATCACCCGACGACAGCTTGCTGAGCATGGCCTGGTGATCCTTGGCCTTCTTCTGCTGCGGGCGGATCATCATGAAGTACAGGATCGCGACGAACGCTATCGGGATGAGCAGGCCGCCATATTGGCTGGTGGGAGATGCGGCGCCGGCCTGCGCCATCGCCTCGGGAATCAATGAATTCATGGGTGCACCTGACTTTGCGAAGTCCTTATCCCGAACAGCCCCCCGGAGTGTCCGGGCGGCGAGGGGGCGGCATTATGCCACAGGGTCCGCCCGCGCCCGCCTGGGAGCGGGGAAACCGGCGGCAAAAGCCTCGAAACGGCCCTCGTCCAGGGCCGCACGGATCGACCGCATCAGCTGCTGGTAGAAGTGGAGGTTATGCAGGGTATTCAGGCGGCTGCCCAGGATCTCGTTGCAGCGATCAAGGTGGCGCAGGTAGGAGCGGGAATAGTGGGCGCAGGTATAGCAGCCGCACTGCGGGTCGATCGGCGACAGGTCGGTGGCATGGCTGCTGTTGCGGATATTGATGACCCCGGTGGAAGTGAACAGGTGGCCATTGCGCGCATGGCGCGTCGGAATCACGCAATCAAACATGTCGATGCCGCGGGCCACGCCGGCCACGATGTCCTCCGGAAATCCCACCCCCATGAGGTATCGCGGACGATCGGCCGGCATATGCGGTACGACCTCCTCCAGAACCCGCAGACGCTCGGCCTCCGGCTCGCCGACGGCAAGACCACCCAGCGCAAAGCCCGGCCAATTGCGCTGCATCAAGGATTCCAGAGAGGCCAGCCGCAAAGAGGTGTGCATGCCGCCCTGCACGATGCCGAACAGGCCCCCGGGGGGCTCATCGCGGTAATAATGGGCATGGCCCCGAGCCGCCCAGCGCATGGAGCGCTCCATCGACTCACGCGCCTGGGCTTCGCTGGCCGGATAGGGGGTGCAGTCGTCAAAAGCCATGGCGATATCGGAGCGCAGCGTGCGCTGCATGTCCATGGAGCGTTCGGGCGTCAGATGCACTTCGCTGCCATCCAGCGGGGACTGGAAACGGACCCCTTCTTCCGAGATTTTCCGCAGTTCGGCGAGGCTGAAAACCTGGAAGCCCCCCGAATCGGTGAGAATTGGCCGCTGCCAATGCATGAAGCCGTGCAGCCCGCCATGCGCCTCGATGATCGCCGGACCCGGCCGCAGCATCAGGTGGAAGGTATTACCCAGCACAATCTGCGCGCCCACCGTCACAAGTTCCTCGGGCGTCATGGATTTGACAGTGCCGTAGGTCCCGACCGGCATGAAGGCTGGTGTGTCGACCACGCCATGGGTCAGGCTCAGTCGCCCGCGCCGCGCCGCGCCGACTGACTTCAATAGTTCAAATTTCGGTTGCATGGCCGCTCAAGCCCCCGCGCCGGGAGCCACGAACATGGCATCCCCGTAGCTGAAGAACCGATATCCCGATCGCACGGCATGTTCGTATGCAGCCAGCACGCGCTCGCGGCCCGCCAGCGCGCACACCAGCATGAGCAGCGTGGATTCGGGCAAGTGAAAATTGGTCAGCAGGCCATCGACGACCTGGAAGCGGAAACCCGGACGAATGAACAGCCGCGTATCGCCGGACCAGGGGACGGCGCCGGCGGCCTCGAGCGCGCGCACGACGGTCGTGCCCACGGCGATGATGCGTCCGCCACGCCGTCGTGTGTCCGCGATGGCGGCGCACGTCGATGGCGGCACGATCACGCGCTCCTCATGCAGCACGTGGCGTTCCAGGTCCGGATTGCGCACCGGCTGAAACGTCCCGGCACCCACATGCAGGGTGATGCAGGCGTGCTGCACGCCGCGGGCCGCAAGCGCCGCCACCAGTTCGGCATCGAAATGCAGACTGGCCGTCGGCGCGGCGACCGCGCCGGGGTCACGCGCAAAAATACTCTGGTAACGCTCCCGATCCTGCGCGGCCGCGGCACGCTGGATATAGGGTGGCAGCGGTACCGCGCCGTGCGCAGCGAAGAATTCCAGCGCCGCGGTTGGCGTGCGCACCTGCCACAGATCCTGCTGCTGCTCCAGGATCAGGACCGGGCCACCTGCGGTGGCGATTTCCAGCCCCGGCCGTATGGGCTTGCCGGCCCGCAACTGCACCAGCGCCGTACGATCCTCCACGATGCGTTCGAGGAAAATTTCGACTCGGCCGCCGGTAGGCTTGGTCCCCATCACCCGCGCGGCGATGACGCGGGTGTCATTGAAGACCAGCAGATCACCGGGCTGGAGCAGGTCCGGGAAGTCCCGCATCGACCGATCGAGCGACCCCGATTGGCCCGCAAGAACCAGCAACCGGCTCGCCGAGCGCTCGGGGAGGGGGACCTGCGCAATCAGCTCGGCAGGCAGGTCATAAGCAAAGTCAGATAAAAGCACGGCCGCATGGTATCAACTCATGCGGCCGGCGATGCGCTCGCCTGCGCAGCCCTATCGCGGCGGCAGCGCCGCGAGCTGTGGGGCCGAGTCCGTCTCTCCCAGCGGCACGAAGCGTCCCTGCGGCGGCGGCCGTGGCTGCGGTGGAAACCGCGGTTGCAACTGCAGCTGCGGCGAGGGTGGCCTGCCGTAGAAAGGATCAATGCCGGGGTCGATACCCGATGGCGGAACTCCTCCGGTGCGCCGCCGTTCGGGCAGCGTGCCTTCCAGTTCCATCGATTTCTTCTCGCGCATGATCTTCATCTGGATTTTCTCACCCGGCTGATAGGAGCGCAGGATGCGCGTGGCATGCGAACTGTTTTCCGGCACACGGCCATCGATGTTCAGGATGACATCCCCGTCCTGCAGCTTGAGGAAGTCGCCATCACGCGGCACGCGGACCACCAGCACGCCCTTCGCCGTGCCGAAGTACTGACCGAGCGCGGGCGAGAGGTCCGCAAGCTCCATCCCCTCGAAGATCGCGCCTGCGCCACCGCCCGGGCCCGGCCGGTTGCCGTTCCATACCACATCGGGACCACGCGGAATCCACACCGGGCCGGGGCCATCGAAGGCCGAGAAGAAGTCCGCCGTGCCGGCCCGTGCGGTGACCGTGAAGTCCTTGGGCTTGCCATCGCGCATCACCTTCACGGTCACCTTGGCATCCGGCTTTACGGCAGCCATCCGCACTACCACCGTACGCGTCGCGTTCGGACCGGTTGTCGACTCGCCGTTCAATGCCACGATGACGTCTCCGGGGACGATTCCGGCCTCGGCGGCCGGCCCGCCGGGACTGACTCCCATGACGGTGGCACCCTGTTCCTTGGCCGATGCCTGTGTCTGCAGCTGCAACCCGAGCACCGCGCGCGTGCGCAAAGTCCTCACCCGCGCCATCGCCGACTGGCCCAGCTGCGCTGAAAGCTGCGCCACATCCCGCGCCGCCGCTTCGAGTTTCTGGCGCGCGGCGGCCAGCTGTGCATCAAGGTCGGCGCCGGGCGTACTCGCCGTCGAGCCGGTTGCGGTCGCGGGATCATCGGCCGCCAACGCATTGGCTGTGACCAGCAAACCGGCCAGTACCAGACAGGAAAGCTTGGACATTGCGATCACCGTGGATTTTGTGGGTGTTGGAGACATGAAACTCAGGGCATTCCCGTCGCCAGGTTCTGCGCAAAGCGCACCTGGGCCAAGGATTCGACCAGCTGTGCACGATCACGCAGTAGGAGCGCCAGCTGCTGCGCATGCGGCTGCGAAAGCCGCACAGCGTTGAGCTGGTCATCCATGGTCGCGATCTGGTCTTCAAGTTCGGTCACCGCCATCTGCGCCGGCACGCGGACCAGGGCCCGCTGCGGGTGGGCATCCAGCCAGCTTTGGGCATTCGCCGTCGGCAGCAATACCGGCAATTGCCTTGGCGGGGGTGAATATTCGGGCATCGGTGCGTCGGCGACCGTGGCCACCGCCCCGATCACAGGCGCCAGGCCATGCTTCATGGCCCACCCGGCGATGACCACCGCCAGGGCAACCGCCAGTAGCCGCAGTGGCCGCTGGGCCTGCCGGATCCGGCGTCGCGAGTAGCGATGGGAAAACTCCGCAAAGCTGTAGGGCTCATTACCGCTCGGCAAATCGCGCAGGCGCTCAAGGAGTGCCTTGGGGTCTAGGTCGGCGCGCATCGCTGGGGTGCCTCCGGTTCGAACCAGGCCCGCAATTTCTCATGGGCGCGGGCCAATTGGGATTTTGAAAAACTGACGGTCCGGCCGAAACTGCGGGCAATTTCCTCGTGCGACCAGCCCTCCACCTCGTACAGCCAGACCACCGCACGGGCCGTCGGGCTCAAGGCCGCCAGCGCCCGCGCGACGTCCAGGCTTTCGGCACCGGGGTCTGGCAGAAACAGGTTCGCTGGGGCGAGAAAGGCCTCGGCATCCGCACGCGCACCGAAGCTGAGCCTGGCCCGATGCCAGGGTGAGCGCAGGAACATCAGGCTGCGGGAGAGCGCGATTTTTCCGGCCCAGGCTCCCAATGGCGCCTCCTGACGATAGCGGTCAAGCTGTTCGAAAACCATGATCATGGTGTCCTGAAACACATCCTCGGCCACGGCGCGCACCCCCACCATCCGCCGGATCAGGGCAAACACCCCGGGCGCGAGCAGGGTGTAGATCTGCTCCTGCGCGCCCGGATCACCCGCGCGCGCGCCGGCCAGCAAGCCCTCCGCCACCCGGATTTCGCTTAATCGTGTCACCTATGAATTAGGATGCGGCAAGCCGCCAAAAGGTTGCACCAGCCGCCGGAATCGCTACGATGTCGGCCGGCATCCCCCTCAAGGCCCGAGTGGCGGAATTGGTAGACGCAGCGGACTCAAAATCCGCCGCCCTTAAAAGCGTGTCGGTTCGACTCCGACCTCGGGCAGATGAAGAGTGGATTACATGGTCACAAAACGTGTCCGTCGATTTGCCTCCAGGATAGCGGCATCGCTGCTGATCCTGCAGTGCGGCGTAGGCGCCGCGGCCTGCAAGATGGAGCAGTTCCTGAGTATCCCGATCACCATGGTGGGGTACAAACCCGTTGTAACGGCGCAGGTCAACGGCATGGAAGTCCACCTGGTGCTCGATACGGGCGCCTTCTTCAGCATGCTGTATCCGGAGGCCGCCAAGCGCGCCGGACTCGCAGTCCACGCCTCTCCGGTACTTCTGCAGGGCGTGGGCGGCACGGTCCAACCCGGTCTGGCGAATATCAAGAATTTCGTGATCGGTAACCAGACCGTGCGTCACGTGGACATGCTGGTCTACGGCGACCGGCTCGCGCGCGGGGACATGGACGGAATCCTGGGCCAGAACCTGATGCGCGCCGGCGATATCGAACTTGATCTGGCCCACGGCGCCGTGCGGCTGTTGAAGGATACCGGCTGCACCGACTTCAACCTTGCTTACTGGCATGGTACGGACCCGGTCAATGTCTTGCGCATCTACCCCACCGATATGCGGCAACCTCACGTGGTCGCAGATGTGCATGTGAACGGCCATCTGATCCGGGCGCTTTTTGACACGGGCGCAGGAAATTCCGGGTTGAGCCTGGCGGCTGCCGCGCGCGCGGGCGTAACACCCCAGAGTCCGGGGGTGACGCCCGGCGGCATCAGCTTCGGCATCGGCAACCAAATGCGCGATTCATGGATTGCGCCGTTTCAGTCCTTCAAGCTGGACGAAGAGGAGATCCGTAATACGCATCTGCGCATTTCTGACTATGAATCGTTGCCACAGAATGCCGACATGCTGCTGGGTGCGGATTTTTTCCTCTCGCATCGGGTACTGATTTCATACCAGCTGAACAGGATTTTCTTCACCTACAACGGTGGTCCGGTATTTGATCTGAGCAATCACCGTGGTGGGGCGCCGGCCGCTGCCTTGACGGCGGAAAGTTCGGCCCCGGCAGTGGCAACTTCACCGGACGGTTCACAAACTGCTGCACCGGACGCTGCTGATTTGGATCGGCGCGCGGCCGCCGAGCGCGATCGTGGGGATCTGCCGGCAGCCATTGAAGATTACGGCCGGGCAATCTCGGCCGATTCAGGCAACGCGGTTTACCACATACACCGCGCAGAAGCACTGCTGCGCACCGGCCAGCCGCAGCGGGCAATGAGCGATATCGATGAGGCTCTGCGGCTGCAGCCCAATCTGACCGAAGCGTTGATGGTGCGAGCGCAGTTCCGCATTCGCAACGGAAACTTCGAAGGTGGTCGCGCAGATTTCGCTGCGGCCGAAGCCAGCGCGCCCACCCGCTACGAACTGCAGTTGACCGAGTCCGAAGCCTACGCGGATACCGGGCGCTATCCGCTGGCACTGCAGATACTCAATACCTGGATTGCCGCGCATCCCGATGACGACCGCCGCTATTCGGCGCTGATCGGGCGTTGTCTGGTGCGCGGAATGCTGGGCCAGGAACTCGAGGCGGCGCTGCAGGACTGCAATACGGCGCGCCGCCGCGTCTCGGGCAATTCGACGCTGTTGTTCGACCGCGGCATTGTCGAGCTGCGCCTGAAGCAGTACGACAAAGCGATCACCGACTTCAACGACACCATCAAGCTGCAACCGCGACTCGCCCGGGCCTACTACGCACGGGGCATCGCGCGTGAGGCAAAGGGTGACAAGGCCGCCGGCGATGCCGACCTGCATGCCGCACTGGACCTTGAGCCCCGAGTGGCGCGCATGTTCCGGGACGTGGATCTCGGCCCGTGAGTCACAGACTGAAATCCACCAACACGAACAGCTTCCGGGTATCACGGGCGATGGCAGCCGGCGTGCTCGCCGCAGCCCGATAATCTGCCAGGACGATCGCGGGCGTGAAGCGTCCCCATTTGCGGGATACCTGGAAATCCCACTCTGATCCATAGTCGCCGGCCGTGTGCTGCGGCGCAAAACTGCGGTAGATCGCTTTGAACGAGAGGCTCTTGAATCGGCCCGCCGCGGAGCACAGGTAGGCGAGTGAGGCATAGCGATTCTCGAGTCCGTTCGGCGGTGTCGTCAGAAACTTGTCTGCCCAGCCATCAAATGCGTGGGTGGTCGCCAGTGGCGTTGCAAAGCCGATCGTGCCGTTGCCCTGCATGACCTCGTCACCGACTACGCCGGTCACCGGTCCGATGCTTGCGGACAATTCTCCAAGGTAGTAGTAGTTTTCAAACATGTAGGGGTTGCCCCCCCGTTGCTGCTGTGTCGCATAGGACGCAACATAGCCGATCTTCACCGCGCCGTAGGTTTGATCGCCTGAAAAGCGACCTCCGTAGGTGCTGGTCGATGTGAGGACCGGGTTGAGAGCCGCCGCGGCCGTGGCACTAAGCCCGGGGAACGCGCTGAGCGGGTCAAAGCTCAGCAGATATGCGAAGCCCGTGAGTTTTCCGATGGGCGTCTGGTATGCGATGTTTCCCAGAAACATAGAACCAGTGTAGGTGCCCTGTGGTGAATCCTCGGCGTACACCCGGTGCACGCGGTCCGCATACGTAACATCAATCGTCAGCCCGGAAAAACTGCGGTTCACGACGCGCAAGGCGTCAAGGGTCTGCTCATTCTGGCGCCAGCCAATATTGCCGACGAAACGCTGATCATCCAGCTGCACGCGCTGCCGACCGAAAATGATCGTCGTCCCCGGCACGGCGGTGTTCAACAGCTGCAGGCGATTCAGTTCATGATCGCGTCCATCGGGCACCACGGGATACTGGGTCGCGCTGAGGACCGACGGGTCCGAACGATAGCGCTCATCCAGGGGTATGAGGAAATTCCCCTCTGCAAGCAATGCAGTGCGCCATACCTTCGCCGTCTGGAAACCCAATCGCGCGCGCAGCGTGATCGCCTTGGCGGCATCCTGGAGCGGAACCTGATTCACGTCCTCAAGGCGCAGGCGCAAATCGGCGATCGGCGTCCAGTCCGCAAAGAAGTTGCGCAGGCCCGGCGCCTCGTCTGCCCTCGCCGCCCTTTCGCAAAACATCGATGCGATGGCCAGGAGGGAGCAGAGAATCGGATAGCTGCGCCGATTTTTGAAGTTCTTCATCTCACCGTCCTCGGATTGCTCCTGATTGCGCGAGCAAAAAAAAACCTGCATCGGCAACTCCCCAAGGCTTGGGGATTGCTCATGCAGGCGTCATTGCCTCAGGCCCGTCATTGGGCCGCGTGTTCAGACGGGTTACCGTCTTGAGATTGAACAGAGCAAGAGCTGTGCCAGATTCGGGCTTTGAGTTATGAGGAAGGTCTTGCGAGTCTGCGCAAAGGCTGCGTTTTGGCGCCTATTCGCTGATGAAAATTACGGCAGGATATCGATGCAGGACATCGGTGCGGGTGAGCTGGCGTGCACCGGCATGTCACGCTCCTATGAGGCACAGCCCCCAACAGGTGCGCGACTCGTAAGCGGACTGTGGCCCGGAACGATCTATCGATCCGAGCGGAAGCCGATCTTCGCGTGCGTGCCGTCGCAGAATGGTTTGGTGGAACTGCCCCCGCAACGACATAGGTTTGCCGTGACCGTTCGGGCGACGACCCGGCCGGTTCCACTGACGATCTGCAGATTGCCCCGAATGGCGAGCGGGCCATTGGGCTGCGGATCTATTGCCAGCGGGCCATCCACTTCGGGTATCGGGTCCGCCTGGGTCGTCGGCGGCTCACCGGTGGCGCTGAATTCCACGACATGGTGTGAACCATCGCAGAACGGTTTGCTCTTGGATGCCCCGCAGCGACACAGCGTCGCACGAAAACCATGTTCCTCGCCGTCGATGACCAGCGGTGCGCGGAACGCGTAAGGCCCACCCTCGCGCACGGTGGCCAGATTCAAGGGTGGCGCATGCTCCTGAGCCCCGCCGTCGAGCCGCTGGTAGCGGATGGCGCCGGAGGGACACAGATGCGCAATTTCCACGACCTCTTCCACCGGCATCGCCTCCGGGTGGATCCACGGGCCCTTCACGTTGGCCAAAAAGACCTTGGGCGCGCCGGTTACACACAAGCGCGCATGGATGCAGCGCCGGCCCTCGAACTGCACTTCGATACTGGGTGTGCGGACGGTCTCGACGCCATCCGCGACGACGGTCTGGGAGACGGCCGCAGCGGCGGCGCGCGAGGCTGCCGAATCATCGGCCGTGGCGCTCGGACTCTTGGCGGCCGGTGCGGTCGGCGCGCCGGCAAGCTTGTGACTCAAGTCGAAGCCACGTACCGCACGGCTGTACAGGTAGGCGAACTGATCACGGGCCGTGCGCACGCGCGGATCATCGGCATTCGGCAGTTCGTTCGCCGCCCGCGTGAAGCTTTCGAGGCGTTCCAGAAATATCCGCCGCGCCGCCCGTCCGGGCGGCAGCGCCGAGGCGTCACGCAACGCGATGAAGGACATGCCCGCATTGCATCCCGGGTTGGACGGTCCCGCCGGCAGACGCGCCGCGCGTTCGGCCAGGGGAGTCAGGGCACGCATCAGGCCCACGGCCAGATCCACCGCCAGCGACTTCTCGGCCTGTGGACCCCGGATGACGTAGGAATAAGCCAGCAGCCGTACCATCAGCCCGTAGGCCGCGTTCGCAAGATCGACCACGGCGGTCGCCTCGGGATCCTCGATCCACACCCGTCCCTCCGGTCGTGGCGGCTCGCGCAATACCGGATTGTTGGCCGCGGGGAACGCCGGAACGAAGTGCGGGTTCGCGCGCAGCAACTGCTGGTACTCGTCACGAATGCTGGTGAAGCGCTGGTAGTGTGAGTCGGTCGAGTCACTCGGCGCCCCCTCGCCCTGCACGACAATGGCATCGAAAGCCGCCAGCGCGGTCTTCAGACAGATGACGCGCTTGGCCGCCGGCAGCGCGACTTCATGGGGAGACAGCTGCAACGCGGGGTCCCCGTCAAAGGCATTGTCCTCGGTCTCGCGCGCGACCAGCGCGCACAGGCCCACGGACAGTGCGGCATAGAAGTCACCCACGGTCGCGTAATCGATTCCCATCGGCGTAATGCGCGCCCTGAGATTGCCGCGTCCGTAGGTGCGTGTATAGGCAAAGCCCTCCCCGTCCGCTTCGGTGGAGCCCTTGGGACGCTCCAGGAAAATGAAATGCTGCAGGGTCGCGGCGTTGAACGGCGAGAGACGCACAATCACGCTCGCAGGCAGGTTGCCGATGTCCAGTGGAAAGTTGCCGCGACCGAAGCGTGGCGCGCCGCCGAGCGCCGCGGTGATATTCCACACCGCCGTCAAATGCCCCATCTCCTCGACGGACACTTTGATCAGCTCGCTGCGCCAGCGGCGCACCGCCGCGACCTCCTGCGCCTTGAGCCCCTCGGCCTCGCTGTCCTTGAGGCTGAAGGCCGCGTACAGGTAGGTGCACATCAGGTTGTGTTCGAGCTCCGCCGCCTCGTAGAGCGCATGCAGAATCTCTTCGCGACTGTGAAACTCTCTGACGGCCGCATTCATGGAACGCTCCTCGCGCCCGGACCGGCCTGCAACGCGATGAAGTCCTGGATGCATTCGCCGAGATACGTGTCCTTCGTGTTCAGGTGCATCGTGGACGAGAGGTGGTTGTGCCCGGTCATGTGCACAAAGTACGGCAGTCGCTGATTGCGGTTCAGATACTGGGCGAGCAGCACCAGGGTCTGGCGCTGAAACTCCGGCGGATCCATTTCGGTCAGCACCAGAAACAACGGAACCTTCGTCGTCGTCAGACCCTGCAGGGTCGATCCGGACAGGTAGTTCGCTTCGTCATCCCCGAAATAGGCAATCTTCAACTCCGAGTTGGGAGCGGTGACCATGTCGTACATGCCAGAGAGCAGGATGAGGCCGGCAATCCCGGCATCATCGCCCGCATGAAAACGTGAATTGACCGCATACGCTCCGGCGTGGGCCGCGCCCGCGGAAGTTCCCACCAGATAGATCTGCGCCGGGTCGCCGCCATGCTGCCCGATATGTGCGCGAACCCAGGCCACCGCAGCCCCCACATCCATCGCGCCCGCGGGCCATGGATGCTGCGGGGCCAGCCGGTAGGTCATGTTGACACCGATCATTCCATGACGTACCGCCCACAGGGCGACATTGTCCTGGTAGGGGGAGCCGGGCCGATGCTTGTCACCGGCGACAAACCCGCCGCCGTGGACGAACAGGAGGATGGGACGCGCCAGGCCACTGGCCTCGGGGGCAAACACATCGAGCAGGTGCCGGGGATCGGCGCCGTAGGCCTGATCACGGGACACCTTCACGCCCTGGTAGGGCTCCCGCTCATGTTCCGGCGCGTACAGCTTTGCCGTGCCTTCGATGGCGGCGGGGGTGATTTCACGTCCGAGGGCTCGGACCTTGGTCGCCATGGCGAAGATATCCAGTGACATTCTTGACCTCTGCTGACGTGCCGTGTGTCGAAAGGAGCAGCTTACCGCTGTCACGGGAACAGGTGTGCAGCACCGAGGCGCCCCATGCGAATATCGGTGCCATGAACTTCTGCAGCCAATGCGGCAAGCCAGTCGAGTTGCGGATTCCGCCGGGCGACCATTTGCCACGGTTCGTGTGCCCCCATTGCGGGACTATCCACTATGAGAATCCGCGGATCATCGCCGGCTGCGTCCCGGAGCATGAGGGGCGCGTTCTGCTGTGCCGCCGGGCCATCGAGCCACGGCTGGGCTATTGGACCTTTCCGGCGGGGTTCATGGAAATTGGGGAGACCGTGCAGCAGGCGGCCGCCCGTGAGTCGCTGGAGGAGGCCCGGGCGCATGTCCAGATCGGCTCGCTGCTGGCCGTCGTGCATGTCATCGAGGCCAGACAGGTGCATATATTCTTCCGCGCCACCCTCCCCAGGGCCGAATTCGGCATCGCACCGGAGAGCCTGGAGGTCGGACTGTTCGCGCAAACGGATATTGCCTGGAACGAAATTGCCTTTCCCAGCATCGAGTTCGCGCTGCGCAAGTACTTTTCGGACCGCGCCGCCGGCCGCGAAGACCACCATTTCAGCATCGCTGAGCGCCGCCCCCCAATGTGAGCGGGCTTCACGCACTGGTGCGGTGCGTGGCAGAATAAGGGGTTAAGACGCGCCGAATAGGCGTGCAAGTCATCTGTGTCGGGGATAGCCAATGACCTTTGTTGTTACTGAAACCTGTATCAAGTGCAAATACACCGACTGCGTGGAGGTGTGCCCGGTGGACTGTTTCCACGAGGGCCCGAACTTCCTGGTGATCGACCCAGATGAATGTATCGACTGCACGTTGTGCGAGCCGGAGTGCCCGGTCGAGGCAATCTTCTCCGAGGAGGAGATTCCGGCGGGCCAGGAGTCCTTCAAGGCAATAAACGCAGATCTGGCCAAGAAGTGGCCGGTGATCGCCGAGAAGAAGGACGCGCCGGCCGATGCGAAGGAATGGGAAGGCAAGCCCGGCAAGCGCGATCTGCTCGAACGCTGATCACGAAGGTTGCTGAGCGCCCCGCGGACGGGGTGATCAGCGGTCGATGTCTTTGAGTTCCTTGGCCAGATCCGCGGGCGCCAGGTAGCCCCCCACCATCTCGCCATTGCCCAGAATAAGCGTCGGCGTGCCCTGCAGGTTGAATTGCTCGCCCAGCGCGTATTCCTTGGCGACCGGATTGTTCGGGCAGACCTTGCCCGGCAGAGTCTTGCCCAGTTTCGCCTCGGTGAGCGCGGTCTTGCGATCCGCCGCGCACCATACCTGCTCGGCCTTGGTCCAGGATGAGGTATTCGGTCCGGAGCGCGGGTACGCGATGTAGCGCACCTTAATGCCGAGCTTGTTGTAGTCGCTGATCTGGCTGTGCAGCTTGCGGCAGTAGGCGCAATCCATGTCGGTGAAGACCGTGATGGTGTGCTTGGCATTCTCGGGCCCGAAAATCACCATCTGGGCTTCCGGAATCGCCGCCAGCATCTTCAGGCGCTGGTCGCGCCGCCGGTTCTCGGTCAGATCATTGTTGGTGCCGGTCTCATACAGGTCGCCGAGAATGGCGTACTTGCCGTCCGGTGAGACATAGGCAGCATCGGAGCCGCGCAGCAGCTCGTACATGCCGGGAATGGGCGTCGCATGCAGATCCTCAGGCTTCACGCCCTGCATTTTTGCCGCAATGGCAACTCTGGGATCCACCGCCGTCACGGCTGAAGGGGTGGCGGCCGGGGTGGCGGCATGCAGCAGCGGCGCGGCAAGCAATGTCGCGGTCAGGAGCACGGCGTAGCTGCGGAATTTCATTGCGTTCGGCCTCGTCGGGCGACACCCGTTGCACCGATGATATCAGAGGCCGCCTCAGCCGCGCGGATGGTGCTGCTGGTGCAGTTCCTTCATGCGCTCGCGGGCGACGTGGGTGTAGATCTGCGTCGTCGACAGGTCGCTGTGGCCGAGGAGCATCTGGACGACACGCAGATCGGCTCCATGATTCAGCAGATGAGTGGCGAAGGCGTGCCGCAGCGTGTGAGGGGACAGATCCCGGTCCACGCCGGCCTTGCGCGCATAGCGTTTGATGATGTGCCAGAAGGCCTGACGGGTCATGCGATCGCCACGGCGGGTCGGAAAAAGATAGTCAGTCTGCCGTTCCAGCAGAATCTCGCCGCGCGCAGAGCGGGCGAATTCATTCAGCCAGCGCACCGCCTCTTCGCCCAACGGAATCAGGCGCTCGCGGTTGCCCTTGCCCATGATGCGGATGACGCCCTGGTTTAGATTCACCTGGGTGTAGCGCAGGTTCACCAGCTCCGACACCCGCAGGCCCGTGGCGTACAACACCTCGAGCATCGTGCGATCGCGGTTACCCAGCGGATCGCCGACGGCCGGGGCACCCAGCAGTGATTCGACTTCCTCTTCGGTCAGTGACTTCGGCAAGGAGCGGCCGATCTTCGGCATGGCTATCTGGGCGGTCGGGTCATCGCGGATGACGGCCTCACGCACCAGGTAGCGGAAAAAGCGGCGGAAACTGGAAAGCTGCCGCGCCGTCGAGCGCGGCCGTGCGCCATGCTCGACGCGGGCGGCGATGAAATCCTGCAGATCCGACTTGCTGGTCCGCGACATCTGGATTCCACGCTCGCCAAGCCAGCGCGACAAGGCGGTGAGATCGGCCCGGTAGGCCGCCAGAGTGTTGGACGACAGGCCGCGCTCCATCCAGACGGCATCCAGAAAGCGGGCAACGGCCGGATCAGCGGGTTCTGGCGCGGTCGCCGCAAGAGCTGTAGCGTGCTTGGACAAAGTCGGCCTCACTTGGAACGTCGCATCTGCCGTGCGCGACCTTAGGGCTTTAAGCACCCTATGGACCTTTTCGGCGTCTGTACGGAGTATGCGGAGGAGTGGCGCCAATCGGGAGTGACCATTATCACAACTATTGAGGCCGCATTACATAAAGAGAACCAGTTCACACAATACGGCTGGATTTGCCCCGAAACTGCAGCGGCGGCGCTATCCGCAAAAAACTCCTGACAACTCCTACGCTTACGGCAGAAATGGGCCTGATTACCAATATCCTCTATGGGTTATACGCGGCGGTGCTGTTCATCTGCGTCGCACTGCTGGCCCTGCTGATCATGATCGTACTGCCGGGCTTAAGGCGACGCCGGCGCGTGGCCCAGGCCGCCTCGCGCATATTCCTGCGCCTGGCCGGCATGCCCCTGACCGTGGCGGGACTGGAACGCCTGCCCGAGGGCCCCTGCGTCGTGGTGGCCAATCATGCGAGCTACATCGACGGCCTGGTCTTCACGGCGGCGCTGCCCCCGCGCTTTGAATTCGTGATCAAACGCGAGATGGCCACGGTGCCGCTGGCCGGATTTCTATTGAGCAGGATCGGGTCGCAGTTCATGGCGCGTGACAACGCGGGTCAGACGACGCGGGACGCGCGGCGCATCATGCGCAGCGCCGAGAGCGGGCAATCCATGGTTTTTTTCCCGGAAGGTACGTTCAGCGAAGATCCGGGACTGCTGAAGTTTCACCTCGGCGCCTTCGCGACGGCGCAGCGCGCGGGGTGCCCGGTGGTGCCGGCCATCATCCAGGGCTCGCGCGTGGCGCTCTCCCCGCGCGGGGGGTTGCCGCATCCGACGCGACTGCGGATCGAGATCCTGGATCCGGTGATTCCCACACCGCAGGCCGGCAGTGAGGCCGTGCCTGCTCTGTGTCGCCAGGCACGCAATGCCATACTGGGAAGACTGCAGGAACCGGATCGGGAGGCCGCCTGACATGAACCTCAATGAAGTACGTGCCGCCATCACCGGTGGCGCCTCGGGCCTCGGCTACGCCGTCGCCGAACTGCTCATCTCCCAAGGCGCGCGTGTCACGCTGCTCGATATCCAGGACGCCCAGGGTCAGAAAGCCGCGCAGGCGCTGGGCACGGCGGCGTGGTTCAAGCGCTGCGATGTGAGTTCGGAGAGCAATGTGGATGCGGCGATGACCGCCGCCGCGGCCGCCATGGGTGGTTTGAACGTCGTGGTGAACTGCGCGGGCATCGGCACGGCGGGGCGCATTCTTGGTCGCAATGGTCCGATGCCGGTGGAGCAGTTCACCCGTACCCTGCAGGTGAACCTGGTGGGCACGTTCATGTGCGATCGGGCCGCCGCGGTCATCATGCAGCACAACCCGCCCGGGCCCGACGGTGAACGCGGCGTGCTGATCCACACCTCATCAGTCGCAGCCTTTGAAGGACAGATCGGTCAGGCGGCCTACACCGCGACCAAGGCGGCGGTCGCCGCGATGACGCTGCCGATTGCGCGCGAGCTGGCCATGTTCGGTATCCGCTGTGTCGCGATCGCGCCCGGAATCTTCCACACGCCGATGCTGGGCGGCATGCCGCCCGAAGTTCAAGAATCGCTGGGAAAGCAGATTCCGTTTCCTTCGCGGCTCGGCAAGCCGGAGGAATTCGCACAGCTGGCGGCGAGCATCATCACCAATCCGATGCTCAACGGCACCACCATTCGACTGGATGGCGCCATTCGCATGCAGCCCAAGTAAGATCGCTACAATCGCGGCATGAGCACTGATGTTCTCGAGTACGACGCGGTCATTGTGGGGGCCGGCCCGGCGGGTCTGGCCTGCGCCATTCGCCTCAAACAGCTGAAGCCCGACATCAATCTGTGCGTGCTGGAGAAAGGCGCCACGGTGGGCGCGCACTCCCTGTCCGGCGCCGTCATCGAGCCCGGACCGCTCGATGCACTGCTGCCGCAATGGCGCCAGACCCCGCCGGGCATCTGTGTCCCGGCCACTCGCGATGAGTTCCGGTTGCTGACCCGTAGCGGCAGCATCCGCCTGCCGACGCGGCCACATCTGAACAATCACGGCAACCTCATCGTATCGCTCGGATTGCTCACAGCATGGCTTGGCCAGCAGGCCGAGAACCTCGGCGTCGACGTATTCCCGGGATTCGCCGCGGCCGCACCCCTGTTTGATGATCAAGGCGCGGTTGCCGGCGTTCGCGTGGGCGATATGGGACTGACGAGGTCAGGTGAACCCGGGCCGAACTTTTCGGCCGGCCCCGAAGTGCGCGCACCACTGACCTTCATTGCCGAGGGTGCGCGCGGCAGTCTCGCCAAGGTGCTGACGCGGCGCTTCAATCTGGATGCGAAATCCGGACCGCAGACCTACTGCCTGGGCCTGAAGGAGCTTTGGCAGCTACCCGCGGGGCGCGTCGAACCGGGACTCATTCAGCACACCTTCGGCTGGCCCCTGGATACGGCCACCTACGGTGGCGGTTTCATCTATCACCTCGATCAGGACCGCGTGTACGTCGGCTTGGTCGTGGGTCTCGACTACGCAGATCCGAATTTCAAACCCTTCGAAGCCTTCCAGCAGTTCAAGAACCATCCGGGCATCCGGCCGCTGTTCGCGGGCGGCGAGATCCTCGCGGCCGGCGCCCGCAGCATCGCCGCGGGCGGGTGGCAATCGATTCCGCAGCTGGCGATGCCCGGGGCCGTGCTCATCGGCGACACCGCCGGCGGTGTCAACGTGGCCAAGATAAAGGGCGTGCACCAGGCCATCCGCTCCGGGACGCTCGCCGCCGAGGAGTTCGTGCAGGCCGGGTCCATGGCAGGATTCGAGGCACGCTGGCGCCAATCCCCCGGTGGGCGGGAACTGCAACGGGTCCGCAACATCAAGCCCGGTTTCAAGCGCGGTTTGTGGGTGGGACTGGCCAACGCGGCGCTGGAGACGGTTACCGTGGGCAGGTTGCCGTGGACGCTGCGGCACAAACCGGATCACGAACAACTGCATACGCTGCAGGATCAGCCGCCGGTCGAGCGGCACTGGCAGGATCGGACGCTGCCGCCGCGCGACCGGCTGGCTTCGGTGTTTTTCGCCGGCACCACTCACGAGGAATCGCAACCCGTGCACCTGAAGGTTCGTGACCCTTCGCTGTGTGCCGATCGTTGCGCCCGGGAATTCGGCAATCCCTGCGTACGCTTCTGTCCGGCCAGCGTGTACGAGATGGTGGACGATGGCCAAGGAGGCAAGCGTCTGCAGATCAACGCGGCCAACTGCGTGCATTGCAAGGCCTGCGATATCAAAGACCCGTACGGCGTCATCGACTGGACCACCCCCGAAGGCGGTTCGGGACCGAACTACCAGGCGCTGTAGGTGAACCTGCAGGAGCTCTACCGCCGTGAGCTGCGGGAAAACGGCTATCAGTCCGATCCTGCGCAGCTGGCCGTGGTCGCGGCCCTGTCGGATCTGCGACAGCGCCTGATCCGCCGGCAGCGGGCGGCGAGCCGTAGCGCGAAACTGCTGCGGGCGGTGCTGCGGCGCGCACCGCGACCGCCGGAAACGGGCCTGTATCTGTGGGGAGGGGTCGGCCGCGGCAAGACCTGGCTCATGGACCTCTTCTACGAGAGCCTGCCGTTCCCCGAGAAGCGGCGCCGCCATTTCCATCGGTTCATGCACGATGTGCACGCGGGCCTCAAGCAGCACGCCGGGCAGCAGGCGCCACTGGAACTGGTCGCGGATGGCATTGCCTCCGGAGTCATGGTGCTGTGTTTCGATGAGTTCTTTGTCAGCGACATCGCGGACGCCATGATCCTCGGAACTTTGCTCACGGCGCTGTTCGAGCGTGGCGTGACGCTGGTGGCAACCTCCAATTCAGCGCCGGATGAGCTGTATCCCGATGGCCTGCAGCGACAGCGCTTCGTGCCCGCCATCGAACAGATCCAGCAACACACGCAAGTACTGCGGGTGGACGGTGGCACGGACTACCGGTTGCGCCGGCTGACGAGCGCCGGCACTTATCTGCTGACCACGGCCGCACAGACCGAGGAACGCCTGGCGGGTCTGTTTCGGGGACTGACCCACGGCGCTGCGGTGCAGGCCGATGAGATCGAGGTGGCCGCCCGCAGGATCCGCGCCGTGGCGATCAATCCGCTCGCAATCTGGTTTGAATTCCGGGCCATCTGCGAAGGGCCGCGCAGCACCGAGGATTACATCGACATTGCGCGCACCTGGCCGACCGTGCTGGTCGCGCATGTCCCGGTGCTGACGGTGCAGGATGAAGATGCCGCACGGCGCTTCATCGCGCTGGTAGATGAACTGTATGAGCGTCGCGTGAATCTGGTGGTTACCGCCGCCGCACCGCTGCCGCAGCTGTACCAGGGTGAGAGATTACAATTTGAATTCCAGCGTGTCGTGAGTCGGCTGAACGAAATGCAGACGCCCGAATACCTCTCGCAGCCACATCGACCCTGATCCAATCTCACCCGCCGGGCGTATACTGCCGGGCATGTCAGCCGAGATACCCGCGGCCCGGGTTCGCCTCATCGGACGTATCATCGCTGCAGCACGCAGCATCGCGCGCCCATCCGGCATCGTTGACGGCGCGACATTTCTGCAGCACTACTTCTCGGGTGTCGCGGAGGAGGATCTCCTCGCACGCGAGCCGGAATACCTGGCCCGTGTTGCATTGATGCATCGGCGCGCCGCCGCGCAGCGCGCCCCGGCACGTTCAGTGGTGTCCATCCTGGATGGTGAACTCGGCGCCGGCTCATTGCCGGGCCGGCACACTCTGGTTGCAGTCGTCACCGCGGACATGCCCTTTCTCGTGGACTCCTTGCTGCTGGCCTTCAGCCGCCTCGGCATCGGTGTGCACCTGATCATCCACCCGGTGCTCGACGTGCACCGCGACCGGGCAGGACGCATACGTGCATCCGGCGCGGACGGAACGACGCGGCGCGAGTCCTGGCAGCTGTTCGAGGTGGATCGGCAGATCGATCCGGCGCGATTGGAACTGATCAAGGTCACGTTGAACGCAACCCTCGCCGATGTGCGGGCTGCCGTGTCGGATTGGCATCCGATGCTACAGCAGGCACAGGTCGCCGGGCGCGAGCTGCAAAACGCCGCGGTGCTGCAGCAGGCTGAGGTGGCCGAAGCCCAGGCGCTCATTGAATGGATGGCACAGGGTCACTTCACCTTCCTTGGCTATCGTCGCTACCGGCTACGCCGCGGCGATCGGCAGGATCAGCTGCTGTCCGTACCGCAGTCCGGGCTCGGAATTCTGCGCGCGGGACGCGCCGGCGTGGCGCCGCCGACTCCCACGGTGCTCACCGGCGCCTTGCGGCGCGAGGCGCGCTTCCCCCGGGCGGTGCTGGTGACGAAGGCCAACACACGCGCGACGGTGCATCGCGGCAGCTATCTGGACTACGTCGGTGTGCGTACATTCGATGCGCGCGGCCGAGTCACGGGTGAACACCGCTTCCTCGGATTGTGGACTTCCTCGGCCTACCAGAGCAGTCCGCGAGCCATCCCCCTGCTCAAGGACAAGATCAACGCCGTCATGAGTGCTCTCGATGCTGCAGCCGGTGGTCACGATGCCAAGGCGGTGGCTCAGGTGCTGGAAACCTATCCGCGCGATGAACTGTTCCAGGCCAGCGTCAGCGAGCTCATCCGCAGCGTCCGCGGCATCGTCAATCTGTACGAGCGCTCGCAGGTGCGTCTGTTCGCACGCCGTGATCCGTTCGGCCGCTTCTATGCCTGCCTGGTATATGTTCCGCGCGACCGGTATGACTCGCGGGTTCTGGCGCGCATCGAGACGTTGCTGCGCGATGATCTGGGTGGGCAGACGGTGGAAAGCCAGGTCGAGATTTCCGACTCGACTCTGGCGCGACTGTACGTCGTAGTGCGACTTGGGTCCGCCGCGGCGGCGCGCGTGGATCTGGCCCGGATTGAACGCGCTTTGGCGCGAGCGGCCTCGACCTGGCAGGCCGGACTGCGCGATGCACTCACGGACACCATGGATGAAGCCACGGCCCTCGCGCAGTGGGCACGCTTTGCAGCGGTGTTCCCAGCCGCCTACACCGAACAGATATCGCCCAGTGTGGCGCTCGGCGATATCGCCGAATTGACAGCCCTCGG
Source organism: Steroidobacteraceae bacterium (assembly GCA_036498905.1). GTDB lineage: Bacteria > Pseudomonadota > Gammaproteobacteria > Steroidobacterales > Steroidobacteraceae > DAIDKA01. The sequence continues at coordinate 164,189 of DASYER010000032.1, read as the reverse complement.
GCCGCAGCCCGAGGCCATGCGGCTGCGACTGCACCGCGCCGCCGGGGAAGCCGCCACGCAGCTGCATCTCACTCTGTACCGTCGCGGGGCCGCGGTCTCAATCTCTGATGTCGTGCCGGTGATGGAGAATTTCGGGCTGCGTGTCATCGCCGAGCAACCTTACGAGATCAAATGGGCTGACGGCACGCACGCCAGGATCCAGGACTTCGAGCTGGCCCACGCGACGCCGTTTGACATCGGCAGGCTCGGCACCCGTCTTACCAGTGCCATCGAGAGCGTCTGGTGCGGGGCCACCGAAAACGATGGCTTCAATCGCCTGCTGCCCCTCACGGGGCTTGCGGTGCGCGAGATCATGGTGCTGCGCGCCTGCGGTCGCTACCTGCTGCAAACCGGCCTGCCGTTCAGCCAGGCCTACATGGAGCGCGTGCTGCAGAGCAATCCGGTCATCGCCCTTAAATTGTTTCAGCTGTTCGACCGGCAGCTGAACCCCGCGCGTTCAGCTGCCGCGCGCAATAATACGCAGCCGCTCGAGGCCGCGATTGCACACGACCTTGAATCGGTGACGAGTCTGGATGCAGACCGGATCCTGCGCGCCTTCCTGCACGTGATTCGCGCCACGGTGCGCACCAACTTCTGGCAAACAGTCGCAGCGCAGAGCCGGCCGTGTCTGTCGTTGAAACTGGACTCCCAGGCGATACCGGAGCTGCCGCTGCCGCGGCCGATGTTCGAAGTATTCGTGTACAGCCCCGAAGTCGAGGCAGTTCACCTGCGTGTCGCGCCAGTGGCGCGCGGCGGTATCCGCTGGTCTGATCGTCACGAGGACTTCCGCACCGAGGTGCTGGGTCTGATGAAGGCTCAGAACGTCAAGAATACCGTCATCGTGCCGATGGGCGCCAAAGGCGGATTCGTCGTCAAACGCTCTCGTGCCACGACGCCCGAGGAGCGGCAGCGGGAGGGCATCCGCTGTTATCAGACGTTCATGCGCGGGTTGCTCGACATCACCGACAACCTCGTCAAGGATCGCATCGTACCTCCGCCGCTGGTGGTGCGTCGCGATGCGGATGACCCGTATCTGGTCGTAGCCGCAGACAAGGGCACTGCAAGCTTCTCCGACATCGCCAACGCGGTGTCGGGCGAGTACTCCTTCTGGCTGGGGGATGCCTTCGCCTCCGGCGGCTCCGCGGGCTACGACCACAAGAAGATGGGCATCACGGCCCGGGGCGCCTGGGAGTCGGTCAAACGCCATTTCCGGGAACTCGGTCGCGACATCCAGGCCGAAGACTTTTCGGTCTGCGGCATCGGCGACATGTCGGGCGATGTCTTCGGCAATGGCATGCTGCTGTCACGGCATATCCGTCTGGTCGCCGCATTCGATCACCGGCATATTTTCCTGGACCCTGCGCCCGATGTCGCGGCCAGCTTCACGGAGCGCGAGCGGTTGTTTGCCCTGCCCCGCTCCTCCTGGGATGACTACTCGAGAAAGCTCATTTCGCGCGGCGGCGGCGTTTTCCCGCGCGGCGCGAAGTCGATCGCACTTTCGGTCCAGATGCGTGAGCTGCTCGGACTCGATGCCGCGAGCGCCACGCCGCTGGAAATCATCCGCGCGATTCTCACCATGCCGGTCGACCTGCTGTGGAACGGCGGCATCGGCACGTACGTGAAGGCGACGAGCGAAAGCCAGGCGCAGATCGGCGACCGCGCCAATGACGCGCTGCGCATCAATGGCGCCGAGCTGCACGCAAAAGTGGTGGGCGAAGGCGGCAATCTCGGCTTGTCGCAGCTAGGGCGGGTCGAATACGCCCTGAAGGGCGGTCGGCTGAATACCGACTTCATCGACAATTCGGCCGGTGTCAACACCTCGGATGTCGAGGTGAACCTGAAAATCCTGCTCAATCCCCTGGTACTGGCAGGCTCGCTGCGCCTCAGGGAGCGCGACCAGATCTTGACCGGTATGACCGCAGATGTCGCGGCCCTCGTCCTGCGCAATAACTATCTGCAAAGCCAGGCGCTGAGTACCCTGGAAGGCCAGGCTGTCTCGCGACTGCCCGAGCATCAGCATCTCATCCGCCAATTGGAACGCAGCGGCGACTTGAAGCGCCGCATCGAGTACCTGCCTGATGATGAAGCACTGGACGAACGTCGCAAGCAATCGCAGGGCCTGACGCGTCCGGAACTTGCGGTACTGCTGTCCTACAGCAAGATCTGGCTCAGCCACCATCTGGTCGAATCCGACGTTCCCGAAGATCGCTATCTTTCGCGGGAACTGGAGCGCTACTTCCCTGCGGCCGTGCGCACCCGCTTCGCGCGTGCCATCAGCCGGCATCGCCTGCGCCGTGAAATCATCGCGACGGCGACGACCAACAGTCTCGTGAACCGGATGGGCCCGACGTTCGTGAGCCGCGCCCAGGAAGAGACCGGCGCGGCGCCGTCCCGCGTGGCACGCGCCTATACCGCGGCGCGTGAAGTCTTTGAGATGCGCGAACTGTGGTCGCAGATCGAAGCTCTCGACAACCGGGTACCGGCGCCGATGCAGTACGCCATGCTGTACGAGACCAGTCGGCTGCTGCGGCGCCTGACGTACTGGTTCTTGATGAACCGGCCGACCCTGTCGATCGAGGCTGCGGTGCGCGAGCTGCGCGGTCCGGTACGTGACCTCACGGCCCACCTGGCTGAGGCGCTGTGCGGCCAGTGGCGCGCCGGCTTCGACGCCGTGCTCGCCCGCTACGCCAGCGCGGGCGTACCGACCGGTCTGGCCCGGCGCATGGGCCTGCTGGACGCGCATAACAGCGCCCTGGATCTGGTCGAACTCGCCTCGGCCAGCAAGGTCTCCATTGCCGATGCGGCCAAGGTGTACTTTGGCATGGGCACGCGTCTCGGCCTGGATTGGATTCACTCGCAGGTCGAAGCGCTGCAGATCGATGGCAACTGGCAGGCCGTTGCCCGTGCCGGCCTGCGCAACAGCGTGTTCCAGTCACAGCGCCTGCTGGCGCGCGCGGCCTTGGGCCAGCCCGGTCGCATCAGTCCCGCGGGCCGCATCGAAGCATGGGTCACGGCCAATGCCGGCGATCTGGCGCAATGGGAACGCATGCAGGCCGATATGCGCACCGCCGGCAAGGCCGACTTTGCGACTCTGTCAGTCGGCGCTGACGCCCTGCGCCGTTTGGTGGGCTGACGGCCGCGCCGGCGCTGCGCTACAGTACCCGGCAAACAATCAATCTGGCCGGAGGCCCGCATACGTGCCTGGAAAACTCATTCTGGTCCGCCATGGCCAGAGCGTCTGGAATGTCGAGAATCTGTTCACCGGTTGGCATGATGTCGACCTTTCGGATCACGGGCGCACGGAGGCCCGTAGCGCCGGCCAGCAGATCCTGGCTGAAAAGCTGACCATCGATCTCGCCTTCACTTCGGTGTTGAAGCGCGCCATCCGCACGCTGTGGTTCATCCTGGATGAGACCGATCGGATGTGGGTTCCGGTGGAGCGCAGCTGGCGTCTCAATGAACGCCACTACGGCGCGCTGCAGGGCCTGAACAAGGCCCAGACGGTGGAGAAGCACGGGGCCGCCCAGGTCCTCATCTGGCGTCGCAGCTACGACATTCCGCCACCGGCACTGGCGCTGGATGATCCGCGTCATCCCCGCCACGATCCTCGCTACCGCGATGTCGATCCGGCGTTGCTGCCGGCCACCGAATCGCTCAAGGACACCCTTGCGCGGGTGCTGCCATTTTGGAACCAGCGCATTGCTCCGGAACTGCTCGCCGGCCGCAATGTGCTGGTGACGGCGCACGGCAACAGTCTGCGCGCCATGGTCAAGATGCTGGACAACCGCTCCGAAGCCGACATCGTCGAGCTGAATATTCCGACCGGTGTGCCGTTGCTGTACGAACTGGACGCGAAGCTCGCGCCGCTTTCGAGCCGCTACCTCGGAGACCCCGCGGCGATCGCGGCGGCTGCCGAGGCGGTGCGGCGTCAGACCGAGAAGCGCTAGGGACTTTGCGGATTTTTCGGCACGACGGCGGCGGACCAGCCGTCGTAGTGGCCGCCGTGGGCCTTCGCCAGCTCACCGAAGCGCTTGGTCAATTCGTGCATTCCGGGCACCGACAGTCGCATTGACTTGGTCGCGTGCAGGCTGAAGGGATGAGCTGAAGGGTTATCCGGTGCCGCGTGCACATCGACGTGATAGCCCTCGACCTCAAGTATTGCGGCCACTGCGTGTCCGGCCGACTCGGACGGCATCGCCATGAAGAAATCCACTTCATGGGGTTGAAATGGGTCAGATCCGGATTTGCGCAACCTCTCGATCAGGCGCTCGTCCCAGTCCTTGACCCTTTTTTCTTTCATCTGGCGCAGGCCGTAATAGATGCGCCCGAGCAGTACTGCGCCCGCCAGAAACAGCAGTGTGAGTACCCAGTTCATTCGTCCGGTGCAACCGTCACGCGCAAGCCGGCCAGCGCTTCGGTGAATTCAATCTGGCAGGACAGGCGCGAATTCGGTTCGCGGTGTGCCAGGTCCGCCAGCAGTTCGCGCTCATCGGACATCGCCGCGGGCAGTTTCGCGGTCCATTCCGGATCAACATATACGTGGCAGGTCGCGCACGAACACATACCGCCGCAGATCGCCGCCACGCCATACTCCAGGTCGCGCAGTGTCTCCATCACCTTGAGGCCCTTCTTCGCTTCGACCTCGTGTTCAATTCCGCTCCGATCAACCACTCGCAACAAAGGCATGAATCCGCTCCGGGAAATCACCTAGGGGAAAGCGGCTAGTGTGCCGGTGGCGGGTGGCGGCGGGCAAGCTCCAGGCGTCGGTACCACAGATTCGACAAAAGACAGTAGACCCAGGCCAGATCTTCAAGTACGGGCACGGTGACCGACCCCGGCAGTCCGCAACGCCGCAGCAATGTCGTTCCGTGAACCAGGACCTGCGGATAATAGGCAGCCAGGCATGCAAGATCCAGCAGCGGATCGGCCACGGCCGCATATTCCCAGTCAATGAGCCGCGGCGGACCCGCGCCGATGATGTTCGTATGACTCAGGTCGCCGTGGACGATGCACGCGGGCCGACCCGCGTCCGCCTGGCGCGCCAGGATTCCCAAGGCGCGCGCGGCCTGGGGCCGCAGCTCCTGCACTGCGGCGGCATCCTGCGCCGCAATCTGCGCCATATGGCGCTCCAGCAGTGCCCCCAGGTCGAGGCGCGATACTTGCGGAGCGGGCAGCGCATGCAGTTCGCTCAAGGTGTGCGCCAGCGCCCACAGCCGGCTTTCCTGTGCAAGGTCGGTCGCACTCCACGGCGGGTCGTCCAGGAATTCGGTGACGAGGAAGCGGCCCGCGGGGTCCGCAGCCAGGACACGACTGGCCAGGCCGGCAGCGGCGGCCGCTGCGTGCAGGACCGCCTCCCGCCTGCGATCCACGCCAAGGTCCAGGGCATAAGGTTCATGCAGGCGCACCACGAATCGTCCCGCGCTGGTTTGGACCAAAAAAGTGGCGTTGGTGGACCCGCCTGCGAGCGCCTGCACGTTGAGGTCGGCGCCCGATTCGGCACCCGGCACCGATAATAAGGCCTGCTGCCAGGCTGCGCCGGTTGGAAGACTCACACGCCCACCGGCGCCATGCCGGCCACCTGCGCGCGCCAGGTGCGCCACCAGGAACGATGGCCGACGAGGATGACGAGCAGTGTCGCGGCCGTCATCAGACCCAGCAGATACAGCTTCTGTTCAAAGAACAGGAATGCCTCGACGGCATCAATGACGAACCAGTACGCCCAGTTCTCGAGCTTCACGCGCGCCACCAGCCAGGTCGTGAACAGGCTCCCCCAGGTCGTGAGCGAGTCCAGATAGGGCCAGGCTGCCTGGGTCTCGCGCTCCAGGTATTGGGCGGTGAGAATACTGACAAACACCACCGCCGCGACGCCCATCACATGCCAGCGCAGCGGCAGCAGCGACACCGCGGGGCGTGGAATCGCCGAATCGGTCCAGCGCCAGTACCCGTAGACGGACACGATCACGTAGTAGACGTTGAGGCCGGCCTGCATCGGCAGACCCTTCTGGGCCGACAGCCAGATGACGATGGCGGAACTGATACCGCCGGCCACCCAGCACCAGCGGCTGCGCTTGACCGCCAGCACCAGGTACGCCACACCGAGGATCACGGCGATCACCTCGGCCATGCTCATCGCCTGCACAGCGGCGATGATCTGAGCCATCACTTGATCAGACCCGAATCCGTCAGGGGCCCGATTATCTTCATGACCACCACGGACTTGTGCACCTGAGTGAAGGTCGTGCGGATCTCGCGGGTCAGCGCGGCGAACACCAGATCGAAGGGGCCCACCACCTGCGTGCTGAGGCTGTTGGTGATCACCCGTACGCCCGCGGCGGTATTGAGACGATCGATGAAGTCCTTGATCTTCGGTACCAGGTCCGGCTCCAGTGGATACAGGCTCAGCTCAACGGCGATGTCCATGGGAGGGCCCCTTTTGTTCAGTGGAAAGAGTAGGACACGGTGGCTCCAAACTGGCGTGGCGCGCCCAACTGTACGAACTGCTGATTCGGGAAATCCGGCGGCACATCCGCGAAGTCAAAGCCGCGCACCGCGTAGTTGCGATCCGTGACATTGCGGATCCAGACATCGGCCGACCAGCTGTCGGCGCTCACCCCCGCCTTCAGGTTCAGCAGCACGTACGCATGGCTTGAATACGGATCCAGCGCCGGCAGATCGTAGTAGAAGCTGCCGCGGCCGGTCAGATCCGCACGCACATACAGGCCGGCGCGCCCATGCACGGTGGCGGACAGCGACCCTTGCCAGCTGGGCGCATGCGGCAGGGCGCGATCCGGTAGCGCATCGCCGTCGAGCGTCAGGCCGTGGTAGCGCGAGTTGAGCACGCCCATTGATGCGCCGAATTCGAGCAGGGTCACCGGTGTCCACGCGAGATCCGACTCGATGCCATAGTTGCGGCCGCTGGGCGCGTTGGTGTTGTACAGCACGAAGGTGTTGGGATTGTTGGGCTGCAGCTGCTCCCCGGTCTGCAGCTGCAGGCCGGTGCGATGGGTGTAGAACACATCCGCATCCACACGCAGCCGATGTCCAAACAGATCAGCCTTGTATCCGGCCTCGAAGTTCACATCCGACTCCGGATTGAACAGGATCTGGTTTGCCGGCAGGTCAGGCCCCAGATTGAAGCCGCCGGCCTTGTAGCCGCGCCCCACGTTGAAATACAGATGCTGTCCGGCCGCCGCCTGGTAGTCGAGGGCGGCATTCCCGCCCCACAGGTGCTCGACCGGCGCGAACGCATGAGTCACCGGCGCCGGATTGTTCAGATCATCGGCGATATCGTGATAGTCCGCCGTACGCCGCTCCGCCCGCGCACCCAGGTTCCAATGCCACCGATCCCCCAGCGCCCCATCCAGTGCGCCGAATACCGCAATGTTCATGGAATGAAAGTGACTGTCCGTAACGTCGAGTACATCGGAAGCGTCGTCCGGATCCGGATCGGCCGGATCCGAATAGACCCCCGGTGAGGTATCCGCCAGGCTTTCTGTCAGGTCAAGCTGGTAGACACCCACCAGCCAGTTCACGGCTGCCGGTGCGGTGTTCGACAGACGCGCTTCGAGACTGTGCGTCCGTCGCTCGCGCACCTGGGAATCCGAGTACTGATAGGTGATCGGTGCCCATAGGAGCGGATTGCCGAAATCCGAATCAAACGAATAGTGGATGTGGGTATTGGCAAAAGTGCCGATGAAGGTCAGCGTGGTCGGCCCCAGTCCGGAATAGAGTATTTTGAGCGAACCTGCAGCGGAATCCTGGCGGTCTTCACCTGGCTGGTCCGACTGGGTGGTTCGATCATTGTTGATGTCAAACGCGTCGTAGCTGTCATTGATGCGGATGTCGAATACCGTCAGATCCATGCGCAGATCATCGGCCGGCTGGAAGCGCCATCGGCCCCTTACCGTGAGTTCATTGTTGCCATCGGTAGCATCACGCCCCAGATATTCGTTGCGATAAAATCCATCGCTGGAATACTGCTGGACCGCGAGCCGGAAGCTCGAGTCCAGGGCCGCGACGGGACCCGTGACTACGGCGCCATAGGAACGGGTGTCGTAATTCCCACCGCTCAATTCCACCCGTCCGCCGAATTCATTGGCGGGCGCCGCGCTTTGCATGGCAATGAGTCCGCCCAGGGCATTCGCGCCGTAGCGCGTGCCCTGCGGACCGCGCAGCACCTCGATATGGTCCATATCGAACAGGGTGCCGACCGTGCCGATACCGCTGAAATCAATGTCATCGATCAGAAATCCGACGGAAGGATTGGGGGCGCCCTGGTATTCATCCAGCTCGCCGATGCCGCGAATCTGAAAGTAGCGCGGCCGATTGGTATCGCCCGACCAGTTCAGATTCGGCACCAGATCGATCACATCCTCGAAATGCTGCTGTCCGGCAGCCTTGAGGGTGGCGGCATCAAGCACCGTGACGCTGGCAGGGACCGTCTGGATGGGCTCATCCCGCAGCAGTGTTGCGGAAACAACCACTTCTTGCAAAGTATTACCGGACGGCTCTGCGGAGGCTTGCGCATGCGCCACCGGCCAGGCGGCCATGACGGTCAGGCAAACGACAAGGAATGCGAAGATCGCGCGAATATTCACACCTGCTCCCTACGCCGGCATTATCCGGATCAGGTTCAACGGGTTCGCAGGACCATCCTGCGTCTCAGGCTTTCGTGAAAAAGCCACCCCTAGGTTCTAGGGTGCGTATGTTAGTGACTGCGCCGCTGTTTGCAAGCCCGTTGCACACCATCGGCATACAATGTCGGCCAGCATTGGCGTAATCCATGCCCTGCGAACAGGAGCAGCTCCAGCATGCCCCGCACCATTCAGGTCCATCAGGTCGATGCGTTTACACGCGTTAAATTCACGGGCAATCCGGCCGGCGTGGTATTGGACGCCGACGGGCTGACGGACGCGGAAATGCTCGCGATAGCGCGCGAATTGAATAACGCGGACACCGCCTTTGTGCTCAAGGCCGATGCGGCAGACCACGATCTGCGGATCCGATTCTTCACACCCCGGGTCGAGGCCGCCTTTGTTGGGCACGCCAGCGTAGCGGCGCAATACGTGCTCTCCGCCGCCTCGGCCGGCACGCGTCGCCTGCGCCAGAAGTCTCGCGCCGGCGTGGTCGAAGTCGAAATTCGCGGCAACGACGCGCAGCGCCGGATCGCCATCCGCCAAAACGCACCGCCGCTGGGTCGGGAAGTCAACGATCGCGAGCGACTCGCCGTGATGGATGCCCTGGCCCTGGCTTCCGCGGACCTGGATGTGCATTGCCCGGTCAAGGTGGTGGGCACCGGCAGCACCCGACTGATGGTAGCCGTGCGCGGTGCCGAGCAGCTGCGGCAATTGAAACCGGACTTCTCAAGGCTCACGACGCTGTCGGCGCAACTTGGCGCGCAGGGTTTTTTCGTGTTCACGCTGGCGCCGGAGCTGCCCGACGTGCTCGTCGAGTCGCGCATGTTCTGTCCGGCGTTGGGCATCGCCGAGGATCCGGTCAGCGGCAATGCCCACGGCATGCTGGGGGTTTATCTGGCCCGGCACGAACTTTTGGGGCCGGCGGCTGCAAAAATGCAATTCGCCGGAGCGCAAGGCCATCACGTCAATCGCCCCGGCCGCGTCGAAGTTGAACTGGAACAGGGCGACGGCGCGGTGGCGGCGGTGTGGATCGTCGGCCAGGCCACCGCGATTTTCGAGACCCGGATCGAGCTGTAGCAACGCTTCGCGCACTCAGCTGCCGCTGCTCTCCATATCCGCCGTGCCGCGGCTTTGCGAGCGCCAGATCAGCAGCGCAGCGGGTGCCGTGATGCAGGCGGCCGCGATGAACGGCGAATTTGCTCCCCACAGCTCGAACATCGGCACCCCGATGAACGGTCCGATCACGCGCGCCAGGCTAGTGGCGGACTGATAGGTCCCCATGACGGCACCGCGATCACCCCCATGTGATTGGCGCGATGCCAATGCCGAGGCGCTCGGACTGAAGGCACCCATGCCGGCGCCGCAACACAGCAGCCCGAGTGCCGCAGCCGTGAGGCTGTTGCCGGCCACACCGACGAGCAGCAGCCCGGCGACGTAGCACAGCACCCCGGCATGTGCCAGGCGCCGCTCACCCAGGCGCGGCACGAGGACCCGCACCAGTCCGCCCTGCATGACCACCGCGACCAGGGCGGCACCGAAGAGGGCAAAGGCAACAGTACGCGGACCGGCGTTGAAGCGACTCAGTGCCCATAGCGCGAATGTCGCCTCCAGAATGCCCTGCGCCGTGGTGACCAGCAGTGCCGCACCGGCAATGAACATCAGGCGCGGCCGCTGTCGCAGCAGTGCAATCGGCCCAACCCGCGATGGCGCGAATTCGTCGGTACGGTCGGCAGCGCCAGGCACCGCAGCCTCACGCTTGACATGGCTTTCGGGCAGCCGGAACTTCACCAATGCCAGGGCCACGAGACTCAGGCTCGCCGAAACCACCGCCGGCCATAAAAAGTTGGCGCTCTGGGCATGATCGCCGGAGAGGATGCCGCCGATGGGAATCCCCAGCATGAACCCGATGCCGATCGCAGCGCCGACCATGCCCATCGAGCGGGCGCGCGTCTGTGGTGTGCTGACATCCGACGCGTAGGCGAATGCCGCAGACAGATTACCGGCCATGAAGCCCGCCAGCATGCGCGAGGCGAGCACAATCCACGGATTGTCGGCGAACCCCAGGATCACATAGGACAGGCAGGCTCCGGCCAGGCTGCTCATGAGAATGGGTCGTCGCCCATAGCGATCACTCAACCGTCCCCACACCGGCGCGGCGAGCAGCTGGCACAGGGAGTAGCTGCCCAGGATGGCGGTGGTGAGAGCCGGCCCGGCTCCATACTCGCGCGCCATGTAGGGCACGAGCGGGATCAGAACACCGAAGCCCAGCACATCGATCATCGAGACGACGAACAGCGACTTCAGGGAGGGTGCCCGGGTGTTCATCGGATGGGCCCACAGCATACCGGGCTGCCCTTGACCAATGCCAGCTCGTGGGTGGCGCCGAGCGGCCACTCCTCCTTGCTATGCGTTGCGATCACTACCGTGGTACCTCCATCAATGAGTTCGTCCAGATGCCGCATCAAGGCGCGCCGGGTCGGCGCATCGACCCCGGAATAGGGCTCATCCAGCAGCAGCAGCGCAGGCTTGCCGACCCAGGCGCGGGCAAACAGCACCCGGCGCAGCTGCCCGTACGACAGTTCATGCAGCGGGCGGGTGGCAAAATCGCCGATGCCGAAGAACTCGAGCGCGGCGCGCGCGGCATTGCGATCCGCCGTGCTGGCCGCATCCACCAGGCCAATGCTTGCATGTCGCCCGGACTGCACCACTTCAGCGACCGTGAGATGACGCGGATGATCCGCCTGCAGGTGCGGTGCGACCAGTCCCACTTTGCGTTTGAAAATCTCCAGTGGCACCCCGGAGACGATGCCGGTGCGCTCGATGCGGCCACCCACGGCCACACCATGATCGCCGTAGACGGTGCGGATGAAGGTCGACTTGCCGGACCCGTTATGGCCGTGGACGACCCAGCACTCACCCTGGTGGATGGTGAGCGTGATGCCGCTGAGCGCGCGATGCTCATCCAGATACACATCGGCCTTGGTCAGACGAACCAGCATGCGCGCGCGGGGCCGACGCCGTGGCGCCTGCTCTGCCCCGCCCGTGCCCGCGGCCCGGCCCCGCGCCAGGGTGTTCGCCCAGCGTGACTCGCGGGCAAACCATTTGGCCAACGGTGCCTGTTTGATGGGTCCGCGATAGACAATCTTCCCGGCCTCGAGAATCAGTGCATGGCCGGCACTGGTCGGCACATCCTGGGGTCGATGCACCGAGAGGATCCACGGCAGGTGCGATCGGCGCGTCGCGCTCAGGAAGCGCAGTGCGTTCGCGTGTCGGGTCGGGTCCAGACCATTGAGCAGTTCATCCATCAGCAGCAGCCGCGGCCGGCTGGCCAGCGCGCGCGCGAGCAATACCAGCCTGCGCTCACCGTAGGAGAGCGTCAGGAAACGGCGTGGCAGTAAGGGGGTGATCTGCAGACGCCGCGCTAGGGCGCCGATCGTGCGCTGGTTCGCCGCCGACAGCTCATGCAGCGGAATGTCCGTGCGATGAATACCGGTGCCGATGACCTGCAGCACTGAATGGTTCCAGCCGTAGCGCTCGTACCGATCCTGACGCTCCGGGCCGACATAGGCGATCTCATCCTGAGCCTCGTACGGTGAAGTACGCACTTCCTGCCCCCAGCGATAGCGACGGACGGCCCGCTCTTGGGGCACCGGCCATACGGCCCCCGCGACCAGCTTCAGCAGTTGGGTCTTGCCCGCGCCGTTGGCACCAACGAGCACCCAGTGCTGGCCGGGCTTGACATCCCAGTTGATGTCACGCAGGACCATACGCTCCCCGCGTGAGACGTGGATGCGTTGCAGATGCACTTCCATATAGGCTTTCACGGCGCGCACATTGGACCGAACAGCCGCACGTGGCAAGATGCCGACCATGCCGATTATTTCCGGTCCGGAAAAGTCCTGTGACCTGCTCGTGGTGGGTGGCGGCATCAACGGCTGTGGTATCGCGCGCGATGCGGCCGGGCGTGGACTATCGGTCATTTTGTGCGAACAGGACGATCTGGCCGCCCACACCTCTTCGGCCAGCACCAAGCTCATACACGGGGGTCTGCGCTACCTCGAACAGTGGCATTTCAAGCTGGTGCGCAAAGCGCTGCAGGAACGCGAGGTGCTGCTCGCCAGCGCACCGCATCTGATTCGTCCGCTGCGCTTCGTCATGCCTCATGACTCGCACCTGCGACCCATGTTTGAAATCCGCGCCGGTCTGTTCCTGTACGACCACCTGGCACCCCGCAAGCGCCTGGCAGCCTCGAAGGCCCTGGACCTGCATCGGCATCCGGCCGGATCCGGGCTTGACCCGCGCTTCCGCAAGGGCTTCATCTACTCGGACGCCTGGACCGATGATGCCCGGCTGGTCGTGCTCAATGCCCGCGATGCCGCCGACCACGGTGCCACGGTGCTGAACCGCGTGCGCTGTGAGCATGCGGAACGCCGCACGGACGAATGGCGCGTCCAGCTGGCGTCCACCGTAAACGGCGGCGCACCGACGATCGTGTACGCGCGCGCCCTCGTCAATGCGGCCGGCCCCTGGGTCGCGAGCTTCCTGCACGAGCACACGAGCGTGAGCACCCGGCGCACGGTGCGGCTGATCAAAGGCAGCCACATCATCGTGCCGCAGATCTTTCGGCACCGCTTTGCCTATATTTTTCAGAATATCGACCGGCGAATCGTGTTTGCGATTCCCTATGAGCGTGAATTCACGCTCATAGGTACCACCGACGTCGAACATCACGGACAGCCACAGGATCTGGACATCAGTGCCGCGGAAATCGACTATCTGTGCACGACCGTCAACCGTTACTTCACCCGGCAGATCGGCGCGGGCGATGTGGTGCACAGCTACGCCGGCGTACGGCCGCTGCTGGATGATGAGTCCGCGGACGCCACAAAGGTGACGCGGGACTATGCGCTCGAGCTCGATACGCAGGGCGCACCCATTCTCAATGTCTTCGGCGGCAAGATCACGACTTTCCGGCGTCTGGCCGAAGAGGCCGTCGATCAGCTGTGCAGGGTGCTGCAGGTCGACGCGCCGGCATGGACGCGGCTCGCCGTGCTGCCGGGCGGGGACTTGCCCGAAGCGAGCCTCGCTGTATTTCTGCGCGCCACGGCCCGGCGCTTCCCGTGGCTGCCGGTGACGGTTCGGGAGCGTTACTGCCGCGCGTACGGAACACGCATGGCCAAACTGATCGGCGCCGCGCGCAATCTGGCGATGATGGGCGAGGAAGTCCTGCCGGGACTCTACGAACGCGAGATCGACTATCTGTGTGGCTATGAATGGGCCCAGTCAGCGCGCGATATTCTCTGGCGCCGGAGCAAGCTGGGTCTGCATCTGCCGGCGCAGGATGCCGCCCGACTGGACGCGTGGCTGGCGGATCGCGGCCTGGGCGCATCCGGGCAGTTCGCCCCGCCCCGAGGCAAGGTGTAAGCGTGGGCTCGCGCGATTATCTGCTGGCCATCGACCAGGGCACGACCAGTTCGCGCTCCATCGTGTTCGATCAGCAGCGGCGGATCATCGGTCTCGGACAGCGCGAACACCCCCAGGCCTACCCGCATTCAGGGTGGGTGGAACACGATGCGGACCTGATCTGGTCGACCCAGGCGGCGACCATCACCGATGCCCTGCGCCAGGCCGGCATCGGGCCGCGTGACCTTGCCGGCATCGGCATCACCAATCAACGCGAAACCACCGTTCTATGGGACCGCCTCACGGGCCGGCCGGTCGCACCGGCGATTGTGTGGCAGGACCGCCGCACGGCGGAGCGCTGCGCGGCATTGCTGGCGGACGGGCACGGGCCCCTGATCAGCTCCCGAACCGGCCTGCTGCCCGACAGTTATTTTTCGGCAACCAAGCTCGAGTGGCTGCTGCAACACGTGCCCGGAGCCCGGGCACGCGCGCAGCGCGGTGAACTGGCCTTCGGCACCATCGACAGCTGGCTGATCTGGAACTTAAGTGGCGGTGCCGCACACGTGACGGATGTCAGCAATGCCGCCCGCACCTTACTGTTCAACATCCACACCGGCGACTGGGATGACGAGCTGCTGGGGCTGTTCGATATTCCCAAGGTGTGTCTGCCGCGTGTCCTGCCCTGCTCTTTTGCCCCCGCGGATGAATCACTGCACGCCGACCTCGATGGCGTCCAGGTTCCCATCACCGGCATCGCCGGTGACCAGCAGGCGGCACTGTTCGGCCAGGCCTGCCTGACGCCCGGGATGGCCAAGAACACTTACGGTACGGGTTGCTTCCTGCTCATGAACACCGGTTCGGTGGCCATGCAGTCGCAGCAGCATCTGCTGTCCACCGTCGCCTGGCGACTGGGGACCGGCACACTGCAGTACGCCCTGGAGGGCAGTGTGTTCGTCGCCGGGGCGGCGGTGCAATGGCTGCGCGATGGCTTGGGTGTGATTGCAGATTCAGATGCCGTGGAAGAGCTCGCACGCCGGGTTCCCGACACGGGCGGAGTGCATTTCGTGCCCGCCTTCACCGGCCTGGGTGCACCTTACTGGGACCCCCAGGCACGCGGTGCGCTCTTCGGCCTGACGCGTGGCACGGGCGCGGCGCATATCGCGCGCGCGACCCTCGAGTCCATCGCCTTCCAGAGCGCCGATATGCTGCGGGCGATGCAGGCCGATGCGGGCCGCACTTTGAGCGAACTGCGCGTGGACGGCGGTGCCAGTCGTAATGCGTTGCTCATGCAGTTCCAGGCAGATTTACTGGGGGCGCCCGTCGTGTGCGCGCAGCACCCGCAGAGCACGGCGCTTGGCGCGGCGTGCCTGGCCGGCGTCGGCCTCGGACTGTGGAGCCAGGCACAAGTGAGCGCGGACTGGCAGGCCGGGCCGAGTTATCTGCCCCGCATGAGCCGGGACGAAGCCGCTTCGCGCCTGCAACGCTGGTCGCTCGCGGTCGCGAGCACCCGCAGCTTTCAGTGACCCGAGCCCGCCTCGTTGACGGGGCCTTCCAGAATCACGGTCTCCGTCAACAGTCCCGGGCCGGGGACATCCAGGTGCGCGTCATCCGCGGCCGGTTCCACGCGCACGCAGTTGCGCCCCGAACGCTTCGCCACATACAGCGCGGTATCGGCCCGCGCCAGCATGTTGCCCAGATCTTCGGCCCCGGCTATCGACAGTGTCACTCCGACGCTGGTGGTCACGCCGCTGTGGCCGGGAATCGCGGCGCGGGTGTTGATGGCGGCGACTTTCTGCCGCAAGCCTTCAGCGAATTGTTTGGCCTCGGCCAGCTTTGCATCCGGCAACACGATGAGAAATTCTTCGCCACCCAGGCGCCCGAAGAAAGCCGGTGGATTCACCGCGGCGCGCACCGCCTCAGCCACCAGCTTCAGAATTTCATCGCCCGCGGCATGGCCGTGCTGATCATTGATGCGCTTGAAGAAGTCGATATCCATGATGAGGATGGCGCACGGTGCGACTTCGAGTCGTTTCAACAATTGATTCAGCATCGCCAGCACCGCGCGACGATTCGGCGCCTGAGTCAGCTCGTCCGTCATCGCCAGGTTCCCCATCCGTCGGGCCCGGCCACGGTTGAGAAGTAACAGCCAGATGAGTATCGCGCCCAGGGCGACACCCAGTGCGATCACGACGCCCTGCAGCTGTCGCACGCGGCGCGATTGTTCGAGCGCGCTGCTGCTCGCGGCGTTTTCCCGCAGCAGCGCGCGATTCTCCTGCTCCCGCGCAGCCGTATCGTAGGTAACCTTCAGCATCTCGAAGCGCTGGCCCAGCTGATTTGACAGCAGCTGCTCCTGCTGCTGCGCGGCCTCGGCCTTGTCAACATAGGCCGCATGCCATTCGCCGAGCGCCGCCTCGACATCGGCCAACTCACGATCGGTGTCGACCAGTTCCACGGCGGCGCCCGCGGCTCGGAACACGCCACGCGCCAGCTGCAGCGCCGCCACACTTTCGGGAAGACGTCCCGCAAGGTGCAAGGCCCGGGCCTTTTCCAGGTTGATCTGGGCACCAAGGCGCGCATCGGGATTTTCACCCTGCAGCAACGTGGCGCGCGCCAGATCATCCAATGCCCCCGGCGCATCCTGGTGTGCGACCTTCACGGCGGCCAGCCCACGCCATGCGTAGGCCTCGACCCGTGAGTATTTCAGGCCGTGAGCCAGATCGAGCGCCTCGGTAAAGTTCGCCTGCGCCAGATCCCACTGATGGGAGTCCTCATAAGTTCGCGCCAGATTGTGCAGCGTGACCGCCTGTTCGCGCACCATGCCAGCCTGCTTCTGCATGCGCAGCACCTCCGCGTACAGATGCGCGGCCTCGGTGTTGTCGCCCAGGCGGCTGTAAAGCGTCGCGATGCTGTCGCGACAGGAGAGTGCATCGTACTGACGCCCCAGTCGGTCATACAGGATCTGCGCCCGGCGCAGATCCGTCAGTCCCTTCGCGTACTCGCCCTGCAGGCCGAGCAGATAACCCCGCGAGTACAAGGACGCAGCCAGCTTCTCATCGTCATGGGCGCTGGTGGCGACATCCACGGCCTGAGTGAACAGCTGCAGAGCCTGCCGGTTGTCGGCAGCAGTTTCGCGCGATTCTCCCTGGCAGATCAGCAAGCCGGCGCGCAGGCCGGGATCGCGCGCCCGCGGCAAGAGGGCGATGACGCGCTGGGCCTGATCTGCGGCAGCGCTCAGATCGCGCTCCGAGTTGTAGTCACACAGGAGCAATCGTGCACGCACCTCCAGATCCGGGTCAGGAGTGCTCTGCAGCGCCGCGAGTGCGGCCTGCGCATCGCGATTCAAAGCTTCCGGATCGGTAAAGCCCTCTTGCTCAGCACGGGCGACCAGCTGCTGGATCTGCGGCACGGCCGCGATGATTCCCGATGCAGGAACCAGCGCCAGGCCAATTGACATTAAGGCTGCACATCCTGCCGCTCGCACGCCTTAGACCTCCATGAAGAGACAAATGAAAAAAGCCGCGCATTATCCCGTATCACGGCAGTCGCGTGCGGATGAATTGGGGCGTGGCAAGAATCAAACATCTCGTTTGATTATTGTCTAGCGGGCAGGTTCCCGAATGAACGAGGTTCGACACGAAAATCGTGCGGCCGCGGCGGCCGTGATCGACGCGGCCCTCATATTGGGCGCGCGGAGGCCCTATTGGGGCGCGGTTCCGATCGCCGAACGCTTACCCCTGCGGAGATTTGTAATGAAGACGGTCAACCCCAATTACATCACCCGTCAGTGACGCGGAAACTTGACGGCGGTCGAATCGCTGTCAGCCGAGCCCATAGCACACTGATATATTGATTCCCGGTGGCCACTTTTTTGGGTCCATAGAATGGAAGTCGGCACCAATCTCCCTATGACCCGCATTGGTTTGCCCCAAGTATTACCGGCCGTAGCGATCAAAGGCATCGGCCTTCACAGCCCCGTCCCCGTACGTTGACGCGGGCATCTTCCTCAGCAACTCTTCAATGTGATTCACCGTTGCCACATCGGGATGTCCAGACCCCTGCCTCTTCCGCGAACGCGATGCTGCCGAAAACGCAGAGACAAAATAAGCCGGTTCTCATCAAACGGCGCCACTGGGTCTTTCTCGTCATGGGGTCTCCATATGATGCGATCGCCGGACGCTGTACAGTCGCTGTGGTCACCATGGTGCGATTGCCGAGGTAGACTCAGCACATGACTACTCGACTGCCGACGTTCTACATCCCTCATGGGGGTGGGCCATGCTTCTTCATGGACTGGCCAGGACCGCCGCCGAATCCCTGGACCCCACTTGCCGAATGGCTGCGGCATTTTTCGGCAGCCCTGCCCCAGCCACCCCGCGCGGTGCTGGTCATCTCCGGGCATTGGGAGGCAGAGCCCATCAGCGTGAACGTGCAGCGCCGGCCGCCGCTACTGTTTGACTACTATGGCTTTCCCGACCACACCTACCAGCTCAAGTACCCTGCCCCGGGAGATCCGCTCCTGGCAGGCGAGGTCCGCAGCATGCTCGGCGCGGCCGGCATTGCCACAGGTGAGGAACGCGAGCGCGGTCTGGACCACGGCGTCTTCGTGCCCTTTCTGCTGCTCTACCCGAACGCCGACATGCCTATCGTGCAACTGTCACTCAAGCAGGGCCTGTCGGCGCCGGAGCACCTGCGGCTCGGCGCAGCGCTGGCTCCCTTGCGCGATCAGGGCGTACTCATCGTCGGCAGCGGCATGAGTTTTCACAACCTGCGCGTGCGCTCGATGGAAAACGCGCTCATACCCGGATCACAGTTATTCGATGACTGGCTGGGTCACACGGTATGCCAGAGCGATATCCAGGCGCGCAATGCGGCCCTGGCCAACTGGTCGCAGGCGCCCGCCGCACGCTACGCACATCCGCGCGAAGAGCATCTGTTGCCGCTGATGGTGGCCGCCGGCGCTGCAGGCGACGATGTCGGCATCCGCACGTTCAATGACGTGATGATGGGCTGGCGTATTTCCGGCTTCCGTTTCGGCTAGGTCATAGCGGGTGCTGGCGCCGCAGTTGCAGCACCGCAAGCAGCTCGCGGACGCGCTCGCCGACCAGCTCGTAGATGGCACGATTCGAGGACATCATCGCCTCGGCCGAAGGCAGGTAGTCTGAAGGCCCGTACTCGCGCCGACCCAACACATGGACAGGGGCGGCAGTGACCTGCAGTCCCGTCGCCAAAAATTCCCGCGTCGCACGCAACATGTGGGAGCTGCTGGTCACAAGCAGGATCGAGTGCACGTTATCGGCGTGCAGCAGGGCCGAGGAGTAGCGCGCGTTGTCGAAGGTATCGTGTGATTTCCAATCCACCCAGCGAGGCCGCACCTGGAAATCTCGCGTCAGCGACACCACCATTTGCCACGAGTTGCCAGGATCACTGGTGACCAGAACCGGCAAGTGGGTGACCCGCGACAGCCACGCGCCGTAGTTGAGCCGTTCAAGCAATTCCATCGATGTCGCGGGCTGACCGCCATACTCAGGAGCCCGAAATCGGCCGTCCCCACCGCCCAGTATCACGATCGCCTGGGCATTCGTCGGCTTGGTCGGGTCGAATGCCGGATAGACCTGGGTCAGACGGGTGAGTTCATCTGCAACCAACGCCGTGGACAGCATCCACAGCAACCCCAGCCCAAGGATCAGGCAGCTCCAGCCGGCGCGTGGACGCCGCAACCAGAGCAGGACGGCGCCCAGCACGGCCAGGATCAGCAACCCCAGAGGCGGCAACACCAACGTGCGCGCCATGTCCTTCAAAACGTAGAAATGCATCGCGACCCCGACAGCCATCCACGGCCATCCGGTGCGTTCCGCTATGGCTCATTCGGTACGTGTACGATTGACGATCAGCCACTTGCCGTCAACCTTCTTCAAGGTATCGGCGTAGCGACCGATCGCCGATATGTGGATGTTCACATTGGTGTGCATGACCACCATCCACGTCGAAGTATGTCGCGCGGTACTGGAATCGAGGATAACGATACGGTCATCACTGTTGCGGTTGAAGCGGCGCAGTGTCGAAGGATCGTAACTTAAGGTCTTCGGGTCGGCGTTGCGGGCCTTCTCGAGGCGCGCGGTGATGATGGTGCGGATGTCATCGCGGCCCTTGTAGACCATCTTGTCATAGCCGAAGACCGGACCCTTTTCGTCGAGCTGGTACACACCGTCAACGGCGAACGCGCTCGCAAACAGATCCGCATCACTCAGTTCGAATCCGATATTGGCCCGTGACAGTACATCCTCGATGGCCTCATGATCGGTCAGCCGCGGTTCGCCTGCCTGTCGCGACCCGCTTGCGGTGGCACAGCCGGCCAGCAACACTGCCGTTGCGCACACCAACGCCTTGAAAACCCGCACTCGCTGCCCTCACTGCGCCTTGCTGAGGCGCCGATAGTAATCAGCCACCGCATCCTGGTAACCCTCCGGGATCGGCAGCGACTCGGCATTGCGCACGACATTGCGAGTGTCATCGGCGGGATCATGTCCCAACTGCAGTTCGAGGCGATCCACGCCGCTTCTGACTTCCGCGAACAACTGGTCCACGACCTCCGGGTTGCCGGGAAAGCGGCGCGGGTCCAGCTGCTGCATCGAACGGATCAGGTCGTCGACCTGCCGCTTGGCCACCGGGTCATCGGCGACGACACGCCGTACGCTCTGCAGGTCCGCCAGACCCTGATCGAAATTCTTTTCACGATCCGCAGGCGTCGGACCGGTATCGCGTGCCGCGGCAATGCGCGAACCACGCGGGTTGTTGCCGGTGTTCCAGCCGCCATCAATGAACCCGCCGGCACCACCACCCGCACCGGTGACCTCGCCGCCGCGCAACGAACCGTTGGCCGCGCTGGTGCCCCGGCCTTGATTCTGGCCTACGCCCTGACCCTGATTCTGGCCCTGGCCCTGGCCCTGGCCTTGTTGGCCCTGACCCTGACCTTGTTGGCCCTGACCCTGGTTCCGGCCTTGGTTCTGGCCTTGTCCCTGAGCACCCGCGGCGCCTCGCTGACCGGGATTGTCCATCTGCGCCAGGCGCGTCCTGAAGCGCTGCACGGCGCTGAGCGCCTCATCCGTGGCAGGCCCATTGCCGGACGCGCGTGCGGCTTGGCGCACCGACTCACCCAAGCGCGCCAATGCGTCGGGGATGTCGCTCTCCGAGGAGTCCGCGGCAGGGTTATAACCCCGGCGCATGAGATCGGCGCTGCGCTGCAGGCGGGTCTGCACATCAGACTCGTCAAGATTACTCAATGAATCACGCAACTTGGACGCCGCCTCGCGATTGCCTTTGATCGCCTCGCGTTCCGCATCACGCAAGGACTGCTGCAGGCGGCCCACATCATCGGCCAGCTGCTGCCGTGCATTGATCATCGAGTCCGGTGTCGGCTGCGGACGGCCCCCGCGGCCGGTGCTGAGCGGATGAGCGATCATGTCGTTGAGCTGATCCTGCTGCTGTCGGGCGCGACTGGCCAGCTGCTGCGCCTTCTTGCCGAGCTCGTCCACCTGGTTGGACGAATCGTTGCGCTGCAGCCCGCCCAATGCAGCCATGGCATCGCGCAACCCTTCGGCAGCGCGCCGCGCACCGGCGGTATCACGCTGATCGACGGCACGGCGCATCGATTCCTGCGCCTCGCGCAATCGATTCATCGCCTGGCGAATGGTGTTGGCAGCTGCATCCGTATCGCCCTGGCCTTTGCCGGCATTCTCACGCCCCGCACGACCGCCGGACTGGCCCGCCTGGGTCCCTGATTTTCCAGACTGACCCGACTGACCTGATTGGCCTGATTGACCGGACTGTGAGCCGGACTGCGAACCGGACTGTCCGTTGCGTGCCAGCTGCTCCAACTGTCGCTGCAGTTCCTCGGCCTGTCGGCGCAGCATTTCCTGCTGCCAGCGCTCACTGGCGGCATCAGCGGCATTGGGATGTTCCTGCGCGAGTGCTTCCTGCTTGCGGGCCAGCTCATCGAGCTTGCGCAGCGCGTCGTCAATCTGCTGGTTGCGTTGCTGCGCAGGTGACGCCGACTGCGCCGTCTCGTATTGATTCTTCTGGGTGTCCAGTTCCAGATCAGAAAGACTCGCCAGGTCCTGGCCCATGCTGCCGCCCCCGCCACCACCACCCGCGCTGCCGAAGGCAACCTGAATCTGGCGGAACGTAGCTTCGGCACGCAGCAGATGCTGCAGGGCCTTCTGTTCATCGGGCAGCGCTTCGCGCCACTGCAACTGGGCCAGCTTTGTGGCCGCCGGAGTCATCGCTTCGGCCGCCGCAGTCATCTCCTTTTCAAAACTGCCGAACTGCTCATTGGCATCGGTGAGCGCGCGCATCTGCAGCCGGCCGCTCAGTGACATCGCCTGACCGTGCAGCGTGGTCTGCACATCGGATAGAAACTTCGCCTGCTCGGCCTGACGCGCCGCCGCCGCACGACCATCGACCTGGGCAAAGGTGCCGGCGATGATCTCCTTTTCGCGGCGCGAAATATCCGTCTGATCATTGGCGCCGCCGCCACCGCCCCCACCGCCGCCGCCGGCCTGCTGGGACTGCGAGAACTCACGTTCGTAGGGATCCGCCTGCACGAATACCATTTGTGAGCGCGACTGGGCGCGCGCGTCTGCCGCTTCGGCGTAGACGCTGACGAGATCGCCCGGCACCAGCTTCATGCCCTCCAGACTGATGACGGCCCCGCCTCGGGCCTGCAACGTTCCGGCATGCGGCAGCAGATTGATCTTCTGATCCGGTCCGCCGTTCACCGAGTAGTGCAGCGCGAACTCACGCAGGCCGAAATCATCGGCCGCCTGTGCATTGATGCTGACCTCCTCGATCGGACTGGCGCGGTAGTCACCGCCCGGCTTCACGATGGCCACCTGCGGCGCATTGGGCTCACTGGCCTCGATGAAATAGTCCTCGGTGATGCGCGTGGCGTGCGCAAGGTCCATCGTCGTCAGGTGATAGGCCCCGTCCTTCTCCAGCGGCACGGTGACGCGGTAGGTGTTGCCAGGACCTGCGACCAGCGGCAGCTCGTGGCCGTCATCCAGCATCAGCACGCCATGCACCAGCGGCTGATCGGTCGAGATTGAAAGCTCCGCATGAGTGCCCTGCACGGCGCGCAGATCACCACCGTGTTCATCGGTGCGATCCGGCAACTGCGTCCAGGTCGGGTAGTGATAGGTCACCTGGATTTTCCGCACCTGCGCGATGTCAGCCACGCGCGCATTGAAGTGCGCCGATTCGAGCGGCCCCGCCTCGACGTAGTATTCGGCCTTATCCGGTAACGCAGACAACAGGTAGCGGAAGCCACCTGATTGCGGTTGCGGCTGCATCGTGACCTGCTGCCACGCGGCATTTCCGATACGCACATGCAGGCGTACGTCCCGCGTGGTCATGCCCACCAGACCTGCGGTCACGAGCAGATCAGAATGTCGCCGCACGGTCGTGTCACCGGGCGCGACGTGAAGTTCGTATATAGGTCCGCCACGCGGTACCGACCACAGCAGCGCGGCGCCATAGCCCATGTAACCTGGACCTGCGCGAATCAACCACACCAGAAGGCCTACGCACACCAGACCACAGCTGACGAGTCCCGCCAGCAGCGTGGTGGACACCAGCGATGTGGGCGTCGCGGTATGGGCCACGCGCAGCGTGTCGGCCGCCAGCAGTTCGCCAAAGGCGTTTTGGACCGATGCACGCCCGGCCGCCGCCTCCTTGTCATCGCCTTCGACGAAGGTGCGTAGTCGCTCCTGGAACTGCGGAAAGCTGGATTCGGCCCGATGAATCACCCGCAGCCGGTTCAGGCGCCACAACGGAATGGCCAGGCCCACCAACGCGCCGGCGGCCAGCGCCAGCAACAGCACCGCGCGCGAGCCGTGAACGCTGGCAGAGGAGAAGGCGAACTGATTGGCGAAGATGACCAACAGCGGGGTCAGACCCAACGCAATGCCACACACGATCGCAGCGCCGCGCGCGATGGCACCGAGGCGCAGCCGCGTATGCAGGCGCTTGACGTATTCCCGCAGTTCCTCGCTCGGCTTCATGAGGATTCCCGCAGCGTGTTGAGGTACCGGCTGGCCAGTACCGACTCGGCGATTACTGCCACGAACAGCAGGCACATAGCGTACCACCACAGGTTGTGCAGTGATTCCTCGCTGGCCACCGGCGGCGCGCCGCCCGCCACGGTCGGGACAGCGTCGGCCGGCGGGCCGGCGCTGGTTGCCTGCCAGAGCTTAAGCTTATCAGCACTGGCCTGGGCAAGATCGGACTCCAGGCGCGACGCATTGGCGGCCACCAGGTCATGCCGTGAATCGGCCAGCGTGAGGGTATAGAAGCCGGATGCCGGCAATGGCCAGCTGCGCACCCGGGCGGCCTCGCGCAGACTCAGCGGATGCGTCCCGTCAGGCGCGAGCACATCGGCGCTGCCGCGCACGGCCGGGTCCGGGCGCAGATCAATCGAATCCCCCACGCTCAGGGCGCTGAGGCGACTGGCGCGTCCGCTCAGGTAACTCGCGAGACGATCCACGAATGCGACGAACTGCGGGTGCAGGGGAAGGTCCGTGGTCAGCCGGTCGAACCCGGAGGCAAACAGCACCACGCGTCCCTTGCCGAGGGGTTTCTCCAGCAGCAGCGGGGTCTGATCGGCGAGTCGTAGGGCGACCTGTGCCTGTGGTGCCTCGACGCGAGTCACGTAGAACACTTTTATTCCCAGCCACCCCTGCAGAGTGCCCGCCGGTGCGTAGGCATCGTCGACGCTCGCGACGGAGCTGAAACGGTTGTCATCGCGGGTGTAATCATGTGAACCGACAACCGGTGCATCAAATACCGCGAGGCGCCGTTGCTGGGCCGCTGCCGTGCCCGCGCTGAGCAGAGCACGTCCGCCGGCCTTGACCCAGTTGGTCACGCGCGCTTCGACTGCCGGCGACAGACCCGCGACATCTGACAGTACGATGAATGCATAAGTCGACAGATCGCGGCCGCGCAACTGCTCCGGGGTGACCTCATCCAGCACCACCGCGGCGTCGGCCGCGGATTCCAGCGCCGAGCGGAAGTACAGACCCGTGGAGCTGTCCGAGCCCTGATGCACGAACAGGCCGTGCACGCGCTCACTACGCTGGATCACAAAATCATAGCGGTCATCGGCGCTAAGCCCGTCGGCACCATCGATCTGGACACTCGTGCGCACCAATCCATAGGGAATATCCGGCCCGGCGAACACCACCGAGGCGCGACCGGCGGCTGGTACCTTGAGGCTCTGGCTGCCGGCGGGTTTCCCATTGATCGATAAAGTGACGGTGCGCGTGGCGGCGGGTGTACCAAATCCGGCCACCGTCGCGATAATCCGTATCTTGCTCGGGTCCCACACCTGAGCCGGAGCCGTGACGCTCTCCACGGTCCAGTTTGGCGTCGTCGCGACGCCAACCGAATGCAGTACCAGCTTCACGCTCGGCGGCAGACGCAGTTCGTTGAAATCCGGCGGCAGGCCAGTGGCCTGCATGTCACTGAACAGATGCAGCTCGATGGGCATGTGGGTACCCGCCGCGAGCGTGCGCGCCATGCTGGTCAGCAATCCGAAGCTCCCGCGCGCGTCCGTGGCGGTGATGCCGCGCAGTGCGGCGCTGAGGACGCCCGCATCCTGCACCTGCTCGGTCAGGGCCTCGGCCCGCGCGCCCAAGGCCACCACCTGCGCCTGCGTGTTCAGGGGCTTGGCCGCGACGATGGCCAACGCCGCGCGCCGTGCATCCTCCAGGCGCGTGCCGACACGCATACTGAAGGAGTCGTCCACCACCAGCACCAGCAGCTTCTCGGGCGCAGTGCCCGGCAGATGACCGCGCACGTAGGGTTCGGCGAAGGCGGCGGCCACCAGCAGCAAGATCGCGATCCGCAGCAGCAGCAACAACCAGTGATCGATCCTGCGACGGCGTGTGGTACTGCGCAGCTGCGGTTCGAACAGCATCAATGAGCTGAACTGACGCGGCGGGCTCGCGCTGCGCTTGAGCAGGTGCAGCCACACCGGTACGGCGATGGCCAACGCCCCGAGCAGGAATCCTGGTGCCAGCCAGCCCATCAGTCCCGCCCCGTGCGCAGCCGCAGGTACTGCAGCAGGGCCTGATCCAGCGGCTGGTCGGTCTGCAGCAGGTGATAGCCGATACCGGCGCGGCGCGCCTCACGCTCCAGATCCGCGACATGCGCATCGATACGCTCGCGGTAGCGACCCTGCACGTAGTCCTCCGATACCTCAAGCCGGGCCCCGCTCTCCAGGTCGATGAGCGTGGAGGAGCCCTCTACGGTGGGGCGCAGCTCCTGTGGATCCAGTACCTGGAACAGCACCACTTCATTGCCGTGGATGCGCAGCGGCGTAACAGCCTTGACGATATCGGCAGGCGGCGCATAGAAATCCGACATCACGACCACCATGCCGCGCCGGCGCAAAAAGGCCTGCAGATGCGTCAGCGGTGCGGCATAGGAAGTATTCGCCTGCGGCTGCGCCTGCATCAAGGATGCGAGCAGGCGCTGCAGATGTCCCTGGCGCGAGGCCGGGGGCACGAAATCGCGTACCGTGTCGCCGAAGACGACCAGCCCGGTCGCATCGCGCTGCCGACGCGTCGCCAGGTACGCGAGTGCTGCGGCGATGAATCGCACATACGCCAGCTTGGAGACCGAATGTGAGGCAAAGCCCATGGAGCTGCTGGCATCCACCAGCAGCATCAGCTGACTGTTCGTCTCGCCATCGAAAAGCTTGATATAGGTGCGATCCGAGCGGGCGTAGACGTTCCAATCCACATGCCGCAGGTCATCGCCCTCGGCGTACGCGCGGTACTCGGCGAATTCCTGACTGAAGCCGAAGTCCGCCGAACGATGCAGCCCGGCCACGAATCCGTCGACCACGGTTGCAGCCACCAGGTCCAGTCCGGAGATGGCGTTCAACACGGCGGGATCGAGCAGGTTTTGCACAAAACCCCTTTAAGTGCGCGGTAGCTGCGCGAGCATCTGGCTCAAGATCTCATCGGCCTCGACCCGATCGGACTGCGCGTGGAAGTTCAGCAGGATGCGATGACGCAATACCGGCAGTACGTACGCATCGACGTCGTCGAAATCGACATGGTAGCGACCCCGGGCCAGTGCCCGCGCCTTGGCCGCCAGGACGATGAACTGCGCTGCACGCACGCTCGCGCCATAGTTGACGTAGCGACGGATGATCTCCGGCGCCTCCTGCGATTTGAAACGCGTGGCGCGCACCAGGCGCACGACATGGCGCGCGACCTCATCGCTGACCGGCACCATGCGGATGAGCTGCTGGAATTCCAGAAGCTCGGCCGCAGTGGTGACTGCGGCCACATTCGCCGACTGGGTACCGGTGGTGCGGGTAATCACCTGCAGTTCGTGCTCAAGGCCCAGATAGTCCAGCACCGTGTTGAACAAGAAGCGGTCAAGCTGCGCTTCGGGCAGCGGATAGGTTCCCTCAAGCTCGATCGGATTCTGCGTCGCCAGGACAAAGAACGGGGCGGGCAGCTGATGCAGAGTGCCCCGCACGGTGCAGGAGTGTTCCTGCATGGCTTCCAGCAATGCCGACTGTGTCTTGGGTGGCGTGCGGTTGATCTCATCCGCCAGCACGATATTGCCGAACAGCGGACCCGGCGCGAATGTCCAGCGTCGCCGTCCGGTCGTTTCATCGTCCTCGATGATATCGGTGCCCGTGATGTCCGCCGGCATCAGGTCGGGCGTGAACTGGATACGGCTGAAGGCGAGCCCTAAGGTTTGCGCGATGGTGCGCACCATGAGGGTCTTGGCGGTGCCCGGCAGGCCCGTGATCAGGCAGTGTCCGCCGACCAGCAGAGCCGTGAGGATCTGGTCCAGGACTTCGTCCTGGCCGACGATGACCTGGCCGACCTGACGTAGGATTTCTTCACGTACCGCCCTGAACCGCTCCACGCGCGCCGCTAGCGCCGTGGCATCCAGGCTCGAAATGTCCGTTTGCGTCATGCGTATTCTCTTTGCGGTTATTGACCAGTAAGTTCCAGCAGCAGCTTTTGCGCGGGTCGGAAATCGGGAGCGACTTCCAGGGATGCGAGCACTGCGTTCATCGCGCACTCGGCATCGCCTGCGGCGTGGCAGGCGCGCGCAAGATCGAAGTTGGCCTGCGCCTTGTCCAAGGGATGCAGCGCCAGCACCGCGCTGAACTCGCGGCGCGCGCCACCGAAGTCGCGGCTATCCATCAGCAGATCGCCCAGATGACGGTGCGAGTCCACATCGAACATCGGATCGATCAGGTTGATCTTCTTCAGGGTCGCAATGGCCGCCGGTTTGTCGCCCGCGTCCTGCTGCAGTTTTGCGAGTTGTTCGAGGGATGCCGGCTCGCGACCGCGGTGCTGAACGTAACGCAGCAGCGCCTTGCTCGCGACCGCGGCATTGTTCTTCGCCAGCGCCGCCTCGGCCAGCAGCTGGTAGGCATTGCCGGCATACACATAGTCCGGGTACAGCGCGATCACGGCATCCGCATGGGCCATCACATCGTCGTAGTGCTTGGCGCGCGCGGCCGCCACCAGTTCCTCCAACTGCTTGTGCCAGCCGTCAAAGCCGGCGACCAGCGCCGCAGTGTCCTGATACAGCCAGGCCTGGAACTGCATATCGAAAGCAGCGGGCTCCATCCCCAATACCGTCTTGATGGCATCAGGTGTGCTGCGCGGAATCGCGAATTGCTGGACCAGGTCGAGCAACTTCTGCAGGCCCCAGTGATCCTGGATGTAGTCGCATATGCGTCCGGCTTCGAAGTACGACACCAGTACCTGGCTTTCGTACTCCGGATGGATGAAGCCACGATCCAGGTCGGCAACCGGCAGCAGCTTGTGATCACGCAGTGCGACGATGATGTCCGGCGTGATGGAGTCGCCCCATTCCGGAGAGGCCTCGGTCTCCTCATGCACCGCCAGTCCCTCGGTAAACCAGCGCGGCACACGGTGGTGCGTGGCCTTGAGAATGTACACGTGGCTCATCTCATGGCGCAGGGTGCTGGCCCAGTGGAACTCGCCGGGCTTGCGTCCCGACGGACTGTCCATCGCGACGACCTGGCCGAAGGTCACGCCCAGCGCCCCCAGTCCCGGCATCCCTAAGGTGCGCACCGCAAAGTCTTCGTGATCCGGATACACCTCGACCTGCACCGGCCCGTCGAGCTTGATGTGGTACTTGCTCTGGTAGTCGCTGATGGCCTGCGTCAGCACATCGTGGATGTACGGATAGAGCAGATCCGATTCCTTGCGACTCAATTTCAGCACAGTGGTCGCGTCCGTGAAGGTCGCGAAGTCCTTGAGCGTATCCAGCAGGCGCAGGCTGTTGACCGTCGCATCGTTGCGGTAGCCGTTCTGGTAGCACTGCGTCAGCTGCTGGCGGGCCTCATCGGCCTGCCCCAGGCGCATCAGGTTGATGCCCAGCTGTGAGCGCGCCGACCACAGTTTCGGTGACAGCTCCAGGGCCTTGCGATACAGCGCCACGCCGTCGTCATAGCGGCGATTGAGTATCAGCTGTTCCCCTGCAAGGGCGTAGCCCTGACCGTAGACGGGATTGATGGCGTGCAGGCGCTCCCACCACTGCTCCGGTGAACGATCGGCGAGGATTTCGATGACCGCGTGAATCGCGAGCGCATCCAATGACTGCGGATCAAGGGCCAGCGCCGCATCTGCCTCCTTGGTGGCAACTTCCGGATGATTGTCCTCCAGCGCGAGACTGGCGAGCAGCTCATGCGCCGCGGCCAGTTTCGGATCAGCCGCCAAGGCCTTGCCGGCCCAGCTCACCGCCTGGTTGTCGAAGCCGTCGGCGCTGACCCGAGCCAGACCCAGCATGGCCTGTGCATCCTTCGGGTCGCGCTGCAACGCCTCGTTGAACAGCCCCACCGCATCGACATTGTTGAATCGCTCATGCAGCAGTTCACCCCAGCGGGTGCGATACAGGGCATTGCCGGCCGCCTGGGCGATGGCTGCGCGAAACTCGTTATTGGCGGTATCGTAATCCGCGAGCCCCCAGGCACCCTCCGCCCGCAAGTAAGCGACAGTGGCACGCGTGAGTCCCAGAAAGCACTGCTGCGCCGCTGACTCCTGCCCGTGCAGGCGCTGCTGCAGACACTGACGTACTTCGGCCGGCGGCGCGGCGGCGCGGCACACGGATGTCGCCGTCAGCGCCAGGCCGGCCACTGCGATGGCGCGCAGTGCGGGCACAGCGCGCCGTGCGCTCACTTGTCCAGCTCCTGCTGCACTTTCGCGAGCGCGACCAGCGTCTGACTCAGCGCACTGCGGTACTCCTCCGGCGACATCGCGGCGCGCTGATATTTGAGCAGGTCGACTTTCTGCTCCAGCTGCTCCTTCTGCTTCAGCAGCGCCAGCTTCGCCGGATCGGTGGCCACCTGCGAGCTGGCGCCCAAACGCACCAGAGCAAAGGCAGCCAGCATGTGTCCCGCATCGCCATCGGCCGCCGCCTCGCGCACCGGGGCGGACTTGCCGCCCTCCTCGAACACGGCATGTTCGGTGGCCAGACGTTTCTCCGTTTCGTAGAACGCCGCGGTCTTGCGGGTGGCGTACTGGAAAGCCTCCAGGGCGGTGATGACCTGATTCTTGTCGGTGTCGGCCCCCGGATCCTGCAGTGCCTCGACCCAATAGCGCGCAAACACCGTGGCATTCTTCTCGGTGCCCGCCTTGGTCGCGGCGATCACGACCCGATCGTGGCGCTGCAGAGCCTTGACCGAGCCGCCGCTGGCGCTGGAGGTATTGATGATCAGCTGACGCGTGGCGGCGACGTGATCGCACCAGGTCGCGAGCTGCTCGGCCGAAACGTCCGGACCCGGCAGGTTGAATTTGTACTGCGTCCCATCGAAGGATCCGTGGCCGATGAGCGTGACGACCAGCACATCATCCGCATGCGCCTGGCCCGCGATATCGACGAAGGCCTGCTGCAGATGCTCGCGTGTGGCCTGCGGACCGGACAGCGTGACCACGTGCGAGGTGGCGCCGCCGCCGCGGCTGATGCGATCCAGATCCGCCGCCTGTGCCACGAAATGCTGCTCGTAGTCCGGCTCACCGCCCAGACCGGCCACATTCAGGTAATAGATGTCGGCGTGCGCGAGTGGCGCCCCGAACAGTGCGACGCATGCCAGGCAACCTGCCGCCCAGTTACGCGCGCGGATCAGGTGCGTGCGGCTCATACGACACCCCAGCGGCGACGCAACAGCCACTCGGCCATGCGCAATGAGATCAGCAGCAGGAACAGGATGGGCATGTTCCACAGATCCTGGAACTTCTGGACCGACACTCCGGCATTCGAGAAAGGTATGGCGCGCGCCAACCCATCCAGATTATCCGGCGACCAGTACTGGCCGCCGGTATCCGCCGCCAGCGATTTCAGCAATGCGACGTTCTGGCCGGTATGAAAATTCTCTGCCACCCCATCCTGGCGCTGGAAGGCAATGGTGTCGCGGCCGGCGCTGAGCACACCTTGGTTTGCCGCGATATCAGCCACATACAGACCCACGGCCGGAGCGCTCCAGTCACCCTGGTATCGGCCGGGAATGCCTGGCACGGCCCGCAATGAAACATCCGCCTGCAGGCGATCCGGTCCGATGACATGCGCTGTGACGATGGCGTCGGTGGCGGGGAGATAGTTGCGATCGCGCACATCGGCCTGCAATTGCACCTGCCCGTCATCCTGCAGAATGCCGGCGGACACCTGCGCGCTGAGCTGACCACGCGTGTCCGAGGTCAGCCAGTGCAGCAGCTGATGCCAGAACACCGAGTGGGTCGGATCGCCCAACGGCAGGCTCATCTGCCAGCGCCAGGTGCCCCCGGTGGCCAGCACTGCGGTGCGCCCGCGTCCGTAGTTCTCCGTGACCAGAAACGGCATGGTGCGGCCGCCGACGTGCATCTGCGCCAGCTCGGAGGCACCCGGCTTCGTGCGGCCGGGGTCCTGGAAGTCCATCACATAGGGCAGCTTGGCCCATAGCGCGAGATTCGCCGCGCGATCATCGACCAGTCGGGTGATCGCACTGTCGGCACCGACGCCGGTCAGACTCACCGTCGCCGGTTCGCGATGAAAGGTGCCGCTGGTCGTCGGCAGGATCACGGGCAACAGATCATTCAGCTGCGAGCCGCCCCAGACTCCATCCGCCAGCGACTGCCGCCCGCCGAGCAGCAACAGCCCACCGCCGCGCCGATCAACGAACTCGCGCATCAGCGTCTGTTGCGCGGCGGTAAAATATCCGGCATCAACCGAACCGATAATCAACCCGTCATACACAAAGAGGTCTTCGGGTTTGGTCGGGAAACCCTGCGCCAGTTCCATCGAGTCCCTGACGCCCTGGCGATAGATCTTGTTCTCGGTGGTGCGCAACATGGACACCAGCTGCACCGCCGTGTCATCCTCTTCGGCGCGCCGGATGAACTTGTATTCCCAGCGCGGCTCACCTTCCACGTAGAGAATGCGGCGCGGCCCGGCCTCGACATTGACCAATCGGCTCAGCTCATTGTTGCGCGTGTTGCCTTCACCCGGCGCAGCGGCGACTTGGAAGCGCAGCACCCGTGGGCCCGCGTCGGGCAGATCAAACGTCAGATCGGTGCGCACCGTTGCGCCATCGCTACCCAGCTGCAGATCCCGCGTCGCCAGCAACTTGTCGGCGTCCCTGACGGTCACGCTGACGTGGCGGTTCGCGAAACCGGACTGCATGACGTCAACGACGGCCGTGACCCGCGAGTGCGCCAGCGCCCGTGTCGGCAGCGCCACGCTTTCAATTTCGACATCCTGCGGAACCTGCGTTGCACCGAACCCGACGGTGTGTACCGGGATATGGCGCTGGCGCAGGACCTCGATGGTATTACGGTCAATGCGTCCGCTGTTGTCACCGCCGTCGGACAGCAGCACCACGGCGCCCACCGGCACACTGGCCGTGTCGCTCGCAAATTGATTCAACACCGCGTTGATGTGCGTCGCCGGGCCGTCGGCGCTGAGCACCGGGGCAGGTCCGTTCATTCGCACCAGGCCCGAATCAAATCGATACAGACGGGTCTGGAAGGTTCGTCCGAGGCGCGTCAGCCAACTCCCCTGTAGAGCCTGGGTGGCCTGCTGTATGCGCGTGGTCCCATGCTCGGCGATGCCCATGCTGTGCGAGTC
Source organism: Steroidobacteraceae bacterium (assembly GCA_036498905.1). Taxonomy (GTDB): domain Bacteria; phylum Pseudomonadota; class Gammaproteobacteria; order Steroidobacterales; family Steroidobacteraceae; genus DAIDKA01. The sequence goes on along the minus strand of DASYER010000032.1, from coordinate 130,953 downwards.
ATCGACCAGTACTGCGATGACGTTGGCCTGCGGTACCAGCTCGCTGACGGCAACCGCCGGACGCCACAACAGCAACAGCACCAGCGATGCCATCATCCACTGCACGAGCCAGATCAAGGGCACCCGCCAGCGGCCCGTCAGCCGGGTATTCGCGGCGCGCCGCCCCCGCAGCACCCAGGCCAGCAGTAGCCCGATGAGCACAAGGCCCAGCACCAGCAGCCAACGCGGCCAGGCGCTGCGCAGCAACAGCTGTCCGTGCAGGAACACGGTCGGCGGATATTTGAACAGCCATTCAAGCATCGACTTTAGTGCGTCATGCCGTAGACGATGTAGTTGATGCCGACGCGAAACGCCATGGAGGAGAAGTTCTCCGGGTACTCGGCCATGTCTGCCCATTCCCAGGCATCGCCCAGATGCATGTTGTGGCAGATCACGACCATGATCCGGCCCTTCTCATCGCGGATGGCGCGCCACTTGGGCACGTAGCCATCCTTTTCATATGTGCGGCCGGTGTTTACGTACTGCTCGCCGGGAATCTGCATCCGATCGGACAGGTCATACAGCACATGGAAGATCTCATCGCCGTCCGCGAGATCCTCAACCGGCCGATCCGGCAGCACCTGGCGCATTCCGGCCATGAATCGTTCCCAGTCATCGGTGCCGTGGAAGTCATCGACCATCAGGAAGCCGCCCTTCAACAGATATTCGCGCAGGCGTTTGGCCTCCGCATCCGTGAAGGTCCAGTTGGCCACCTGAACGGCGTATACCCAGGGGTAGTTGAAGATATCGTCGCTGTCGAGGTCGACCACCTGCTCATAGGAGCGCATCTGGATGCGCGTAAGCCGCTTCAGGGCCTCGAGAAATTGCCGATCGGCCTTCGGATAGTCGCGCGACCAGCCGGAGAAGCTGTAACCAAAGCCAAATCCACGGCCACCACCGCCACCGTAGTCATTGGCGGAGGTGTAGCGCAGGCGCGACCAGTAGAATTCCGCCTTCTCACCTTCATCGCCGCTGGTCCGCAGGTACTGCTGCGAGCGCGCGTAAGCCACCCATAGACACCCGCACAACAGTGTTGTGACGAGCACGATTGGCCGCCATGACTCTCGAATCCGCATGATCGCCGCCCTCGGAAATGAGCCTGCGCCGCCAGTGTAGCGACTTGCCCCGCGCAGTGGTGTGCTTCGAGCTGCGCCCGTCGGTCACAAGCCGCTTGTCGCCGCGGTCATGACATGCCACCATTTTTGACCTGACAACTGCCTTGCACCGCACATGAAACGCCGTGACTTCGTAACACTGGCTGCAGCGACACTGGGCCAGGCCGGCGCCGGCGACCTGTGGGCGCAGGCAGGCGGCGCCGCGTCGTCGATGGACATGGGCGCTTCGGACCCGGGTCCCCACGCCGCGCCGGCTGACTACACGTTACGGATTGCACCGGTGGCTGTGGAGATCGCGCCCAGCCACTTCATCAGCACCGTGGGCTACAACGGCACCTCGCCCGGCCCGGTACTGCGGATGCGCGAGGGCAAGGCCGTCACGGTCGATGTCATCAATGACTCCGACGCTCCCGAGTTGGTCCATTGGCATGGTCTGTTCCTGCCCGCGCAGATCGACGGAGTCGAGGAGGAAGGCACGCCCGTCATCCCACCCGGGGCCCGCCGCCGTTACCGATTTACGCCGCGCCCGGCCGGCACGCGCTGGTACCACTCCCACGCCATGGCGATGGGCGATCTGCATCGCGGCTCCTACACCGGCCAATACGGCTTTCTCGTCATTGATTCAGGCCATGATCCGGGGGCCTATGATCAGGAAGTGTTCCTCGCGCTGCGCGACTGGGAGCATTTCTACACGGACCAGTTCGTGGACATGGACGACCAGGACGCGCCGGGACCCCAACCGGAAAAGCCCGCCAAGCTGGACACCCGCCCGAATGGGCTCGAAGTCATGAGCCAGCTCTATTCGATCAACGACAAGGCGCTACGGGCCGGCGAACCGATCCGCGTGCGGCCCGGCAGTCGCGTACTGATGCATCTGCTGAACGCCAGTGCCGTGGAGAACCGCACTCTCGCCCTGCCGGGTCATCAGTTCAACGTGCTGGCGCTGGATGGCAATCCGGTCCCGAATCCAAAACCGGTCAAGGTCCTCACCCTGGGGCCGGGCGAGCGCATCGATGCCGTTGTTGAAATGAATCAGCCGGGCGTGTGGATACTGGGCGCCATCGATGATGCCACCCGGCAAAGCGGGCTGGGCGTGGTCATCGAATACTCTGGCCAGCACCGGCCGCCGCAATGGATCCCGCAACCGGGCGTCTTCTGGGATTACACGGTGTTCGGTGGCGGGCCCACGACCAAGGCTCCCGAGCAGACCATCGAGATGGTATTCGAAAAGATCCCCGGCGGTGCCCGCCCCTTCAATCTGTACACGGTCAACGGCAAGGCCTATCCGCATGACCGCGAGTTCGTCCTGCAACAAGGTCATCGCTACCGACTGCTATTCCGCAATCGCACCGACGATGCTCACCCCTTGCATCTGCACCGCCACAACTTCGAACTGGTCGATGTCAACGGCAAACTCACCAGCGGCATTCTCAAGGACACGGTCATCGTGCCCATGTACGGTCGGGTGGCGGTTGATTTCACGGCCGACCAGCCCGGGCCGTCGCTGTTCCACTGCCACATCCAACACCATATGGACTATGGGTTCAAAGCACTGTTCCGGTACGCTTGAACACTTTGTTCAGTAAAGTATTTCACATGACGCTGACTCGTAAATCCGCACGCACTGCCGTGCGTACTCTCGCCGTGGGCAGTGTGTTCTTCGCAATGACCCATGCGTGGGCCGCGCCTTGGGCTGAGGTCGGTGATGCGCAGCTGCGTTCCGATATCGAAACGCTGGCCATGGCCGGTGTCATCGACAATCTCACCACCCAATGGCCGGTTCCCTGGACCCGCATACTTGACCGGCTGTCGGTAAGCGGGGCACTGACCGGCAAGCCCAGCTGGGTCGTGGACGCGGCTGAGCGCATCCGGCAGAAGGCGGCGGGCCAGTTGGACCAGGACACTTCGAGCTTTTCGGCCTATTTCGATGCCACGAACGCCCCTGAGGTGGTCCGCGGTTTTGACGCGCTGGGCCGACAGAATGTACAGACTCAGGGCACGCTGTCATGGAATGGTGAATCCACGTTCATCCAGCTCTCCGCCGGAGCGCAGTCGCATGATCATTTCGATTCGCAGAGCGTGCTGCTGGATGGCACCTACATCGCCAAGCAGTTTCGCGGCGCGGCACTGTACGCCGGTTATATGACGCACTGGTGGGGCCCGGGGTGGATCTCGGCGCTTTCCCTCTCCAACAACGCGCGACCCATTCCGCAGATCGGGATATCGCGCATCGACACCAGTCCCTTCAAAACCAAATGGTTGTCGTGGCTCGGCCCATGGCAGGCTGAGGTTTTTGTCGGGGTGCTGGATGGCGACATGCTCCCCAATCGCACGCTGGTGGACGGATTGCGCTTCAACTTCAATCCCGTCCCGGGACTTGATATCGGCCTGGAACGCATGGACGAGGCCTGTGGCCGCGGCCACCCCTGCAATCCACTGAATTACTTCGACCTCAGCAACACCGACGCCCATCCCAGCAAGACCAATGATCAAGGCGACTTTGACATCAAGTATTCCCGTGATGTGGGTGGGATTGCGCTGTCCGCGTACCTGCAGCTGATGAATGAGGATTCGAATCCCTTCTGGCACTCCGGATCCAGCCATCTGTTCGGACTCACCGGCTGGGTGCCGGTGGGCGCAACCCGCGTGCGCCTCACGGCGGAATTCACCGACACCATTCCGACCACCAACATTTTCAATTTTGGCAACTACGAGTACGGCTTCGCCTATAACGATTACAAGTATCCGGGAGGCATGCGCTACCGGGATCGCGCACTGGGCTTCAGCCTGGATACGGATTCCAAGCTCATGACGCTGCAGGCCAGCTGGGTCGCGGCGCACGATGTGACCTGGACCCTCAGCTACCACCACGCCGACGTCAACGTCGCGCCACCCATCGGGGCCGAGGTTTACAGCGAGCCGGTCGTGAACTATGTGAGTTCGGCTGCCGTGCCCATCGACATCGGCGAGGTGCGCGCGAGCTTTCCGCTGCTGGAGCACTTCACGGTCGATGCAGCGGTTCGATATTCGAGCGATCAGCCACGCCCGGCGCATGGCTCACAGGGTGCCGGCGAACTGCGCCTCAAATATTTGTTCTGATCACGGCTGCTTCAGCGGCTGGGTCAGTACCTGATCCCAGTACAGTCCGTGCCGCGTGCCCTTCCCGGGCGCCAGCGCGAGGCCCATCTCGGTGAACCTGGCATCCATGATGTTCTCGCAGTGTCCGGTACTGTGCAGCCATCCCTGCACCACTTCTTGTGCCGAAGTCGGACCGTAGGCTATGTTTTCGCCCACGACCCTTTCCCGATAGCCGGTGGCGCGCACCCGCTCCGCGGGCGTGCGGCCCTTCAGATCGACGTGCTCGAAATAGTCGTGTCGCGCCATATCCGCGGCGTGTTCGTACGCGACCCCATCCAGGGGGGCGGACTCGTGCAAGGGTGGTGCCGGACCGAATGTCTTCGCGCCACAGCGAGTCCCATGGGTGCGCACTTCATTGACCAACTGCAGGACACTCGCGCCGGATACAGGCTTGGGTTCGGCCTGCGGCGCCGGGGAAGCGACCAACACCCAGCTGTCCGACCGATTGCGGTAGACACCGATATCGCGCAGTGATTGATCGGCAAACTCACGGCAATGGGTCCTGCGCAAGGCTTGAAGTACCAAATCGTCAGAGCCGCTGATGCGAAGGCCCGCCACCTGGCGTGGCCGGTAACCGCTCTGTTCAGCCGCGCTCAGCGCAGAGCCGCCCGAGGCCCACAGGGCCGCCGCCCGATCCAGCTGCCGGCTCAGCTGCAGGGGCTGAGCCGCCGGCAGGAATCCCCCGCAGCCGCTGACACGCAGCAATTGGACAGAGGACACCGGGTCCGCTCGCGAACTTTGCGCGCCAAGGGCGCAGCCCAGGATCAGCAGACGGGCGAACTGTCCCGGTCGTGGAAATTTCAAGGTCACTCATCCTGAATACGCCGGTAATGAACTGACACAACGCCCGGCGGCCGGATCGGATGACCCCCTGCCGCGGAACCACGTCACACTATCGGCTGCCTATTTTCTTGTTGATAAGTCAAGTTCACAATACGGACTTGCATCGGGAAATAACCCTATGTAGACTTGCAACCATGGGCAAGAAAGATAAAAACGTTCGCATGTCTCTGCAGACCCTGCGGGTCTTGGAGGCGTTTCTTGAAAACCCGACGAATGAGCTTGCCGGCGCGGATGTGCAGAAGCGCGGCCAGCTCGCGTCGGGCACTTTGTATCCGATCCTGCTGCGACTGGAGTCGGCCGGCTGGTTCGTCAGTCGCTGGGAGGCCGTGGATCCGGCGCATGTCGGACGACCACGCCGCCGACTGTATCGGCTTACGCCGAGCGGTCTGGCCCGGGCCAGCGAAGTGTTCGCAAGCTTTGGTCAAGGAGTTACCGCATGAACACGCGCGACGACAAGACCGATCTGGCACAACGACTCATTCTGCGTGCCGCGCGGCGCGCCCCGGTGGCGCTCTCGCAGCGCCTCGAAGAGGAATGGCAGGCCGACCTTGCCTCGCGAACCGGATCGCTGTCGCGACTGCGGCTCGCGCTGGGTTGCTGCTGGGCGACGGGTGTGATTATCCGTGACTTTCGCGTGCCGCAGCTTGCGGCCTCGGGCGCATCGGCTGCACCGAAGGCAGCACCGGGTGAATTGCGAATTAACCTGCCGCTGCTGTCGCGGCGCACCGTCGCGTTCATTGCGATTGCAGCCGTGCACGTGCTGATCATCTATGCATTCGTCTCCGGACTGGCGCAGCACGTCGTCGCCTCCCTTCCGCAGATAGCCCAGGGCTTTGTTGAGTTGCAGACCACACCGCAGCGGCCGCCACCGCCGCCGCTGACAACGGATCTGACTTTCAAGCGCACCGTCACGCCCTTCGATCCGCCACCGGTGCCGAAGATTGACGGCGGAGCGGACGTACCCGTGCCGCCGGAAGCCGTACCACGGGGCGCAGGGAACACTGGACAGCAGCAGCTGCCGCCGCGCCCGGTGCTGCGAACCGAGGGCGGTCCAGGCAAGGGGTTCCCGGACACGGATGACTATTACCCCGCCGCCTCGCGACGCCTTGCAGAGATCGGCGCCGCCCTGGTTCAGGTGTGCGTGAATACGCAGGGCCGTCTGACCGCTGACCCGATTATCACGACTTCATCCGGGAGCCGACGGATCGACGATGGCGCATTGAATCTGGCGAAGGCCGGCTCGGGGCATTATCGGCCGACCCTCGAGGACGGGGCGCCGGTGAATTCCTGCTTTGCCTATCGAATCCGCTTCACGCTGCGGAACTAGGAGTCCAGTTCGGCCAGGCACGCCATCGCGAGCCTCTCGGCATCGACCCAGTCAAATGGAATGCCTTCGAGGCGCTCGAAGAACTCCTGGCCAACGACGCCATTGCGCCGAGGCGGACTGCGAAAGGCGTCGCTGTCGTCGGTACCTGAAAGCGCCAGCGCCAATGCCAGTGCGGAGAGTGTGTTGAAGCGCGTGACGCCGACCTGTTCGGCGGTATGGTGGTGAGCGATCGCCTCAACCAGGGTATTGGGCATGCCCCACAGCCCGAGTAGGTAGGCCCCGATCTCGGCGTGCGATGTGCCCAGCACGCGCCTCTCGGCCTCCTGCAGCGGGATGTCCTCGGCCAGCGCCAAGGCGGCGGCCTGATCAAGTTGCGCGGGTCGCTCCTGGACCAGTACCCAATAGCCGATGTCGTGCAGAAATGCCGCCAGCACAGCCTCGTCGCTGCAAGGGCTGCCGGCGGTCAGGGCGGCCGTGACTCGCGCCACACGCTGCACGTGGGCCTGCATGGAATCCAGATCCAGAGCGCTGCGCGCGACGCGCTGCCAACCTGTCAGTACCTCAGAGCACAGCACCAGATTGCGCAATCCGGAAAAGCCGACGCGCACCAGTGCCTGTTCAATGTTCTTGATGCGGTCCTGTTCATGGAACAGCGCGCAATTGGCCAGCTGCAGCAACTTCGCGGTGATCGCCGCGTCGGCCTCGATGACGGCGCATATCTTCTTCGGCGTCACGTGCTTGTGACTCATCATCACCTGCAGACGGGCAAAAGTACGTGGCCGCGGCGGAAGCCGGTGGACACTGCCAATGAGCGAGCGCAGCCCGGGCTCCGACAGCAGCTGCTGCAGTCGCAGGCAGCGATCCACGGCCTCGTAGAGTTCACTCGCCGCTGCTTCGCGCAGAATATATTGGTGGGCCGCGGGATACGGCACCTGATAGCCGCGACCGGCGTATTCGAGGTTGCCGCACAGTGCGATTCTTGAAGTGCTCGGCCAACGCTCGTCGATCGTGGACAGAAATGGCGCGGCGTCCGACGCGCACTCATCCACATCCGCGACGATGACATCCTGCGGCCGATGCTCGAGTTCCACCAGCGCCTGCGCGCCGGTGGCGACGACGCAGAGCCGCCAATGCTCGGCGCCTGGCAATGCAAGCGCGTCTTGCAGCCGCCGTGCGTTATCGCCGACTAACAGGATGTTCCGTGACATGGGAGAACCCATATCACCTGCATACGGCCGATCTGTCCGGCATCACGTCACAATCTGAACCGGGGACCCATAACACCAGCATTGTCGGCCCGAATGCCTTTTTCGAAAATGGCGCGCCCGGAGAGATTCGAACTCCCGACCCTCAGGTTCGAAGCCTGATGCTCTATCCAACTGAGCTACGGGCGCTTAGGATCCGGACGAGTGCCGGAAGTCGTATAGGCTACCGAATTCCAAACCGGATTGGGAACTGCGCTTGGCTGCCCCGCTCACCCGACGACGCTTGCTGAATCTGATCGGTCTCACGGCGGGCTCCGCGGCGGCCTATCAGGCCGCGATGGGCTTGGGGCTGGCGCCGGCGGGGGCCGCCGAGTCACTCCCGGATATCGTGGCTTTGGGAGCGCAGAAGCGTCGGGTGCTGATTCTCGGCGCCGGTATCGCCGGCCTCACCGCTGCCTACGAGTTGAGCCGCAAGGGCTACGAATGCCTGATTCTCGAGGCTTCGCAGCGCGTCGGGGGACGCAACCTGACGCTGCGCCACGGCGATGTGGTCGATGAAATCGATCAGCCGCAGGTGTGTCATTTCGACGCCCATCCGGATCTGTACATGAACGCAGGTCCGGCACGCATCTCCGCGCTGCATACCTCGGTACTGGGTTACTGCCGCGATTTCGGCGTTGCCCTGGAGCCCTTCGTCAATCAGAACCGCAATGCCTGGGTCCAGGATGAGGCCATCGCCGCGGGGCGGCCCGTCCGCGTTCGCGAGTGCATGGCCGACACGCGCGGATTCCTGGCGGAGCTCACGGCGAAGGCCTACCACTCCGGGCGCCTGGATCTGCCTGTGGAGCAGTCCGACGCCGAGAACGTGCTGGAGTTTCTGCGCATTTTCGGGGGACTGGACGCGGACAACCGCTACGACCCGCAGTTGCGCGCCGTGCTGCGGACCGATACGACACTGCCGCTGCCGCTGCGTGAGGCCCATGGCCTCTCAGAGCTGATGCGCATACATCTGTGGACACAGCTGATCAACATCGAAGAGGCCCCGGACCAGGCCCCGACCATGCTCACCCCGGTGGGCGGCATGGACAATCTGGTCCGTGGCTTCCAGAAGCAGCTCGCACCCGTGCGTACGGGCTGCCAGGTGCGCTCGATCATGCTGCGCGAGAAACAGGTCGAGGTCACCTTTGAGGGGCCGAAGGGCTTGCAGAGCGAGACTGGCGATTTCTGCCTCAACGGCATACCGGCGCATCTGATGCGCGGCGTCGCACATAACTTCGATCCGGCCTACGCGCAGGCCTTCGACAGCCTGGAGCCGGGCAATCTGATCAAGATCGGCCTGCAGATGCGCGAGCGCTTCTGGGAGGCCGAGCAGATCTACGGAGGCATGTCCTGGACTACGCAGGACATCACCCAGATCTGGTACCCGGGCCATGGCATCCATGGAGCCAAGGGCGTGGTCCTGGGCGCCTATGTATTCGGCGGCGAGGCGGCGCAACGGTTCGAACAGCTGACGGCGGCGCAGCGCCTGGCAGCGGCGGTTGCCCAGGCCGGCAAGGTACACCCCCGGTACGGTGAATATGTCGAGAACGGTGTCAGCGTGGTGTGGCGCCGGATGCGCTACCTGCAAGGCTGTGCACCATTGTGGACGGCGGCCGGACGCAGTGAGTACTTTGCCACCCTGCGGGCGGCGCACGGCCGGCACTACATGATCGGAGACCAGGTCAGTTTCGCGAGCGGATGGCAGCAGGGGGCCATGGACTCGGCCTGGGCGGCGGTCCGGGACATCGACGCCCGGGTGCGCGCGGAAATCGCTTAATATGCACGGGGGGCCCGGAGCAGCGGGTGCTCGGATGCGACAAATTCTTACACTTTAGGGGGGTTCCAAATGAAGTTCCGTTCCACCGTGCTGGCCTCCTCGCTGGCTTTTGCTGCCCTGGTCATCTCGACACAGGCCTCGGCCGCCTGCAGCTACCCCAAGGCCCCGGACAAGATTCCGGACGGCACCAAGGCGACCAAGGAAGAGATGATCGCCGGAATGAAAACCATGCGTGCCTATAACGATCTCATCAAGCAGTACACCGACTGCCTGAAGTCGGAACACGACGCCGCGGTGGCGAAGATTGACAGCAGCACCGGATCGGACAAGGCCGCTCAGGACAAGGTCAGTGCGCAGAAAGCCGACCTCGACAAGGTCCTGGCGCAGAAGAACGATGCCGCTGTGGATGAGGCCTCGGCCGTGACCGGACGGTTCAATGAGCAGATCAAGGCCTACAACGCCGCCCACAAGAGCTGAAGCGGGCGCGCCGCAACCGAAGGCGACGCGCCATTGGTGAACACCTCGGTACCTGCCCACAGTGACGCCAGCGCGCCGGGACTTATCCTCCCGGCGCAGGCTGATCGACTGATCGGCGAGAATCTGCGCTGTCTGCCGATCGAGTCGCTGCCGCTGGTGCAATGTTCCGGCGCCGTACTGCGCGAGAACATCTATGGTGAGCGCGATCAGCCACCCTTTGATCGGGTCGCCATGGACGGCATCGCACTGGACAGTTCCGCCGTGCGCGAGGGCCAGCGCACTTTTGATATCGAAGGGATTCAGGCCGCAGGGGACGTCCAGCGCACCTTAAGCCAGCGCACCGGCTGCCTCGAGGCCATGACCGGGGCAGTCCTGCCCTTGGGCTGCGACACAGTGGTCCCCGTGGAGGAGATCGCCGTAGCCGGCGGCATTGCCCGTCTGAAGGACGAGGTCAGCATCGAAGCCTGGGACAACGTTCATCGGCGTGGGACGGACTCGCGCCAGGGCGCGTTGCTGCTGACGGCAGGCACGCGTTTGAGTCCCCCGGAAGTTGCGATCGCGGCCAGTGCCGGCATGGCCCGGGTGCGGGTCAGCGCGCAGCCGATGCTGGCCGTGCTGTCGACCGGCAATGAGCTCATCGAACCCGGCGAGTCGGTACTGCCGCATCAGATCCGCCGCTCCAATGTCTATGGCGTCATTGCCGCCCTGCGCCGCCACGGCTTCCAGCGTGTGGCCGATGACCACGTGCGCGACGAGCCCACCCAAATGCGCGCCCGTCTGAAGCAGCACCTGGACACGCACGATGTCCTGATCCTCAGCGGTGGCGTATCCATGGGGCGCTTCGACCTGGTACCCGGGCTGCTCACCGAACTGGGCGTGCGAATGGTCTTTCACAAGGTCGCGCAGCGTCCCGGCAAGCCGCTGTGGTTTGGAGTCGCACAGTCCGGGCCTGCGGTCTTTGCCCTGCCCGGCAACCCGGTGTCGACCCTGGTGTGCCTGAGCCGCTATGTCATACCGGCGCTGCTGGCGGCCATGGGGGAAAGCAATCCGGCGGTGCGCAAAATCCCGCTGGCTGCCCCCGTGACCGTGACCTCAAAATTCATGCAATTCGTGCCAGTTCGCACCGAAGTTGACGATTGGGGCCGGGATTGGGCACTACCCCGACTCACCAATGGCTCGGGCGATTTCACCTCCTTGGCCGGCACCGACGGCTTTGTGGAGCTGCCGGCCGGACCGAATACCTACCCGAAGGGGTTCGTAACGCGACTGTTCCGCTGGTAATCGCCCCATGACGCCCAAATAATGGCGCCATGGCGAGCAAAGAAGTCATTGTCCCGCTCAATGCCCCGCGCCCGCGTGACCGGCTGGATCGCCCGCTGCGGGACTTGCGCATTTCGGTCATGGACCGCTGCAACTTCCGTTGCCCCTACTGCATGCCGCGCGAGCAGTTCCACGAGAGCTATCGCTTTCTGAAGTCCTCGCAGCGACTGTCGTTCGAGGAGATCCTGCGCCTGGCGCGGCTGTTCGTCGCCCAGGGCGTGCGCAAGATCCGCCTCACGGGCGGGGAGCCGTTGCTGCGCGCGAATCTTGCCGACCTCATCGGTGATCTGACCAGCATCGCCGGAGTCGACGATGTCGCCCTGACGACCAACGGCATCCTGCTGGAGCGCCATGCGGCGGAACTGAAGGCCGCGGGACTCAATCGCATCACCGTGAGCCTGGACAGCCTGGATCCTGATGTGTTTGCCCGCATGAGCGGTGGCTTCGGCGGCGTCAACGAAGTGCTGGCCGGCATCGAGGCGGCCAGGCGCGCCGACCTGACACCGATCAAGGTCAATGCGGTGATACAACGGGGCGTGAACGACCACACGGTGCTCGATCTGATCGAGCGCTTTCGCGGCACCGGCGTGATCGTGCGTTTCATCGAATACATGGACGTGGGCAACCGCAACCACTGGGAAGCACAGCGGGTCGTCCCCTCCAAGGAGCTGGTCGGGCTCATCAAGGCGCGCTGGCCGATCGAACCGCTGGAGCAGAATTATCGCGGCGAAGTCGCGCGCCGCTACGGCTTCACGGATGGCGGCGGTGAAGTGGGCTTCATTTCCTCGGTCACTCATGCGTTCTGCGGCGACTGCTCGCGCGCGCGCCTGTCCTCCGATGGGGCCATGTATACCTGCCTGTTCGCCGCCCACGGCACCACCTTGCGTGATCCACTGCGGGCCGGCGCCACGGACGATGAGCTGGCGCAGCTTATCCGTCAGGTCTGGTCCGGACGCGAGGACCGCTACAGTGAGTTGCGCGCCAACCTGCGCAAAAGCAGCGGCGATCACCCCAAGGTCGAGATGTACTACATCGGCGGTTGAACATGGCATCGGGACTCACACATCTGACGGCTCGCAATCAACCGACCATGGTCGATGTCGGCGCCAAGGAAGTCACCCGGCGGGTGGCGACTGCCGAAGCGCGCATCCGCCTGCCGCGCGCCGTGCTGCTGGCGCTGCGCAAGAGCGGCCACCGCACCAAGAAGGGTCCGATCTTCGACACCGCGATCATTGCCGGGGTCATGGCGGCCAAACGCACCTGGGAACTGATTCCGTTCTGCCACCCCTTAAGCCTGGACAACTGCAAACTGGAGGTGGCTGCGGCCCCCGGCGGCGTCCGTGTGCTGTGCACCGCCTCAGTTTCCGGCCGCACGGGTGTCGAAATGGAGGCACTGACCGGTGCGACCGTCGCGGCCCTAACCGTCTACGACATGTGCAAGGCCCTGTCGCACGATATTCAGATCACCGCTATCCGGCTGCTGGCCAAAACCGGCGGAAAACACGATTTCAGCCGCGGTTCGACCCGGCGGGCCTCCCGGCCGTAAAATCCCGCCATGGCTCCCCCTCTTTACGGCCTGGTGCTGGCTGGAGGCCGCAGCACACGCATGCGGCGTGACAAGGCTACCTTGAGCTACCAGGGCAGAAATCAGCTCGACCGCGCCATGGAATTGCTGAATTCCTGTGTCGACCGGGCCTACGTATCGGTGCGGCCGGATCAGCGCACCGAGCAGGCGCGCGCGCAGTACCCCCAGGTCGTGGATGCCCATGCAGGTCTGGGCCCCATTGCCGGCATTGCCGCCGCCCAGGCCCTCGCCCCGGAGGCGGCCTGGCTGGTGCTGGGCTGCGACCTGCCGTATGTTGACGCGGGCACCGTGACGCACCTGGTCGGGCATCGGGATCCGGCACGCCTGGCCACCGCCTATCGGTCCAGCCATGACGGGCTGCCTGAGCCGCTGTGCGCCATCTACGAGCCACGCAGTGCCGCACCGATCCTCGAGCGCATCGGCGCCGGCAAGTCCTGTCCACGCAAGTTCTTGATTCAGTCCGATGCCCTGATACTGGAGCAGCCGGATCCGCGCGCGCTGGACAACATCAACACGCCCGAAGAGTACGCCTCGGCCGGCAGCACACTCCTCGCGCCCCAAGGAAGGGATTCAATGCAGATCAAAGTGCAGTATTACGCCATTCTGCGTGAGCAGGCCGGACGCAGCGAAGAGACCGTAGCCACTGCGGCACGCACGCCGCGCGACCTGTACGCGGAACTGCAGCGGCGCCATCCGTTCTCGCTCGGGTCCGAGAGCTTGCGCGTCGCCATCAATGCCGAGTTCAGCGACTGGTCCCAGCCGCTGGTCGAGGGCGACGCCGTCGTATTCATTCCGCCCGTGGCCGGCGGCTGATTGTAAGCGGCCCATCGTGAAGACCTTCAGTTTCGCCACGACACCCATCGACACCGAGGTCGAACGCCGCAAGGTGATTGACCCGGCCTGCGGCGGCTATGCCTCGTTCGAAGGCTGGGTACGCGATCACAATGAAGGTCAGCAGGTACGGCATCTGGAATACGAGGCCTTCGAATTGCTGGCGAGCAAGGAAGGCGAGCGCATCATCGCGGAGGCCGTGGAACGCTTCGGCGTCGAACACGCCGCTTGCGTACATCGCGTCGGTGATCTGCAGCTGGGCGAGATGGCGGTGTGGGTCGGCGCGAGCGCACGGCACCGGCAGGAGGCCTTTCTCGCCTGCCGCTACATCATCGACGAGGTCAAACATCGCGTCCCGATCTGGAAGAAGGAGCACTACCTGAATGGTGACTCCGGCTGGGTGAACTGCGAACGCTGCGCGGCGGTCGTACCCGATCATGTGCATGAGGCGGGCCACGAGCACCACCACGCGCATGCCGAATCCACGACGGGCAGCCCCACCGCCGACTACTCGCGCCAGCAGGCGTTGAAGGAGGTCGGCGCCGAAGGCCAGGCCAAACTGCGCGCCGCGCGCGTCCTGGTCGTGGGAGCCGGTGGACTTGGCGTGCCGGTCTTGAGCTATCTGGCGGGCGCCGGCATCGGCCGCATCGGCATCGTCGACTCCGATAAGCTCGAGGCCTCGAACCTGCATCGCCAGCCGCTCTACAGTTTCGATGCCATCGGACAGCCCAAGGCACAGCTGGCAGCCTCGCGACTGCGCGCGCTGAATCCGGATGTCGAGGTGCAGGTATACGGCCTGCGCCTGAGCGCAGCCAATGCGGCCGAAGTGCTGTCAGCCTGGGATCTGGTCATCGATTGCACCGACAATTTCAGCACCAAGTTCCTGATCAATGATGCGTGCGTGAGCGCGCGCAAGCCGGCCATTCTGTCCAGCATCTATCAGTATGAGGGGCAGCTGCAGGTGATCCGCCCGGATGCACATGGCGCCTGCCTGCGCTGCATCTGGCCGCAGGCCACTCGTGACGGCCTGGTCGGCAATTGCGCCGAGGCCGGAGTCCTGGGGCCCGTGCCCGGTGTGTTCGGCAGCCTGCAGGCGCTCGAGGCGCTGAAGATCCTGCTGGGTTTACCGGGACAACTGGGGGACGAACTGCTGGTGATGGATCTGCTGACCCTGCAGATTTCACGGATGAAGGCGCGGCGCGCCGCCGTGTGCGCTTCGGGCCGCTGCGCCCGCATTCCGGCCCCCTCGGCGGTCCCGAACACCGCGCAGGAAATTGAGTTTGAGTCGCTGCAGGCAGCGCAGGCGGCCGGCTACGCGGTGATCGACATCCGCGAACCGCATGAAGTCGCCGAGGAGCCGTTGCCGGGTACCGGCATCCGTCTCATGCCCATGCAGCAGCTGCTGCGTAACGATATCAGTGTGTCCAAGAACGAACGCTTCCTGCTGGTGTGCGCCACCGGTCGGCGCAGTCTCGCCTCTGCCCAGACCCTGCAGGAGCGGGGCTTCACGGAGGTGGTCTCCCTGACAGGTGGTCTGCGCGGCCTGCTGGCCCACCAGGCGTAGACCTCAAGGCCGAAGCTGCCCGGTGCCGCGCACGACGTACTTGTAACTGGTCAGCTGCTCGACCCCGACCGGCCCGCGGGCGTGGAACCGATCGGTCGAAATGCCGATCTCCGCGCCCATTCCAAACTCTGCGCCGTCGGCGAACTGCGTGGAGGCATTGTGCAGCACGATGGCGCTGTCCACCCGCGCCAGAAAACGGGCGGCCGTCGCGGCATTGGCGGTCACAATCGATTCGGTGTGCGCCGAACCGTAGCGCGCGATATGCGCGATGGCTTCATCCACGCCAGCCACAACCCGCACGGCAATGATCGAATCCAGATACTCGGTGTACCAGTCCTCCTCGGTCGCGGCGCGGACCCGGGCATCGACTTGCTGCACGGTGGCATCGCCGCGCACTTGGCAACCGGCTTCCAGCAGATCCGTGACGAGCGGCCCGAGGTGCGTCGTGATGCACGCACGATCCACCAGCAAGGTCTCGGCCGCACCGCAGATGCCGGTACGCCGCAACTTCGCATTCAGCACGATGGCGCGCGCCATGGTCAGATCCGCGTCCCGGTCTACGTATACGTGGCAGTTGCCCTCCAGATGGCCGATCACCGGGATGCGCGCTTCCTTCTGCACCCGCGCCACCAGGCTCTTGCCGCCGCGGGGCACGAGTACATCGATGAAATCATTCATGCCGCTCAGCATCAGGCCCACCGCGGCGCGATCCGTCGTCGGTACCAGCTGGATGCACGACTCGGGCAGACCGGCGGCCATCAGCCCCGCCACCAGGCAGGCGTGAACGGCGCGATTGGAGCGCTCGCTCTCCGAGCCGCCGCGCAGAATCACCGCGTTGCCCGACTTCAGGCACAGCGCGCCGGCATCGGCCGTTACATTGGGCCGGCTCTCGTAGATGATGCCGATGACGCCGAGCGGCACGCGCACCCGCGAAATATCCAGGCCGTTGGGCCGTGTCCAGTGAGCCGAAACGGAGCCGATCGGATCGGCCAGCTCGATGATGTCCTCCAGTCCCCGGGCCATCGACTCGACGCGTTTGTCGTTGAGTTCCAGCCGGTCCAGTAGCGCTGCGCCGAGGTCCCGTTCGCGCGCCCGGGCCAGATCCTGGGCATTGGCGGCGAGAATTTCGGCCCTGTGGGACCGGATGGCGCCCGCCGCTGCGCGCAGCGCCTGATTCTTGGTCTGCGTGCTGGCAAGACTGAGCGCATCGGCCGCCACCAGCGCCGCCTGGCCGATCCGGCGCATGAGGTCATCCAACATTTCATTCTGCGCGGTACTCACGAGGCCTCCTGAGCGGGCTGCACCTGCCAATCCTTGCGCAGAATCACCAGATCATCCCGGTGCACCAGGGCATCGCCGCTGCAATAACCCAGGATGCTTTCAATTTCTGCGGACTTACGCCCCATGATGCGGGCGACATCGCCATCCGCATAGGCGCTGATGCCACGCGCCACCTCGGTGCCGTCGGATGCAAGGATGCTCACGGTGTCACCCTGCTCAAAGCGGCCCGCCAGGCGCACGACACCGGCCGGAAGCAGGCTCTTGCCTGCATTCAGCGCCTTGAGCGCACCCGCGTCGATGCTCAAGGCACCGGCCGGACGCAAGGTCCCGGCGATCCATTGCTTGCGTGCCGCCACCGGCGTCTCGGAGGGCACAAACCAGGTACACCGGCCGCCCTCTTCCAGTCGCCGCACCGGGTGCGCGGGGTGTCCCGTTGCGATGCACATATGGCAACCGGCGGCGACCGCGATCTTGGCCGCAACGATCTTGGTCGTCATGCCGCCGGAGCCCACGGCCGAGGCCGAGCGGCCTGCCATCGCTTCGATCTCCGGCGTCACCGCCGTGACCCGGGCGATGAAGCGGGCGTCGGGATTGCGGTTCGGGTCGGCCGTGAACAGGCCCTCGACATCCGAAAGCAGTACCAGGCAGTCCGCCGCCGCCATCTGCGCGACGCGGGCGCCCAACCGATCATTGTCTCCGTAGCGGATCTCGGCCGTGGCCACCGTGTCGTTCTCGTTGATGACGGGCAATGCCCCCAAGGCCAGCAGCGATTCGAGCGTGGCACGCGCGTTCAAATAACGCTGCCGCTGTTCGCTGTCCTCCAGTGTCAGCAGCACCTGCGCCACGGTGACGCCATGTTCGCCCAGCAACTCCTTGTAGGCATGCGCCAGGCGGATCTGCCCCACGGCGGCTGCAGCCTGACTCTCATCCAGTCGCAGGGCTCCCGGGGCAAGCCCCAGCTCACGTCGGCCCAGGGCGATCGCGCCGGAGGAAACCAGGATGACCTGCTGCCCGCGTTGCCGCAGACGTATCAGGTCCTCGACCAGCCCGGTCATCCAATCCCGCCG
Source organism: Steroidobacteraceae bacterium (assembly GCA_036498905.1). GTDB lineage: Bacteria > Pseudomonadota > Gammaproteobacteria > Steroidobacterales > Steroidobacteraceae > DAIDKA01. The sequence goes on along the minus strand of DASYER010000032.1, from coordinate 113,345 downwards.
CAGCAGGCCCGTTTCCGGGTCGACCAGCAGGGCCGAACCCACCTTGACGACAATGCGTCGGGCAGCAAGCAGCGGGGACACGACATTCTCACCTGTGGCGCTCATGGTAAAAACTATACGGGATCGGCGCCGGGGGGGCGAATCCGAGGCCCGATGACGTTGCCACCCGCAACAATCCCCCCTTAAACTGACGGGCGCCTTTAACCAGTTGAGCCCTCGAGGACCAAAGCGGTGAGCAGAGATTACGAACCGGCAGCAGGACAGTGGTACCAGAACATCGAAGAAGAGGAGTCCTTCCGCGTGCTGTCGGTAGACGAGGACTCCGAACTCGTCGAAATCGAATACGTGGATGGAGATATCGAGGAACTCGACATCGAAGCCTGGCACGAAATGGATCTTGAGAAGACCACCGCGCCGGAGGGCTGGTCCGAGTCCGAGGAGGACGAGGATGAGGATGAAGACGAGGATGAGGACGAGGACGACGACTGGGATGATGATGACGACGACGATGAAGACGAAGATGAGGATGAAGACGAGGACGAGTGAGCGAGCCGGCCGCTAGCGCAGCTGCGATCGCTCAACTCACCGGCCTGCTCGGGGCCGATAGTGTCCGCACCGATGCGCATGATCTGGCACCGCTGCTGGTCGATCACCGCGGCCTGTATCATGGCAGCGCGGCGGCCCTGATCCTGCCGCGCACCGTCGAGCAGGTCGCGGCCACTCTGGCGTTCTGCAACACACACCGTCTGGGTGTCGTGCCGCAGGGGGGTAACACCAGTTATTGCGGCGGAGCCACGCCCGATGCTTCGGGTAGCCAGGTCATCGTCTCCTTGAGCCGGCTGAACCGGATCCGCGCAATCGATCCTCTGAACTACTCGCTGACGGCCGAAGCCGGATGCGTGCTGGCGCAGGTGCAGCGGGCCGCGGCGGATGCCGAACGGTTCTTTCCCTTGAGCCTCGGATCCGAGGGCAGCTGCCAGATAGGCGGCAATCTGTCGACCAACGCCGGTGGCACCAATGTCCTGCGCTACGGCATGATGCGCGATCTGGTACTGGGACTTGAAGTGGTGCTGCCCGACGGCAGGGTGCTCGACCGCCTGACGAGCCTGCGCAAGGACAACACCGGCTACGATGTGAAATCCCTGTTCCTGGGCGCCGAAGGCACGCTCGGCATCATTACCGCCGCGACCCTCAAACTGTTTCCCGCGATCCGCAGTGTCGCGACCGCCTTTGTCGCGGTGTCGGGCGTGCACGCCGCGGTGGAACTGCTCAGCCAACTGCGCACTCACAGTGGCGATCGGGTCAGTTCCTTCGAACTGATTCCGCGTCTGGCCGTGGACCTGACCGTGCGGCACATTCCTCCGGCGCTGGATCCGTTGTCCGAGCGCCATGACTGGTACGTACTGTGCGAACTGACTTCGCCGCGCGCCGATGAGCCCTTGGACACCGTGCTCGAGGATGTCCTGGCCCGGGCACATGGCGCCGGCCTGGTACAGGATGCCGCCATCGCGCAAAGCGGCCGCGAGGCCGCCAGCTTCTGGTTCCTGCGCGAGAACATTCCGCGCGCCCAGCGCCTTGATGGCGCAAGCCTCAAACATGACATTTCGGTCCCGGTAGCCGCCCTGCCGCAGTTCGTGCAGCAGGCCACCGAGTGGCTCAACCGCCATGTTCCCGAGGGGCGACTGATTGCCTACGGACACGTCGGGGATGGCAATCTGCACTTCAATCTGAATCAGGATCCGCTGGCACCGGCGCAGGCGTTCCTGGCCCGCGCCCCAGCGGTGCAACGGGCGATCCATGAGATGGTGCATGAATTTGGCGGCAGCTTCAGTGCCGAGCATGGCATCGGGCAGCTGAAGGTCGAGGAGCTTGCCCGCTATGCGCCGCCAGTAGAACTGGATCTGATGCGGGCCATCAAGCACGCCTTCGACCCCAACGGGATCATGAATCCCGGGAAAATCCTCCAAGCGCGCTGAAGAGTGAAGTGAAAATCTCCCGAGTGCCTGTGTACGCCGCACTGGCGGCCATCACCGCCTGCGGGCCGACTCATCCGGGCGTCGGCCCCACCGACGGCGGCAGCGCGCCGGCGCTCAGTGCGCCGGGTGCTGCGGCGTCGCTGCCGGCTGCGGCCACGCAGTTCATCCCTTCGGCTGATGGCGTGATGATCGCCTGGCGCCAATATGGTCATGGGGAACCGGCCGTCGTGCTCATACACGGCTGGGCCACCGACTCTTCGATCTGGCGCGAGCAGCTGGCACCCCTGGCGCTTCAGCACACGGTGGTGACGCTGGATCTGGGCGGTGCGGGTGCCTCAGGAACGAATCGACAGACCTGGTCACTGGCGGGCTTCGCACAGGATGTCGCCGCAGTGGTCGCCCGGCTGCCGCAGGCCCGCGTCATTCTGGTGGGTGACGGTCTGGGGGGCCCGGTTGCCCTCGAAGCGGCGCCCCTGATCGGTGCGCGGGTGGCCGGCATCATCGGGGCGGAAACCTTTCGCACCATCGGCCAGCCCGCGCCCGCGCCCTCACAGGTCGATCAGTACCTGCAGCCGTTCCGCACCGATTTTGCGGCCGCCACGCGGCAGTTTGTCACCGGGACGCTGTTCCATGCGCAGACCGATCCGGCCGTGGTGCGCACTGTGGCGGAGCTGGCGGCGCACAGTGCGCCGACGCGTGGGTTGGCCACGCTCACCGAGCTGAACAGACTCGACTACGCGTCGGTGCTGTCCGCGGTGAAGATCCCGATCGTTGTGATTGATTCGGACCTGGGTGGCGCGGTGGATGAGGCACGCTTGCGTAAAGCGGTGCCGCAACTGCGGGTCATCACTCTCACCGGCGATGACAGTTTTGCCATGCTCGATGACAGCCGGCGCTTCAATACGACTGTGATGCAGGCGATAGATTCGCTGGTGCCGCGATAGGGGCGCAGCGCGCATCCATGACCTTCATGGCGGCGGTGACCTGTCGGGCAACCGAGGGGGTCCAGCTGCGCACGGTGGCCCCTCCCGGCGAGAGATCCTGCAAGATCAGGATCAGCGCCTGATTACTCGCATCAAATGGCCAGTCGTCGCTGTGCAGGATGAGGCGAAACGCGCGACCGTCGGGCAGCGAAAAATCGGCCTGCCCCCCGTGATCCGCGACATCGACACTCAGCAGCGGTGACAGATCGGCCGGCTGCCCGGTTGCGGACCAGCGGATCTGACAGCTGTACAGCCGGGCCAGATGCAGTGCCGGCCAGTCATAGCCGGCGCTCTCCTGCACCAGCGCGTCATCCTCGAAGCGAAACAGGCGCGTGCGGAACCAGTACAGGCTCTCGCCCACCTGCACGCTGTGATCCACATAGCGCTGCGGGTCCGTCGCCGGCCACACGCAGCCGCGACCCAGTGTTCCGCCCCGGAACTGATCGCCGTCGCGCCTGAGCAGCAGGTCACAACCCGGCATCGTCTCGATGTCCGCGCGACGCAGGGTCTGCTGCGCCTGGGCATCGGCAAAGAACCCACGCCATTGGCCCGGATCCTTGAAGGTGTACTGTCGCACCCGGATGCGCTGCGGGCGCAATTGGGAATCGATCGACAGGCGCAGCAATACCTGTCGCCGCGGCGCGCCGGGCACCTCGTGCAGCGTTTCCTCCTCGTACAGCACCGTCGGTCCGAGCCACGGCAGATCGACCGGCTCGATGACGGTGCGCAGGCGCGATACATCCGCGGCGGCGGCCTGCGGGGAGTGATCATCGAGGATGACCTGCACGGCGCTGTCATGGACACCGGACCAAAGTCGCATCAGGTCGGTAATTTCGGCAGGTGTCTGCGCAGATCCCTTCGGCGCCGGTCCCGCGGCCAGCACGGCGCCGACGTACAGGCTGAGAATCAGACCGGCAACGCTGATTTTCACCGCGCCGGATCCGTCAGCCGCACCAGTCCTTCCTGCGCGGTGCTGGCAACCAAGGTGCCGTCACGCGCAAATACATTGGCACGGGCGAAGCCACGCGACCCGGACGCACTCGGACTCTCGACGTCATACAGCAGCCAGTCATCCACCCGCAGTGAACGATGAAACCACATCGCATGATCGATACTCGCCACCTGCGCCTTGCCGCTCAGGTGCGAAATGCCATGCGGTAGCGTGGCGGTCTCCAGCAGATGGAAGTCGGACACGTAGGCAAGCAGGCAACGCTGCAGGGTCTGATCTTCGGGTACCGCCGCCACCGCCCTGAACCAGACCCGACGGGAGGGGGCGCCGCTGGCTGCGGGCTTTGCGCCCAAAGGACCTGCGGCGCGAAATTCAAACGGGCGCGGGGTCTGCAGCAGCAGCTGCATCCGCTCGGGCAATTTCGCGAGCAGTTCCGGTGGCACGCGCGAGGTATCGGCCAGTTCTTCCGGCGGCGCCACTTCCGGAATGGGCACCTGATGCTCCAGGCCCGACTCGGCGACCTGGAATGAGCACGTCATGTTGAAGATCTGTTCGCCGTGCTGGATCGCGACGACACGGCGATTGGAAAAACTGTGCCCGTCGCGGCTGCGATCCACCTGGTAGATGATCGGCGCCTTGAAGTCCCCACGGCGCAGAAAGTATGCGTGCAGGGAGTGCACCGTGCGGCCGCTCACGGTGCGCGAAGCGGCGTTGAGGGCCTGTCCGAGCACCTGGCCCCCGAACACCTGCGGACTGCCTATGTCGCGGCTTTCGCCGCGAAACAGGTTGACCTCGAGCGTCTCAAGCTCGAGCAAGGCGAGCAGATCAGCGATTCGCTGATCCATGCAATCAGCCGAACTTGAATACGCCCTTCATGATCACGTAGTGACCGGGGAAGGTGCACATAAAGGTGTAGTCGCCGCCCTTGGTCAGCTTGGAGGTCGCAAATGTGACCGAAGTGCTCTGGCCACCGCCGATGGTCTTGGTGCTGGCGATGACGCGCGGATCATTGGGCGTCAGGTAGTTGTTGGCAAGCCCCGCCGACATGCCGGCGTTGGCCACCGCGGTTACATCCGGGGTCTTCACCAGCACCCAGTTGTGGCCCATGGCAGCGGCGGGCAGCTTGCCCGTGTGGGTGAGCGTCAGTTCGACCTGGGTGCAATCGGCCGCGACATCGAGTTCCTTCTTGTCGTACTGCATGGCGTCATTGCCGCTAATCTCGAGCTTGCACACCTTGTCGGCTGCGAACGCGGCGTGAGTGCCTCCTGCCAGAAACACTGTGGCAAGCGCCATCGCGGCCAGAACAGAATGTCTACGGATCATCGGTGACTCCTTAACGGGAACAGATCGGTTATTGGATAAATTGGCGAAGCGGGGGCGGTATTTTGCATCAGCCAGATGAGTACCGCACGCGGTGGCGAATGGTTCAATCCGGGACACCCAGGCGTTTGTGCATGATCGGACTGGTGGTCGTGTACTGCAGGAACTGTTTCTTCTGCGGAAACAGGTAGTGCTGGATGCCGAAGGCCGCCAACGCGGCCTCGTGGAAACCGGACAAAATGAGCTTTTTCTTGCCCGGGTAGGTATTGATGTCACCCACGGCAAAGATGCCGGGCACGTTGGTTTGAAACTGCTCGGTGTCCACCGCGAGTGCCTTGCGCTCCAGGGCCAGACCCCACTGCGCAATCGGGCCGAGCTTCGGATGCAAGCCGAAAAACACCAGGATCTGGTCGGCATGCACCTCATGTTGGCTGCCGTCATTGCCCTTGACCTGCACCCCGTGCAGTACCTCGCCATCTTGGAGCAAGGACTCGGCAGTCCCTTCGATATGGTGGAGCATCCCGGCGGCCTGAAGTTCCCGCATGCGCGCGACCGTGGCCGGCGCGCCACGAAAATGCTCGCGCCGATGCACGAGCGTCACGCTGCGGGCAGCCGGTGCCAGTGCCACCGCCCAATCCAGCGCCGAGTCGCCGCCACCGAAGATGACCAGTCGCTGACCGGCCAGCTGCTGGGCGTCGCGTACCCGGTACTGGATCTGCCGGCCCTCAAATACCTCCGCTCCGGGTACCCCGAAGCGGCGCGGCTGAAAGGCACCCAGGCCAGCGGCAATGACCACCGCGCCGACGGTTACTTCGGTGCCGCCGGCCGTACCCACCGTGAAGCGGCCCGCCCCATCCGGCAGTACGGTCGTGACCTCCTCTCCGAGGTGAAACCGGGGCTTGAAGGGGTGGATCTGCTGCATGAGCCGATCCACGAGTTCCTGCGCTCCACACACCGGCAGGGCCGGTATGTCGTAGATCGGCTTATCCGGATACAGCTCCGCGCACTGTCCGCCCACGACCTTGAGGGAGTCGAACACATGGGCCTGAATGCCGAGCAGGCCCAGCTCGAACACCTGAAACAGGCCGCAGGGACCCGCTCCGATGATGGCCACGGAAGTGGCCGGATCGCCCTCAGGCGCGTCCGGCATTGGCGTCAGTGGGGGTGTGAAAGTATTCGCTTTCCGCAGAAAGCTGGTCCACGAGGCGCTTCAGCTCGGCCATCCGCCCCTCGGCGGTGCTGATGGGCATGCAGTCCTGGCAGCGCGGGTCGCCGCAGGGTTGACGGGAATACAGCCAGTACTGGAGAGCGCCGGCCAGCAGCCCATCGGCGATATCCCACAGGTCCGCGTCCTTATCCTTGTCTGCCAGGCGGTTGCCAAGGTCCACCGCCTTGGCAAAGGCCGAATCGAAAGTATCCGCAAGTTCTGTCATATGGCCAGTATAAAGCAACGCCATTTCTGAGCGACTTCTGCGATGTCGGCCACGGACAGATGGGCTTTCCTCTGGCAGCATGTGCGTCTTGGCATAGCACCCGTAATCATAGGTTACAGGCTTATGTCTCATGCTTGGGAAGAGCCTGATGCAGCCGCACGTTGAGACGGCCCCCGACCCCGCTCCACGCCGGCACGCCTGGCGGCTGGGCGTGGGCGCCCATTTGGCGCTGGGCATGGCCATCATGGGCGCGGTGGTACTCGTCGGCCAGGTCGTCACCGACCGCATCACGCACACGGCCGTTGAGGCCGTGAATTCCCTGCAGCTGCGTTACGAGCCTGAGGCGCGGCGCGCGGGCGCCATCATCGAAAAGCTGGCGGCATTCGACCGCCAGGTCGAGGAGTCGCTGGGGCCGGAAGGCAATTCAACTGAGGCTAAGCGTTCCGACCAGGCCAATCTGGAAGCGGCAACCGCCGATCTGCGCCAGGCCATGGATACCTCGTTTGTCGAACCGCTGGATCGCGGCCAGAAGCTGCTCAAGGAGCAGATCAGCGCGCACCTCACGGCCGGCCGCGACCTCGCCGGCAAATCCGGACAGCGTCAGCAGTGGCTGAGTGAGCGTCACCAGTTGCTGGAGGCCGAAGGGCGGCGTATTGCGAATGCCGGCGGCGCCGGACTTTCGATCGACACCACCCAGGTGGTGGCGCGCAAATCCTTGGTGGAACTGTCCCAGGCCGCGGCGGCGCTGCGCGCGGTCGTGGATCTGGGCGAGAACGGGGCACGCGCCGAACGTGATTTCGCTGCAGCCCTCGATCGCAACAACGCCGAACTGATGCGCTCTCCGGGCGCGGCCTGGATGGAGATCATTCGCGAGGACTTCAAGAATGCGGTGAGTCTGCGCAACGCCGTCAACCGCTTCGATGCCAGCAATGAGCGTAATCGCCATGACTTCCTGCGCAATGGCGCGCAGCTGATCAGCGATGCACAGACCCTGCTGCAGGCCCCGGCACGCAATGCCCTGGCAGCTGCGGCGCAACGTGCGGCGCAGGCAGCGAATAACGCACAGCATGCCCTGGTCGCGACCGGCATCACCGTCGAGCTGGTGGTCGTGCTCGTATCGCTGGTGTTGGCGCTGCGTATCTCGGTACCGGTCAAAAGACTCACGGTGGCCACTCGGCGCCTCGCGGCCGGTGAACGCGCCGTCACCGCGCGCAGCAGCGGATCGGCTGAAATCGCGGAACTCGCCGATGCCTTCAATGCAATGGCCGGCAAGATCAGCGCCGCGGAGGGCGGACTGCGCGCGCATCAGGCAGTGCTGGAACAGCACGTCGAGGACCGCACCCGCGCCCTGCACCACCTCGCTCATCATGACCCGCTGACCGAACTGCCCAATCGCCGGCACCTCGCCGCCCGCTTATCGGCCGCACTCAACACCGCGACGCACAGCGGGACCCGGATCGCACTGCTGTTCGTGGACCTGGATAACTTCAAATCCGTCAACGACACACTGGGCCACAGGTTCGGCGATCGGGTGCTGCAGATGGTGGGCTTTCGACTGCAGGAAGCACTGGGGAGCCAGGCCTTCATCGCCCGCCTCGGCGGGGATGAGTTCACGGTGCTGATCGAAGATGCACTGAGCGCCGAGCATGTCTGCGAGCAGGCCGCGAAGGTCATCGAGGCACTGCAGAAGCCGCTCGCCGTGGACGGGCGCCAGTTGTCCACCAGTGCCAGTGTCGGGGCGACGATCTTTCCGGATCACGCGCGCGACGCCGATGCGCTGTTGCGCACGGCCGACGTGGCGCTGTTCCATGCCAAGGACCTCGGCCGCAACCGCTATGCGCTGTACACACCGGAACTGTATGACGTGGCCGCGCACCGCTTCCGGCTCGAGCAGGCATTGCGGCGCGCCGTGGAGGCCGGGGATCTGCTGCTGATGTACCAGCCGCAGGTCGCACTGCACACGATGCAGGCCGTCGGTGTCGAGGCTCTGCTGCGCTGGCGCAAGGCCGATGGCCGCATCGCCAGTGCCAGCGAGTTCATTGAAATAGCCGAGGCTACCGGCCTGATGCGCGAACTGACCACCTGGGCGCTGCGTTCGGCAACCTCCACCGTCAAGGCCTGGCGGGCCATGGGCTGGCACAACGCCTGTGTGGCCATCAATGTCTCGGCCATGCAGTTGCTGGACGGCAGCTTCGTGGACCACGTCATCGAGGCGCTCTCGGTGACGGGGTTGCCGGGCAATGCGCTGGAGGTCGAGATCACGGAGACGGTGATCCAGACCGGGCCGGCGACCCTCGTTGCTCTGCAGCGGCTGCGGACATTGGGTGTCGCCGTGGCTCTGGATGACTTCGGCACGGGGTATTCCTCGCTGGCCTCGCTCGCGCAGCTGCCGATCACCCGCGTGAAGCTGGATCGGACCCTGATCGAGGGAATCGACCGCAGCCCGCGCTCCGCCGCCATCGCCCGCTCGGTGATCGCACTGTGCCATGGACTCGGACTGGAAGTGGTGGCCGAGGGCGTCGAACGCCCCGGACAGCTGGCGCTGCTGGGGCAGTGCGGACCCATCACGGTACAGGGCTTCCTGCTCTCCGAAGCCGTGGAAATGCAGATCGCGCCGCAGACCGCGGAAGCTGCGGCCACCAAGGCCCGGCTGCTGCTGGAAGGCGCCACGGATCCTGCCAGCGACAGTACGCGCGCCGCAGACGGCTCTTTGCTGTTTGTCGGCGCGAAGGGCCGGCGTCGACCTTAGGAGGGCTCGCGGGTCGTCAACAGCGCGTCGCGCGTGCGCACTGCGAGGATCGGCTGGTCGATGAAAATGCCATCCAGGCCTGCCTTCAGATACGGCGTCAGTTCACCGGCGAGGTCGCCAAGATCCGCCGGGTTCGTACCCTGGCGCAGCGCTGCCGGTAGAAAATGATTCTCGGCGCGGAACGTCCAGGCATGCACCAGCAGCCCCAGCGCATGTGCATCATCGATCAGCGGTGTCGGCGATCCTAAGGTGTGCTGCGCCGTGCGGGGAATCACCAGTGTCTTCTCGACTCCCAACGCATCGGCGTATTGCGCGACCTGTTCCAGGCCGCGCCGCGTGATCATGCCGGCATAGTTGCGTGAATCGCCGGCGAGCACCCAGTCGAAGGGCGCCCCGCAGGCCGCGACCAGCTGCACCAGCGCAATCTCCGTGTGTGTGCGCAGCATCTGCAGATTGCCGGTCTCGAAGGACTGAATGAATACCGGAGCCTCGCGGCCTTCATAGCCGTGGCGAGCCAGCGTGGCCAGCAATGGCTCCTCCAGCGCCAGACCGATGCTTGCAAAATAACTGGGATGCTTGGTCTCAGGATAGATACCGATGCGTCGCGGAGTCGGCTCGTGCCGTGCGCGCGCCGCATGCGCCCGCATGACATCGGTGCCATGGGCCAGTTCGAGTATCTCATCGAGCGTCGGAATTTCAAGCTGGCCGTCCAAGCGTGCGTTCGCCGGCCGCAGCGGCGCGATGCGCTCGCGGACCCGCAGCGTCTTCAGTTCCGCGAGGGTGAAGTCCTCAGTGAACCAGCCCTCGACGCCGACCCCATCGACAACCTTGGTGAGGCGACGTTCGGCGAACTCCGGATGATTTTCGACATCGGTGGTGGTGCCGATTTCATTCTCATGACGCGCGACCAGTACCCCGTCGCGGGTGCTGACCAGGTCCGGCTCGATGAAGTCCGCCCCCTGCTGGATCGCGAGGAAATACGACAGCAGGGTGTGCTCGGGAACATACCCGCTGGCACCGCGGTGGCCGATGATGACCGGCACTAGTGCACGCGACGCAACGGTCTGCCCAGTATCAGTGCTATCAGTCATTGCCCTGAGTACAAGCTAAGGAATTCCTACAACAATAATCCAATCAGCAATGGCCCAACAAGCGACACCCAAAAGTGTACGATCGAACTCATGAGCGAGCTGACCGACACCGACATCTACCACTTCCGCGAAGGGACCTTCTTCCGCGCCTACGACAAGCTGGGGGCGCACCCGCAGACTCTGGATGGTATCGAGGGTACGCGCTTTGCGGTCTGGGCGCCCAACGCAGCGGCCGTGCATGTGATCGGCGACTTCAATGCGTGGAACCAGGACGCGCATCCGATGGTCGTGCGCCCCGATGATTCGGGAATCTGGGAACTGTTCATTCCGCAGGTCGGCAAGGGCGCCATCTACAAGTACTTCGTACGCTCGCGGTATGCCGCCTACGCGGTGGCGAAGAGCGATCCGTACGCCTTCATGTGCGAGGAGCCGCCGCGCACCGGCGCGGTGGTCTGGGACAACGGTTACGAATGGAAAGACATCGAGTGGCAGCGCAATTGTGCGCGAGTCAATGCCCTCGATGCCCCCTGGTCAATCTACGAAGTGCATCTGGGTTCATGGCGCCGCGTCCCGACGGATGGCAACCGCTCCCTCAACTATCGTGAAGTCGCGCATGAGCTGGCCGACTACGTGGTCGAGATGGGTTTTACGCATGTCGAGCTGATGCCCGTCATGGAGCATCCGTTCTTCGGCTCCTGGGGCTACCAGATCACCGGCTACTTCGCCCCCTCCTCGCGCTACGGGACGCCGCAGGATCTCATGTATCTCATCGAGCACCTGCATGCCATGGGCGTCGGCGTGATCCTCGACTGGGTGCCGTCCCACTTCCCAAGCGATCAGCACGGCCTGGCGTTCTTTGATGGCACTCATCTGTACGAACACGCCGACCCGCGCCAGGGGTTTCACCCGGAGTGGAACAGCTCCATCTTCAACTACGGCCGCGCCGAGGTGCGCAATTTCCTCGGCAGCAATGCACTGTACTGGCTGCAGACCTACCGCGCCGATGCGCTGCGCGTGGATGCGGTCGCCTCAATGCTGTACCTGGATTACGGCCGCAAGGCCGGCGAGTGGATCCCGAATACGTTCGGCGGCCACGAGAATCTTGAGGCTCGCGACTTCCTGAAGTCGCTGAATCAGGCCATCTATCGTGATCATCCCGGCACCCAGACCATTGCCGAGGAATCCACGGCGTGGCCCCAGGTGTCGCGACCGGTCTACCTGGGCGGCCTGGGATTCGGACTGAAGTGGAACATGGGCTGGATGCACGACACCTTGAAGTTCTTCCAGACAGATCCGCTGTTCCGGCGTCATCATTTCAATCAGATCACCTTCTCGATCTGGTACGCATTCACCGAAAACTTCGTGCTGGCCCTGTCGCATGATGAGGTCGTGCACGGCAAAGGCTCGCTGATCGGCAAGATGCCAGGCGATGAATGGCAGCAGTTCGCCAATCTGCGCCTGCTGTTCGGGTATATGTGGGGGCATCCGGGCAAGAAGCTCATCTTCATGGGTTGCGAGTTCGGTCAGAAACGCGAGTGGCAGCACGACGGCAGTCTCGAATGGCACGTGCTGCAGTATCCGCTGCATGCGGGCGCGCAGCGCTGGGTGCGTGACCTGAACCTCTTCTATCGGGATACGCCCGCGCTGTACGAGCAGGACTTCGTTCCGGAAGGGTTCGAGTGGGTGGATTGCAATGACGCGGATTCGAGCGTGCTGTCGTTTCTGCGCAAGGACCGCACGCGCGGCACGCTCGTCCTGGTGATCTGCAACTTCACTCCGGTCGTGCGCCGCGACTATCGGGTCGGCGTGCCACGCGGTGGCCAGTGGCGCGAATGCCTCAACAGCGACGCCACCGATTACGGCGGCAGTGGCCAGGGCAATCAGGGCCTGGTGCTGGCGAGCGACCACAGTACGCACGGGCGGCCGCACTCTTTGACCTTGACCCTGCCGCCGCTGGGCGTGCTCTTCCTGTCCCCGCAATGACGGCCGTCTGGCCTGGCAATCCCTATCCACGCGGCGCCACCTGGGATGGTGAGGGCGTCAACTTTTCACTGTTTTCGGAAAATGCGACCAAGGTGGAGCTGTGCCTCTTCGATGCCACCGGGCGGCGTGAGCTGCAGCGCATTGCGCTCACCGAATACAGCGATCAGATCTGGCACTGCTATCTGCCCGAGGCGCGACCGGGACTTTTATATGGTTACCGCTGCCATGGGCCGTACGATCCGGCGCGCGGTCAGCGCTTCAACCCGAACAAGCTGCTGATCGAGCCCTACGCCAAACTGTTGGCGGGGCGTATGCGCTGGAACGACGCGCACTTCGGGTATGCGTACAAGGATCCGCTGCTGGATCTTTCATTCGACGAGCGTGACAGCGCGCCCGGCACGCCCAAGTGCTGCGTCATCGATCCGGACTTCACCTGGGGCGATGACCGCGCGCCGCGCACCCCCTGGCACGACACCGTCATCTACGAAGCGCACGTGCGCGGCATGACCATGCGCCACCCGCAGGTGCCACCGGCGCTGCGTGGTACCTATGCGGGACTCGCCACGGCACCGATCATCGACCACCTCAAGCGCCTCGGCGTCACCGCGGTCGAATTGATGCCGGTGCACGCCTTCCTGGACGACCGCCACCTGCTGCGCCAGGGCCTGCGCAACTATTGGGGCTACAACACCATCGGCTACCTCGCCCCGGAAATGCGCTACAGCGCCAGCGGCCAGGTCGAGGAGTTCAAGACCATGGTCAAGAGCCTGCACTCCGCAGGCATCGAGGTCATCCTGGATGTGGTCTACAACCACACCGCCGAGGGCAATGAGCGGGGCCCCACTTTGAGCTTCCGCGGCATCGACAACGCCGCCTATTACCGGCTGGTACCGGACAGCCCGCGCCACTACATGGACTTCACCGGCACGGGCAATACTCTCAATCTGCAGCATCCGCGCGTGCTGCAGCTGATCATGGACTCGCTGCGGTACTGGGTGCAGGACATGCACGTCGATGGTTTCCGCTTCGATCTGGCCTCCGCGCTGGCGCGCGAACTGTTCGAAGTCGACCGGCTCGGTTCGTTCTTCGACACGATCTCCCAGGATCCGGTGCTCTCGCAGGTCAAACTCATCGCCGAACCGTGGGATGTCGGGGAAGGCGGCTACCAGGTCGGAAATTTCCCACCAGGTTGGAATGAGTGGAACGACAAGTACCGCGACAGCGTGCGCGCCTACTGGAAGGGCGACAGCGGCCTCATCGGCGAGTTCGCGCAGCGCTTCACCGGTTCGGCGGACCTGTACGAGGCCAGCGGTCGCAAGCCGCACGCCAGCATCAATTTTGTCACCGCACATGACGGCTTCACCCTTGCAGACCTGGTCGCGTACAACCAGAAGCACAATGAGGCCAACGGCGAGGACAATCGCGACGGCAGTGACCACAACCGCTCCTGGAACTGGGGCAGCGAAGGTCCCAGCGATGATCCGCAGATCAATGAGCTGCGCGAGCGCCAGAAGCGCAACCTGATCGCGACGCTGCTGCTCTCCCAGGGCGTGCCGATGCTGCTGGCGGGGGATGAACTCGGACGTACCCAGGGTGGCAACAACAATCCCTATTGCCAGGACAACGAGACTTCCTGGCTAAACTGGGAGCTTGATCCGCAGCAGCGCCAGTTCATGGAGTTCGTCGCGCAGGTGATCACCCTACGGCGCGGTCATGCGATCTTCTCGCGCCGCCACTTCCTGACGGGCAAGTCGGTGGGCGGGGAGAACGTCAAGGACATCACCTGGTTCACGCCGGCCGGCACCGAGATGACCGAGTTCGACTGGCAGCAAGGCTATGCCCGCTGCCTCAGCGTGCACCTGTCGGGGGCGGCGGTACATCGCACCGACGCTCGCGGCCATGCGGTGCGCGATGAGAATTTCACGCTGCTGTTCAATGCGCATCACGACTTGATGAACTTTGTGCTCCCGGCGCTGCCGGCGGGACGCCGCTGGTGTGTCGAGTTGGACACCGACGTGGCCCCCGGCAACACGCCCGAGCAAGTTTCCGATCCGAAATCCGGACCCGGCGGGCGTACCAGGCCAGCGCTGCTGCGCGGTCGCGCGACGCGTACGGTGCCGGCCCGCAGCATCGTGGTGCTGATGGAAGTCAGTGCCCGCTCATCATTCGGGTCACACGCTCAGCGATAGCCGCGCGCCTGCAGAGCGAATAACGCCGCGTAGTGCCCCTCCAGGCGCATCAACTCCTCGTGGCTGCCGCGTTCCAGGATGCGCCCGTGTTCGAGCACCGCAATCTGATCCGCCATGCGCACGGTGGAAAACCGATGCGAGATCAGGATCGTCATCCGGTCCGCTCCAAGCTGCCGGAAACGCTCGAACACCATGGACTCGGCACGTGCATCCATGGCCGCGGTCGGTTCATCCAGCACCAGCACGTCGGCGCGGATGCGCATGAAGGCGCGCGACAGCGCGATCTTCTGCCACTGCCCACCCGACAGCTCGCGTCCGTCCTTGAACCACTTGCCCAGCTGGGTGTGATATCCGCTGGGCAGCGTCTGGATGAAATCGGCCGCCTGGCCCTTGTCAGCGGCTTCCTGCCAGCGCTCCTCGTCCAGGAAGAAAGGCTCATCGCCGGCGCCGACGTTCTCGCCCACCAGCATCTGGTAGCGCGCGAAGTCCTGGAAAATGACGCCGATACGCTCGCGCAGGCGGCTTTCCTCCCACAACTCCAGATCCAGACCATCCAGCAGCACCCGACCCGAGGTGGGCCGATACAGGCGCGTCAGCAGCTTGATCAGCGTGGTCTTGCCCGAGCCGTTCTCGCCGACAAGTGCCAGGCTGCCGCCGGGCGCCAGATGCAGTGAAATATCCGCGAGCGCCGGCTCGGTCGCGCCGGGATACACGAAGCTGACATTTTCAAAGCGGATGCCATCTTCGGGATGCGGCCCTTTGTGCAGCTCGCCACGTCCCTGGGGTACCGGCGTGTCGAGATATTCATACAGGGTCGAGAGGTACAGGTTGTCCTCGTACATCCCGCCGATGGAGGACAGTGCGGCCGAGACCGCGGATTGCCCCTGGCGGAACAGCCCCAGATACATCGTCATCTTGCCGAGACTGATGATGCCGTGCACGGTGGCGAGCGCGATCCAGGCGTAGGCCAGATACAAAGCACCCGTTCCGATCAGGCCCAGGAAGAAGCCCCACACATCGCGTCGCACGGTGAGCGCGCGATCTTCACGATACAGCGTGGTGAAAATGTTTCGATAACGATCGAGCAGCCGCGGGCCCAGGCCAAACAGACGCACTTCCTTCGCATGCTCTTCGCGACCCAGCACCGATTCCAGGTACAGCTGCATGCGCGTTTCCGGAGAGCGCCAGCGGAACAGCCGAAAGGCATCACCCGAGAAGCGCGCCTCGGCAACGAATGCCGGCAGTCCCGACAGCAGCAGCACCGCGACGGCCCAGGGAGAGAAATGGAACAGCACGCTGCCGTAGGTCACCAGTGAAATCGCGTTCTGGGCCAGCCCGAAGGTGCGCATCACCAGGCTCAGTGGGCGGCTCGAGGCCTCGCGACGCGCCCGAGTGAGCTTGTCGTAGAACTCTGAGTCCTCGAAGTGCGCCAGCTCCAGGGTGAGCGCCTTCTCCAGGATCATCACGTTCACGCGCTGGCCCAGTTGCGCCCGCAGCAGCGACTGGCTGAGCGACAGGCCGCGCTGCGCCGCCGCCATCACGGCCACCAGCAGCCCCTCGAGCACCACGAAATGCAGGACCCGGTGCGCATCGCCGTTGCCGACACGAATCGCGGTCACCACGGCATCGACCAGCTGTGAGGTCACCCAAAGGATGCCGGTGGGAATCACGCCGGCGATGACCGTCAGCACGGCCAGCGCGAGGGTGAGCCGGCGGCTGGTACTCAGCACCAGCGCCAGCGCCTGGCCGCTGTAGCGAAAAACGCCGAAAAAACCGGCGAGTGTGGAGTCCACGGTGCCAGCGGCGGCCGGCGCGGATTGCGATCTGGTCTTGGCCAAGGGGTTCCTTGAGTCAGGCGGTGCCCGTCAATCATCTTACCGTGGCAAACTGTGCCGTATGGCCCTGACCCCCATTCTGTCGGTTGACGTTGCGCACATCATTCAGCTGGCCGTGGCTCCGGTGTTCCTGCTTTCCGGGGTCGGCGTCACCCTGACCCTGTTCACGAACCGCCTGGCCCGCATCGTGGATCGCGCGCGCATCCTGGAGGATCGACTGACGGCCGATCCGCATCTGGATCTGCACGAGTCACTGGCGGTGCTGGCGCAGCGTGCCCGTTACATCAACTACGCCATTGCGCTGGGAACCATGTCCGGTCTGCTGGTGACCACCACGGTGATCCTGCTGTTTGCCACGGCGCTGCTGGGCAACAACATGACCTTGTTGATCGCGGTGATCTTCAGCGCGGCCATGCTTACGCTCACCGCATCGCTCCTGATGTTCTTCGTGGAGGTCCGGTACGCGACCAGTACCCTGCGTATCGGCGGCCGCCAGCGCGGCTGACCGCGCCACGGGGCTTTCCAGGGCGACATAAGCGGCCCAAGGGCCTGTATCAGCTTGTTTTCTATGGGCTGCAGCATTCTTCTGGTACTCTTCGCGACCCTTTCGAGACCATGTAGAAGCCCATGAACCGCCCCATCCGAAATATCGCAATCATCGCGCACGTCGATCATGGCAAAACGACGCTGGTGGACTGCCTGCTCAAGCAGTCCGGAACCTTCGAGGCGCATGAGAAGGTGGGCGAGCGGGTCATGGACTCGAACGACATCGAACGCGAACGGGGCATCACGATTCTCGCCAAAAACTGCGCCATCGAATACGGCGGCACCCGCATCAACATCGTGGACACCCCGGGACACGCCGACTTCGGCGGGGAAGTCGAGCGCGTGCTGTCGATGGTGGATGGCGTGCTGCTGCTCGTGGACGCGGTGGAGGGCCCGATGCCGCAGACGCGGTTCGTCACGCGCAAGGCCCTGGGTCTGGGGCATAAGGCTATTGTCGTCGTCAACAAGATCGACCGCCCGGGCGCGCGCCCCGGCTGGGTCGTCGACAAGACCTTCGAACTGTTCGACCGCCTCGGTGCCACCGATGCCCAGCTGGATTTCCCGGTGGTGTACGCCTCGGCCCTGCAGGGTTGGGCGAGCCTGGACCGCACCGAGCGCCGCCAGGACATGACCGCGCTGTTTGAAGCGGTGCTGCAATACGTGCCGGCTCCGCCCAGCGATGCGACCGCCCCCTTGCAGCTGCAGATCTCGACCCTGGACTACAACTCCTACGTGGGCCGCATCGGCATCGGCCGTGTGCGTCGCGGAACCATACGTACCGGCCAGATGGTTGCGTTGCGTCACGGCGATGAAAATCGCGGCGAAGCCAAGGTCGTGCAGGTGCTGACCTTCCAGGGCCTGCAGCGCCAGGCCGTGCCCGAAGCAGTCGCCGGCGACATCGTGGCCGTCACCGGTATCGAAGGGGTGAACATCGGTCTGACGGTGTGCGATCGGGAAAATCCGGAAGGCCTGCCGCCGATCAGTGTCGATGAGCCGACCCTGTCGATGAATTTCCAGGTCAATACCTCGCCGCTCGCGGGACGCGAAGGCAAGTACGTGACCAGCCGCCAGATCCGCGAACGGCTGTACCGCGAACTGCAGAGCAATGTCGCGTTGCGGGTCGAGGACACCCCCGAGCCGGATATTTTCCGCGTGTCCGGCCGCGGCGAACTGCACCTGACCATCCTCATCGAGAACATGCGCCGCGAGGGCTATGAGCTGGCCGTCGGCAAGCCGCAGGTTCTCAATCGGATGGTCGAGGGCGTGCTCCACGAACCCTACGAGGCCCTGACGATCGATATCGACGCCGAGCACCAGGGCGCCGTGATGGAGGCGCTGGGAACCCGGCGCGCCGATCTCACCGACATGATCATCGATGACATGGGGCGCGTACGTCTCGAATATCGCGTCCCGGCCCGCGGGCTGATCGGATTTCAGGGCGAGTTCATGACCATGACCCGCGGCAATGGTCTGATCAGCCACATTTTCGACGGCTATGCACCGGTAAAGGGCGACATCCCCGAGCGCCGCAACGGCGTACTCATCAGCAATGAAACCGGGGAGGCCGTGGCCTATTCATTGTTCAACCTGCAGGAGCGCGGGCGCATGTTCGTGCACCCGGGTGAGAAGCTCTACCCGGGTATGATCATCGGCATCCACACCCGTGAGAACGATCTGGTCGTCAATCCGATCAAGACCAAGAAGCTGACCAACATCCGCGCGGCCGGCAAGGATGATGCGATATTGCTGATACCGCCGATCCAGATGACGCTGGAATATGCGGTGGAGTTCATCGACGAGGATGAGCTGGTGGAAGTGACTCCGGAATCGATCCGCATCCGCAAGCGCTTCCTCAATGAACATGACCGCAAGCGTGCCTCGCGCGGCTCGGAGAGCGCGGTCAGCTGACGGCGCGCGGAATCACTGCAGCTCTCGCAGCCCCTGCTCGATGGAGCGCTGCCATTGCGCACGATCCGCGCTCGCGGTCCATGCCTGGACGGCCGATTGTGCTTTTGCGTAGGTCGCGCGCGCCTGCCCCGGATTCTCGGACTTCGCTTCGACCTGCGCGAGCGTGATCAGATTCGGCGGATAGGTCGAATCGCGCTGCACCGCCCGCTGCGCGGCAACCAGCGCGCCATCCACATCCCCGGGTCCCAGCGGCCACGGCGGTGCCCGCAGCAACACCACGGCCGTGAGGCGCGCCGGTCCTGCATGATCGAGTGCCGGATCCAGGCCTTCGGCCTTCATCAGCTCGGCCAGCATCTGTTTGAGCAATGCCACGGCCTGAACGGGATGCTCGCGCGCCGTGAGCCCGAGTACCTGTGCGTGGGTGTACCGGCAAATCGCGCTGGCGGCGGACTGCGCCAGGCACTGCTGCGCGCTGAGCGTCGCTTCGGCGAGCAGTTGCGCGCGCTGCGCCGGATCCTTGGCCTGCTCGATACCATCGGCGTCACTTTGGACCGCCGCCAGCAGCTGCAGGGGGGTACGTTCGGTGCCTGCTATGGGCGGCGCGGTGACCGGACGTGGGGTCACGCAGGCGGCCAGAAGCAACACGACAACCAGGGCGCTCAGGCGCACGGCCGCGCTCATGATCCGGGGTTGGGTAACCGCGGCGGGGCGAAGCCATTCAATTTCAGACGATTCAGCGTGGCGGCACCCTGTGGCGTGCCCGACATGTGCAATAGCGCCTGACTCAGTTCCTGCGCGCGAGCCTTCGGCAGGCGCCCGTCCACGATGACTATCAAAGCCACCGGCACCGGTTGCGAGGGCCCAAATGACTCAAGATTTGCGGCGAACGGCAAACTGGCCAGGGCGGCGGCCTGCTCCTGGTCGAGCAGCACGGCGAGCGGATCCGCGTTGGCCGCACGGCGCAGCGCCGACAGCACCTGGGCCGTAGCCGTGATGCTCGTGTCCGCGGACAACGCCGCCGGGTTGTGCAGGACTTCGCGCACGAAAGCCGGCGCGTAGCCGGCGGTGCTGATGACGGTCAGACCCGCCAGTCCCGCCGGCGGTGGCGCATGGCCTTTGTGCAGCACCAGGGTCCAGCGCTGCTGCAGGCCCGCCGGTGCAACGTCGGCCTGCACCAGCGGCAGCAGATGCAGCTGCGCCCCATGCTGCACATAGAAGGGATACGGTACGAAGGCAAGCGCGGCTTCCGGCGCCGCGAGCCGCGCCAGATCGCTCTTGTCGCTGGGGTCGTACACCGCGGTCAGGCTGCCGGCGGGCCATCCGGCCGCTGCGCCAAGCGCGGTGGCGAATTCTCCTACAAGAGGTTGCGCATCGGCACTGGTACCGGGATAGCCCGGCGCACAGAACACCAGCAAAGAAGCTGCGGCGGCGATCAGTGTGCTCATACCAGTAGGCTATCATTCCAACACATGAAGTGCCTCGCCCGAAGCCTGCGGCCTATACCCGGGCCCGTGACGTGACCGTACCGGCTTCCCCCGGGGCGGTGCGCCTGTTCGCGCGCGTGCTGGCCGCACGGCGCATCGTGGTGGTGGCGTTCCTGGTCCTGGGGTGCCTGGGGATTTACGGCACCACGCGGATCCCGGATGACAATGCCATCGGCAGCCTTTCGGTGGCGGACGACCCCGACGCACTGGCCACCATCGCGTTTCAGAAAATGTTCCCGGAGGGCGTCCATGCGCTGCTGATGCTGGAGACGCCCGATCCGCTCGCCTTCACGGCATTGCAGGGCGCCGATCAACTTGAGCACAGGTTGGCGACGATCCCGGGGGTGGATCCACAAAGCCTCCTCACCATCTATCGCGCCGCCCACCCCGGGACGCCTCTGACAAAGATCGATGCCGAGCCCCTCCGGCATTTCGCCACGGGCACTCGCCTGTTCACGCGCGCAGGGCTGCTGGGTCCGCACTTCCTGGGGATCGCGCTGGAACTGCACGTGCGCTCACCCGCCGATCGGGATCGCATGCTGGCCGCCATCGATTCCGCCGCTGAACCGCTGCTGCGTAGTCACGGCGGTCCGTTCGAGCGTATTCGCCGCGTGGGCTCCCCCTGGCTGGATGCGTGGTTGGAGCATGAGACGCAGGTTGCGACCCAACGCTCGATGCCGCTGTTCGGACTGTTCCTGGTCGCACTGGTGTTCGTGCTGTATCGCTCCTGGCGCGCCTTGCTGGCCATCGTCATCACACTCGCCGTGGTCGTGTCCATCGCGATGGGGCTGGCCGCGCTGACGGGCTGGACGCACACCATCGTTTCCTCCCTGGTGCCACTGACCGTGCTGGTGACGGCCACCGCCACGCTGGTGTACATCCACTCCCGCTTCATTGATCGGTCCGCGGGCGAGGACCTCAACGTGCACCATGCGCGCGTGCTGGCCAACAAGTTTCTCCCCAGCACGGCCTCCATCTTCGCCACCGCCACCGGCTTCGCGGCACTGGCGGTGTCCAGTATCCGCCCGGTGCGCGAGATGGGCCTGTGGACCGCCTCCGGCCTGGTGGTCGCCTGGCTGGCGAGCTTTACGCTGTTTCCGGCCTTGCAGCAGCTGCTGCGCACCCCCACGCAGACGGAAGTTGCGGTGGCCGGACGTTGGTACCCGGCCTTCGTGGACCGCTGGATCCCGCTCACCCGCACCCTGCGCTGGCCGCTGGTCGGGACCGCGATCGCCGGCATGGTCGCCGGTGTCATCGCGCTGGTCGGCATTCCCGGGTACATCCATCCGTTGGCGCTGCAGACCGATACCCTGACCTATATTGATCCGCGGGTCGCGGCCGCGCAGGACACCCGCTACTTTGAGGCGCAGAACGGTCTGGGCGTCTACCAGCTGTGGCTCAAAGTACCCAATGGTGGCGCCCTCGATCCGCAGTTTCTCGGCGCCATCGACCAGCTGGTGCGCCAGCTCGAGAGCGATCCGCGCATCACTGCCGTGGATGGCCCCACTTCGCTGCTGCGCTGGGCGCGGTACGTGCAGACCGGCCAGGATCAGTTGCCGGCCGATCCGGCCGCGTGGCAGGAACTCGCCGGCCAGCTCGAACAGATCCTGCTCACGACACCCGCGACCCGCGGTTTTGTCGACGTGAATACGCTGGGCGATGTGCGTCTTAGCATCCGCGGCCGTGACCGGGCCTTCGGCAACATCGGCGTCATGCGCCGCTACATTGAAAATACCTGGGCCGCGGTTCGCAAGCAGCAGCCCGCACTGGCGGGGGTGACGGCGCGCGTCGTGGGTGAGAGCGTACTGTCCGACCAGATCACCCTGCAGCTGGTGCCGACGCTCATGGAGAGCTTCGCATTGACGGCGAGCATCATCTTTTGTGCCTTCCTGGTGGTGTTCCGCAGCCCGTTGGCGCGACTGATGGCGATGATCCCCTCGCTGTTCGCGATTCTGGCCGCCTTTCTTTTGATGCGGGGGGTTGGAATCTCCCTGAACATCGCCACCATCCTCATCGGTTCAACAGTGTTGGGCGCGACCGAGAACGATCAGGTGCATTTCTTCTATCACTATCAGGAAGGTCGTCAGGAGGGTTCGACCCCGGGTTCGACCTTGGCCGCTCTGCGCCATGCGTTCCTGGTCGCCGGCAAGCCGATACTGTTCGCCACGCTCATCAACGCCGCCGGATTCCTGGCACTGGCCTTCTCGCCCTTGCCACCGATGCGACAGTTCGGCACGGTATCCTCGGCAGCCTTCGTCCTCGCCCTGCTGGCCGATTTCACGGCTTTGCCCGCCGCACTTTGGATCTGTACCCGGTCGCCGAAGACCGTCAGGAGTTCACCATGACCGCTACCTCAGGCCTGTTGCGCTGGAATGATGTGCTCGGGATCGCCCACAAGGGCAATCCGCCGCCGCCGCGGCGCGTGGAGAAGCCCGAGAGCGAATGGCGGAAAATCCTGGATCCGCAGACGTTCCATGTCGCACGCGAGAAGGGAACCGAACGCCCGCACAGCTCGCAGATGTGCGACCTGTTTGCGCCGGGGCAATACTGCTGCGTGTGCTGCAATACCCTGTTGTTCGACAGCGCCGAGAAGTTCCAGAGCGGCACCGGTTGGCCTTCCTTCACGCAGGCCGTCACGCCCAATGTCGTTGCCTATCACGAGGACGGCAGTGCCGGCCGGATGCGCATCGAGGTGGTCTGCAATATCTGCGACGCACACTTAGGTCACGTGTTCCCGGATGGACCGCCGCCCAGCGGATTGCGCTATTGCATCAACGCGGTCTCGCTGGTCAAGGCAAACGCCAAGGGCGGCTAGATGGCCCGCGAGCCGCGGATGTCGATGAACTGCAGGAACTCCGCGCGGGTGCGCGCATCGCTGCGGAAGATACCCACCATGCGGCTGGTCACCATTGAGACACCGCGCTTGTGAACGCCGCGGGTAGTCATGCACTGATGCTCTGAATCAATGACCACTCCCACACCGCGCGGCTTGAGCACCTCATCGATACAGGCCGCTATCTGCGCGGTGAGCTTCTCCTGCACCTGGAAGCGCCGCGCGTAGCCATCGACCACGCGGGCCAGCTTGCTGATGCCGACGACCTTGTTCGAAGGCAGGTAGCCGACATGAGCGCGGCCGATGATCGGCGCCATGTGGTGCTCGCAATAGCTCTCGAAGGCGATATCGCGCAGCACCACCATCTCATCGTAGCCTTCGACTTCCTCGAAGGTGCGACGCATGTATTCACGCGGGTCCACCGAGTACCCGGAGAACCAGTCGCCATACGCATTGACCACCCGCTTGGGGGTATCAATGAGACCCTCGCGGCCGGGGTCATCCCCGGCCCAACGCAGCAGTATCCTCACGGCCTCCTCGGCCTGCTCGCGTGAGACCCGGCGGCCGGGAGCTGCCTTGCGACTGGTTCTGGCCATTTGGAATCGCTCTTTGGTTAAAGCCTGGGCGGCAATGTTACCGGACCCGGCTGGTGGGGAAATAGTCTAGAATCGTTGATCATGGTGGTGACTACAGAGCAGTTCCAGGTCCTGGCCGCCGGCGAATGCGCGGCCATCAGGCTGCTGCTTCAGCATGGCTCGGTCGCACACCGCTTCCGCCTCGATTCCTGTGGCCTGCATGCCGACATCATGGCGAGCATCGACCGGGTGGCTCCCGACCTGATCCTGGTGGATGCCGACGGCCACGATTTTGGAGGCCTGGAGGCCTGCCGGGCCCTGAAGGCCCACCCCGCAACCATGATGCTGCCCGTCGTGGTCGTCAGTCTCAATTCGGATCTGCAGATGGCCGCCTATTCGGCCGGCGCCGATGATTTCGTCGCCTCCGCCAGCGGCGACACGGTGCTGCTGGCCAGACTCGAAGCGCTCGCGCGGGCCGGCTCGCGCCGGCGCAAGATCGCCGCGGCGGCCCGCAATACCGACGAGCGTCGCGGCGAGGAGCTGCAGGCGACCTTCCGTCGCTATGTGTCCCCGCAGCTGGCCGATCGCATTCTCGACAACTCGCGCCTGCGCGACAGCATCCTGACTGCAGCCGACATCCGCACCCACGCGGTAATCATGTTTGCCGACCTGCGGGGCTTCACCGGCATCTCCGAACGCCTGCGTCCCCACGAAGTGGTGCCGCTGCTGAACGAGTACTTCTCGTTGCTGACCGAGATCACCTTCCAGCACGAAGGCACGGTGTTCCACATGGCCGGCGACTGCCTCATGGTGGGTTTCGGCGTGCCGTTCGAGCAGAACGACAGCCCGCAGCGGGCCGTACGGGCGGCGCGCGAAATGCTCGACCGCTTCGCCGTGCTGGCGGAGGGCTGGCGCAACCGCCTCAACATCGAGACGGGCCTGGGGATCGGCATCAATGAAGGCGACGTCGTGGCCGGCAATGTCGGCTCGGCCATGTTCATGAACTACACCATCATCGGGGACGCGGTAAACGTCGCCTCACGACTGTGCCAACGCGCGCGTGCCGGCGAAATGGTGCTCTCGCGCTCCCTCAAACACTCACTGGACGCCCGTGGCCATGACATCAACGCCGTCGAACTTCCCGCCATGACGCTGCGGGGCCGCACTTCTCCGATCGACATTTTCTGCGTGCCGATCACCAAACGCCTGCACATCACCGAGGTGCTGCCGGCGTCGACAGCAACGGCATGAGCGGCGCTGCGGATACCACCAATCTCGCGCTGTTCTGCGATTTCGAGAACATCGCGCTGGGCGTGCGCGACGCTCGCTACTCGCAGTTCGATATCAACCGCGTGCTCGAACGGCTGCTGCTGAAGGGCTCGATAGTCGTCAAGAAGGCCTATTGCGACTGGGAGCGGTACAAGGAATTCAAGGCCGGCATGCATCAGGCCGGCTTCGAACTCATCGAGATTCCGCACGTCAAGCAGTCGGGCAAGAACTCCGCGGACATTCGCATGGTCGTGGATGCGCTGGACCTGTGCTACACGAAGCCGCATGTGGAGACCTTCGTGATCATCAGCGGCGACTCGGACTTCTCACCCCTGGTGAGCAAGCTGCGCGAAAACGACAAGGGCGTGATCGGGATCGGCGTCAAGAATTCCACCTCCGACCTGCTGACTGCCAGCTGCGATGAGTTCATCTTCTACGATGATCTGGTGCGCGAGCAGAAGGCGCGCCGCACCACGGGGCGGCGCAAGGCGCCGGCGTCCGCCGCGGCCGCGAGCACCGCGACGGCGCCGGAGAACTCTGCCGCCAAGGACGAGGATCACGAGCATGACCGCGAACATGACGCCTTCGACCTGGTGCTGGCGACCATCGACGCGCTGATCGCCGAACGCGGCGAAGACGAAAAGATCTGGGGCTCGATGGTCAAACAGGCGCTCAAGCGCCGCAAACCGGGTTTCAACGAAAGCTATTACGGATTCCGTTCTTTCAACAAGCTGCTGGAAGAAGCCGCGGCACGACGGCTGCTTACGCTCGAACGGGACGAGAAATCCGGCGGCTACGTCATTCATAGCGTGGCTGACGCGGCCTGATGGCCCTGACCGTGCTGTTCTTCGCGGCGCTGTGGGCGGGAGTCCAGAATGCGCTTGCCGGTGGCGGCTCCTTCGTCACGCTGCCCGCGCTGATGTTTACCGGCATGGATGCCCGCGCGGCCAACATCACCTCGACGATTGCGCTGTTTCCGGCGCAGATCGCCACCGCACTCACGGGCCGCAGTCTCGTCAGCGGCGCGGCCGGCCTGTCGTTTCGCGCACTGGTGATCATCAGCCTGATAGGCGGCGCGCTCGGCGCCGTCCTGTTGCTCGTCACTCCGGCAAGCTTCTTCGCGCGACTGGTGCCGTGGCTGGTGCTGTTTGCGACCATCGTCTTCGCCTGGGGAAGCTTCGGGCCCAAGCGTGCCTCCCAGGGGCACCTGTCGCGTCATGGTGCCGCGGGCGCACAATTTGCCATTGCGATTTACGGCGGCTATTTCGGCGGCGGTATCGGCTTTCTGATGCTGGCCGCGCTCACCGCGGCGGGCCTGCTGATGCGCAACGCCGGGGCCACCAAGAATGCTCTGGCCGGAGTGATGAACGCCTCGGCGGTGCTGATTTTCCTGTTCGCCCCGGAAGTTCGCTGGCTGCAGGCAGGCGTTGCCGGTGCGGGGGCCATCGCCGGCGGCATCATGGGCGGCCTGCTGCTGCACAAGCTGAACGAACGCATCCTGCGCCTCATCATCGTGCTGATCGGCATCGCCCTGTCCATCGGACTTTTCTTTCGTTGACATTCCCCCCTCGACCACAATATCTTGTGGTCAACAGCGGTGCTTACCCCAAGGGGTAGGCCTAAGAGGGAATCCGGTGCGGCTTGCAAGGCCAATTCCGGAGCTGCCCCGCAGCGGTAATCGGGAACGACCGACGCCATCGCACTGAGGCTCGCAAGAGGCTCGGGAAGCGGCGTCCAGTAGCTCGCTCACTCCTCGAGGATGAGCCCGCCCGAGAGTCCGAAGACCTGCCGTTGTAACCGCGGCTTCGCGGTATGGCTCGGGCTCTCGTGGGAGGAGCTGCCGGAATCGGGAACGGACACCTTTGGTGCCGTTGTACCCGCATTCCCTCAATTCCCCCGTAAGTGCCCGCAACAATGCCCATGGGCTCAACCCGCGGGCGCACATCCGGGGGGATTTGCATGACTTTGGAAACTTCCGACGCCGTTGCGGCGACAGCCGCGCGCACTCAGTCCAGCTTTCGTCTGACCCAGCCCAATGCGGCCCGCCCGCCCATGGGCGTCACCAAACGCAACGGCAGCCGCGAAGCGGTGGACGTGAACAAGATCGTCCGGGCCGTGACCCGCTGCTGCGAGGGTCTGCACGATATCGATCCAATGCGCGTCGCGCTCAAGACCATCGCGGGGCTGTATGACGGCGCCACCACGCGCGAGCTGGACGAGCTCTCGATCCGCACGGCCGCATCTTTCATCTTCGAGGAACCCGAATATTCACGCCTGGCCGCACGCCTGCTGTCGGCCTTCGTCGACAAGGAGGTGCAGGGCCTGGGCGTGCACTCCTTCTCGCAGTCAATCCGCCAGGGGTTCGATGTCGGCCTGATCAACGAGCGCGTGCTGACATTCGTCGAGGCCAATGCCCGCAAGCTCAACGCCGCCATCGACGCAACCCGCACCCACCAGCTCGAGTACTTCGGCCTGCGCACCCTGTACGACCGCTACCTGCTGCGCCACCCGACGCGCCGCAGCGTGCTGGAGAATCCACAGTATTTCTGGATGCGCATCGCGGTCGCGCTCACGGCGGGCGTGCACGAGGCGATCGAGCTGTACAATCTGTGCTCCGCCCTGGACTACATCCCCAGCTCGCCGACTCTGTTCAACGCCGGCACGCGCCACGAGCAGCTCTCAAGCTGCTTTTTGCTCGACTCGCCAGAGGACAGCCTCGAGTCCATCTACGACCGCTACAAGGACGTCGCGCTGCTGTCGAAGTTCTCCGGGGGCATTGGCATTGCCTGGCACCGTGTCCGGTCGGAAGGCTCGCTGATCCGCGCCACCAACGGCCTCTCGAATGGCATCGTGCCGTGGCTGAAGACCCTCGACTCCTCGGTGGCGGCGGTCAACCAGGGCGGCAAGCGCAAAGGGGCCGCCTGCGCCTACCTGGAGCCCTGGCATGCCGATATCGAGTCGTTCCTGGAGTTGCGCGACAACACCGGGGATGACGGGCGGCGCACTCACCATCTGAACCTCGCCAACTGGATACCGGATCTGTTCATGCGCCGGGTCGAGGAGGACGGCCAATGGTCGCTGTTCGACCCCAGCACCGTCCCGCAGCTGCCGGACCTGTTCGGCACGGACTTTGATGCCGCGTATGTACAGGCCGAAGCGCAGGGGCTCGCCAAAAAAACCCTGCGGGCGCGTGAATTGTACGGGCGGATGATGCGTACCCTCGCGCAGACCGGCAACGGCTGGATGACCTTCAAGGACAAAGCCAACCGTGCCTGCAACCAGACCGCGCAGCCGGGCCACACCGTGCATCTGTCGAATCTGTGCACGGAAATTCTCGAAGTCACCAGCGGCGGTGAAACTGCGGTATGCAATCTCGGCTCGATCAATCTGGCCCATCATCTGCGCGGGGAGCGCTTTGATTTCGAGAAGCTCGCCCAAACGGTGGAAATCGCCGTCCGGCAGCTCGATCGTGTGATCGACCTCAACTTCTATCCGATCGCCACGACGCGGGCCTCGAATTTGCGCTGGCGCCCGGTGGGCCTGGGCATCATGGGGCTGCAGGATGTGTTCTTCAGGCTGCGTCTCGCCTTTGACAGCGAGTCGGCGCGCGAACTGTCGACGAAGATTTCGCGCACCATCTACTTTCACGCCCTGCATGCCTCGGCACAGCTGGCGCGCGAATACGGCGCCCATGAAGCGTTTGCGCTGACGCGTGCCGCGCGCGGGGAGCTGCAGCCGCAAGCCTGGGATGTGATACCGGAAGCAGATCTGCCCTGGGACGCATTGCGCGCCGACATCGCCGCGCATGGCCTGCGCAACAGCCTGCTGATCGCGATTGCACCCACGGCGACGATTGCCTCCATCGCCGGCTGCTACGAGTGCATCGAGCCGCAGATCTCGAACCTGTTCAAGCGCGAAACGTTGTCGGGCGATTTCCTGCAGGTCAATCGCTATCTGGTCGATGAGCTCAAACAGCTCGGTCTGTGGACCGAGGAGATGCGTGATGCACTCAAACTCGCCGACGGCTCCATTCAGGGGCTGGAAGCCGTGCCCAGGGAGTTGCGCGACATCTACCGCACCGCCTGGGAAGTGCCGATGCGATCACTGATCGATCTCGCCGCGGATCGCGGCGCCTACATCGACCAGAGCCAGTCGCTGAATCTGTTCATGGAAAATCCGGAAATCGGGCGCCTGTCGTCCATGTACATGTACGCCTGGAAGCGCGGCCTGAAGACCACCTACTACCTGCGCTCCCGTCCGGCCACGCAGATCGCCAAGACCACGGTGCGCGAGCGCGCCCCGGTGACCGAGAGCCAGGCGATAGCCTGCTCCCTTGAGAATCCGCAGTCGTGCGAGGCCTGCCAATGAACACCTCCGCCTGTTTGCTCGATCCGGGCTTTGACCTCACGTTGCGCCCGATGCGCTATCCGCGCTTCTATGAGATGTACCGCGCGGCCATCAAGAACACCTGGAGCGTCGAGGAGATCGACTTCCAGATCGATCTGGGCCACCTGCGCACCCGTATGACGCCGGCCGAGCGGCACCTCATTGAGCGGCTCGTGGCTTTCTTCGCGACCGGAGATTCGATTGTTTCGAACAATCTCGTGATCAGTCTCTACCGGCACATCAATGCACCCGAGGCGCGGATGTACCTGTCACGCCAGCTGTACGAGGAGGCGCTGCATGTGCAGTTCTACCTCACCCTGCTGGACAACTACGTCAGTGACCCGCAGCGGCGCGCGCAGGCCTTCGCGGCCATCGAGAATATCCCGTCGATCCGCCGCAAGGCGCAGTTCTGCCAGCGCTGGATGGATGAGGTGGCAACGCTGCCGCGCATCCAAGACGCCCACGACAAGCGCCGCTTCCTGCTGAATCTGACCTGCTTTGCCGCCTGCATCGAAGGCCTGTTCTTCTTTGGTGCCTTTGCCTATGTGTACTTCCTGCGCTCGCGGGGCCTGCTGCCGGGACTCGCGGCCGGCACCGCCTGGGTATTTCGCGATGAAAGCGCCCATATGTCCTTCGCCTTCGAGGTGATCAGGACGGTCCGGGCCGAGGAACCCGACCTGTTTGATGCCGACTGGGCGCGCCAGGTGCTGCAGATGATTGAAGAGGCGGTGGAGTGCGAAAGCGAGTTTGCGGAGGATGTGCTGGCCGGCGGCGTGGTCGGCATGACCCGCGTCGAAATGCGCCAGTATCTGGAATACGTCGCGGACCAGCGCCTGACCATGCTCGGTCTGCCGGCGCGCTTCAATGCCCGCAATCCGTTTTCGTTCATGGAATTGCAGGACGTACAGGAACTCACCAACTTCTTTGAACGGCGAGTCTCGGCCTATCAGGTCGGGGTCAAGGGGGAGATCTGTTTTGATGCGGCCTTTTAGGCCGCCGCGCAAGACGCCACAACATTTGCCGGTGTAGCATTGCCGCGGGCAAAAAAGGGTGATGCATGGCAACATTTCTCTCCCGATCCCGGATCGTCGCCGGACCAGGCTACAACCGTTGGCTGGTGCCGCCGGCGGCGCTGTGCATCCACCTGTGTATAGGTCAGGCGTATGCGTTCAGCGTTTTCAATCTGCCACTGACCCGATTGCTGGGCATCAGCAAGTCCGCGCCGGGTGATTGGAAGCTGACCGATGTTGGGTGGATCTTCTCCATCGCCATCGTGTTCCTGGGTTTATCGGCGGCGGTGTTCGGGCGCTGGGTCGAGGAAGGCGGGCCACGGCGCTCCATGTTCGCAGCTGCCCTGTGCTTTGGACTGGGCTTCGTCGTCTCCGCGGTGGGTGTCAACCTGCACCAGCTGTGGCTAATCATCCTCGGCTATGGAGTGCTGGGCGGATGTGGCCTGGGATTGGGTTATATCTCGCCGGTCTCGACGCTGATCAAGTGGTTTCCGGACCGGCCCGGCATGGCCACGGGCATGGCCATCATGGGCTTCGGCGGCGGCGCATTCATCGCCTCCCCGCTATCGGTGTGGTTGATGCGCAAGTTCTCGACGCCGATGCACGTGGGCATCGCCGAGACTTTCCTGGTTCTGGGGGCCGGCTACTTCGTGTTCATGATGTTCGGCGCCGCCATGGTCCGGGTGCCCGCCGCGGACTTCAGGCCCACCGCCGCCCTGCCCGCTCCGCGCCGCTTGGTCAGCACGCACGACGTTTACGTCTATGACGCCCTGAAGACCCCACAGTTCTGGCTGCTGTGGGGCGTGCTGTGCATGAACGTCACCGCCGGAATCGGCGTGCTCGGGCAGGCATCGGCCATGAGTCAGGAGTTCTTTCCCGGACGGGTCACCGTCGTGGCGGCCGCCGGCTTCGTCGGGCTGCTGAGTCTGTTCAACATGCTCGGGCGCTTCTTCTGGGCCTCGACCTCGGATCTGATCGGTCGACGCAACACCTACTTCTGCTTCTTCATCTTAGGCATCGTCCTGTACGCTCTGGTGCCGCAATCCGGCGCCCTGGGCAGCATCGGGCTGTTCGTGGCCTGCTTTGCCGTCATCCTCAGCATGTACGGCGGAGGCTTTTCCACTATTCCCGCCTATCTGCGCGATCTGTTCGGCACCCGCTATGTCGGGGCCATTCACGGCATGCTGATTACTGCCTGGTCGGTCGCGGGGGTGTTGGGTCCGGTGCTGGTCAACTACATCCGCCAGTACCAGATCGACCACGGCGTGGCGAAGGCGCAGTCATACAACATCACGATGTACATCATGGCCGTACTGCTGGTGGTCGGCCTGATCTGCAACGTGCTGGTCAAGCCCGTGGACACGCGCTTTCACATGAAGCCCGATCAGGCAAGGGCGCGGGGAGAAACCCAGGTCGTCGTTCAGGGTGCGGTGCAGGGCGCCACCTATGCCCCCACGACGAATCCGCTGGTGGTGACGCTGGCCTGGGTGCTCGTGGGCATACCGCTACTGTGGGGTGTCTACGAGACCTTGCTCAACGCCATGAAGCTGTTTCAGTGATCGCAACACCGGCACCCGTAAGGGTGCCGGTGTACCGGTCGGACCGGATTACTGCGCGGGCGGAGCCGCCGGACGGGCCGGCATCTTCGACATGGCTTCCTTGCAGCCGGCGCTCAACTTGTCGGTGTTGGTGCGCAGGCACGCGAACATTTCACGTCCCGTCTTGCCGGTGCACGCGGCTTCATTCGAGCAAGCCTTGGTCACCGCTTCGCGGGCAGCCTGCATTTCCGGTGATTGCGGCGGCGCCTGCGCGTACAGAGCCGGCGCGGCCAACGCGGCCCCAAGCAGAATCAGTGTGCGAATCTTCATTATCGTCCCCTAGTGAATAATCGAAAAAAGCGTTAGCGTCGGGCGGGGCGATTCTGGCACACCTGCCGCAAAGGCGACACGGTTGTGCGTTGCCGCAGGCGTTGCTTTTGCAACACCAAGATTCTGTCAAGGCACTTGTTACTGATTGTCACTCCTGGCCGAACCTTCCACGGGACGGCCGGCCTGGGCGCGGCCTCGCGCATTCTATTCGTAGCGCAGGGCGTCGATGGGATCCAGGAGCGACGCCCGTCGGGCCGGGTAGAAGCCGAAGAACACACCGATCGAGAAGCTCACCGAGAAGGCGAGCACGATGGATCCCATGGTGACGATGGGCTTGAAGGTCGAAAGCGCCGCGATCAGTTGCGTCACCCCAATACCGAGCAGGACGCCAACCAGGCCGCCGAGCAGGCTGAGCGTGATCGCCTCGATCAGGAACTGAATGCGGATGTCCCCGGGCTGGGCGCCGACCGAGATGCGGATGCCGATCTCGCGGGTGCGTTCGGTCACACTCACGAGCATGATGTTCATGATGCCGATGCCGCCGACCACCAGGGACAGACCGGCGATCGCGCCGAGCAAGAGCGTCAAGGTGGAAGTCACCGTGTTGACCGTATCCGCGATTTCCTGCTGATTGAAGATGGTGAAGTCATCATCGGCGCCTGGCAGCAGCCGATGCCGCTGCCGCAGCAGCCGCTTGATCTGGTCCTGCGCAATCGGAATGCGCTCGGAAACACCGATCTGCAGATACACCTGACGCAAGTACTTGTCACCCGTGATCCGCTTCATCGCGGTCGTGTAGGGAATCACCACCCGATCATCCTGGTTCTGGCCCCCGACGCCGGAACCCTTGCTGGCCAATACTCCGATGATCACGAAGGGCATATTGCTGACTCGCACCGTCTGTCCCACCGGATCGAGCACGCCGAACAGCTCATGGGCCGTCTTGTCGCCCAGAACGGCCACCTTGGCGGCGCTGCGCACTTCGCGATCCGTAAACATCGAACCCGAAGCGACGGCCCAGTCGCGGATGACCAGGTACTCGGGCGACTCCCCTGCGATGGTCGTCGACCAGTTGCGCCCATTGGCAATGGCCTGGGCCGTGGTATTGACCTCGGGGCTGGCGGCAACCACATCCGGCACCTCCCGGCGCAGCGCTTCGGCATCCTCCAGCGTGATCGCGCTGGCACTGCCCACGCCGCTATTGACGCCACCGGAGCGGCGGCTGCCCGCGGACACGATCAACATGTTCTGACCCAGCCCGGCGACCTGGGATTGGATGCTGGCGCGCGTGCCATTGCCCAAGGCGACCATCGCGACCACGGCGAAGACACCGATGATGATGCCCAGCGCGGTAAGGCTGGAGCGCAGCTTATTGCGTCGCAGGGCGCGCAGTGCCGTCAGTGCGGTGAGCGCCGTACGCAGCAGGGTTACGCGCAGCCACTGGAACATCACAGTGTCTCCTGCTTTTCGGCGAGCGGTCTTTCCGCGATCTGGGCGTCGCGCTCTTCCTGGTCCAGCCGGGCACGCAGAACCTCGGCACGATTGGGGTTGGAATTGACGCGATCCTCGAGCACCCGGCCATCGCGCATGATGACGATGCGCCTGCAGTAGGCGGCGATATCGAGTTCGTGGGTCACCATGACGACGGTGATGCCCGAATCGTTCAAGGCCTGGAACAGGCCCATGATTTCAATGCTGGTGCGGGTATCGAGATTGCCCGTGGGCTCATCGGCCAGCAACAGATCCGGACTGTTGACGAGCGCGCGGGCGATCGCGATACGCTGCTGCTGCCCGCCGGAGAGCTGGCTGGGCCGGTGATGCAATCGCGAGCCGAGCCCGACCTTCTCCAGCGCCTCGCGGGCGCGCCGATGGCGATCCTTGAGGGGAACCGCCGGTTCACTGTAGAACAAGGGCAGTTCGACATTCTCCATGGCCGTGGTACGCGCCAGCAGATTGAAGCTCTGGAATATGAAGCCGATCTTGCGATTGCGCAGCTGCGCCAACTCCTTGCGATTCAGTTCGGCGACGTCCACATCATCGAGCAGGTAGCGGCCCGTGGTCGGACGATCCAGGCAACCGATGATGTTCATCATCGTGGACTTGCCCGAACCGCTTGCGCCCATGATGGCCACGAACTCACCGCGGATGATGTCCAGACTCACCCCGGCGACGGCCCTGACTTCGACCTCACCGGTGGTATAGACCTTGGTGATGTCGCGCAGCGCGATGACGTGCTGATTCACTTCGCGCGCCTACATCTGCGGCGGCTGATTGCCGTTGGGCTGACCAAACTGTCCACCCGAGGCCAGTCCCGCTTTGAGCGTAGCCGTGACGACACGGTCTCCCTGGGCCAGCCCATCCAGTATTTCCGTGCTGACCCCATCCGTCGCGCCGATGTGTACGACCTTCGGCGCCAGCGTGCGATTGTCCGCCTGAAGCTGGTACGCCAGCTGCTGCGCGCGCTGCAGCTGCTTGGGGGGTGGGCTGCTGAATCTGGCGTTGTCCGGCGGTGAATAGCGCAGCGTCGCATTGGGAACGATCAGTACATGGTCGCGCTCCAGCACCAGGATGGAGACATCGGCGGTCATGCCGGGGAACAGCTTCTGCTCCGGGTTGTCGACGGCGATGATGGTCTGATAGGTGACCACGTTCTGGGTGGTCGTCGGGGACTTGCGCACCTGCGCGACCGCGCCGTGAAACACTTCATTGGGGAATGCATCGACGCCGAATTCGACGTTCTGACCGTTCTTCACCTGGCCGATATCCGCCTCGGAGATATCGGCGGTGATATTCATCTTGGTGATGTCCTTGGCGACGGTGAACAGCACCGGGGTACTCATGGCCGCAATCACCGTCTGGCCCTCATCCACCTTGCGGGAGATCACGATGCCATCCACCGGTGCGGTGATCTTGCAGTACCCCAGATTGGCCTGCGAACTGTGCATCGCGGCCTCCTTGATGGTGACGGCGGCTTCGGCCTCCGCCAGTTCCGCGGTCGCCTGATCCAGGTCCAGCTGCGAGGCCGCCTTCAACGGCACGAGCACCTTCTTGCGCTCGAGGTTCTGTCGCTTCAGCGTCACTTCCGCCCGGGCGCTGGCCAGATCACCCTGTGCCTGCTGCAGCTGCGCTTCGTAGACCGTCGGATCGATTTCCGCCACCAGCTGGCCCTTGTGAACCGGGGAATTGAAATCAACATACAGGTGCGTGACTTTGCCCGACACCTGACTGCCGACATCGACGCTCACCACGGCGCTCAGCGAGCCGCTGGCCGTCACATGCTGCAGGATGTTGCCGCGCGTAACACTCGCGTACTCATACGCCGCACCCTTGTTGGCCGAGCGCCCACAGCCCGCCAGGACCAGCAGTGCAATCAGACCCGGCACAAGCAGCCGCCCGATGTTGCTCAAACAGATATCTTTCATGTGTTTTTGTCCGATCGTGTTCATTTCCAACCCCCGCCGAGGGCCTGATACAGGGAGACCTTGTCCGAGAGTCTGTTGTACTGCGCCTGCAGCAGGCCCTGCTGCGCGCTGAACAGATCCTGCTGGGCAGCCAGCTCGTTCAGATACGTGTCCTCGCCCTGCCGGTAGCGCAGGGTCGCCAGTTCCAGGCGACGCTGCTGGGTCTCAATCAGTTGCTGCTCGAGGCTGATCTGGCGCGCATAGCTGTCGATACCCACCAGCGCATCGGCGACTTCGCGGAAGGCGGTCTGGATGGCCTTCTCGTAGGCAACGACTTCCAGCCGCTCCTCGACCTTGGCCACATCCAGCTCGGCGACATTGTGGCCGCCGGTAAACAGCGGCAGCGAAATCTGTGGTCCGAAGCTCCACACCCCGCTGCCCGCCTTGAACAAGGATGACAGCGCAGTGCTGCTCACGCCCACCGAGCCGGTCAGCGAGATGGAGGGAAAGAAGGCGGCCCGCGCGACACCGATATTGGCATTCGCGGCCTTCAGGGCGTGTTCAGCTTCCAGGATATCCGGGCGCCGCGCGATCAGCTCCGAGGGCAGGCCCGCCGGTACATCGGCAACCATCTCGGCATCGGAGAATGGACGGGCCGGCGGCAGATCCGCCGGAATCGGTACGCCCAGCAGCAGCTCCAGCGCGTTGCGCGCCTGCTGCAGCTGGCGTTGATAGGTCTCCACATTGATCCGCGCGGTCTCGACCTGCCCCTCGGATTGGCGTAAATCCAGCTCATTGCTGGCACCCGCATTAAACAGCGCCTTGTTGAGGTCGTAGGAGGACTGCACGGCGGTCAGCGTGTTCTGCGACAGCGCCAGCAGCTCGTCGGTTTCGCGCAGCAGCAGGTACTGCGTGGCGACCTGGCCCACCAGTGAGACCTGTGCGGCGCGCTGCGCCTCCTCGGTCTGGAAGTACTGCTCCAGAGCCTGGGCGTTCTGGCTGCGTACGTGACCAAACAGATCCAGTTCATACGCGTTCACGCCGACATTGGCGCTGAAGCTGTTGGCGGTGTAGCCGATGCTGGATGCCGAGGCGCCCCCGGTCGGTACGCCCGGCACGATGCTGCCGGTACTGAAGGAGCTGTGGGAACGGGTCCCACCGGCGCTGCCCTGAACGGTCGGGAAGAGTGCCGAGCGGGAGATGCGGTACTGCGCCTCAGTCTGCTGCACGTTCAGCACGGCCGTGCGCAAATCCGTGTTGTTGAGCAACGCCAGGTCGACCAGGCGGTTGAGGCGCTGGTCGCGGAACACCTCGTGGGCGGCAATGTCGGCGGCCGCCTGCGGCGCCGCATTTGTGCCTGCAGCCGCATTTACGGCCGCACCGGGGAATGCATTTGGCACGGGCAGCGCGGGCTGCCGGTAAGGTGGAATCATGGTGCAGCCCGCCAGCGCCGCAACCACCGCGAGGCTCACCACTTTCGACGTTCGAATCATGCCGTCCTCTTTCGGTGTACCGGCGGTCGCAGCCGGGCCAGTTCCGCTCCCAGCGTCGCGGGTGCACTGGCAAGACCACTGGCGGTAAACCGCACCAATTCCTTCAAGAAAGCCGCTTCGCGCCGCGGGTCCCGTTTGACCTTGAGGGCGCTCATCTGCACGCCGAACATCAGCACGGCGCCCAGCGCCAGAGCCAGGCGCAGGTTCAGGACCTCAGTCGGCACCTCAGGCAGTGCGCGCTCGAAAGCCCCGATGAAGAGCTTCAGGTTCGGCTCAAGTTCCGCATGCAACTGCTGATGCAGGAATTTCGGCGGCGCAAGCAGCGTACGCGCCAGCAGCTTGTTGAATGCCGGATGTTCGATTCCGGCCTCCATCGACGGGCGCATCATACATTCCACGATTCGCTCCACCGGCAACGGCTGCCCATGGGACTCGCTCTCCGCGGCCGCCAGCAGATCCGTCCGGCGCGCATTGACCCCGCGAAAGCGGCGCAGAAAGGTCTCCACGTACAAGGTCTTCTTGGAGCCGAAATGGTAGGTGGTCGCCGCCAGATTCACCTTCGCGGCCTGCGCCAGCGCCCGCATTCCCACCCCGTTGTAGCCGTGCTCGCCGAAAAGACGCTCGGCGGTGTCGAGCAGCCGCTGGGCGGTGACCACCGATTGATGCTTTTTTCCTGCTGCTGCCATGGTGCGATTTAAAACATACGTATGAATTTATCGCAAGGGCAACCCGATCAATTGCCCAGCGCATGGCACCAATTGCGGTTCCCGGCCCTTGAATTGCCCGTAGGCTTTGGCGGATAACTGTCATACCCCCCTACTTGGAACATCCGCATGCCACAGATCAATCCGCCCGACGCCGTCACGGGCAACCTCGCGGAGCGGTTGCTGGTGCGGGAACTGGTCGAGAACTGGGCGTTGTACCGCGATGCCGGCGACTGGGAGGGCTTCCGCAGCGTCTGGCACGATGATGGCCGGATGATGGCGACCTGGTGCCAGGCCGACGCTGCAGGGTTCATCAGGGCCAGTCAGCAAGGCTGGGCCAAGGGAGTGAGTATTCTGCACTTTCTGGGCGGCTCCACGATCGACATCCGGGGCGACCGCGCCATCGCGCAAACCAAGATGACCATCAGCCAGCGGGATAAGGTTGAGGGCGTGGTGGTGGATGTCGTGTGCACCGGACGCTTCTATGACTTCATCGAGCGCCGCCAGGGCAAGTGGGGCATGGTCTTGCGGCAGCCGATCTATGAAAAAGACCGCATGGACCCGGTGGATCCGGCGGCACGACTGTCGCTGGATCCGATCCTGCTCGCCCAGTTCCCCGAAGGCTATCGGCACCTGGCCTACCTGCAGGCTCGCATCGGCTATGAGGTCAAGAAGGATATGCCCGGCCTGAAGGGTCCGGAAGTCGAAGCTCTCTATGGGCGCGGCCAGGCGTGGCTGAATCGCACCGGTGCGGCATTCTGACTGCCCCATCCGTATCCGGCATGTACATTCCCAAGCTGCACGAAGAGTCCGACCTGCACGTTCTGCATGCGCTGATGCGTGCGCATCCGTTGGGAACCTGGGCCACCCAGGGTCAAGACGAACTCATCGTCAATCACGTGCCCTTTCTCCTCGATCACTCGCACGGCCCGTACGGGCTGCTGCGCTGCCATGTGGCGCGTGCCAACAACGTGTGGCAGCTGTTCTCGAAGACGGTTCCGTCGGTGGTCGTGTTTCACGGACCCAACGCCTATGTGAGTCCCTCCTCGTATCCCAGCAGGCGCGAACATGGAAAGGTCGTGCCGACCTGGAACTACACGGTTGTTCACGCCCA
This sequence comes from Steroidobacteraceae bacterium, assembly GCA_036498905.1. GTDB lineage: Bacteria > Pseudomonadota > Gammaproteobacteria > Steroidobacterales > Steroidobacteraceae > DAIDKA01. The sequence goes on along the minus strand of DASYER010000032.1, from coordinate 74,246 downwards.
CGGCATCCCGGCCATTGTCGAAGCGCCGGCACGGCTGATCAAACATCTCACCGAACTGACCGCCAGTCAGGAGAGCCGTCAGGCGCTTCCGTGGCGGGTCAGCGATGCGCCCGCCGAATTCATTGAGCAGATGTCCCGACAGATCGTCGGCATCGAAATTCCGATCGCGAAGATTTTCGGCAAGTGGAAGGTCAGCCAGAACCGATCGGCCACAGATCGGGTCGGCGTGGCAGACGGGTTGCGCCAGAACGATGACGAGCAGTCGCAGGAAATAGCGAACCTGGTGGAGCAGGTGCGCACCGGATTGTGAACCTGAAGCGCTGGTCGCGATGCTGCGACAGCCGGCATCGGCCGCGACTCAGCCTCAACCGTGTCAGTTAACAATAGGCGGCCGCCTTTGTGCGTTGCCGCGTAATTTTCGGAAACTTAGTGTGAACTGGCGCACGTCCGTGAGCATTGTCGGGGCAACCCGGACAAGCAACCGTGCTGACCGTGAACACAGGCGCAGTTTTACAGTGCCTATCTCTGGGAGAAAGGATGGCCGATTGCGCTGCTCACCGCCAGTGGGCGTCGTTCCGTTCAGCCAGAGTGCATTTCATGACAGCCAGCAACAAGCTCCTTGCGCGCGAGTCCGGGATTACGACCCCGCCACAGCCAAGTCCGGGCAACCGGCGCACCGAGGTCGTCATCGTAGGTGCCGGCGATGAAATTCTCATCGAGGTCGGTCCGGCGCTCGGTGACCAGTACCGTTCCTACAGCGTCGACAGCGCCCCTGACATTGCCGGACTATCGGCAACGTCCTGGATTGGCGTCTATGACGCCGGCAATCAGGGCGCAAGCCGTAGTGCCTTTGCGCAGCTCGAATCGCAGTACCACCAGCACCCCTGGATCGTTCTGTGTACGGATGAGGACCGGCCGAACTGGCGCGATGTCCTATCGCGTGGCGGCGCCTGTGCCGTCATCGCGCGCGGCGAGCTGAGCGTCGCCAGCTTTTCGGCCGCGCTTGAGAAGGCAACACAGCGGCTGACGGTCGTCCCGCGTGCAGCGCCGGCAGCAAGCCGCACTACGCCGAAAATCCCGACGTTGTGGATGGTGGGCGCAGCGGTTGTCGTCGTGGCCGCAGCGGCCGTGTGGTGGATCAGTCATGCGCGTTCGCACGTATCGGTGGCGGCCGCACCCAATGGCCAAAAATCGCACGTGGCCGGCACCAGCGCGGTGCCGCCCGCTGCGCCGGCTGCAGCCGGCAGCGCGCAGCCCACGCAGCAAAGCGTCGAGGACCTGCTGTCGATGGCACGAATTGCCTTCCGCGATCCGGCGACCCAGCTGCCGAAGGCGGACGCTCCGCTGCAGGGAACTTCGGCGCTGGAACTGTATGGCGCCGTACTGTTGCAACAGCCCAAGAATGATGAAGCGCTTGACGGAGTGCGCCGGCTGCAGGCCGTGGCACGGCTGCGCGTTCAGAATGAACTTGCCGCGGGTGATGCGGACACGGCCGCGCGCCTGCTTGCCATCCTGCAGCACTCGGATTTCGCGCCCGAGGAGCTGCGCTCGCTGGAAGCGGCCGTCGCGGTGGCCAGGCCCAAACAGCTCGCGGCACAGGCCAGGAGCGCCATGGCTGCCGGTAACTTGCAGGGCGCGCGCCAGCTCATCGACCAATTGCTGACGCTCAATGGTGAGCGCTCACCCGTTCCCGAGCTTCGTAAGGAGCTCGATGCCCGCAAGCTCGATGCCGAGCTGGCAACGAGTGCCGAGCAGGTGCGGGCCGCGCTCGCCGCAGGTTCGTTGCTCGAACCGGAGTCCGACAATGCCCGCACCCGCTTTCTCGCGATGCGGGAACTGAATCGCGCGAACCCGCAGACCGTAGCAGTACAGCACGAGCTGCTGGTCGCGTTGCTGCGCAGGGCCCAGGCGGCGATCGGCCGGCAGGATCTGGAGGGCGCCCAACAGACGCTGACTGCGGCGCAGGACTTCGGCACCAAGGCCGAACTTGCCGACCTGCGCGCCAATCTGGATGCGGCCGTCGGTGCCAAACGCGCCGCGGAGGCCGCCGCCGCAGCAGCAGCCAAGGCCGCTCGCGCCAGCCCACCGGTCGTAGATGCCAAGGCAGCGGCCGCCGCAGCGGTCATCCTCTCGCCCAAGCCGACCCGCAGTCTGCAGGTCGAATTTCCACCGGCGGCCCTGGCGCAGAACATTGAAGGCTACGCCACAGTCGAATTCACGCTGAACCCGAACGGCAGCACTTCGGCGGCCGCGGTCATCGAATCCGCCCCGCGCGGCACCTTCGACAAGGCGGCGCTTGCCGCCGTCAAGCGCGCAACCTTTTCGACCAAGGACCTCGCCGATCCGAAAAAGGCTCAGCGCGCGCGCTTCAGGATCAACTTCACCCTCAGCGATACCGCGGCGGCGACGACCGTCAGCAAGGCCGTGTTGCAGCCCCCCAGCCCGGTCGCACCGAGTGCCGCTGCCGCGAACCCCCTGCAGATCCTGTCACCCCGGCCGACTGCGCCTCTGCAGGTGGACTATCCGAAGGTTGCCCTAGCCCTCAACCGTACCGGCTATGTGGTCGTAGAGTTCATGCTCAATCCGGATGGGACACCCGGATCGCCGACGATCATCGAGTCTGTGCCGGCAAAGATATTCGACTATGAGGCGCTCATAGCCGTAAAGCGCGCAAAATTCGTCACCACGGATCTTGCCGACCCGACGAAGGCGCAGCGGGCACGCGTCAAGATCAGTTTCAAGGGCCAGTGAGCCCGCGGAGTAGTTAGTATGGCGAAGCAGTCTGTCTGGTCCCGGGTGTCGATTTGGCCCCTGGTCACCGCCTCGGCCTCAGCCGCAGCCCTGACCGCGCTGCTGCTGTACGGCATGCAGTCGGCACGGACACTGCAGGCAACCTCCACGGCCCTGCAGAGCTCCTCTGAATTATCCGGCGAGCCTCAGGTCGTGCGCTCGCAGCTCGCCCTGCTGCAGCGAGGCCTCGAGAATCGAACGTACGTCGGTGAAAGCCTCCGGTCGCTAGCGGCCGAGCGCGATCGCGGCAACAGCACACTCGGAAGTCTGCGCTCCAGCATCGCGACCGCAGGGTTGAGCGCGGACGCGGGCGTCGCCCCTAAGATGGCAAGCGTGCACACGCACTGGGGCGCACTCGATCTGGCGCTACAGCACATCGGTGCTTTCAATGCCGAAGAGCTGTATGTCGACACCGCCTCCGGCTCCGCCTACTCCACCCGTGGAACGGCGCTGAAACGCATGGTCGATAAGGTGCTGCAGGACCAGACGCAGAGCGCCCGGCAGCTGACCGCGGAGTTGACCGATGTATCAACGCTGCTGCGCGACTCGGTTACGGCCAATGGCGAGCAGCTGCGCGGCAGCCTCATCGGCGGCACGGCACTGGCTACAGCACTGCTCGGGTTGATGTTGTATTTCGCCTGGAGTGCCCGCCGCGGTGCGCTCCGCGCCCTGCAGGCCGAACAGCAGATTTCGAACATTCTGGGTACCGTGCGCGAGGGTCTGTTTCTGGTTGATCGACAGGGGCGCATTGGCGGCACCTATTCGGCCTCACTGACCACCCTCCTGCATCTGGAGTCTCCGGCCGGAGGCACCCTCGAGGAACTGCTGCAACCGATCGTCGACCAGAAAACGCTGCATGCGGCCACCAAGTACCTGGGACTGCTTTGGAAAGACAAGGTGCATGAGGATCTGATCGAATCGGTCAATCCCTTAAGCCAAATCGAAGTCGTCTTCTCCAAGCCCCGCGGCAAAGAGGTCCGATACCTGTCCTTCTCGTTCCGTCGCGCACGCGACCCGGCACAGTCGCAGTCCTTTATCTTCGGTGTCGTCTCGGACGTGACCGATCGCGTGCTGCTGCAGCGCGAGGTGGCTCACGTCAAGGCCGACAGCGATGCCCAGGCCGCCGCCTTGCTCGATCTTCTCAAGGTTGATCCGAACCAGCTCGAAGGATTCCTCGCTTCAGCCGACATCGGCGTTCGCAAGGCCAATGCGATGCTCGGCAGTCCCGGCAAGGATGCTCAGACCCTGCGCGCGAAGGTCGACGGCGTTTTCCGGGAAATGCATGCACTCAAAGGCGAGGCCGTGGTGCTCGGGCTTAGCGCATTCGGACGCCATATTCACGCCATCGAGGATCTGCTCGCTGCCTTGCGGGAGCGCAATGACCTGACCGGGAATGAATTCCTGCCCGTCGTGGTCAAGCTCGGCGAGCTGATGGATTACCGGACCCAGATCATCGAGCTGAAGGACCGAGTCTCTCAGTTCAGAAAGCCGGAAATTCCTGCGGCCCCCGACGAAGAAGGCTTCACCGGCTGCGACACTGATGTGATCTCCACACTCGAGGCGGGTGTTCGACCGCCGAACACGCTGCCGACGCTGCTGAGCACCCTGACGCAGACGGTGGCGGCTGACTGCCATCGCACGGTGCAGCTCGTGACCTCGGGTCTGGACACCATTCCGGTCGCCTATGCCGTGCGCGTCCGCGACATCTGCGTGCAGATGATCCGTAACGCGGTGGTCCATGGTATCGAGGAGAGCGCCGAGCGCCTCAGTGTTGCCAAATCACCGAAGGCCACGATCACCGTTTCCTTCGGCGCCGACGAACCGGATCACTATGTCCTGCGCGTCGAAGACGATGGGCGCGGCCTCAACTACGAGGAGATTCTCGACCGTGCGTTGCGCTCCGGATTGGTGCGCCCCGACAAGGCCGCGACCATGAAACCTGAGGCTGTATTCAAGCTGATTCTGGAACCGGGCTTCACCACGGCCGGGACGGTCAGTGTCCATGCCGGACGCGGAGTCGGCCTCAATATGGTCAGCGAATCGCTGCGCGAGTGCGAGGGCCGGCTCTCCATCGCCACCAAACCTGGTGCCTATACCCGATTCATCATGCGCCTTCCCAAGCACGCGGCCGATGAGATGCGCTCCTCGGTGGCATGAGGAACAAGGGATGCAAGTCACAGCCATTCATCGCCTGATGGTCGTCGACGACTCGAATGTGATCCGACGGCGCATCGAGCGGGTGCAGGACCTCGAGGTGCAGTTTGTTGGTGCCGCCCGCAACGGCCGGGAGGCGCTCGAGATGCACGCCGCGCTGCGGCCTACGCTCGTAACCATGGACCTGACGATGCCCGAGATGGACGGTGCCGAATGCGTGGCCAAGCTGATCGAACGTGATCCGGATCTGCGGATCCTGGTAGTCTCGGCATTGGCCGACAAACTGACGGCCATCGAAGCGCTTGAGAAAGGGGCGCGCGGTTTTCTTTGCAAACCATTCACCGATCGGCAGCTGAACGAAGCGCTGCAAAAGCTTATCAGCACATAAGATTCCCAATCATGAGTTCGGAAGCGGAAGTCACAGTATTCTTGGAGAGCGTGCTGAATTATTTCAGCACCACGGTTCAGCAGGCGGCGGTCTGCGGCACGCCGTTCCTCGCGATCGACCGGATCCCGGAACTGTCTGATTTCACCGGCACGATCAAGATCAGTGGCAAGTACGAGGGAATCGTCGCCTTCACGGCGCCGAAGAGCATGTTGTGCGTGATGCTGATGCGCATGCAGGAAACCGACATGTGCCAGGAAAATCTCTGCGACCTGGTCGGTGAGATCGCCAATACTTTCTCCGGCAACGCACGCCGGGACTTCGGTCATCAGTTCAACATCTCCGTTCCCACGGTCAGCATCGGCCGCAAGAACACCCTCGAACTGCCCGACGGCGCCCGCCCGATCGTCATTCCGATCAGCTGGCGCAACTACTCCAGCAGTCTGGTCGTCTATCTGCAGTAGACGCGCGCGCGCACTGTGGTGATTGCATGCTGCCGTAATCCGGCGGCAGAAGAGTTCACTTGAGCACGGACCCAGTCATCTGTTGGACCCAAGGTACGACGCTACGTCGCGCGCGCTGGCACTCGCCAAGCGACGCGCCGCCCCCGACTCGTGTCCTGGAGAGTGACGACCGCCTCACGGCTGATGCCGCGTACGGACTGGCCTGCCAGGGTACCGCCCTGTTGTGGCGAGGTGATTTCCAGAATGCGCGGCAAATGCTGGTGGCATTGGGGCAGCGCGCGGATCGCCGATTGCGCAGACCACGCAAGGCGGCGCCGGCAGCCTTCCCGGGCAGCGGGGCTGAGACGTTTCACCAATATCGCCAGGCTCGGGCCCAGCGCGCCCGCACGCTGGGTGCGCTCCTGGTTGAGCTCGATGAACACTATGCTTCGGCATTGCGTCGCGCCCCCGAAGTCCGGCAGGCCTGCATTGAGGTATACGGCCCCACGGACGGACCCTGCGTCATGGCATTGCGAACCCTGCTGGGCCTGATCGGTGCGCATGAGTGGCGCGCCAAAGGCATTGAAATCCCCGCGTTGGGCGCGCGCATCCATCCTCACCACGGCGTATTCGCACCGATTCGCAATGAGTACCTGGACCTCGTGGCCACCACGCCGCTGCCGCCCGCTGCGAAGTCAGATGGGCTGGCCTTCGATATCGGAACCGGAACAGGCGTCCTCGCCGCGGTATTGGCGCGGCGCGGGCTAAAACGCGTGATCGGCACCGACATCGACCCTCAGGCATTGGCCTGCGCTCGAGAGAACATCGCGCGTCTCGGGCTTGCCGATGCGGTGGACTTGCAGGAGGCCGATCTGTTTCCCGAAGGTCGCGCCGCGCTCGTGATTTGCAATCCACCCTGGCTGCCTGCGCGGCCCACTGCGCCCCTTGAGCGCGGAATTTTTGATCCGGACAGCCGCATGCTCAAGGGGTTTTTGAATGCCCTGCCGGCGCATCTGGCGCCCGGCGGTGAAGGCTGGCTCATTCTCTCGGATCTGGCCGAGCATCTGGGGCTGAGATCACGCGACGAGCTGCTGCACGAATTCGATAGGGCGCAGTTGCAGGTCGTGGACCGGCACGATGTACGGCCGCGGCATGCCAAGGCCGGCGACCAGGATGACCCGTTACATTCGGCGCGCGCCGCCGAAGTCACATCACTGTGGCGCCTGGCCGCTCGGTGAGCCCGGCGGTTGCACGGCCTGTGGCGCCTGCGCGGCCTGCCGCTGCTGCTGACGTTGTTCGCGCTGCTGCTTTTTGGCCAGGTGATGCCCCACAGCACAGCCGGCAACGGCACCGACGACCCCATGATGGCCCGCCACATGGCCCGCCACGGCACCTACCGCCGCGCCCTTGATGCAGCCGCGCGCTTCGACCTGCCGCGAGCCGCACAGAAACACGAGGCTCGCCAACGAGATCACCATTAACGGCATCAATGATCCGGGACGTGCCATGTGATAACTCCTTGATCTGTTTGTGGAGACCCGAATAAGAACACCACAGGCCGGTAAAAGTTGCAGGCCGTTTGCGCTGATCTAAGGCGACCGCATCGGGGCCATGTCCGGAAACTCGCTGTACAGGACATCGATGGGTATCGCGAAACCGATGCCCTGCACCCCGCGCATTACCAGCGAGTTGATGCCGATCACGCGGCCCTGCTCGGTGATCAGCGGCCCCCCGCTGCTGCCGGGGCTGATGGGTGCATCGGTCTGCACGTACGTCCGCCCCTCCAGTTCACGCATGCCGGAGACTACGCCCGTCGTCACCGTATAGCCAAGACCCGAAGGGTTGCCGATCGCGTACACCCGCTGGCCGACTCGCAGGGCGGCATTGCGCTCGGTCACGATGAACGGGCAGTTATTGGCCGGAAGCTGAATCACGGCCAGATCGGCGCCTTCGGACAATCGCGCATGCAGTCCCTCATAGTGCGTGCCATCCAGGAGCACAACCGAGAATCCGCCGCTGTCGGCAGCGTTCACCCGCCTGGTGACATCCGCATCGAGCTGTTGCGGCAGATTCATCAAGGCCTGCTGCATCTGGCGAATGCGCTCATCGAGCTGCATGAGCTCAAGATTATTGCCGGGTTGTCCTGCGAGCACGCGACGGTGCAGCTGCGCGGCAATGATGGCGTTTTGCAGCCGCTGCTGTGTGTTGGCGATGCCGGCCTGAACATCCGGGTTATGGTCGACGTTCGCGGTCACCCGCGCCGCGTCGGTCTCGACCACGTGCCGATTCGTAACGACATGGCAATCGGCATCGACAATGAACCCCGAGCCAAGTCCCCAGGTCGTACGGATGAATACGGTGGCGCGCCGTGCTGCCTCGACGGCATCGACCGCTTGCGCGCCGCCCGCGGTTGCGCCGCTCGGGCCGGCAATGATGCCCGCGCCGGGGGCCGGCACTGCGCGCAACTGCGTCGGCATGGCGACCGGCTGGCGCTCAGGGTGCGCACCGCGCATCAGGTAGTAGACGATGCAGCCGGTGACCCCTGCGGCCAGAACCAGGGTGCCGAGACCGAACCCGCGTCGCTCCTCGACGGGCTCGCTCACCGGCCGCGCAGCCGCCTCCGGCTGTGTCAGCTTGGCGAAATAAACCCCGCACGATCCGCATTTGACCGTGTCTGACTGGGCGTGGCCGCACTTGGGGCACTGCATGGCGGCACGTTATAGCACCCCAAGTGATGAATCGGCCTCGCTGCAGATCACACTGTCGCGGCTCGGCAGGCGGTGAGCTACTCCCAGCCGGTGGGCGAGTTGTAGGGCAGGCTGACCCCGATCGCCTCGATTTCATGAATCTGGCCGCCCCAGATCTTGAAGATATGCATGGCCGGCATATCGAAAGGCTTCTGATTGCTCATGTCGGACTCCTGCCGGTCCGGGTTGCCAGTGATCACGAACTTCTTCTGGGTCATCGGGTGATGGAAGTGCGAGAAGCCGATCGCCAGACCCGTGACGGTATCGGCAATCTCCACGCGGCGGTCTTCGATCGTGGTGATGTACTGGAAGGTTCCCGAATCGATCTGCGAGGTGCAGTCCTGCATACCCATCAATCCCGGCGCCCGCGCGGGGCCCCCACCCGGACTCGGGCCACCCAGTGACGGACCGCCGAAGGGCGCGGTGCGAAAACCGTTCTCATGACGTTCACAGTCCGGCGCAAACGGCGCCAGGTGGCCGTTGTTGTTGTCCAAGGCGTCATAGTACGACTTGGCGATATGGATCATGCGGCCATGCGAATCCGCGTATTCATCGGGAATCGGCAGCGGGATGGCAGGGCGTGGCTGCTGCAAAGTCGCAGCGTTCGGATCACGCATCGCGACCACGAGGTGTTCGGCCTCGACGATTTTGCCGTTCACCACCTTGAGCCGGATGCCCACCTGGGACGCCTTGCCGTCGTTTTGCATGACGACGAGGGCGCCGACCTGCTGCAGCACCGGATCAGCGGCCACGATCTTGAAAGCCGTCGGTGCGGACCCTGCGGTCTTCCACAGTCCTTCACCGGCTTTGATACGTTTGACGTTTTCGACGATTTTCACGTCAGCGGCAAACGGCACCCTTCCCGGATCATGTGCGACTGTCGCGGCCAGATACGTGTCCGCGAGCTTGAGCAACGCGGCGCGGTCCAGCATGGTATTGGCGGCGTGGCTGGTAGCGGCCAGGAGGGCCAGACTCACCAGGCCCAGCCCGACATTGAGCTTAATCTTATTCATGTCTTATTTGCCCCCAGGAACTTCCGAACACGTTTCTTATCCGATTGATGTTAGTCCGCCTTGGTTGCAGGATCAAATGGGTTACTTGACGGAGAATCGTAGTGAACGCATCCGTATTGTTCGCATCCCTGCACCATCTGGCCGCCTTCACCGTGGTCGCGATGCTGGCGGTGGAGGTCGCAACCTTCAAGCCCCCGTTTTCGGCGGCCCAGGCGCGGCGCATGCAGCGTATCGACATGATCTTCGGCGTTTCCGCCACGCTACTGCTGATTGTCGGCCTGATGCGTGTCACGTGGTTCGAGAAGGGACCGTCGTACTACTGGCACGACCTGTACTTCTTGATCAAATTCGGCGCATTCGTGCTGGCCGCGCTGATCTCGATCTATCCGACTGCGGTCATTCTGTCATGGACCCAATCGGTGAGAGCCGACCGCGCACCAGCGATTACCGACACATGCGTCAGGCGTGTGCGCACCTGCCTGATGCTCGAACTCACCGCAATAGTCGTGATCCTGCCGTGCGCGGCGTTGATGGCCCGGGGCTTTGGCTATCGATGAGCCTCAGTACTGCAGCTTAGGATACCAGTCGCTCCCGCGTCCGGCAGGAGTCAGGTCGAGCACGGACCACAGGGATGCGATGTCCGGCGCGTCGCGGGGATCTTGACCGGGATCGGCCATCTCGCTTCTCATCTCACTCGCCCAAAACAGTCGCACCTTATCCGCGTCGCGCTTGAAAACGACCAGCGCCGGATATTCGCTTCCGTCGGGCAGCAGGATACCGAGGTCCTTCGCATAGTCATCACCCAAAGTCTGCACGAAGTTCAGGTCGCGCCAGCCTCGCTCCTGCGCAAATGCGTACTGCCGTTCGACAGTGGAGCGTCCCAGGATCTTGAGCGCGACGCACTGCTTGATGTCGGCCGCGTTGCCATTGACCGCTCCAAGCCAGTTCGTGCACATCGGGCACGGTCGGTCACGCTGCGGCCCGTACATCCAGAAGTAGGTGACCAGCGTGTCCTTGTTGCCGAAAAGGTCACGCAGTCCGACCTCCTGACCCCGCTCATCCTTGAATCGATAGTTCTTGTCAATCTCCGGACCGGGCGGCAACGCACGGCGCTGCGCGGCCACGCGCGTCATGTGGCGACGAAAATCAATTTCCTCGGCAAGTAGCGCTTTGCGTGCGGCATCATATTCGACCGACGCCCCCGGGAACGGGGTCTTGGCATATGCGGCCAGTTCGGTCGCGGGCCTCAGCTGATCTGTCATGGCAGGCTCCTGGCAAAGTTGGCCACTCACGGAACACCCATCATACAGCTGACGTGAAGGCGTTCGGACAGCACCCGTGCGCGATCTGCCAAGGTCGCGTACTTTCTACGAAGCAATTGGCGCGACAAGCAATCCGCAGTTCAGCGACGACACCAGCGCGTGCATGGTCTTCTCGGACACGATTCATGTCATGTTGCTGACCCATGCCAAGTGGAGTGTCTTCACCCAAAAGCCGATTCCGGATGCGCAGGCGCCGAGCGAGGTGAGGCTCGCGCTGTCGGCGCAGAGTCGCACCTCCGTCAACGAGATCACGGATGCGGCCACAAGCACTGGAGGCGTTGCCGAAATCAATGCGCCGCAGGATCATGGTTTCATGTTCGGGCGCAGCTTTGAGGACCCGGACGGCCATATCTGGGAAATCGTGTGGATGGACCCCAGCGCGATTCCCGCAGGAGGCTGACTCCCTGGGCGCTAGTCCCGATCCGGCGCGCCCTGAGGGAAGAACTTGCGGTAGGGACGCGCCTCCTCGACGACCCGGGCAACGGAAGTCCTGGCGAGAACGCGGGCGCGGTAGGCGCGAACCGCCGCGAACCGATCATCGAGCGGATGCACCCAATCGGCATAGAACAATGCCGGAGCGGCCGAACAATCCGCCAATGAGAAGGCACCGCCGGACACCCATCCTTGCGGAGTGAGCCGCGTTTCGAGCCATCCGTAGGCAACGTCCAGCATTTTCCGAGCATCGTCGACGCCCTTGGCGTCGCGCTCGCTCGGGCTCCGCATTCGATCCGCGACCAGGGTCTGCATCGGGCTCATGACGTAGTTGTCGAAAAACCGATCCATGAAACGCACCATCAGGGCCGCATCCTCCTCCACCGGTATCATTCGTGAGGCGCCGGGATAGTGACGCATCAGATACTCGATAATGATGCTGGATTCGATGATCGTCGCTTCGCCATCCCGCAGTACGGGAAATTTCCTGATTGGCCAAAGCGACTCAAGCTCGGCCCATCCTGCCGCGTCCTCGACCACTCGATAGCGAAACGGTGTCGCATTCTCGTATAAGGCGATCAACGCCTTCCAGCAATACGAGGCGAACGGGTGAGCGTACAGGGTCAGCGACATGGAATGGTTTTCCTGTATGTTTTGAGTGCGGATCGCAACCAGCCTAGCATCGGAACAACCATGGTGAAACATACCGTGAAGATTCAAATCAGACGGATCTACGAGCCACCCGACGCCGCAGATGGAGCGCGCGTGCTGGTGGACCGGCTGTGGCCGCGCGGAGTAAGCAAGCAGCGGGCGAAGCTGAAACTTTGGCTGAAGGAAGTCGCTCCCAGCCCGGCGCTGCGCAAATGGTTCGACCACGACCCGGCGCGATGGACGCAGTTCAGCCGCCGCTATCGGGCGGAATTGGGCGCGAATGGGTTGGCGGTCGCCCGGCTTGCTGATCTTCTGAAACTTGGGCCCGTAACGCTGCTTTACGCCGCGCGTGACCCGCAACACAACCATGCGCTCGTGCTGGCCGCATTCATGCGCAAGCGATTGCGTGCAGGTTCGGTCGACGCTTGAAGTCCGCGGCATTGTCTGCTACTATTTGTAGCACTACAATTTGTCGTGGATGGAACAATGCAGGCGCGCAGGCAATTGGGAAGGCTGGAACAGGAAGTCCTGCAGCTGGTACTGCGCAAGCCTGACTGCACTGCCGAGCAAGTGCGCCTGGCCTTGCGGCGACCCTTGCGGGAGTCGACGGTCCGCACCGTACTTTCTCGCCTCGAGCAAAAAGGCCTACTCGCGCACAAGGTAGAGCAGCGGACATTTCTTTATCGGGCCAGCCAATCGCGTGCGCAAATGGCGGCCAAGGCGGTCCAGCGAATTGCGGATTGGCTGTGCAACGGGTCCGTCGATGATGTCCTGCTCGGAATGGTGGAAGCGAAGACGCTGGATCGCCCCGCCCTGCAGCGCCTGCTTGCGCGTATCGAGGAGCACAAGAAGGAGAAGGACTCATGATGCCGGTGCTGATTGAGGCCGCATTGCGTTCGGCCGCGCTCGGCGTGGCCATTTGGCTGGTGCTCAAGGCGCTGCACACGCGTGACGTCCACGTCGAGAAGCTGCTGTGGACGTTAGTGGCCTTGGTTTCCCTGGCCATGCCCGTGCTGATGCACGCAGTGGCGCTGCGGCTCCCACCCCCGGCGTCCGTCGTGATGCCGAGCAGCGCGGCCTCGGCGCGACTGATCGGCGACTTCAGCCATTCAGCCTCAAGCCCGATGCTCCTGGATATCTATTGGATGGTAACCGCCACTCTGCTGCTGCGCTTTCTCGTACGCCTGCAGCGGGCATGGCGCCTCTATCATCGCGCGCGCAAATCAGCGGCAGAGGTCCTCGCCGGCATTGAAGTGCGGGTCAGTGACGAAATCCGTGCCCCCTGTACGTTTGCCGCGTGCATTCTGCTGCCGGCCGCATTCGGAACCTGGAGTCCGGCGGCTCGCGCCGCCGCGCTCGCGCATGAGCGCGCGCATGTCACGCATCGCGACTGCTACCGACTGTGGTTGACCACGCTATACGCCTGCGTCTTCTGGTTCAGCCCGATTTCATGGCTACTACGGCGTCGGCTGATGCTGCTCGCCGAGTTGACGAGCGACCGGGAAGGACTGAAGTACGCGAAGAATTCGACCGCCTACGCCGACATCCTGATTCAGCTGGCGGCGGGCGTGCGCCCTGTGAATGGCGCGGTCGCGATGTCCGGTCGCGCGCATCTCTCCGAACGTATCAAGCACATCATGGAGGACAACATGGCGAGCCATCGATTGGGCATCGGTCGCAAGGTCGCACTGGCCGCAACGTCATTCGTGGCGGCCGCGTTCTGCAGCAGTTGTGTGAGCGGCCCCCACAGGCTCTCGCAAAGCGAAGACGCGAAAGTACCCTGGGTCAGTGGCGCGTCCTTGAGCCAGTTCTATCCGGCGCCGCTCAGAAAGCAGCGGGTCGAAGGCTATGTCGTCATGAAGCTCACGGTCGATCCGGCCGGCCGGGTGACGGACGCTGATGTCGTCACGGAGCACCCCTCTGGTTCCGGACTCGGAAAGGCGGCAGTCAGCGCGGCGCGCACCTTCCAATTCAACAACACATTGGCCGAGCCGGTGATCAAGACCATACAGGTCAAGTTTTCGCTGACTGATTAGAGCGGATTCGGAATGATGTCCGTGACGGGACGAGCGGGATCGCTCGTCCTCGTCATACCGCTGTGCACAATTCGCACGTGCCAAGTCGCCCAAAACCGAGCGCTATTGTTTGACACGGCGGTACCGGTCGGAGTACCAAGATCGACCGATTAAATAACCGCCTCGGGGTCTTATGAAAGCGTCACTCGGTCTTTGTTGCACACTGCTGCTCGGCGCCTGCGCCGCAATCGCGCCCGCGATGTCCTTGGGCGCACAGGCCCCGGCACCGGATCCGAAGAGCCCGCAATACCAGGGCAAGGGCGAGCAGAGTCGCACTTACGAGTTCCCGGGTACGGGCGAGATGATCGCCTATCACCTGTACGTGCCATCGAAATGGTCTCCTTCCGTGAAACTGCCGCTGGTGATCGTCACGCACGGTGCCTCACAGCCATCGACGGCGCCCTTTAACCGACCCGTGGCCGATCCCACCCTGGCGAAGACCGCCGAGGAGCATGGCTATATCGTCGCAGCGGTGACCGGCTATCACGCCAACGCGACCGGTGTCGGTGGCTGGAACGTGCCCTACAAGATGGTGCTTGTGCCGCGGCCACCGCGCCCTGCCGGCGCTGGGACCGGCGCAGCGGGTTCCCGGCCTGCCCCGGCGCCGCCGACCGCGCAGGACTTCAAGCGAGTCGAGCAGGACGTATTGTTCGTGACGGATCTGGTGGCGAAGGAATACAACGCCGATCCGCAGCGCATCTACCTGATGGGCAATTCATCCGGCGGCAGCGCCGTCTGGGCCTACGCGGCGAAGTACCCGCATCGCTGGACGGCGATCTCGCCCAGTGACGCGCCGCTCGAGGATGCGACCTTCCCCTACGAGAAGCTCAAGAAGGTGCCGGTGCTGGTGGTCCATGGCGACAAGGACACCGTCATGGTGTTCGACGCCAGCAAGGCCATGGTGGACCACGCCAAGGCGAAGGGGGTCGATGCGACCTGGCTGCCCGTAATCGGCGGGACACACGTCGATGCTTGGGCCCAGCCCAAAGTCATCGAACAGATCTTCGACTTCTTTGACGCGCACCGTAAGAAGGGCTAGGGACCTATGGATTGGCGCGCCTGGAGAGATTCGAACTCCCGACCCCTTGGTTCGTAGCCAAGTACTCTATCCAACTGAGCTACAGGCGCGTAATGCAGGTCACCGCGCGGCCACGTGGACCTAAGGCACAAGTCCCCATGTAATCAATAGGTTACATGGGGCGAGATCTTGTCAGACCCAAAGCCTGGGCCTCGCGAACTCGCCTTGTGCCAGCGGCACCTGCCGCTGCGGGGGCGGGATGCTACCACAACTGCATGGCCTGTCGGCTAGTGGAAATTTGACCGGATTCTTCGGCCGGTTTTGCCGGTGCCCGGCCGCAATTGGCCGGTAGGCCGTAGAAGCCCTCGGACGCGGCGGGTAACGTCCCGGCCAGCCGTAAGGAGGCCACATGTACCACAGTCAACAATCCAACACCCCCGAAGAGGCCCGCTCACGCGCCTTAGGCGGCGCCCTCGTCGGTATCGTGATCATTGCCGCCGGGGCAGTCCTGCTGGGCGGGAATCTCGGCCTGATCGATTCGCAGTTTGTGTTCCGCAATTTCGGTCCCGTCGTACTGTTTCTCATCGGTGCGGTGTTGCTCGCCCGGCGCCGGCACGACCAGGTGGTACTGGGACTGCTGCTGATGTTCGTGGGCGCCTGGGGGTTCGCGACCCAGCAGCAGTGGATCAGGATCCATTTCTGGGCGGTCATCGGACCTCTGGTGCTGGTGCTCGCCGGCGGCTCGGTGGTGTGGAGGGCCTTCAATCGAACCTCCCCCGAAGGCGTCGGTGATACCTACATTCGTACCTTCGCGGTTTTCTCCGGATCCGAAATGCGGCCCAGCGTGCCCTTCGAAGGCGCGGATCTCACCGCGGTAATGGGTGGCATCAGCCTGGATCTGTCCAATGCACCGATGGCGCGCGACACGGCCGTCATTGACGTGTTTGCCCTGATGGGCGGCACCGTGCTCATCGTTCCGCGCGACTGGGATGTCACGGTGCGGGTGACCTCGCTGATGGGCGGTTGCTCGGACAAACGCCGCCCCTCAACGATACCGGCAACCAAGCACCTGATCATCCAAGGGATCGCGATAATGGGTGGCGTCGAGATCAAGGACTGATGCATCCGATTCTCAGTCATCGTGGTCGTCTCGTCGGTTATCTGCTGCTGTGGGTGATCTTCGGCGCCCTGCTGGCCGCGGTGGTGGCGGTGAGCGGCGAGGGGTCACTGCGATGGGCCGGACTGTTCGCGATTCCGCTGGCGGTACTGCTTGGCCTGCAATGCCTGCCCTGCTGGTACCTGGTGCGGGGCATGGCGCCGGCCGACGTGCCCCTCTGGCGCCTCGTCGGCACCTGGCTCGGAACCGGCTTCGTGCTGTTGTCGTTGTGGCTGGCGGCCGCGATGCTGTGGATGCGGCTGCTGAAGTTCGCGGGTCTCATGCCCAATGTCGATCAGGGCACTCTCATCCCGCTGCTGATTTTTGCCGGCTGTGTCGGCGTGTTGATCGCGATATCGGGGCTGTACTCGGCAGCGGCATTGGAACGTTCACGCGATGCGGAACACCGCGCTCTGGAACTGCGGGCCCTGGCGCGTGAGGCCGAAATGAGCTTTCTGCGACGCCAGCTGGATCCGCATTTTCTGTTCAACGGCCTCAATTCCGTTGCCGCCCTCATCGGTTCGGATGCGACCGCGGCACGCCGCATGTGTTTGCTGCTGGCTGATTTCTTCCGCAAGAGCCTCAAATTCAGCGCCCAACAGACCATTGCACTGCGCGACGAACTGACTTTGATCGAGACTTTCCTGGCGATCGAGGAGGTACGTTTCGGAGAGCGCCTGCGACGCAAAGTCGAAGTGACGGATGAAGCGCTGACCATGCAGGTGCCCGCCCTGCTGCTGCAGCCACTGGTCGAAAATGCGGTGCACCATGGCATCGCACATCTGCTCGAAGGGGGCGAGATCAAGGTCAGCGCCAGGATCCGCGGCAGTCTGCTCGATATCATGATTGAGAATACCTGTGACGCGGATCGCCCGGTGTCGCGCAGCACCGGACTGGGCCTTGCCAATGTCCGCGGTCGCGTCGAGTCCATGTACGGCACGCGCGCGCGCATGGACGTGGAAAACGAACCTGCGATCTTTCGGGTCCTGCTGGCGCTGCCAGCCTCACCGCTGGAGGCACCTGGTGCGCATCCTGATCGTTGATGACGAAGCACTGGCCCGTTCCTACCTCCTCGAGCAACTCGCCGGCGAGCATGACGTCGAGGTCACCGGCCAGGCGACCAACGGCTTCGATGCCGTGAAAATGGCCGAAGAGCTGCCCTGTGATCTGATGCTGCTCGATGTGCAGATGCCGAAACTGTCAGGATTCGAGGTCATGGAGCTGCTGGGTGAACGTGCACCTGCCGTGATTTTCGTCACCGCGCACGATGAGTTCGCGGTGCAGGCCTTCCAGATTCACGCCGTGGACTATCTGCTGAAGCCGGTGGAACCGGCGCGACTGCAACAGGCCCTGCAGCGCGCTCGCGAGCGCATGCGCGATCCCACGCCTGAGCGGGCCGCGGTGAATGCACAGGTCGCGGCGGCGGCTCGGCCGCCGGGTCAGTGGCTCGAACGGATCGTCATCCGCGAAGGCACTCACGTACATGTTCTGGGCACGCATGCGGTGGACTACATCGAGGCCCAGGATGACTACCTGCTCCTCGTGGCCGGTACCAAACGGTATCGCAAGCAGCAGACGCTCGCGCAGCTGGAAACGCAGCTGGATCCTGCCCGGTTCGTGCGCATCCACCGCTCCTTCATGATCAATGTGGAGCGCATCGCGCGCATCGAACCTTATGCCAAGGACAGCTGGCAGGTATTCTTGAGCGACGGCAGCCACGTGCCCATGTCCCGCAGCGGCTATCAGCGACTAAGGGCAGTACTGGATTGACCCGCCAACCGGTAGACTGCTAAGCCGGCGTCCCCATCCGGCCGGAGTTTACCCAGTGAACATCTCACGCATCCTGCCCGCTGTGCTGTTGGCCACCCTGATCAGCGCCCCCTTGAGTACAGTGCGCGCACAGGTGCCCCCGGCCGAAAATCCCGACCAGCTGTCGATGCTCAAGGACGCGAATCCGCAGCTGGCGCGCAACAAGAAGTTCGTGTTCGACTTCTGGCGCATCGTGTACGAGGGGCGACACCTGGACCAGGCTCCCAAATATATGGATGAGGGCTATATCCAGCACAATCCCAACGTGATTTCGGGGCGCGCCGCGTTCGTGGCGCTCTTCAGCAAAGTCGGGCCGCCGCTGCCGATCCAGCCGCGCATGAAAATGCATGTCGTCAACATGGTCGCGGATGGTCCATACGTCATGGTTAGCACGGTGCGCAAGATGCGCGACGCCAAGGATCCAAACCATATTTATTCGACGACGTGGTTCGACATGTTCCGCCTCAATGACAAGGGGCTGATTGCCGAGCATTGGGATCCGTCGCCGCTGTGGATCGACGGCAAGCCTCCGGGCGCCGAATTCCTGCCGTAAATCCGAGCGCAGTCGTGAACAGTGAAACGCTCATCGTCACCAGCCCTACCGGGGTCGATGTCGAGTTGGCGATTGCCGGTCCGGGCACCCGCGCCTATGCGTTCATCATCGACTGGCACATCCGCCTGCTCATTGCCCTCAGTTGGGCCGCCGGAGCCACCCTTGTTCTGCGCAAAGTGGTTCATCTGTCGCCGACATCGACAATCATGGCCGGCGTGATCACGGGTTTGCCGGCGGCGCTCATCTATTTTCTGTACCACCCCGTGCTGGAAATGACGATGCGCGGCCGAACGCCGGGCAAGCGAACCGCCGGCGTGCGCATCGTAAATCGCGAGGGAGGTACGCCCTCGCTGCTCGCGGTGCTGGTCCGCAATGCGTTTCGCCTCATCGATAGCCTACCGGCGTTCTACATGGTGGGATTGTTCACCACCCTCTTCAGCGCGCAGCACCTACGTTTCGGTGACATTGCGGCCGGAACGCTGCTGGTCCGCGACGGCGACGCGGAGTCCAAGGCGTTGGCGCAGCTCGGCTCCCTCGCCCTGAATCCGGCGCTTGATGCAGGCATGGCGGCGTTGGGTAATGACCTCGTGCTGCGCTGGAAGGATCTGGATCCGGATTCGCGCCGGCGACTCGCCGGCGAGCTGCTGGCACGCATCGCACCAGGCGGGGCAAGCGCCGCAACGCCGCCCGGCACACTGCCCCCGAATGACCAGCTGCTCCTGCAGCAGCTGCGTAACGCCCTGTCGGGCAATTCCTGATGAAACCGCACACGCGCCCGCCGTCCTGGCTTGCCCAACGCTCCACGG
This sequence comes from Steroidobacteraceae bacterium, assembly GCA_036498905.1. Lineage (GTDB taxonomy): Bacteria > Pseudomonadota > Gammaproteobacteria > Steroidobacterales > Steroidobacteraceae > DAIDKA01. The sequence continues at coordinate 54,892 of DASYER010000032.1, read as the reverse complement.
TCTGGAGCCGGCTCGGTGACTCGCTCCTGACCTGGCGACGCGGTCGATTGTCGCGGCAGGACGCGTTGAAGGCACTGGACGGATATCGCAGCCTCGCGCGCGATGTCGCCAGCGCTCGCAAGGCGCTCCCCGGAAATCCGATCACCCTGGCGCTTGAAACGCTTTACGCGTCCCTGCACGCCATCGTGAACCGCGAGCCGCGCCACACCCTGGCATCGCTGCGGCATTTGTACGCGGTCGAAATTCCGGCGACCGTGCAGGAACTGAAACCGATGATCCGCGGCGTATGGCTGCTGTTTGCGCTCAGCACCGGGGCTGGCTGGTGGCTGGTCCATACCTGGCCGACGCTCGTGGACCTGGTGGCCAGTCCGGACATGATCAAGCATGTACAGCACGGGGAACTGTGGACGGATGGCATCCTCAATGTCACCCCCTCATCGCTCCTGTCGGTGCGGATTTTCACCAACAATATCGCCGTAACGATATTTGCCTGCGTGGCCGGCGTCCTGTACGGCCTGGGCACATTCTATGTGATCGCAAACAACGGCCTGATGCTGGGCGCCGTCTTCGCGTACACCCACAATTACGGACTCGATGGCGACCTGCTGAAGTTCATATTTGCTCACGGCACCGTGGAGTTGTCGATGATCTGCCTGGGCGGTGCTGCCGGAGTCGCACTGGGCGAATCACTCATACGCCCCAAGCTGGCCAGCCGCCGCGATTCCCTTCAACAATGCACCGCAAAAATTGCCCGCCTGTTCGCCGCCCTGATCCCGCTCCTGGTCATCTGCGGCCTGATCGAGGGCTTCGTATCTCCGGATGCCGCGATCGGCTGGCCCGTGCGGCTGGTCGTCGGCCTGGCGAACCTCGCACTGATGTTCGCGGTGCTGTCGGGGTCGTTCTTCAGATCCCCCGCCGCTGCCTGAATTGCGCGTATTGCGCAAACAGCGCGCGCTCAAAGTCAGCCGGGCTCGTCAGCAACACGTGTGCACCGGTCGCGCGCAGTGCTCGAATGCCGCGCTCCCGCTGACTCAAGGCGTGGGCTGCTGCCAACGCGAGCCACGGATCCAGCCAGTCCCGCGGTGCCTGATCCGCGATGCCTGATGGATCGAGTTGGCTCAAGCCGACCACGAACGGCAGGTGTCTCGGGTGAAGCAGGCGCAACGCGGCCGCGAGCTGTCCTTCCGAACTCGCGTCATCGATGTCGGTCAGCAACACGACGAGACTGCGCTGATGCACCCGCTTCAGGACCTGCGCCGCTGCGTGGATCACATTCGAATCGGTACTCTGTGACTCGATACCCGACAGCAGCTCACGCACGCGCTTGACACCGGCTTGCCCGCGGGTGGGCGGTATCATTGCCACTGGCGCATCCCCGAACAGCATCAGTCCGATTCGGTCATCCTGGGCCACGACGTGCTGTGCCATCCGGGCCGCCGCATTGACGTAGTGCCCGAGACGATCCAGATCGCCGCAGCGTATGCGGCTGCTGCGTCCGACATCGAGCGCCATGATCACATCCAGATGCTGATCTTCAGAGAAATCGCGGCTGACGAGTTGACGGCGGCGCGCGGTTGCCCGCCAATCGATGACGCGCAGCGGATCGCCTGGCAGATAGTCGCGCAGCTGTTCGACCTGCGCGCCCGGTCCGATCGCGCGGCTGTGTCTCGAGCCGCCGAGCGCCGCGCCGCTTGCCGCTTCCTTCAGATCAAGGATCGCGGGTATCACGCGGGATCGATCCGTGCCCTGCAGTCCGATCGACCACCAGGCCAACCCCAATGGGCCGGCGATGCGCGCCGGCTGCAGTGGCCAGTGCACTTCTCCCAGACGCCGCGATACCGCGGGGAGTCCCAGGGTTGCGCCATCCCGCGCCGGCACCCGCACGGTACGCACCTGTGCCGACATTTCGACCCCGACTGGCAGACGCGGCGCCAGCAGAATCGTCAGGGTACGCGGCAGCGAATGGGTGACTTGCCAGCGCACTTCACCGGTGGCGGCCAGATGCCACGGCTGCGGCGACTGGATGCTCAGGCGCATGGTCGCGCGTGTACAGACGGCCCGCTCGTAGGCCAGACCCACGAACAGTACTGCCAGAGGTAGCGCCCACAAATTGGCGGTTCCTGACAGGCCCGTCCACTGCGAGGCGATGCCCAACAGTGCGGTCAGCAGCAACAGGAACAGACCATTCTGCCGCAGGTTCATCGGGGCGCCGGCACCTGCTCCAGGATACGGGCCACGACCTCACTCTCCGAGGCGTCCGCCAGGAGCGCATCGCCGGTGAGCATCAGGCGATGCGGCAAAACCATTGGGGCCACGGCTTTCACGTCATCTGCCGTTACAAACTCCGCCCCCTCGATTCCCGCATGGATCCTCGCCGCGCGCATCAGTGCAAGTGCGCCGCGGGTCGACAGTCCCAGCGACAGCTGGGCGTGCTCGCGCGAGGCGCGCGCCACGGCCAGTACGTAGGCAGACAGCTCCGCGGATATTTGCACCGCCTCTGCAGCGGCTCGCGCTTCGCGTACCAAACTGGGAGGCACTGGCTGGCTGACTTGTCTGGCCGGTTCGGCGGCCACACCGGTGTAACGCAGCAAGACTTCCGTCTCCGCCTCCAATGCCGGATACGAGAGGTCCAAGCGCAGCATGAAACGGTCCAACTGCGACTCAGGCAGCGGATAGGTACCCTCGAACTCGCGGGGATTCTGGGTGGCGATGACCAGGAAATCCGGCGGCAGCGCGAATATCTCCCGATCGACCGATACCTGCCGCTCCTCCATGGCCTCGAGCAGCGCCGACTGAGTGCGTGGGCCGGCGCGATTGACCTCATCGAACAGAACGACATCCGCAAACAACGGTCCGGGCCGAAACACGAAGGCATTGCTTGTTCCATCGAACAGGTGGGTACCAGTGATGTCGGTCGGCATTAGATCCGATGTGCCCTGTACGCGTTTGAAACTGCCGCCGAGTGCTCCGGCCAGGGATTTGCTCAGCAGCGTCTTGCCCAATCCGGGCACCCCCTGCACCAGCACATGGCCACGCGCCACCACCGCGATGCATAGCGCGCGCACGGCAGGGCGTACTCCGAGCACGACTTCGCCAATGCGCTCCTGAAGAGTGGACTCCAGATCCTGCAATGCATTTGTCATGAAATATGTCCTGAAATCTGTGAAAGAACCTGCTGCAGGCGCACGAGGCTGACGCGCCGGCCAGCCTGCGTACGCGCATTTAATTCGCGAAGCTCATCCAGCGCATCGCCGCGTAATCCGGCGTGCGCAGCCAGCCACTCCCAAGGCGGTCCGGCCGATGGAGCGAGGCCGTGCCGCCGTCGAAGGCGATCAAAGAATTCATCGAGCAACCACTGGGCAGTCGCTACCGGCCGCAGCACGCCGGCAAAGAACGAGGCCGTTACGCGTAGCATCGCACTTTCATCGAGGCCCACGACATGCGGTGGCGCGGCGCGCAGTGGCTGGGAAGCCACGACCCATCCCAGCCAGAGCAGCAGCAGCCACAGCAGCGTGTGGTGCAGTCTCGGATCGGCAAAGAATTTCTGGGCGTCATACTCATCCAGGGTGCCTTGATGGCCGTCGTCAAAAATCACCCGCCCGCCCGGCTGCAGCGCCCAGCCCACGAAGTTCGACAGCAGGCGCGCATTGTCCAACTTGCCGATTGCATGGTTGCTGAACAGGCTGGCATAGGCGCTGATGACAATCGCACCACTACCCGAACCCTTGATCCACAGCACCGGATCCGCGCTGTCGGTGCGACGTGCCAGTTCCAGCACCGGCCCCGCATCCATGGACTTGGCCTGCCACTGGTCCGAGGGCAGCGGCGACAGGGTCGCAAGCTTGCTGACGCCTTCAAGCAGGCCGATCGGGCCGCTGGGATGCAATTCGATGGCGCTGCACGCAGGAGTCAGGACCTCAGTCGCGGCATCCTGGACCTTGGTGACCAAATTCTTGTTCGGCTGCCGCACGGCCGTGAACTCGATGGCAGTAAGCTTCTGCAGATCAGGTATGAAATTCGCGGCCAAGCCACTCCACAGGGGCGTGTCATCGAGTGCCGCAAGCACCAGGACCGTATTGCCCTTGTCCATCCATTGATCCAGATCCGAAAGCTCCTCGCGGTTGAGGACCACTGCATACGGCATGGTCGTGATCAGCAGGTTGCCCGACGGCTTCGCGCTGACGGTCCGGTCGACGAGATGATCAAAACGCTGGTGGAGTTCAAGCGTCGGCACACCCGCGGTGGCCAGCCATCGGGCCGCCGCGAAATAGCCCTCAGCATCAACTCCGGCTGCCAACGGACGCGGTGCGGCATCAGGTGCCGTCCGGGGCTTCGGAAACAGCAGTAGCCAAAACAGCGCCAGGGCCCCTGCCGCCAGGGCCAGAGTGATGACGCGCTCCTTCACTCAGCGCTCCGGGGCCGGCTCCAGCCGGTGATGTAGAGATCTTCGCCATGGCCCAGGATCTGATCAAGGTCAGCCGGCATTGCCGAGCCTTGCGAATACAGTTGCCGTTCCGAGAGGCGCGCCAGAGCTGCCAGGTAGCTACTTTCCCCTGCATCATCGAGTACGACTGACCGCACGATTTCACGGTGCGTCAGGCTACGATCCGGCGGCAGCCGGCCGGCAGCCACCAGCCGCGACACCAGCATCCTGAACAGCTGCGCTGGCCGTTGGCCCAGCGGCACCCGATGCAGCTGCGCCAGACGCGAGACCGGCGGCCCCGCACCGCTCGTCTCGACTGGCTGCGGTCCGTCATCCTCGGATGAATGCCTGCGCATGACGCGCACTTCACGCACCACCACGATCGCGATCAGGATCCCCAATCCGATGAAGACGGCCCAGATGATGGCCTGCCACAGCCAGTGGGCGCGAGCCAGCTGCCGGGCAACCTCGGCCATCCAGCTATTTGAGGACGGCTGCGCATCCTTACGGTCGAAGTGCTTGAGCACCCAATCCCAGAACCGCCGCCACCAGCTGCGCTGCGTGGCGGGCGGACCCTCCAATTGCCGAATAATGGGCGCCAGGAGCGGCACAGAAGGTGCAGGGCGGACGGCGGGATGCAACAGCTGCTGCAACTGAATCAGTGAGCTGCGATCAAGCCGGTCGCGCGAGCTGCTGATGATCAGTGGCGCCACGTGCGCGGCCTGCAGACTCGGCGTCAGTTCCGGGCAATGCCTGTTGAGCTCGGCAGCTCCTCTGGGCACATCGTCGATCTGGCCGATGCAAATTTGGATTGCCGAGCGGGCGGCTGCGTCACTGTCGGCGGGCGAGCCGCTCTGTGCCGCGGCGACGTTCCACCCCAGCAAGGCCGCGGCGGCCCATGTGGGCACAAGCCACGTGGCGCGCAGCATCATCGTACGATCAACCCTTCGGCAGCGCCCCAAGTCGTGACTCCAGATCCCCGCCACCTTTGCGAAGCAGCAGGTCCTGGTAGAGCACAACTAATAATGATGCGGACAGTGGCGCAATCAACATTTTCACGATCGTGACCATGCCTGCGGTCACCAGCGCGACGGTTCCTACCGCCTGCGAGGCACTCCTTGCGCCGCCGATCGCCGCGAAGGTGACTCCATCGACGATCGAGATCAATGCAATCGCCAGGAGGTAAGCGACCGCAAAAATAACGAACAGCACGGTTGTGGTGCGCCACCAGTTTCCGCCCACCAATCGCCAGCTCGTGCCGACTGATTCCCCGGACCCCTGTGATTCCGTGATCAGCGGCACCATGTACAACGACATCCGGGTCACGACATACGTGACAGGAATGAGCAGGACCACAGAAACCAGAATGGACGGTAACATTTGCGCAATGACCTGCTGCCATTGCTCGTTCCGCGGCCGGCCCGGGAGGGAAATGAAGATGGGCACGAGCGCCACGAGGAAGCCGATGAGTGCCACGATTCCGACGATCATGCCTGCGCCAATCATGGCCAGCAGCCGCCGCCAGGCGAGCCCGAAGGCTTTGCCGAAACCAGGAGCTTCACCCCGGGTCACCGCCCATGCGGTGTAGATCATGGACGCATAGCAGACGTACTGAATAAAGCCTGACAGAATCGAAAAAAGACCGGCGAGTGACGCGGAAGCGACGCTGTTGCCGTTGGCGCCGATCAATGCCTGCATACCGGCCCCCGGAGTCGGCGCCTCGACGATCTGGTAGAAATTCGCCGCCGCCATGGCCGCACCGCCCACCAGCACCGCTGGGAGGCATTTTCTAAACGAAGCCTTGCAGAGCTGGAAAGTATCATCCAGCACGCCTCCGATGGATCGAGGCGCGGTCGGTTTCTGATACATGCATCCCCCGGTTGATTACATGAGTCTGCGGAGGGGCATCTTCTGGGCGGCGCCCTTCCCAGCCGCCAACGCTATCACGGCGGCACTCACAGTTGGTGCAAAAGCCACGCTTTGCTGCTCGGTGGGTTTTGTCGCACTGCGACGCTGGATTACTGTCCGATCGGTCGCGAAACGCCCTTCATGCCACCCGGCCATCCCGTTCCGGCCCGGTAGACATTGTTTCCGAGGAAAGTTGACTCGACGCGTGTGATCTTGCCGTCGCGAAACTTCCAGGCCTCACCCGCGAGGTTCTCGTCGGGCATCCGCATGCCGAACGGAAAATGGTAGAACTTGCCCTGGTAGGTGGCGCCGGGGATGTTGCCGCGCCGACGGAATACGAATATTCCGAACACCACCTGCCGCTCGACATCCACCAGCGGCATGCGGGCATAATCGAATCCGGTGATGAAGCTGTACACCTTGGTATTCAGCTGATCCGCGCAGCTCAATCCCAGTGTCGCGCGAATGGCATCCGGAAACTGATCCCCCGTGGGGGTGGGCGGATCCCCGACCGGCGGCTTGCGGCCCTTGCCGACGGCGGACACCAGGCCCACTTCGGTGCGCGAACAGTCATCGGAAAACGGTGCGAGCCTGCCGTCAGCCATGGCGACGGCCGTCAGGTATCCCACTGCGCCCTTGATCAGCTGCGCGCGAGTGAGCCGCCTGCCCGCCGGTTCGGCCTCCTCCCACATCGGATCGAAGGCCGGCATGGCCAGTACCCGCGGGGTATTGCGGGTCATGATCGTCTCGATTTCGGCGATCTTCTGATTCCGCACACGCAGCCGCAGCATCATGTAGTCCGGATAGTCGTTTTCCATCAAGGTGATGAAGGCAGCCACCTGTCCGGTTTCGGTATCGGCAAAATAGTGCCGGTACGCCAGCGGCTTGGTGAAGGTGACCCACAGGGCCTCACCCAGGGGCACCTGGGCACCGTTCTCGGTGAAGCGCACGTTGGGCGTGACGGGCAATCGCGACGGATCGTGGTGCGCGAGCGAATCCATGTACAGGTCGATGAAGCCCTTCAGGCAGGCGCGGTCGCACGGCTCATCGGCCGCCTGAACCGCACCTGCTCCAAGGGTCATCGTCAGAGCCGCGAGCAGCGCGGCAATCCCGCGCCGGATCATGGTTTGGGCAGCGTCATGTACGCCATGCGATCGCCGCGGAAGGTGCCAAACCACAACGTCTGGCCGACCTGAACGGTACTGGTGGCATCGTCGAACACCTTCAGGCCCGCCTCCTTCACGAGCGGAGTGGTTGCCATCGTCTTCGGATCCAGGCGCACCGTGGCCCAGCCATGCATGGTGTTCAGCGTCTTCGCATTGATGAACTGTCCGGTGACGAAAATGGAGCCATCCGGCGCCCAGCGCAGATTGTCCGGGCAGAAATCAACCTTCGCGACCGAACGCTGGCCGTGACCGGAGATTGGTAGACGGTAGATTTCCCGGCTGCCGTAGGCATTGATATACAGCCAGCGGCCATCGGCCGAGCTCAGCAGACCGTTGTCCCCCGACAGCTGGGTGCCGGGCACTTCAGTGAATCCCTTGCCGGGCGTCCACAGAAAGACGGCACCGGTGACCTGGCCCGCGAGGATGTGCTGGAAGCCGGCCTTGTCATGCGTATCCATGAACTTGGTGATCGCGAACGCACCGCCGCGCAGGGCCGTTATCGAATTGCTGCTGATACCGTCCGGGACCAACGCGCAGCCGACCCACTCGGCCGTGTCGCCGGCCGGATGCAGCTCGAAAATCTCCACGGACTCGCGGCCGCCGTGATTGATGGCATATACCCTGGTATGACCGCCGACCTGCCGCACATCCAGTCCGTGCGTCTGCAGGGCCTTCAGATCCGGGGCCGAACAGCCTGCGTATAGCGGATCGGGCGCTGCCGCCAATGACAGGGTCACCGGTTTAGCGCTCTTTGCCCGGGTATCGATCAGGTACAGGCCCACCGATTTCTCGATGTATGAGCCGCCCACCAGCCAGCGACCACCGTCGACGGGCAAAAAATCTTCGACACTGATGAGGTTGCAGACGAAGTGCAGATCCCCCTCGGGAGCGCAGGTTTTGGGGCCCGCTGCGGGCGTTTGGGCTGCAATCGGTCGTGCCGGAGCCAGTAACGCCGCCGCCAGCATCAGCGTCAGCGCAGGCATCCAAGCCCTGGCAGCGCATTCGGTGCGCGAGAGTCGCGGATTCTTGTCCATGATTTTCCCCCTGATCCGGCCAGTCGGTAACGGACGCCACAGATATCCGCCCCGGGCGTCGATTGTCAACTTGTAACGAGGGAGCCGCCGCGAGTTGCACGATCGTGCCGCAGCGTTGGATGTGCACATGCAGCAGAGGGCTCCCCTGCTGCATGGCTCATCAGGATGGCCTTAGAGATTCGCCCGCAGCTTTCCGACTTCAGCCGCGGTGATCGAAGAAGGCTGTGCGCCGAACCGCGAAATGACGTAGTTCGAAACGGCCGCGATCTGGTCATCATTCCATATGGAACCGAAAGCGGGCATGGTCGCGATCGCCCCGGAGGCCGGCAAGGGGCTGGCGCCGCGCAGTACGGCCAGCGCTACATTCGTCGCGGTCGGATCATTGACGGCCCGCGTTCCGGTCAAGGTCGCATAGGGCACAAAATCGCTGACGCCCGTCCAGGAATGACACCCGCTGCAGGTGCCCGCAAACAGATGTTGGCCTGTGGTCAACTGGTCATCCGAAGCAGCGTTCGCGCTGGGATAGGCCGAGGACTTTGCCAGTTTCGGCGCCGGCAGATCGGGACTCGCGACCGGCGGCACGCTGCGAACATATTCACTGATCGCGCCCAGGTCGGACGCCGTGAGATTCTGGAAGCTCAGATGCACCGCTTGCGCCATCGGCCCAAAGGCGGACCCGCGGTTCATCGAGTGCCCCGTCGAGAGGTATTGCCGCAGCTCCTCCGGAGTCCAACTGCCAATCCCGGAGGTGGTATCGCTGCTGAGATTGTAAGCACGCCAGCCTTCAGCCATGCCGCCGGCGAATTTTTGCCGATTGTTCAGCGCCTGCAATAAATTGCGCGGCGTATGGCAATCGCCACAGTGACCGAGGGATTCGACCAGATACGCGCCCCGGTTCCAGTTCGCCGATCGATCAGCCACCGGTTCAAAGCGGTGGTTCGGGTTGTAGATCAATCCCCAGATCGCCATCAGCCCCCTTTCGTTGAATGGAAATCGCAGGGTATTGGGCGGGGCAACATTGCTCACTGCCGGCACACTGAAGATGTATGACTTGATGGCCATGACATCCTGATCGGTCAGGAAGGTGTAGGCCTCGTAAGGAAATGCGGGATACAGATGGTTGCCGTCCTTGTCTCGGCCTTCATGCACGGCCGTGAGGAAATCCGCGTCGGTCCACGAACCGATTCCGGTCTTCACATCCGGAGTGATGTTGGGAGAATAAATCGTCCCGAAGTCCGTCTGGAACGGGCGGCCCCCCGCAAAGGGCTTGCCGCCTTCGGCCGTATGGCAGGCCTCGCAGTCCGCGGCCTGAACCAGGTAGCGGCCATGAGCCAGCGGATCAGTCGCGGTCAGGTCCGCCGGAACGCCGGTCGGATTGCTTTGGTATTGGGCAAGCGCAACGCGCTGACCTTTGGCAAAGGCCATCGGACCCGGAACAATAATGATCCATGCCGCGATGCCGACGACGACCAGCACCACAATGAGGATGATTATTCTTGAGCGTTTCATGTCAGACCCCTAATCCTACGTTTATCGATACGGCGCGCCGCGCGCGCCGCAGTTGCCATGGGGGGTCGATATATACCGCCGTAGTCAGCGGTCTAAGGCCCAACCCGAGCGATTTGAGCACACGGCGAGGCCATCGTGGAAGTACCGCGCCGTTTTAGACCTTGATCAGCCCGTTTTGCACGGCGATCAGCGTCAACTCGGCCTGATTGCCCACGGCCAGCTTCTGCTTGATGTTGTACAGGTGGGTGCCCACGGTGCTGGGGCTTAAGTGCAGCATCTCTGCGATCCGGTTGACCGAGACTCCGTGCGCCAGCTGCACAAAGACCTGGAATTCACGCTCCGAGAGCTGCTCGATCGGACTGGCGGTGCCGGAAAGATCCTGGGCCGCCATATGCCGGGCGATCGCGGCATCGATGTACATCCCGCCCGCGGCAACGATGCGGATGGCTTCGATGAGAGTTTCCGGGGCGATGCGCTTGGAGAGGTATCCCAACGCGCCCGCCCTGAGCGCCCGTTTGGGGTGACTCATGTCCTCGTGCGCGGACAACGCAAGAATGCGCGCGTGCTCGTCGCGCGCGATGATGCGCTTGATCGCCTCGATGCCCCCCGCGCCTGCCATGGCAAGATCCATCACGACGATGTCAGGTCTGGCCTCGCTATACAACGTAGTGGCCTGTTCACCGCTATCGGCTTCGGCCACGACCAGCAGATCTTCCGCGGCCTGCAGCAGCAATCGGAATCCGACACGCACCACCGCGTGGTCATCGACCAGCATGACGGTCGTGCGCATCAGGGGCGCAGCTCCAGCGGCAGGCGCGCGACGGCTTCGGTTCCACTGCCCGGGCGCGAGATCATCTGCAGATTGCCTCCCGAGGCCACCGCGCGCTCGCGCATGCCGCGCACCCCGTAGTGTCCGCGTTCGTCCCAGCCTGCAGCCAGTCCGACCCCATCATCGATCACACGCACGACCAGTTCCGCCGCGTCGATATTCACGGATACGGTGATATGGCTGGCCGCGGCATGACGTATGGCATTCGTCAGTGCCTCCTGCAGGATGCGATACGCACAGATTGACTGCGCCGGACCCAGTTGCGGCAATTGCTCGTCCACTTGCAGCAGTATCGCCACACCGGTATGGCGGGTGCGCCAGGCCGCGACCAGGTCTTCCACCGCGTCCCCCAACCCGAAGGAATCAAGCGCGAAGGGTCTAAGCCGCGGGATCATCTCGTGTACGGCGTCGTACATCCGCCCCGCCGTATCGACCACCAGTCGCGCCGCCTCGGCCACGCGCTCGTCACCGGCAGCGGCCTGCTGCTGGATAATCAGACCGAAGCTGCGGATTGCCGTGATCGACTGACCGAGTTCGTCATGCAGTTCTCGCGCGATCGTACGTCGCTCCTCTTCGATGTGAGTCTGTATCACCTGCGTGAGTTCGCGATTTTCCCGCAGGCGATCGCGGGCCTCATCGGCGGCACGCCGATCCGCGACGCTGTCCGCGACCGCCTGCGCGGTGCGGTTGAAGGTGGCGCTCATCAGGCGACCCTCCCGACCGCCCAGCGGCGGCAGCCGCGCCGCGTAGTCCCCGGCCTCCATGCGCCGCAGCCCTTCGACGACGATCTGCAGGGGTCGCAGAATCCGACCCGCAAACCAGAACACCGCCAGATTGATGACCGCGAGGGCGATGGCGCCGATCCACAGCAACTGCACCACGCTATCCCAGCCATCCAGGACCGCGCGCGAGGAGTTCGCACGGATGACGAGCCGTCCCCCGCCGATACCGATTTCGGAGGGCTTTTCGATGGGCGCCACGAGAGTGGTGTACCAGGCCGGCGCCTCGCGACCCACCTTGTAGACCGACGCTGGCGACGAATACACCAGCTGCCCCGCTGGGTTGTACAGCGACACGTCGTTGGCGCGTACCCGGCCGAGCTGGTGAAGGAAGCTCAGCATGCCGCGAACCCCCGATTCCTCGTAGGCACCGGAGACGGCGGTCAACAGCTGGATCGCGACCCGGTTCGAGCCCTCGATTTCCTCCCGGACGCTGCTGCGGGTGTCCTGAACCTGCTGGTACACGAGCGTGCCAATGAACAGGGTCATCAGGACGATGATGATGAGGTTGATCTGGAGTCGCAGGCTCAAGACGGCACGCCTTCGGTGGCATCAGGTCGCAAATTGCACCCTCGGATCCGTTTCCGGGGCAATTCTACCGGAGTGCCTGCAGTTTGTTGCCGCGGCAAGGGTCTGAATATCATGAAAATCATGAGCCGCGTTTCATCAATGATTCGTGCTGGAGTATCTCGTTCAGGTCCAATACGAAGAAATGGAATTAACCGGTGCTTGAATTGAATCCAGACGCGGCGCCTCTGGAGGAAACGGAGTTTGAACGACAGCTGCGCGCCGGAGGCCACTCCTACCACATCTACCATCCGTTCAACGTACTGTTGAACTCTGGTCGTGCCTCGGAAAAGCAGATCCGCGCCTGGGTGGCCAACCGCTTCTATTATCAGGCCAATATGCCGGTGAAGGACGCCGCAATCCTCGCCAACTGCGACGATCGGGCCGTGCGACGCAAATGGGCGTTGCGCATTCTTGATCAGGACGGGTACGGCAATGATCCCGGCGGCATCGAATCCTGGGTTCGCTTGGGCGAAGCCGTCGGGCTGTCCGCCAGCGAGCTGTGGTCGATGCAGCATGTGCTGCCCGGTGTGCGCTTCGCGGTGGATGCCTACGTCAGTTTCGCGCGCCGCCAATCCTGGCAGGAAGGCGTTTGTGCCTCGCTGACGGAACTGTTCGCCCCGTCGGTTCACCGCGAGCGGCTCGCGACCTGGCCGGTGCACTACCCGTGGATCGAGAATGCGGGGCTTGAATATTTCCGCGCGCGGATTCCCCCGCAGTCCAATGACCTTCAGTACGGGCTACGCGTCACGCTGGAACATTTCCGCACCCGCGCGGCGCAGAACCGCGCGCTGGAAATACTCAGGTTCAAACTCGATCTGCTGTGGTCGATCCTGGACGCCCTTCACCTGCGTTATGGGCTCGAGGTCTGAGGCCTAGGCGAAGGCGCCGTACTCGACCTGCAGGATCTCCCCGGAATTGACATCGACCAGCAGCGCGTCATCCCCGTCGCGCACCCACTCGTATCCGGCCGGCGGCACCTCGAGTGCGAACAGCCAGTAGTCGGAGAGAATGTATTCGGGCGCAAAATACGCGCGCGGCAGGATCTGACCGTAGGCCCACGTGTGTGCCGACCATCCTGCCGGACGATGATAGGGCCCCACATGAAAGCTGCGCGCAGCCTTGAAGTTGTGCTGGTAGGCGCTGCGATCCACTTTCGCCGGGCGGGCATTCCATCCCTTCGGTTCCGTCACTCGCGCATAGCCCGTCGGACCGCGATGCGGTTCGCCCTGCGCGCCATGATTAGCGTTCCCCTGCCCCGGATGTGGCTGGCCCTGCATGGCGGCACGTGGCGGCGGTCGGTCATGCCCCTGTTCCTGATCAGCGGCCGGGGCGACTCCCACCATCATGAAGGCGCTCACGAATGCGGCCCCCATTATCAGCTTGCTGTACATAACCCTTCCTCCTGCTGTCTGTAGCGGAAGGTTAGCAGCCGCGGCAGTGCTGAAAATGTAGGATTGATGCTTTAACTGGTGGAAGTGGGCAAACTTTAATTCCTTCGGCACGATTCAAACTGCAATGCAGCACCAGCCACCCTGGCGAGCGGGAGCTCGCATGCGGCTTGATCAGGCTGACGCCGCCTTCAGTAACGCGGCGCTGAGCGACTCCTCATCCCAACTCTCATCGTACCGTTCGCCGTTGATGAAAAGTCCGGGGGTGCCGTTCACCCCGCTTCTCACCCCACCCATGAAATCGTGCTTCACTCGCGCTTGAAATTTGCGCGTTTCCAGATCCGCTTCAAACTGGCCCGTATCCAGCTTCAGCCGCTTGACCAGCGCCTCAATCAGGGGCTGGCCCAATTGCGCCTGATTCTCGTACAGCGCGTCATGCATTTCCCAGAACTTGCCCTGGGCGCCGGCCGCTTCAGCGGCTTCAGCGGCAAGCTCCGCGAAGGGATGTGCCTGGTTGAGTGGAAAATTACGGAACACGAAGCGCATCCTGGCGCCCAGTTTTTTCTGTACCGCCTTGATGACGTGATACGCCGCCCCGCAATACGGACACTGATAGTCACCGTACTCGACCAGCGTGACCTCTGCATCGGCAGCGCCCTGCACGTGATCGGTTGCGCTTAAGGGATTTGCAAGACTCATCGTGCACCTGCCTGCAAGGATTCCAGAGCCGCGAGGATTCCGTCCGCACCCGGGTTCACACCCATGGGCGACAGATAGCTCCAACGAATGATCCCGGCCGCGTCAATGACGAACAGCGCACGCTCGGCGGTGCCGCCGGTCAGTGCATAGGCGCCGTAGCTGCGCGCAACGGCGCCTTTCGGCTCGAAATCCGCCAGTAGCGTGACGGAGTATCGGCGCGCCTGGACGAATGCCTCATGACACCAGGGGCCATCAACTGAAATTCCCACCACTTTCGCATCGAGGCGGGCGAATTCATCCTGTAGTTCAGTGTAGAGAGCCAGTTGATCCCCGCATACAGGACTCCAGTCGGCCGGATAAAAGACCAGTACTACCGCATGACCGCGATAGTCGGACAATGACGCAGATGTGTTTGGTGAGCTCGGCAGGGAAAAAGCCGGCGCCGGGGTGCCTGGAGCAAGTGGTGTCATGCCCGAATGGTACACTGCCCATCGGACTGCGGGGATACACTGAAATGCTGCTCGAACTTCCCGGCCACGACAAAGATCTGGGTGGTGGCTTGCGTGTGAGCCGGCTGCTTCCCGCCCTGGCGCGCCGCACCGTCGGGCCCTTCGTGTTCCTGGATCACTTCGGACCTATCGACTTCGAACCCGGCATGAATACCGACGTGCGGCCGCATCCGCATATCGGTCTGGCCACTGTCACCTATCTGTTCGACGGCGCGATGATGCATCGTGACAGCCTCGGCTCGGTGCAACGTATTGAACCCGGCGCGATCAACTGGATGAGTGCGGGGCGCGGCATTGTACATTCCGAACGTACACCGCCGGACCTGCGCACTCTTCGCCATCGCCTGCACGGCCTGCAATTGTGGGTTGGACTGCCGCAGGCCCAGGAGGAAACGGCGCCGACCTTTGCGCATACTCCGGCCGAGCAGCTGCTGCCATTTGTGGACCAGGGCGCCGAAGTGCGCCTGCTGGTCGGTGAGGGTTTCGGGCGCAGCTCACCCGTCGTGGCCGCTTCGCCCACCATATTTCTCACTCTGCGATTGAGTTCGCGCACGCCCTTCGTATTGCCCGCGCTGGCCCCGGAGCTGGCCGTCTATCCGATCAGCGATGGCATAACGGTCGATGGTTCGCCACTGGCCGTGCATACACTGGGCGTACTCGACGGCGGACAAGGCTGCCGGCTCGAATCGGCAGACGCGGGTACGGTGGTGGTCATCGGAGGGGCGCCGCTCGATGGTGCGCGCTTCCTGCTGTGGAATTTCGTCTCCTCGACTCAGACGCGCCTGCAGCGTGCAGCCGAGGACTGGCGCGCCCAACGCATGGGCGCAGTGCCGGGAGATACACAGTTCATACCGCTGCCCGAGAATCTGTCCATATAGAGGGTGCACATGGCAAATCTGGAAGAGATCTTTGGTGGCGAGGCTGAGACCTATACGCAATGGCGGAGTCAATATTTCAGCTCACCTCCTCCCGACCAGTTCAAGAAGCTTCATCTGCTGGGCTACCTGCTTAAATTGCCGAAGGAAGCCACGGTCTTCATCGAAACCGGAACCTTTCAGGGATCGACGGCGAAGCTCGTCGCGGAGTTGGGCTACAAGGTCACCACCATCGAGCTCAGTACCGAGCTTCACGCCCGTGCGTGCGAGCTTCTCGAGCCCCTCGGCGTCACCTGCCTGAACGGCGACAGTGGCTCCTTGCTGAAGCAGGCACTCGCCGACGTAGCGCCACAGACCAACGTGTTCCTTTGGCTCGACGGACACTACTCAGCGGGGGTGACTGCGAAAGGCACTCTTGATACGCCGATTTCCCGGGAATTGTTTGCGGTGGAAAATCATCTGCGCAACACCGATGCTCACGTGCTGGTCAAAGTGGATGATATCCGTGGCTTCGGCACCGGTGACTATCCTAGTCTCGACAAGCTGGTGGACTTCGCGAATCGAAATTTCCTCAAGTGGACGATCGAAATGGACAGCTTCATCTGCAGCAACAGACCTGAGTTTCTCAAGACCAGGATCTGAATCGCCCGGGCGGTACGACCATCCGGCCCGCTAGCCGGGACCATCCGGCGAGCGGGCCGGCGGCAGGTCCTCGACTTCATGAAACTTCGTGTAGTCGATGTGCACCGCGCCATCCCCAGTCACTGTGAGCACATCGCAGAATCCCTTGTTCCACAAGACTGCAGCGCTCGAATATTCTTCGCGCGCGATCAGCACGTGACCGGTGGTCTCATCCGTGCCGCTGACGCTGAGAATGAACGATGCCTGCGAGCGACGCAGGGATGCGTCGGTCTCGAGAGCCAGCGGACTTGAATCATCGATGACGTGCATGATGGTCCAGCCGATCGAGAAGGCCGGCTGGCCTGATCTGACCAGTACCAGATCCGTGATCCGTCGCAGCTGCAGCCCCTCCGCGGTGGTCTCATCGCGCACCATGCGCAACTGCGCGGAGGCTTCCTGCACGACGTTCTGACGCGCATTGGCTGCGCGGAACATTAGTGTGGGCCGCCGATCGATGGGACGCACGACCGCATGGCGCGCGAACAGAAAGCGGGCACGCGGCCGGGAAAAGCGCGCGAACATGAGTCCGGTTATAAGCGCGAGCATCATGAGCCCGACGAACATTTCGACCATGGCGACGGTGTGGCCGTACAGGCTCTGCGGATGCATGTCCCCGTAACCGACGGTCGCCAGTGTCTCCACACTGAAAAAGAACGCGCCCGCGAAGCCCCGGGGATTCAGGTTCGCAATACAGCCGGGGGCCAGGCGATAGAGGCATCCGAACAGGAAGTCAAACCCGAGGAACAACACCGCAATGGTGCCGAACAGCTTCGGCCAGCTCACGGTCATGAAGTGGTGGTACAGATCCTGGAATACCGCCGGGGAGATTCCCTGCGCTATCACTTCACACCCGCCAATTTTCACGCGTAGCGTGGTCCGGGACGATTGTTCGAGGATCGGAGCTCGTTGCTGACGGGTCTTCACATTCATCTGTCCAAGCCCACTGAAGCCCGAGAATTGATTGCAAGAATCGCGGGCCTCGTTCGCCTCACCACCTAGGAAGCCTGCTTTCTAACATAAATCAACGGCCTCGGCCGACAGCAGAGCAGTTGCCGCTCCTGCCAGCACCCAGGAGGAGGCGCGTTCCTGAACCCGGCTCGTGCAGACAAATTGTGAACCAGACACACGCTTTGGCGGGATCTTTTCGGCAGATTCGAGCATTGGTGAAAGCGTCAAATTGGCGCCGCCCCCTCTTGCAATCGGGATTCCGCCACGACGGCACCTCCAACAAGCTAATCAATGCAGGCAACCTACAACTTCTGGCTCGTCGGACTATCGATCGTGGTCGCCATCGTCGTTTCTTACACGGCGCTGACACTGGCCGGGCGCGTGGCGTACGCGGAGCGCTCCGGCGGCCGACTGTGGCTGTTCGGCGGGGCCGCCGCCATGGGTATCGGCATCTGGTCGATGCATTTCATCGGTATGCTGGCGTTTTCGGTAGCCATTCCTCTGCGCTACAGCGTCGTAACGACCCTGCTCTCGCTGGTGATCGGCATCCTGACCTCAGGTTTCGCCCTGCATATTGCCGGTCGGCGTGATCTGAGTCTGAAGCGACTCGTCGCTGGCTCCTTGATCATGGGCAGTGGTATCTGCGCCATGCACTACAGTGGCATGGCGGCCATCCAGATCATGCCGTCGATACAGTACGATCCGCTGCTGGTAGGCGCATCAATCGTCATCGCAGTTACAGCGTCGTTTGCCGCGCTGTGGCTCGCCTTCAACCTGCGCAGCGGAAAGTCCTGGCTGGCGCTACTCGCCCGCGCCGGTGCCGCGATCATCATGGGGCTGGCAATTACCGGCATGCATTACACAGCCATGGCGGCATCCATGCTCGCGCCCGGCTCGTTTTGCATCGGGGGCGCCACCTTGGACAATGCCTGGTTGGCATTGATCATCGGTGTGATCGCCCTTGCGCTCCTCGCCATTACCTTGATTACGGCGGTTTACGACGCCCACCTCGAATCACGCACCCGTCAGGATGCCTTGCACCTGGCCGAACTCAACGTAGACCTGCAGCACGGCAAGAATCTTCTGACACTTGCAACACAAGCGGCGGGAATCCTGTGCTGGGAGTATGACGTTGCCACTCGAAGCATGTTGTGGACCGAGAACGAAATCGAGTCCTTGCGGGCCGCCGGCATCGACCCCCGCAGGAAAACCGACACGCTGCTGACAATGATTCATCCCGGTGACTTTGCCGCCGCCCTGACCAGCATTGAAGAGGCCGCCGCAGCGAGGCGTGAGATCTGCACAGCCCGCGCTCGCGTAGTCACCGCGACCGGCGGTTCAATCCACCTGCAGGCCCACGCCCATCTGCTCTATGACGAAGGCGGCCAACTGCGCCGGCTACTGGGTGTTACTTGGGACATCACCGATCAACTGCGACAAGAAGAACTGAAGCTGGAGTTGCAGATGCAGCTTCGCGATGTCTCGCGTCAGGCCGGCATGGCAGAAGTGGCTACCGGAGTCCTGCACAGCATCGGCAATGTGTTGAACAGCCTCGGCGTCGCGGTCGCACTAATGCAGTCCAGCCTGCGCGACTCGCGTGTCGGCAACGTACAACGTGTGGCGAAACTGCTGAGCGATCAAGGGGCTCGGGTAGGCGCCTTTCTTGCCGAGGATCCACGGGGGCGAGAAATACCGGGCTACCTGACGCAGCTCGGCGTAAGCATTAGCGATGAGAATGCCAAACTCCACTCCCGGGCGCAGGCCATTGTCACGCACGTTGAGCACATTGCCAAGATCGTGGCGGCACAGCAGACCTACGCGCGCCGCGGCGGTATCACTGAAAAAGTCGATATTGCCGAGTTAGTCGATCATGCCATCGCATTAAACTTCACGGCCGATACTAATATATTGATACACCGGCACTACGACACGGTGCCGTCATTAACTCTCGATCGTCATAAACTGATGCAGATTGTGGCGAACCTCTTGAGCAATGCGCGCCACGCACTGCAGGACCAGACCCATGGCCCACGCGCGCTGATTGTGCGCATCAGGAAGCAGGCGACGGAAGGACTGAGTATTGAAGTTCAAGACTCCGGTGTCGGAATCGATGCGGCTACGCAGCAGCGATTGTTTGAATTTGGATTTACCACCAAGAAGGACGGCCACGGGTTTGGCCTGCATTCGAGCGCCATACTCGCCAAGGAGCTGGGCGGGGAGCTGACAGGGAGCAGCGAGGGCTCCGGCAGCGGCGCCAGCTTCATCTTGAGTCTGCCGCTTGCCATGTCCCAGAGCTCGGAAGAACGGAGGCGCGCGTGAGTTTTGATACTCCCGAGGTCGATGAGATCCGTGTGTTGATCATCGATGATATTGTGGCGATCCACGAGGACTTCCGCCTGATCCTTGCCGATGTGACAGAGCGCGAGGTCAATCTTGCGAAAGTCGAAGAGTTACTGTTCGGTGACAGCCAACTGCAGCCGCAGACGCAGCCCTTATATCTGCTCGACTATGCGACGCAGGGCAGACAAGGTGCCGAGCTCGTCCAGAGGTCGGTAAATGAAGGTCGCCCGTATGCAATGGCTTTCGTCGACATGCGCATGCCGCCGGGGTGGGATGGACTCGAGACCATTGAGCACATCTGGGCTGCCGACCCCGAAATTCAGATTGTGATTTGCTCCGCCCATTCAGACTACGACTGGAACGAAGTCGTGGCTCGATTGGGGCACACGGACAGATTGCTCATATTGAAGAAGCCGTTCGAGCCGATCGAAGTCAAGCAGTGCGCCAGCGCCCTGACCCGGAAGTGGCAACAGGCGCGCGCATTGCGCGCTCATGTCGATTCGCTCGAGCAGATCATTTTGGAGCGCACGCAAAGCCTGGAGTCCGCGAATCACCAACTGCGGCATTTGGCAACTCATGACGCGCTCACGAACTTACCGAACCGGGTGCTGCTGGATGATCGCCTTGCCCAGGCGATCGCACACTCCGATCGGGATCGGCAGCCATTCGCCGTCCTGTTGGTCGATCTGGATCAATTCAAGCTGATCAACGACTCCATGGGTCACTTCGCAGGCGACGAGGTCTTGAGTGAGGTTGCACGCCGACTCGATGCCGTCGCGCGCAAGCTTGATACGGTGGCGCGCGTCGGCGGCGACGAATTCGTGCTGATAATCAGCCCAAGTCCTACAGTGGAGGACGCACGGGAGGTCGGGCGGCGCCTGAATGTCGCGCTGTGCGCGCCGATTCGCGTGCGCGGCGCGGAGCTGCGCATCTCGGCGAGTATAGGTCTTGCCCACTATCCCGCAGACGGTTCCACGGCTGCTGCGCTGCTGAGTCATGCAGATGCCGCGATGTATTGCGCCAAGCAGTGCGGCCGCAATAATTTGCAATGCTACTCGGAACACATGAATGCAGCGACTATCGAGCGTGTCAATCTGCTCAGCGATTTGCACAAGGCGGTCACGCTGCAACAATTCAGACTCCACTATCAACCAAAAGTCGACACCTCAACAGGTGACATAAGGGGTGCTGAGGCCCTGATCCGCTGGCATCACCCAACGCGCGGCGTACTGGCGCCGGACCTGTTCATACCCCTGGCGGAGGATTGCGGGCTGATCAATGAGATCGGCACTTGGGTGCTTCAAGAAGCATGTCGTCAGTGCAAGGTGTGGCAACGCGACGGATTGCCGTCTTTGCGCATCGCGGTTAACGTCTCCGCATCGCAGTTTCGACAAGGCGGTCTGCTGGATGTAATTCGCGATGCATTGCATGACGCGCAGCTCGATCCCCGGTCCCTGGAGCTCGAGATCACCGAAAGCGCCGTCATGACCAATCCGGAAGAGTCCGCGCGCATCCTGGAGCAGGTAAGCCGTATGGGCGTGGTCGTTTCGGTGGACGATTTCGGAACAGGCTACTCGAGCATGAGCTACCTGCGGCGCTTCCCTATCGACAAATTGAAGATTGACCAGAGCTTCATCAAGGATTTGATGACGCACCCTGACGATGCATCCATCGTGCGGGCCATCATATCGCTCGCGCATGGCCTGCGTTTGAAGGTGGTGGCTGAGGGGGTGGAGACCTCTGAGCAGCTCCAGTTACTGCGATCTCTCAACTGCGATCAATACCAAGGATTCCACTTCTGTGCCGCGCTTCCCGCCGAAGAATTCGGCAACATGGTGCAAACCTGGCAGCGGGAAGCTGACGCCGGCTCAGATCAGGAGGCGGCGCGCACTCACAGCAAATTGGGGATGCATCGCTAAAGGGCGGTAACACGCGGATCGTCCCCGCGGCCCATGACTCCTGGCTGCGACTCCGTAGGCTTAGGCCGTTGGACATGCTCAA
This sequence comes from Steroidobacteraceae bacterium, assembly GCA_036498905.1. Lineage (GTDB taxonomy): Bacteria > Pseudomonadota > Gammaproteobacteria > Steroidobacterales > Steroidobacteraceae > DAIDKA01. The sequence goes on along the minus strand of DASYER010000032.1, from coordinate 33,233 downwards.
ATAGGCGCAGCATCTAAGGAGCGCTAGCATGGTACTGCGATATCGTCTGCAAGGCCTGGGGGCAGCCGTCGTCTGGTTCCTGATCACGCAGGGCACGGCCCTGTGGATGCCCCGGGCTGGCGCCCTCGCAGCGACGCCGTCCGTCGACAGCCTGGCACGGGACGTGGAACGCGCCGAATCCTTGCGCGATGTGAAGAACCTGCAGCGCACCTATGCGCAGTACGCCCAGTTCGGACTGTGGAACGAGATGGCGTCGCTGTTCGCCACGGACGGCGTTTTTCAGGACGGCTTGCAACAACTCACCGGTCCGGCGGCAATCGCCAAGTTCCTGACCGACCACGACGGCAATGGGCAGCAGGGACTTGCCGCGCGGGCGATCGAAACTGCGCTGATCGCAGCGCCCGTCGTCAATCTTTCAGTCGACGGCAACTTTGCAAAGGGTCGCTGGGACGCCATGATCCTGCGCTCGGACCCGTCCGGCAACGCCAGTATCGAGGGCGGGATCTTCGAGAACACCTACGCCCGAGAGCATGGCGTGTGGAAGTTCGCCACCGTGCACTTCTACCCGCTCTATGCCGGCTCCTACGAATCCGGGTGGACGAACATCGATGGCAAGGATCTTCCGATCGTCCCCTATCACTACGACGGTGACACGGCGGGCGTGCCCATTCCGAATCCCGTGGGCATGCCCGCGAAGGGCACTGCAACCGTGGCAGCTCTGCAAACCCGCATCCGCGTGCTGAACGACGAGGATCGCGTACGCAACCTGCAGTCCGCCTATAACTATTACGTTGACCGAAAAATGTGGGATGACGTCGCCGATCTCTTCGCAAACGATGGCGTGCTGGAGATCGGCGGGCTTGGGGTGTACGACGGGCCCAAGGGCGTACGACGGGCCATGGAACTCATGGGCCCGGCCGGCCTCGACCATGGTCAGCTGAACGATCACCTGCTTTTCGATGATGTTGCCCAGATTCTTCCCGGCGGCGCCGAGGCACGCATCCGCGGCTACGAACTGGGGCTGGTGGGCGAGGCCGACAAGGGCGAAGCACACTGGGAAGTGACGGTCTTCGACAACCGCTTCGTCAAGGAGGGTGATGTATGGAAGGTGCGCGAAATGCGGCTCTTTCCGCTATTCCGCAGCGACTATCGCCTAGGTTGGGGCAAGAGCCGCGAGCAAGAGGTGCTCCCGAGCGGCAATCTCGCACCCGATCACTCCGTACCGGCGGCCGACCGGGGCGCCGCGGATGCGCTGATCGCGGCCTTTCATGCCGTGAATCCGGTGACGAAGCGGCCGGTCGCATTGCCAGTGGGCAAGCAGTTCATCGCGACCCGAGATCTTACCGGGCCGATCGCACCGTTGCGGGCATCGCAGGCAGTGGGCACAGAGGAATCGCACCTGAAGGAGGCGGCGCGACTCCTCGCTGTCTCCAAAGCCTATGACGGCGCGGAGAACATCAACTCGGCGTACGGGCACGTGATCGATGATTTCAAATGGACGGACATGTCGAAGCTCTTCGGCAAGCGCGGCGCCAAGGAAGTCCCCTTCGCCGGCTACTACGCCGGCTTCGATCGCATCGAGCGCGCCGTATTCCTCGAGTACGGCGACACGCAAGTTGCCGGTCGCGCCGGCATTGCCTTCCATTGGCTCATCCAGCCGGTGATTCTGGTGGCCGCCGACGGCCGCTCGGCGCGCGCGCACAGCTACCTCTTCCATCCGGATACGAACAAGAGACCCGGCAGCGCCGGCCTTTTCGGCGCCATGTACCCGGACAATCAGTTTGTGCTCGAGGATGGCGTGTGGCGCTTCTGGAACTTGTCGCTCGATGAGCCCTATTTCGCCATGGTGGGCGGTTGGACGGGCGGCTGGTCAGGTAAAGCCCCGCCGCGACCTGCGGGCGCCGCGCCTGCGCCGCTGGCCGCCCCGCCGGTGAATCCCGCGGCGCGCCAGCATTATTTCGGTGCCCAACTGGTCGCAAAGTTCGCGCCGGATGTGCCGATCACGGCACTGGGCAAGGTGGAAGAACATTATCGCGGCGGCACGGGTCAGACCTGGGACTGGCCGCAGATTCTGCCGATGTGGTGGGACTTCAAGAACCCGGTGAGCGATCGAACGCCCGAGAACCTACTGCCCGATTGCATCCCCTGCGCCTACGACCCGGAAATGAGCATGACGCGGCACGGCTACCTGCTGCCGCCGACGGGGCGCGAAGACTGATTCGGCAATTGTCGCTCAGGGCACCAACAGCCGATCCAGGAGGCGCGCCGCGTGCAGTGCTTCCCGCTGCACTCCCGCGCTGATCTGCTGGCGGCAACTGCTGCCATCCGCAACCACGATTGCAGAGGGGGCAGCGCGAATGGCCGGCAGCAGGGTGGCTTCCGCCATCTGCATCGACACTGCATGATGCGTCGCTTCGTATCCGAAGCTTCCCGCCATACCGCAGCATGAGCTCGCGATCAACTGTGGCTGGCTGCCGGGAATCGCGCGCAGCACTTCCAGCATCGGCGTCATCGCGCCGAATGCCTTCTGATGACAATGCCCATGCACCAGAATGGGCACGGACAAGGCTTTCAGTGCCAGGCGGCTGCGACCGGACTTCATTTCGAGCGCGAGAAACTCCTCGAGCAGCACCGCATGCTCGGCCACCACGCGCGCCGATTCTCCGAGGCCCATCACCAGGGCCTCATCGCGCAACGTCAACAGGCACGCGGGTTCCAGCCCCACGATCGGCACTCCTGCGGATGCGAACGGCATGAACGCTTCGAGCAGTGATCGCAGCGCCGCTCTCGCCCGCTCGAACATGCCCGTGCTCAGGTACGTGCGACCACAGCAGTAATGGGTACCGGCGCGCATGGGCGCGTGCAGCGTGTAGCCGGCAGCGCGCAGCACACGCGCCGCCGCGAGGGCATTGTCGGGCTCGAAAGTGCCGTTGAAGGTATCAACGAACAGCACGGCGGTCTTCTTACCCTCCTTTGCAGCCTGCAGGACCTGCGCGGCTGAGGAGAACAGCGACTCGTCGCGCTGTCTCCAGAAGGTGTCCCGGCGCCACCTCGGCAAGGCACGTGCGGCGCTGAGTCCCACCAGCTTCTCGCTCAGCCATGCCGCCCCGGGCACCCGGTCGCGCAGGTTCGCCAGCCACGCATGCCGGCTCGCAAAGTCGGCATAAGCAGGCAGTTCGCCGATGAGGCGGTCCTGAAGGGTCAGCCCGTGATGCCCTTTGTAGTGTGCCAGGAACTCCAGTTTCATCCGCGCCATGTCGACGCCGGTCGGGCATTCCCGCTTGCACGCCTTGCAGCCCACACACAGATCCATCGCCTGCCGCAGCGGTTCACCGGTGAGCCCTTCGGCCCCGAGCTGACCCGAAAGTGCAAGGCGCAGGGTATTCGCGCGACCGCGCGTCACATGCTGCTCATCACGCGTCACGCGGTAGCTCGGACACATGACGGCGGCATCAAACTTGCGGCAGTGGCCATTGTTGTTGCACATCTCCACCGCCTTCGCGAAGCCACCCGCCGGATCCGCTCCCGTGCCGGGGGAGCTGACTTTCCCGGTGACCGGATCGTTGCGTACATTCCACTCCGACCAGTCGAATGCCGGGCGCAGTGCGCCGATGCGGTAAGGATATGGCGCCGACGGGGGCGCAAAACGAAACAGACTCACATCGTCCATCCTGGGCGGATCGATGATCTTGCGCGGATTGAACAGCCCGAGCGGATCGAGATTGCGTTTGATTTCAGCAAAGGCTTGCGTCAGCGCCTTGCCGAACTGCCATTCGATCCATTCGCCACGACAGATTCCGTCACCGTGCTCACCGCTGAAGGCCCCGCGATAACGACGGACCAGAACGGCGGCCTCCTCCGCGATCGCACGCATCCGCGCCGCACCGCCCTCGGGCCCGTCCTGACGCATGTCCAGGATCGGCCGCACATGCAAGGTTCCGACCGAGGCGTGCGCGTACCAGGTCCCGTGTGTCCCGTGCCGCGCGAAAACTTCCGTGAGCGCATCCGTATACTCGGCGAGGTGCTGCAGCGGAACCGCGCAGTCCTCGATGAAACTCACCGGCTTCCCGTCGCCTTTGAGGCTCATCATGATGTTGAGCCCGGCCTTGCGCACTTCCCACAGTCTGCTTTGACTGACTGCGTCAAGCAGTTCCACGACTGTGGCCGCCGCATCGTGATCTCCCATCAGCGCGGTGAGCTGCTTTAGGCTGCTGCGCAGCGCCTGTGCGTCGCTGCCGGCAAATTCCACCAGCAGGATGGCCGCGGGGTTGTCCTTGAGCACCGCGGCCATGATGGCTCGGAACTCCGGATTGGCGAGACTCAGCTCGATCATGGTGCGATCGACGAGTTCCACGGCGGTGGGTCCGAGCTCAACGATGAACTGCGCCGCCCGCATGGCGGCCCGGAAAGTCGGGAAGTTGACGACGCCCAACACGCGGTTGGGCGGCAGCTCGGACAGGCGCAGGGTCAGTGTCTGCGTATAAGCCAGAGTGCCCTCAGAGCCGATCAGCAGATGCGCGAGATTGACTCGCTCATCCGTTGTGTACGGACGCTCGCTCTGGGGGTGGAAGATATCGAGGTTGTAGCCGGCCACCCGGCGCAGAACTTTCGGCCAATGGGCCTCGATGTCGCTGCGGTGCTGCTCGGCGAGCTGGCGCACAAACTGTGCGATCTGCGCGGCCCTTCCGCTTGAATCGCCGACCGGACCGAAGCTGACCGCGGAGCCGTCCGACAACCATGCGCTGGCTCCCAGCACGTTGTGCACCATGTTGCCGTAGGCGATGGATCGGGACCCGCAGGAATTGTTGCCCGCCATTCCGCCCAAGGTCGCCTGGGCGCCCGTGGAGACATCCACCGGGAACCACAGCCCGTGCGGCCTGAGCCGCGCATTCAGATGATCCAGCACCATGCCCGGCTGCACGACGGCGGTGCGCTTCTCAACATCCAGATCGAGAAGGTTGCGCAAGAACTTCGAACCATCGATAACCAGTGCGGCGCCGGTGGTCTGCCCGCATTGGCTCGTACCGGCACCGCGCGGCAGTATCGGAACGCGCAGCTCACGGGCGATCTCGATGGCGGTGAGGACGTCCTGTTCGCGGCTCGGCACGAGCACCCCGACGGGCATCACCTGATAGATCGATGCATCCGTGGCATATCGCCCGCGCGCAGCGGCGTCGAACAGCACCTCGCCTTGCGTTTCGCGGCGCAGCCGGCGCTCGAGCGCGCCCGACGGGCTCATGACGCGAGTTCGCCGTTTCGCATGCTCTCGGTGATCGCATCGCGCTTGCGCAGCAGGTGCTCGACCAGCAGCGCCTGTAGACGAGTCGCGTCGCGCGCTTCCAGGGCATCGAGCATCGCTTCATGCTCGCGCACCGCGGCGCGCCACTTGGCCTCGTTCTGATTGGTGCGAAAGCGCATCGACTGCACGCGGGCATTGAGCGCGCGATAGGTCTTCTCCAGCACCGGATTCCTGGCCGCCTGATTGATGGCTGCATGAATCTGCGCGTTGCGCCGGTAGTAGCCGCGCAAATCCCGCCGCGCGAAGCAGGCGAGCATTTCGTGGTGCAGCGCTCTGATTTCGGCCAATTCCCCGGGGGTGGCGCGCTGCGCTGCGAGGCGGCCCGACATGCCCTCCAGCTCCGCCAAAAGCTCGAAGGCATGGACGACATCGGGCTCGCTGAGCTTTACGGCGACGGCGCCGCGATTGGGGAGCAGGTCCACCAGTCCTTCGGCGGCCATCGCCTTGATGGCCTCGCGCAACGGGGTCCGGGAGACCTGTAGTCCCTCGCACAGTTCGCGCTCATTCAGCTTGGCCCCCGGCACAATGGTCCCCTCCACCAGCATCTGTCTGAGGCGGGCGGCGACCTCGTCGTGAAGGGTGCGGCGCGGAATCGCAATCACATTGGCCATGATTTTTGAATGCAAACTCAGTCTTAAGGACTATGGAGCCCGTATGAGCATAATAATTGAATTTTGTATGCATATTTGAAAAACTGCCCCCTCACTTACGTGTTTGGGGCCCTTCATGCTGAAGCTCGATTTTCACCCCACGGGACGACACTTCCTGCAGGTACCCGGCCCCTCGCCCGTGCCGGATCGCATTCTGCGGGCCATCAGCCTGCCGACCATCGATCATCGCGGCCCTGAGTTCGGTGCCCTGGGACTACAGGTTCTTCGCGGCCTGCAGTCCGTGTTCCGGACCCGCCACCCGGTCATTGTCTATCCCGCCTCCGGCACCGGCGCGTGGGAGGCCGCGTTGACCAATACACTCAGTCCCGGTGATCTCGCGCTGGTGTACGAGACCGGGCACTTCGCCTCGCTGTGGGCGAAATTGGCCCAGCGGCTGGGGCTTAAGACCGAGGTCATTACCTGGGCCGGACCCGATGTGCACATGCCTCAGGCCCCCGGTTGGCGCCACCCCGTGCAGGCGGACCTGATCGAGCAAAGACTGCGCCGGGATACGCAGCGGGACATCAAGGCCGTCTGCGTGGTGCATAACGAAACCTCCACCGGTGCCCTCTCCAATATCGCCGCGGTCCGCGCGGCGATGGATGCGGCCGCTCACCCGGCGCTGCTGATGGTCGACACCATTTCGGGTCTCGGCAGCGCGGACTATCGCCATGACGAGTGGGGAGTTGACGTGACCATCGGGGGTTCGCAGAAGGGCCTGATGCTCCCGCCCGGACTGTCCTTCAATGCCATCTCTGCGCGAGCCCTCGAAGCCTCCCGCACGGCGGGACTGCCGCGATCGTACTGGGACTGGTCGGAGATCCTGCAGATGAACAAGGACGGCTACTGGCCCTACACGCCCAGTACCAACCTCCTTTACGGATTGGCCGAGGCGCTGGATATGCTCCTGGAGGAAGGCCTGCAGAACGTCTTTGCGCGCCATGAGCGATGGGCGACCGGCGTACGATCTGCCGTCAGCGCCTGGGCGCTGCCGATCCAGTGCGTTGAGCCTGCTGCCCACTCCCCGGTGCTCACCGGCGTGATGACCCCGGCCGGAATTGACGCCGATGCGCTGCGTCGCCTGATTTACCAGCGCTTCGATCTGTCGCTGGGAACCGGACTGGGCAAGTGCAAGGGCAGGATGTTCCGCATCGGACACCTCGGCAACAGCAGCGACCTGGCGTTGCTCGCCACTCTTTCGGGGTGCGAAATGGGTCTGCAGCTCACCGGCGTGAAACTCGCGGGCAGCGGAGTGCTGGCGGCCATGGAGTCCTTCTCCCGCAATGCGCCGCCCGGCAGCTAGGGCGGAACAGGCGCCCCGAAGCGCCCCTCCGGCCGCATCCGAAAAGCGCACACCACGCCGACCGCCATCAGGATGATGCTGCCGAGAAAGGGCAGCTCCCAGTTTCCGAACCGGTCGATCAGATAACCGCCGACCACGGGACTGATGATGGCCGCCAGCGCGGAGCCGGTATTCATGATTCCGCTCGCCGTGCCGGAATGCTCGGGTGCGATGTCCATCGGAATGGCCCACATCGGACCGATGGTCATTTCTGAGAAAAAGAAACCGGCCGACAGCGACAGGAGGGAAAGTTTGAGACCGGGATTCAGCAGCAGCGGAATCAATGTCGCAATCACCAACAACATGCACGCGGCCACCATCCAGGTGCGCGAACGGGTCAGGCTTCCAGTGCGCTTCAGCAGCGCATCGGTCACGACGCCACCCAGCGTGTCGCCCAGGACGCCAGCGAAGAACACCGCGGAGGCGAACAGCGCCGATTTCTTCAGGTCAAGATGATGGCGGTGCAGGAAATACTGTGGCATCCAGCTCAAGAACAGCCACAGTGTCCAGCCGTAGCAGAAGTACACGATCGTCACGGGAAACATGCGCCTGAACAATGCCCGCCAGGGGATCTGTGCGCGCTCGAGAGGCTCGCTGGGAAGTTCGGCAAGCTCTTCGGGAGTGATGCGTGGATGGTCCTTTGGGTATTCCGTGAACGTCATCGCCCAGGAGGCAACCCAGATGAGGCTTAAGGCCGCACAGCAGTAAAACGAGACGCGCCAGCCGTAGGTGGCCATGACCCCGACGATGAGCGCGGGGGCAATCGCATTGCCGATGCGGGCCGCCGCGTGCGTCAGGCCCTGTGCGAATCCGCGTCGGTGAGGCGCCACCCAGCGCGCCATCGCGCAGGTGGCCGCGGGGAAGGTCGCGCCTTCTCCAAAGCCCAGCAGCAGGCGCGCGAGCAGCAAGGAGATGAGGCCACCGGCCATGCCGGTCAGCACTGTCGCGACCGACCAGATCAGACCGCAGATGATCAGTGTTCGCTTCGCTCCGAAGCGATCTCCGATCCAGCCCCCGATGATCTGGAATACCAGGTACGGATAGGCGAAGGTGGAGAAGACGAGGCCGATCTGGGTGTTGTCGAGGTGAAAGTCCCGCCCGAATCCCGCCGCAGCGGTACTGACGTTGACTCTGTCGACGTACGTGATCAGGTACATCACGCACAGCAATGTCAGCACCAGGACACTGGGCCGGAGCCTTCTGTATCTCGCGCGCGTCACAACTCTGCGCCGGCGTGCATGCGATTTCCTTTGTAAGTCATGCGGGGTGATCGCGGCACGCTCTTTCCTGGCCCCATCGAACTGCACCGCACACATAGAATAACAGGCGATTAGGTCTAAGCTCTTGATCTGATTCGTCCGTACCGCAAAGCACCCAACTCGATGTAGGCTCGCCACCAGCACAAGAATCAGAATGCGGCCAACCGCCAGGGGACCAACATGAAGACCGTCGTCGCGTTATGCCTGATCCTTTTGTCCGCCAGCACCTTCGCGGCCCCGAAGCCGGCGTCACCCTCGCCTGCCCGACCTGCCTGTGACCGGGAGTGCCTGCGCGGCATGGTCTCCGAAGTGCTCTACGCCCTGGTCGACCACGACACGAGCAAGCTGCCGGTGGCCGCCAACCTGCGTGTCACCGAGGACGCCGTCGAAAAACCGCTCGCGAAGGTCGGCCTGGTCAAGACTGTGACAAGGCTGCGCGGCTATCGCCAGGACGTGATCGACGAGCGCGCGGGACAGAGCATCGCCGGGGTCATCGTCGAGGAATCCGGTGCACCGGTCATCCTGATCGTGCGGGTCAAGGTGGACGGCGAGAAGATCAGCGAGCTCGAGCTGGTGGCCGCGCGCAGCCGCGCGGAGGGCCTGAGCTTTACCATCGACACGCTGAACGCACCCAGCGAGGAGATGGAGTACGTCCCGCGCCCATCGCAGCTGGCGACGCGCGAGCAGGCGATCGAGATCGCTCTGCACTACCCGAAGGGCCTGAACTCCACGGAAACCTTCGCTGCGGTGGGAACGCCGTTTGCACCGGGCACGCGGCGGGTCGAGAACGGTGCCGTGATGGCCGGGCCGGATTGCGTGTTCAGCCCTACCTGCAAGGACATCGCGACGCAATCGCTCGAGATCTTCAAGCGTCTCGGCCACGTAACAGTGCGTTCCATCTACGTGGATGAACGGATGGGCATCGTCGTGCTGCGCCTGTCCTGGAACGTGCGCGGTCCGGGTTCCGACAAGCTCACAGCGTTCGAGCTGTTCAAGGTCTACGGCGGGCAGATGCACAAGGTCGAAGCCTTCATCCGGCTCCTGCCCCCGGAACTCGACCTGGGTGGGTGGCCCGTGACGGTCAGCCAGCCCTGACCGACTGAGTCGGGACGACACGGCGCGTGCGCTTGCATACAAGCCAGCCCCTATGTAGATTTACGATCATGGGCACAGTGAAATCGTTAGCCCCATTGCTTCTCCTCGCCCCGCTGACCGCGTGGACATCCCCATCGTATGCGGCCAAGCCCTGCTCAGGCGTTGAACTCACCGAAGTTCGCTCGCTCGAAGGGCTGCCTCCCATGCTCAGAGCGCTCCTACCAAAGGCAACGCACGGACCGGGTGGCATTGCGGATCACGGTGCGCCCTTCATGAGTGGAGACGCCATTCGTGAAGGGGACGACACACCACGGCGACGATTCGAGGTCGCGGGGGTCGGGTCTACCTGTGCCATCCTGGCCGTGACATTCGGCGGCATGGCTTTCCACGTCTCACTGATTGAATACCGGCTGGGCAATTCGGGATGGACGCCAAACGGGCCTTCTCATTCGGTCGCAAGGATCCCGGACTCCCTGGCGAGTCTGTTGGCTGACGTCGAGTGAAACGAATAGCGAACCTCGCTTGCTCCTATTGTCAGCCCGGAGACAGCAGAAGTCTTCCGCGACCATTTCGCGCAGCCGATCTTTGACGCGTTCCACTCTGACCAATAATTGCGCCATGGCAATGGGCTCAGGGATGCAGTTGAGGGCACCATGCCCGAACGTCGCGAGCGCCTGCTGATCGCAGGCCATGATGAACACCACGATCGTCCCGCTGGCGGCTTGTCGGTCTACATCGAGACCAGTTAGATCGGCATCTGAATATTGATGAAGAGGACCTGCGGGCCTACATCCGCCTGAACAGATGTTGGTGAGACTCGCTCACCGAGAGTCGCTCCCCGCGCTGTTTGAGCTTCAGGGACAGCCGCCCGCGCAGGCCGCGTGAGACACCGGCGATCGCGCGGACGTTGACGACCGTCGAACGGTGGATGGACCAGAAAATGGTCGGATCCAACTCCTTCAGGAGCTCCGCCAACGGCTTGCGTATGAACGCCTCGCAGTCCGCTGTCACCACGCGCGTGTACTTTTCAGTAGACTGAAAATATAGAATGTCCTCCACGGTGATCAGTTGCTGCGAATCGCCGAGCGATGCATTGATCCAGCGCAGGTAATTGCGGGGAGCGGCGAGCCGCGCCAATTCGCGCAGCACGAACTCCAGGCGCTGTGGCGCCGATCCGATCTGTCGCTTCAGCCGGTCGACGGCCAGCTGCAGCCGATTCTGCTCCAGAGGCTTCAGGACGTAGTCCACCGCGCCGGCCTCGAACGCTGCTACCGCATGCGCGTCGTACGCAGTGACGAATACGATATGGCAGCGCCCCTGCGCCTGCCGCGCCACGTCGAGTCCCGAGAGCACCGGCATCTCGATGTCGAGGAACATCACGTCCGGCGCGCAATGCTCGAGTAGCTCCAGCGCCTCGGCGCCGTCTACTGCCTCCCCGAGAATGACAAGCTCGGGCCACAGCTGCCGCAGCCGCTGTCGCAGTTCGCCGCGTAAGACCGCTTCGTCCTCAACGAGAATGGCGCTGGGCTCGGTCATTGTCAGGTGTGGGCTGTTTTTAACTCGACGAGCAGGCTGCGAATGTCGCTACCTCCCAGGTTCTCGGTAACATGGGTCACTGCCTCGCTCCAGAACACAGTTCCGGACGGCATGCTGGGCTCAGTGACCTTGCCATCAGCAGTGGTCTCGCGGACTCGGGCGCTGGAAAGCAGAATCGACAGGTGCGCCGGATGCGAATGCATCCCCTTACCGCACACACCCATGCCCGGCCGGCTGTTGTACTCAAGCACCCGCACGCGATCATTCTCCAGCACCACCCGGTAGCTTTGGGGCTGCACGGTGGCGGCATCCTGAGCATCGGCGTACTGGACAAGCGCCAGTACGGGCAGAGCGCTGAGCAGCGCGCGGCGTAGCGGATCGGTGTTGCTATCGCTTTTTGTCATGGAGGGTCTCCTGGTGGGTACAGTCATGCAACACAATCGAGGCTGATGGCCAACATTCCGGCCGCCGGTGAGCACTCGAGCCGGAAGCGCTCGCCATACAGGCCGCGCAGGCGGGCGCACAGCGACTGGCGCAGTTCGGTCGATGCGCCGCATGCGAGCCCCACCAGCGACATCCTCACGGCTCCACCCTCAGCCGCGGTTCGCAGCGTGGGCCGCTCCGCTTCTCCACCCAACGCCAATAATCGAAGCATGAGGAGGCTGGGGAAGGGTATCGGGGTCACGGGTAGCGGTTCAGGCTCAATCTGCCAGACACCTGCAACGCCACGTTCACACTGCAGCAGTGCATAGGCCTTCGCCAGGTGCAGCTCGGTTTTGAGAGTCGACACGCGCTCGCGTAGTCCTCGCATTGCGCAGCGCAGAAACTCGACCAATGCCTCGAGCAGCCGCTCCGCGCCATCCGGATCGACGCGGTAGCGTTGCTCCAGCTCTTGCATGCACTGCAGCAACAGATTGGGGTCAATTTGCTGCTCCAATGCTTCGAGTCGCGCGGCATCGAGCATCTCTTCAGTGCGATTGCGGGACATCGCAACTTCATGCAGTAAGGCGCGCGTACGTTCTGCTCGGTTGGTCAGGGTGTACGTGGTGGCCAGCAAGCCGCCAAAGAACAGAGTGGTCCACAAGCCGAAGGTCACCAGGTCGCACACGGCGGTTACGTTCCAGGTAAGAGCCGGGAGGCCGAACTGTGTCGCGAAGCGCCTGTCTACAAACATGCCTCGTGTCAAATACGTGAGCGTGAATGACAGTATTGGCAACAAAACCGCGCCCAGCACCGAGACGATCAGCCAAGCCGCCAGAATGCCGCGAACTCCCGCCACGCGCTCGCCCTGCTCTACCGCCCACACGAATAAGCAGCCAAGTGCGCACCAAAGCGGCGCCGCGAAGTAGACCAGCCACCACAGCAGTAGCTGCACTGAGCCGAGCGCTTCGGGAGGGAAGGCCGAGAAAGGCGTAAAAAGGGTGACGGCGAGTCCCCAGGAGATGCCCCAGACTGCGGCGCGGCGGATCGCCCGGCGGGACCTCATTTCCCGCTCCGCGACAGTGGCAGCCGTATGATGGCGCGCACTCCGTTCGGCAGGTTAGCGTGGATCCGTAGCGACGCACAGTGGCCGTGGAGGGTCGCAAGCCGTGTGCGCACGTTATAGAGGCCGATGCCGCTGCCGCCCTGGACATCGGGTTGCAGCCCGACACCTGTATCGGCGACGCTGATCTCCAGCATATCCTCGCGGGCTTCGGCGCTGATATCGATGCGACCGCCCGCCTGCAATGGCGCGAGGCCGTGCTTCACAGCGTTCTCGACCAACGTCGCCAGAGTGAGTGGCGGAATGAGGGCGCAGCGCAGCGCATCCGGCACCTCGATCCGGATCTGCAGGCGCTCGGCCATGCGCACGTGGATGACCGCCAGATATGCTTGTACCAGGCTCAACTCCTCCCCCAGCGCCACTTCGGCCCGCGACAGCATGGGTAGCAATCCGCGCATGTAGTCCACAAAGTTCGCAAGCATGTAGGCACCGTTGGCCGGTTGCACGCGTTGCAGGCGCCGCACGGTGGCGAGCGTATTGAACAGAAAGTGGGGCTCTATCTGCTTGTGCAGCGCCGTCAGACGGGCTTTGGTCAGTTGCTGCTCCAGCTGCTGGTGCAGCAAGGCTTCGCGCTGCAGCCGAGCGCGCGCCGCCGCCGCGCTGCTCCACACGTAGTAGCTGGCAGCCGTCGCGAGCGCGACAGCGCTCCAGTACAGGGAGCGTGTAAGAAGCGCTGCCGGATCGACCGGGTAACCATACAGCGCTCGCACGACCGCCTCACCGAGCGCCGCGCCCAAGAACACATACGCCGCGAGCAGCGCGCTGCGCACGCGCAGCGAATGTACCCTCTGTGCCCGCAGGCAAGCGACAGCCACCGCGATCAGCAGCGCGACGATCAGCCTATCTCGCAGGATGAACAGCCATCCCTCCAGTACATCCCTTACCGGCCAGTTGCGCCAGACGAAGAGCTGGGCGAGGAACTGCAGTGACAACCCGAAGGCAATCATCACGGCCAGGACGAAAATCGAATTCAGCTGCAGGACGGAAGCAAGCCGCTGAACCGGCCGCGCGGTGGCATGCTCCAATGTGCCGGGAGGCAATTCCGAAGCAATGTCCATAGTGGGATCGATTATTCAGGAACCACCGGATGACTGCTACTGGATACGACGAGAGCGGCAATTGCGGGCCCGAACTGCGCTGAATTGAGGTCGAATCCGGTCTAATGCCGGCGCGACTCACCGTCTGGTGATCCGGGAATACTTCGCTTTAGCGAATCTCAGTCGGCGAGTCACGCCGGCCCCTGTTCCGGCGCGTATGGGCGTTTGTCGGCCGAATACTCAACGAAGCCACCGCGTTCATCCCCGTCATATCGCGCTCATCGCAGGTATGCCGCCCCCGTCGCATCGCATGGTAAGAGCGCGCCGGAGGTCCTCATAATGATCCGCGCGAATCTCCCAGCTGTTGGCGATGGTGCTGGCATGGGACCGGTTTCGGGGGTTTGAATGGCGGATTACCGCTGCGGGGAGGTGACTATCGATACGGGCGGTCGTCGCCTGCTGCGTAGCGGCCACGACGTCGCTCTCGAGCCACGCACTCTTGCAGTCATCTTGGAGCTGCTGGTGCGGCCGGGCACGTTGGTGACCCGCAATCAGCTGCTCGATGCTGTCTGGGGCCACCGCCACCTAACGCGCTCTGCACTCAATCGCGTGATTTCCTGCGCTCGCCGCGCCTTCGGCGATGACGTCGGACAGCCGCGCTATATTGCGACCGTTCACGGCACGGGTTATCGGTACATCGGCCCGGCACCGGTGGCAGCATCGTTGTCCAGCACCGAAGGTCTCGGGCGAGTCTGGTACTGGGATCTGGCCTTGATGGAACAGCGCGCGGAGCGCTTGCTGGCACTGGCGGGGCTCCTCGGCATAAGCCTTGCCACTGAATCCGAAACACCCGATGAGCCGCCGCTGCCGGAACATATCATCATCCGCATCCAGCGCCCGCCGCAGGTCGTGTGACCAGACCTGGCGGCCGAGCTCGAAAAATTTCCGCCGCGAGCTGCGCAAGCGGCGGAACAAGGGGGTCTCACCTCAATGGCGCGGCTTCGTGCAGGTGACGTTCGGGTTCCAGTCCGAAAACAGACCCTTCGGGTTGTACCGCCACGCCCATAGATGCAGGTAGAAGCTGTTGCCCTGTCCGTAGCGATTCGGCTGCGGTTGATAATTCATCTGTTGCCCGTCCATGTTCGGCATAGCGGCCCCCGGAGGTGGTGGCGTGTTCGGATCTTTGGATGAATCGCCATTGGTCCATAGCCCCAGCGGCAGTACATATTCCACCCCTACCAATTGCATGGTGCCGTCGGATTGCGGTTCATAGATGAGTATCGCCGGTTGCCTTAGGTCCAGTGTTCCCGAACCGATAACCGCGGGATTGGCGTAATGGATACCCATGGCGCCGTGATCCGGGCCGCTCACGCAGGCGGTCGCAGGAACAACGTATCCAGCGGCCGTGGCAACCGAGATTCGTTGATATTGCTGGGTCGCGGCCCGCACCGCACTGGCCAGCGGCGAGTAATAATCTGAATCAGCCGGGGCGTTCCGTTCAAACTGGAATTCGTCGGCGGCGCCCACCAGCGGTGCCGTCAGCACCAAAGTGGCGAGTGTGAATGAGCGCAACATTTTCATCTCAAATCTCCTTGTCGTTCTTTGGCTGAACCTCGCGCCTAACTCTAGAAGCTGCATAGGCGACATGGAATCCGTGCATGGTGATGATTTGGTGATCATCTGCGCTGCGCGCCACGCGATGAGATTCGCGCAGAGCACGGGTTTGGTGAACTGCTACCGCCGCAGCTGCACGATGCGCCCAGCGTTTTTCGCCCGAGGTCTTGCGAACACCGATCACCTTGGTGAACTTTACCGATGGCGATGCGGTCGATGTGGCGCGAGGGTCGTGCGCGGCGGTGCGTGCAGGGGGGAAATTGCCGACCTTGCAAGACTCGTCTACTGAATTGAGGCGAATGCGCCTTCCGGGCCCCCGGTATGAACACCACCAGTCAAACCGCATCCGCAGTTCATGGAGTCTTGGCAGCGCCTGTCCCCTGCACGCCGCGGCGTGGCGATCGGGCGCCCTTGCTTGTAGGGGATGGCTGCCCGCTTTCGGGGAGAGAACGATAATTGGCGGAGAGAGAGGGATTCGAACCCTCGAAGGGCTTTTGACCCTTACGCCCTTAGCAGGGGCGCGCCTTCGACCACTCGGCCATCTCTCCGCTGAGGAAAATTATATAACTAAATCAATGAGTTAAATGTTGTCGCAGTCCCCCGGCGAGGACTGGGCGCCATGATACTGGCGAGGCGAAGATAGGTAAAGGCGCCGACAAGCGCCCGGCTCGAACGGGATGGTCAGGGGCTGGCGGCGATCACCCCGATAGACGCGCGCAGTCGGCGCCCTTTGATTCGGTGCCGGCCACGAACTCGCTGTCCTGTTCTTCGTGTTTGATGCGCTCGAAAATTTCTTCGCGATGCACCGCGACAGTGCGTGGCGCATTGATTCCCATGCGGACCTGGTTTCCTTTCACTCCTAGCACGGTCACCGTGACTTCGTTGCCGATCATCACCGTCTCACCCACCCGCCGCGTCAGAATCAACATATCAGTCCTCCAAGGCCACAACCGAATCGTTAGCGAGGCCGAAGCAATCAATCGGAGAATGCCTGAATCTGCCCACATTGCAGGGTGAGCGCAACGTTATGGGCGCCCCATGATTGAGTCAGACAAAATACCGTAGCCTCGGCAACCAAAATGTGCTGTAGGGCGACAGCGTACCTTTAGTTCAATTCGGGAGAAACTCCCGATTTGTGGGCAATTCAGGCATTTAGTCGCTGGCGGACCAGCGTCTGAACACTCGCGAGCGCGCTCGGCAATGCCGTAGGATCAGAACCGCCTGCCTGGGCAAAGTCTGCCCTGCCGCCGCCCTTGCCGCCGACCGCTGCGGCGACCAGGCCGACGAGTTCACCGGCCTTGACCCGTGAAGTCTGATCCGCGGTCACACCGGCCACCAGCAACACTTTTGATTGCGCATCGACGGACGCCAGCACAATCACGGCCGATCCCAATTTGCTCTTCAACTGATCGACGGCATTTCGCAACGCTCCTGAATCCGCCCCGTCGACTTGCGCCGCGACCACCTTGACGCCCTGGATGTCGATGGCATTCGCGGCCAGATCCACGCCCGAGCCGCTGGCCAGCTTGTCTTTGAGAACGCGGATTTCACGCTCCATGTGGCGCACCCGCTCGAGCACATCGCGCAACTTCTCCGCCACTTCATCAGGCGAGCCGCGCAGAGAACTCGCAACTTCGCGGATCAGCGATTCATGCTGCTCCATGAAGTCGATCGCCCGTTCGCCCGTGATCGCCTCGATACGCCGCACGCCCGATGCAACGCCGCTTTCGCTCGTGATCTTGAACAGGCCGATGTCCCCGGCACGCTCGACATGAGTTCCCCCGCACAGCTCGACGGAGAAGTCCCCGATGCGCAGTACGCGCACATCCTTGTCATACTTCTCACCGAACAGCGCCATGGCGCCGGAGGCCACGGCCTGGTCGTATTCCATCAGCGCGGTCTGTGCCGGCTCATTGCGCCGGACCTGCGCATTGACCAGACGCTCGATGGTCGCAAGTTCGGCAGGCGTGACCGGCTGGAAATGCGAGAAATCAAATCGCAGCCGATCGGGCGCCACCAGCGAGCCTTTCTGCTGCACATGGGTGCCCAGCACCTGGCGCAACGCCGCGTGCAGCAGATGCGTGGCTGAATGATTCAGCACCGTTGCGGCGCGGCGCGCGGCATCGACCTGTGCGCCGATCTGGTCGCCGGTGCGGATGCGGCCTTCAATCAGCTTGCCTAGATGCGAGAAGGCTTTGCCGCGCTTGACCGTGTCGCTGACCACGAAGCGCACGCCGGCTGCCGACAGTTCCCCCGCATCGCCGACCTGGCCGCCGGACTCGGCATAGAAGGGCGTGGCATCCAGAAACACCTCGCCACCCTCGCCGGCCTGCAACTGCTCGACGGGTGCGCCGTCCTTCAGCAACGCCACCACCCGACCCGTCCCGGTGAGCGTGTCATAGCCGTGAAACTGGGTATGCGAATCAATTTTCGCGCCGCCGCGCATATCCACACCAAAGCGGCTGGCTGCCTGGGCACGTTTACGCTGCGCATCCATTGCCGCGTCAAAACCTGCCTGGTCAATCGTCAAATTATGTTCGCGGGCGACATCCGCGGTGAGATCGACGGGGAAGCCGAAGGTGTCATACAGCTTGAACACCGTGGCGCCATCGATGACGGTGCCTGACATCTCGCGCATGGCCGCATCCAGCAGCGCCATTCCGGTGGCCAGGGTTTCGGCAAAACGCGCCTCTTCCTGGGCCAGTACCCGCTCGGCATGGACGCGACGCTCGGCCAGCTCCGGATAAGCCGCGCCCATTTCGGCCACGAGCACCGCCACCAGCTTGTGGAAGAACGGTTCGCGCAACCCCAGCTGATAGCCGTGGCGGATGGCGCGGCGGATGATCCGGCGCAGCACATAACCACGACCTTCATTGGAAGGACTGACGCCGTCCACGATCAGGAACGTACAGGAGCGGATATGATCCGCGATGACGCGTAACGACCCATTGTTCAAATCGTCGGTCTTCGCCAGCGCCGCGGCGGCACGCACCAGATTTGCCAGCAGATCCACCTGGAATACCGAGTGGACCTTCTGCATGACCGCGGAGATGCGCTCCAGACCCATGCCGGTGTCCACCGAAGGCCTGGGCAGCGGCGTCATCGTCCCCTCGGCCGAGCGGTCGAACTGCATGAAGACCAGGTTCCACACCTCCACGTAGCGATCGCCATCCTCGTCGGGCGAACCCGGCGGACCGCCGGCCACCCCCGGGCCATGGTCGAAGAAGATTTCGCTGGATGGGCCGCGTGGACCGGTG
Organism: Steroidobacteraceae bacterium; assembly: GCA_036498905.1. Lineage (GTDB taxonomy): Bacteria > Pseudomonadota > Gammaproteobacteria > Steroidobacterales > Steroidobacteraceae > DAIDKA01. Next base: position 14,601 of record DASYER010000032.1, on the reverse strand, counting down.
TCTCCCGCCGACCAGAAATTGGAGTCATCGCCCAGGCGCACGATACGCGCGGCCGGCAGGCCGATCTCCTGCGCCCAGATCGCGGCCGCCTCATCATCGTCCTTGTAGACCGTCACCCACAGGCGCTCGGCCGGCAACTGCATCACCCCGGTCAGGAAATCCCACGCGAAGCGGATGGCATCGCGCTTGAAGTAATCGCCGAAGGAGAAGTTACCCAGCATTTCGAAGAAGGTGAGGTGCCGGGTGGTGTAGCCCACATTCTCCAGGTCGTTGTGCTTGCCGCCGGCGCGCACGCAGCGCTGGCTGCTCGCGGCCCGCACGTAGTCGCGGCGGTCCAGCCCCAGGAACACGTCCTTGAACTGCACCATGCCGGCGGTGGTGAACAGCAAGGTGGGATCGTTGCCCGGTATCAGGGAACTGGAGGCCACGACCGTATGTCCGCGCTCGCGGAAGAACTCCAGAAAGGCCTTACGAATGTCCGAAACGCGGGTAGGAGGCAATGTACTCAAAATGGATCTTCCGACTCAAAATCTGGGCCCAGGGCCGACCGGATATGATCCGATGAAAAGCCCCGGTACTGCAAAAAGCGTCCCTGTTTGGCCTTTTCGGCCCAGGTTTGCGCCGGCGTCGGCCCGAACCGTCGGATGCGCACCTCGCGCGCCAGGGCCGCCCAGTCCGCCCCCGCGGCCACGGCGGCCTCGATATGGTCGGGAGCGACACCCCGGTCACCGAGGTCCCTGGCGATCCGGCGGGGCCCTTGCCCGCGCTGCGCATGATAAGCCACATAGTGGGCGGCAAAGCGCGCGTCATCCAGTATCCGACCTGCGGTGAGGTCGGCGACGACGGCTGCGACGATTGCGGCCGGGAAACCGTCCTCCTGCAGCCGGGCGGCCAGTTCACCCGTGGCGAAGTCACGGCGGGCCAGCAGCGTCACGGCCGCCAGGCGGGCGCCATTCGGGTCAGGAGGGGGAGTTGCGCCGGCCGAACCCGCCTGGAAGCGGCGTCTCATACCGGCGCGCGGCGGTTGGCGGGGGCTCAGGCCGTATTGGCCTGATCACCGGCCGCCCGAGAGCCCTGCTTGATCGGCAGCAGCTTCAAGCGGACCTGCTCTTCGATCTCGCGCGAGATCTCCGGGTGCTGCTGCAGGAAGGTGCGGACATTGTCCTTGCCCTGGCCGATGCGCTCGCCCTTGTAGCTGTACCAGGCGCCGGCCTTGTCGATAATGCCCTGCTGACTGCCCAGCTCGATGATCTCGCCCTCGCGGGAGATGCCCACGCCGTACATGATTTCGAATTCCGCCTCGCGGAACGGCGGGGAGACCTTGTTCTTGACGACCTTCACGCGGGTCATGTTGCCGACCACTTCTTCGCCATTCTTGATGGCGCCGATGCGGCGGATGTCCAGGCGCACCGAGGCGTAGAACTTCAGCGCATTGCCGCCCGTGGTCGTTTCCGGACTGCCGAACATCACCCCGATCTTCATGCGGATCTGGTTGATGAAAATCACCATGGTGTTCGAGCGCTTGATATTGCCCGTCAGCTTGCGCAGTGCCTGGGACATCAGGCGGGCGTGCAGACCGACCTGCATCTCGCCCATCTCCCCTTCGATCTCAGCCTTGGGTGTCAGTGCCGCGACCGAGTCGATGACCACCAGATCCACCGCACCGGAGCGCACCAGCATGTCGGTGATTTCCAGCGCCTGCTCGCCCGTGTCCGGCTGCGAAACCAGAAGCTCGCCGATATTTACGCCGAGCTTCTCGGCATACGACGGATCCAGCGCATGCTCGGCATCGACGAACGCGGCGGTGCCTCCGGCGCGTTGCACTTCGGCGACGACACTCAAGGTGAGCGTGGTCTTACCCGAAGACTCCGGTCCGAACACTTCCACCACCCGACCGCGCGGCAGACCACCAATGCCCAGTGCGATGTCCAGTCCCAGTGAACCGGTAGACACGGCCTCGACATCCCAGATGGCCGGCGCATCGCCCAGGCGCATGACCGAGCCCTTACCAAACTGCTTCTCGATTTGCCCGAGTGCGGCAGTGAGTGCCTTCTTGCGATTCTCATCCATGCGTGCGCCGTCCGAGTGAATTTTCGAAGCACGAATTGTCGCACATCGCCCGCGGATCTGGAGCCGCAAAAATGCAGAAAACACAGCTTTTTGCGCGAAATTTTTCGCGCTACACAGTGTTCGAAAAAGCTGACTACTGTATATCCGGCACTGACGCGCCGCAGCGTTACGTCTGCCGCAGATACGCGTCCAGTTCCACCCGCGTCGGCACGCTCGTCTGACAGCCCATGCGCGTTGCCGAGAGCGCAGCCGCATGAACCGCGAACTCGCAGGCATCCAGGCGCGATGCCCCTTCCGAACACGCCACGACAAACGCCGCGTTGAAAATATCTCCGGCGGCGGTGCAGTCCATGGCCTTGACCATGGGCGCCGGCACATGCGTCGCCGTGCCGCCCTCCAGTAGCAGACAACCCTTGGCGCCGAGTTTGATGATCACGTGCCGCACGCCGCGCGATTGCAGCTCGGCGGCGATCGTGCGGGCCTCATCGACGCTCACCTCGGCGGACTTTCGGCCCACCAGCAGTGCGGCCTCGGTCTCATTCGGAGTCAGCACGTCGACGAACTTCATAAGTTCGGGCGGCAGGTTGCCCGGCGCAGGCGCCGGATCCAGGACGACTTCGAGGCCTGCCGCACGGGCGGCCATCGCGCCGGCAGTCGTCGTGGGCATCGGTACTTCGAGCTGCAATAGCGCATAACGCGCGCCGCGCAGTAGCGGCATATCGGCCGCGACGTCCTCGGGGCCGAAGTGCTCGTTGGCGCCGGACACCACCATGATGGAATTCTGTCCGGAGTCGGCAATCAGGTTCAGTGCCACCCCGCTGCGACCGGCGAGCGCGCGCACGCCGCTGACGCCACAACCAACCGACTCGAGGCTGGCGATCATCTGCCGGCCAAAGTCATCTTCCCCCACACGGCCGAGCATGGCCGTCGAGCCCGCCCCTCCCAGCTTGGCCGCGGCGTAGGCCTGATTGGCACCCTTGCCGCCCGGCGCAATGTAGAGGCGTGCTCCCATGACGGTTTCGCCGGGCTGCGGCAGCCGGGGCCCCAGAGCGGCGATATCCATGTTCAGACTGCCCAGAACAATGATGGCGGCCATTTCAGCCTCCTGCCGAGTGCGGCGGCGATACCAGCGCAATGGTTACCATACGAGCACACAGGGTGATCTGGCCACCATGGGCCTGGACTGACCCATTGCGTAGGAGACCGCCACCCCCGCCAAGGTCAGCCGTCAGGGCTGCGCCTGTTGCAGGAGAAGCTGTAACGCGAACGCCACTGATTGGCGTCGTACCGCCTCCCGGTCGCCGGAGAAGACCCTGAGCGTGGCATTCGCGCGTACGGACCGTTGTCGAGTGGCCACGGCGAACCAGACTGTGCCGACCGGCTTTTGTGCGGTGCCGCCATCAGGGCCGGCGATCCCGCTGATGGCAATCGTCAGCTCCGCGCCGGTGGCGCGCACGGCACCGCGTGCCATGGCGAGCACCGTGGCCCCGCTGACGGCGCCATGACGGCGCAGCGTGCTCATCGACACATGCAGATCGCGCATCTTCGCGGCGTTTGAATAGACGACGTAGCCGCCCTCGACCCAACGTGAACTGCCGGGCACGTCGGTGAGGACCTTGGCGACCCATCCGGCCGTGCAGGATTCGGCCGTCGCCACGCGCCAGTCGCGCGCGACCAGCGCCCGCCCCACGCGACGGGCTTGGCGCAGCAGCGCAAGATCGGAGGGGCCTTTGGTCAGGCGCCGCACCGGCTAGTGCGGAATGGTCGCCAACTGCAGGCTGCGGTAAGCGTAATCGAGGAATTGCGCAGGATTGCCGTATTGCGCTTCGAAGTCCTTCAGCGGATGCGCATCGACGATGTCGTTCGGGCCAAAGCCCTTGTTGAAATCGATGAAGAACTCCTTGAACAGCGCCCAGTACATGTCTTTCTGCTTGACGATGTCCGCACCGGTCAGCGTCGGGCCGTTCGCCGGAATGATGATGGTATCGGCCTTGGCGACCTCGGCGAGGATTTCATAGGAGCGCACGAACCCGTGCATGAAGCCGCCATTGAGATAGTCCATCACCGGCCAATGGTCCGCAGCGACCGGGCCGCCGGCGACAATCACGTTGCGCTTCGGAAAATGGACGAACAGATCGCCGTTGGTATGGGCCCCCGGCAGGTAACGGTAGTCAACCTGCTCGCCGGCGAACATCAAGGTGCCGGTGTTGTAGGTGGTCTGGCCCGGAATCCCCTTCGGGGGTAGCGGACCGTAGTAGCCCTCGTACAGCGCCGAGCGTTCCTTGCGTCCCAAGGCCAGACGCGACACCTCATGCGAGATGATCGTGCCCCCCGCCTTGCCCACGGCCTCATTGGACCCGGTCTGCTCCGGATGCCAATGGGTATTGATCAGGGTCTGGACACGGCGGGTCTTGAGGTTCGCGCCCACTGCTTTGAGCAGCACGGCCGAATTCACCGCCAGGCCACCATCCACCAGCAGGGCGCCATCGGGACCTGCCAGTCCAACGACGTTGCAGCCGCTGCCGGCGAACACCGCCAGGCCACTCACGTCCTTGACGGTGATGTCACGCTCGCCGACGCTGCGGCGATCCTTATCCGCAGCCGCGGCCAGACCCGGGACGGTGCCGAGTAACGAGACAGCAGAAAGAGCCTGCGCTCCGCTGCGCAGGAACACACGACGGGAAATGGGCATTTAGGGTCCTACTGGGTCGACCGGCCAGATTACGGCGTCGTACACGACCGTGGCAATCGGAGGGCTCTGCGGCGGCCAATCAGGCGTCTTGGCCAACTCCACATTGCCGCCCGCGGCGCGCAGCATGTCCGCCAGGTCCCTGCGCGGCCGGGCCGGCATTTGCAGGAAGGGAACGTAACCGCGCCCCATCGTGTAGTCGAGGGCGGTGAGACCGTCTTCATCCTTGGCGTTCACATCAATGCCGAGTTTGATCAACGCCGCCATCACATCCCTGTTTCCGCTTCGTGCCGCGTAGTGCAGCGCGGAACCGCCGCGCGTGCGCTGCAGGAAATGGCGCTTCGCCATCATATTCACGTCGGCGCCGGACTGCGCCAGCAGGTCGATCAGCGCCACCGTCGGGTTGACGGGGCGAACCATCTTATCCGCGGGGCCAGCCCCCGGTGCACCGGATGCCGCAGCGGCCGGAGCTGCTGTCTGCGCCACGGCAGGTCCACCACCACCGCCCCCACCTCTGCCACCACGTCGCGTGGCGCGAGGAACTTCAGCGCCCGCCGCACCAGCGGGTGGTTCAGCGGGTATGTCAGCCCGTGCCGGACCGGGATTGCCGGTGCCGCCTGCCCGCGATCCGACTGCGGCAATGATCGGCCCCTGGCCGTCCGATGTCGCCAGCTTCGGATTCGCGCCGTGGGCCAGCAGCAGCTTCACGACTTCGATGTCGCCGCCGGCACAGGCCATCAGGAACGGGGTCGTGCCGCGACCGGTACCGCCGAATCCGCGCCCGCCGGCGGCCCGGAAATACGTCTGCTGATTCGGATCGGCACCGTGATCCAGCAGCAGCTTCACGACATCGTGGCCGGTGGTCTTATTCGGATGGTCGCGGTCCAGTGGGTCGTTGTTGCCGCGGCTGTTCATGTTGCCGATTGCCACATGCAGTGGCGCCTGGCCGAAGATGTCCCATTCATTGACATCGGCGCCGGCCTCGATCAGACGCTTGGCGATGTCCCAGTTGCTGTTCAGCATCGCGATCGTCATGGGCGCGAAGCCGGACGGATCGGGCTGATTGATATCAACCTTGTGCTTCAGCAGCACCTCGACGCAGGCACCGCAGTTCTCACGGGCCGCGTACATCAGCGGCGTAAGGCCGCCACGATCCAGCTGCTTGGCGCGACTCTCGGCAGTGGCCACACGCAGGTAGTCGCGAACCGCGGAACGGGAATCGACATTGGCGCCTTTGTCGGCGAGCAGTTCGACCATGTCCGGATGGCGGCGCGCGGCGGCCCACATCAGCGGCGTCTGTCCGCCAAAGCTCTCGCGAGGATCCACTTCGGCGCCCGCCTTCAACAATAGCTTGGCGGCCTCGACATTGCCGGCACGAGCCACCAGATGCAGCGCCGTTTCGCCTTCGGGATTCGGCGAATTCGGGTCCGCCCCGGCCTTCAGCAGCACGCGGATCAGTTCGGTGTTGGAGGCATCCGCGGCCAGTTGCATGGCGTTGACGCCATAGGCATTGACGGCCTTGACGTCGGCGCCTGCGGCCAACAGCTTCTTCGCCTGGGCGATGTCGCCGTGAAAAACCGCCCATTCCAGCGGGGTGCTGCCATCCGGCGGTGCACCGGCAGCAGCCGCAAAGCCCGCCGCTCCACACAGGATGCCGGCCACCGCAAACGCCGCGACTTGCATGCCCATGTGACGCATATCAAATGTCGGCCAGCGGCCCGGAGGAGTCGCTGAATTTTTCGAGTTTCAAGCCGGCACGCTGCACCATGGTGAGCAGGATGTTCGAATGCGGGGTGGAAGCCGGCATGGCGAGGTGCTGGCCGCCCTTGATGCCGCCGCCCTTACCCAGCAGCAGCTGCGGGATCGGGTTCTGGTTGTGCAGATCGCTGTTGGCCATGTTGCTGCCGAACAGGATGATCGAATTGTCCAGAACGTTGCCGCTGCCTTCCTTGATGCTGGCCAGACGCTTCGCGAAGCGATTGACACGCTCGGCATGCCAGGCCTGGATGCGCACCAGACGCTCGAACTTTTCCGGATCCTCGCCGTGGTGCGAGAGTGGATGGAAGGCCTCATCGACGTTGACCACCGGATAGGTACGCATGCTGGCTTCCTTGACCATGCGCATGGTTGCGACCCGGGTCTGGCCGGTCTGGAAGGCCAGCGCGATCATTTCGAACTGGATATCCAGCAGCTCGCCGAAATCATCGGGTGCTCCCAGCGGCGCATTCGGCAGATTGCCAAGTGAATCGGCCTTGGCACTGAGCTTCTGGACGCGCAGCTCGACCTCGCGCACCGCCTGCAGGTAATCGTTCACCAAGGCACGGTCGGAACCATCCAGCGTACGGGTGAGGGTCTTGCTGGATTCCTGGACGTAGTCGAGCAGGCTGCCCGTGGATTGCAGCAAACCCTTGCGCTCCGCATTGGAATCACCGGGGCCGAACATGGTCGTAAAGACGTGACGCGGATTGCCTTCCAACGGCAGTCCCTGACCGGGGCTGCTGTAGTTGACCGCACCGCCGGGCTCACCACACAGCTCCAGCGACGGGAGCGGGGTGTCCTTGCCCAGCTGGCGCGCGGCCACCTGGTCGATGGAGACGCCGGCATTCGGGCCTTCACCGCGCACCGTCGGCGCGAGGCAGGTGAGCCAGGTCGCCTCGACGATGCCGTGCGGATCGGTGCTCTCAGCAGGTTTGTTGCGCAGATTGCTGACGACCGTGACGTAGTCGCGCATGCCTTCCAGGGGCTTCAGGATCCGCGAAAACTTGAAATCCTTGCCCGCACCGTCCGGGGTCCAGAACTTCTGAACGGCGCCGTGCGGGAAGTAGACAAATCCCAGACGGGGTTTCACCGCGGCAGGGGTGTCGGCAAATGCCGTGCCCGCCGGAATCATCGCATCCAGCAATGGCAGGGAGATCACAGCACCGGCACCCTTCAGGACCGTGCGCCGGGACAGATGCTTCTTGGTCAGGAACATGGCTATGCCTCCACTTCAATTGCTCAGTGCACGGACGTCAGATTGGACGCCTGCGTCGTCAGCGACCCCGGCAGCGGTGTAGCCGGTGCACGCTTGCGGAACGCATCGCTGTTGACGACTCCCAGTACGATGGATTCGAACCGGTTGTTGTTGGCCGCGGCCTCGCGCGTAATGGCGCGCACGCTCGGCATATCCGAATAGATCATCGGCCGACCTATCGCGTAGGTCATCAGCTTCTCGGTGATCGTCTGGACCAGCTGCTGGCCGCGAGCGGCCAGCGCCTTGTGCAGGTCCGCGGGGCCGTTCAGGCGCGTGCCATCCGGCATCGTTCCCGCGGTGTCGATCAGCGTATGAGTCTGCGGATCGATGGCGCGGAACTCGCCCACCGTGTCGAAATTCTCCAAGGCGAAGCCCAGGGGATCCATCACGGAATGGCAACCCGAACACGGCGGATTGCGACGATGTACCTCGGTCCTTTCGCGCACGGTGGTCGGCTTGCTGGCGACGAAGGCGGTCAGGGTCGGCACGTTCGGCGGCGGCGCGGTCTGCGGCGTGCCGAGGATGCGCTCCATGATCCAGGCGCCGCGCAGCACCGGTGCTGTGCGATCAGGATTGGCGGTCGTCATGAGCACCGCACCCTTGCCCAGCAGACCGAAGCGATTCGGGTCCGTCAGGGTGACGCGGCGGAATTCCCCGCCCTTGATATCCTGCATGCCATACAACAGGGCGAGCTGCTCGTTCAGATAGGTCTGATCGGCGGTGAGCAGATCCACCACGCTGCGATCGGAACGGAAGATGCTGTCGATGAACAGCTGCAGTTCCTTGCGGAACAGCGGTCGCGGGTCGTACTGGCCGCTGGCATAGCTGAACTGCGCCCGCGCCGGCGAGATGGTGTCCATCTTGGCGATGTTGAGCCACTGGAACGCGAAGTCGTTGGTGAGCGAGACCGCACGCGGGTCGGCGAGCATGCGATGCACCTGGGCCTTGAGCACATCGGGCTTCGAAAGCTCATTTTTGGCCGCCAGATCCAGCAGTTCCTGATCCGGCAGGCTGCTCCACATGAAGTATGACATTCGTGAGGCGAGTTCGAAGTCATTCAGCTCGCGGACGCGGTCGCTGGCGGCTTCCACCCGGTACAGGAAGTTCGGGCTGGCGAGAATCGCGGACAGTGCATCGCGAATGCCCGTATCGAAGGTCCCCGCCTGGCGGCCCTTCTGATAGAAAGCCAGCAGCGGCTGCATGTCATCGTCTGTTACCGGGCGTCGGAACGCGTGCTGCGCGAGATTCGCGATGATCTTCTGCGCACAGGAGGCTTCCTCGGCCTGGCTGGCCGGCGTGCAGATGAAGATCTTGGCGCGGCTCGGCGTCTCGCTCATGCCGGTGATCTTGAGGGGTCCCTTGATCTGCATCGCGTGCACGGCATTCACGCGCTGCTGCCCGCCATCCAGGGTATTCGGTCGCACGCGCTCATCGCTCTCCGCATAGCTGCGCCGCAGGAACGTGACCGCAACCTTGTGCTGGCCCGCGGTGGCGTGGAAGCGGATATCGCGCAGGCGGCTGTTGACGTGATACACGCCCGCATCCAGGTTCTGATCGATATCCTTGTAGTCGGACTCACCGCCGACGTTGACGCGGTGAATCTCCTTGCCGTCGAGCAGCACGATCACCGTGCTCACGAACTCGAGTTTCGGCACTTCGCGCGCCATCGCCATGTCGCCGATGGTGAGTGAGTATTCGCCATCAGCCGCGAACCAGTGCTCGGCGACCATGCCGCCGCGGGTGCCGAAGGGCATGCCGTCCTGGTACTTCTCCTGGTCACCCGTGCCCATTCCCGGGCGCGGATTCAGGGAGATGATCATGTTGGCGATGTTGCCGTACGTGGTGTCGATCGGGGCGGCCTTCGGATCACCCACCGCCTGCAGTGCGAGCGCGCGCGCGGCGGCCACGGACTGATCAAGGAAGTTCGGGGTTACGCGCAACAGATCAGCGTCGGTGTCGAAGCCATCCTTGAGCGGATCCTCCGGCAACCAGGCCGTCGGATCGACATCAAGGCCGATCAGATCGTGCACGGAATTGGCGTATTCGCGGCGGTTCAGGCGACGCAGTGCGACGCGACCCGGGTTCGGGTGCGTATTGGCATCATCCAGCGTCGTCTCAAGAAAGGAGATCAGATTGCTGCGGGCGGCGGCGTCGGGCTTCTTATGCCCGGGCGGTGGCATCATGCCGCCACGCAGTTTGCGCACGGCCTGTTCCCAGATCTTGGCATCCGCCGGGACGGCGTCACTGGACATGGTGTCAAACGCGACACCGCCAGCCCAGTCCTCGGCGTTGTGGCAGTCAAAACAGTACGTCTGGACCGTTTTCCAGTTGGCGTGCGCAGCATCGGCCGGCGGGGCGGGTGAACTCGCGGCAATCGCGGCACCCCCGAACAGGCCACACACTGCGATGACAGCGGTCATTGAATTGCGCATTGAAAACACTCGCAAACTCCCTGAAAACGACCACCCATAGCGGATATCGCCCAGCTGATCAGTAGTATATCCAGCTATTTTTGACGTGCTGCCAAGAGTCACGAACTGCGGCCGCGCGTCACGAACGGCACTGCATCGGTCTCGAAGAACATCAAGGCTGCGCTTCCGGTGTTGCCGCGGCAACAGCTCGGGGACGAGCCCTGCTGTCAACACCCGATTATACCTGCTGAGGCCGGAATTGCGCCTGCGCCGCTCCAGCTGGTTGATTTGACAACCGGGCGATCGGTCCACATTGCACAACTTGTTGATTTTGCATAATAAAAATACCCCGGCCCACGAAGCTGCAGCGCTGCGGGATCACACTGTTAAAATTCGGCGCGGCAGGGCGTCCAGCCGCAGGCACTGTGCCGCGCACTTCAAAGAACTACCTTGAATAACAGCTACTTAGAACACACCCCGGTGATGCAGCAGTACCTGCGCCTGAAAGCGCAGTACCCGGATGTGCTGCTGTTCTACCGGATGGGGGATTTCTATGAGCTGTTCTTCGAGGACGCGCGGCGCGCCGCCGCCCTGCTCGATATCACCCTGACGGCGCGCGGCCAGTCGGCCGGGCAGCCGATTCCCATGGCGGGCGTGCCGGCCCACGCTGCTGAAGGCTATCTGGCGCGGCTGGTCCGCAAGGGTCAAAGCGTCGCGGTTTGCGAGCAGATGGGCGATCCGGCCAAATCAAAAGGACCGGTCGAGAGGCAGGTGGTACGGGTGATTACCCCCGGCACCGTCACCGATGCCGCTTTGCTGGATGACCGGCGCGAGACCCTGCTGGCCGCCGTGGTGCAGGAGGGTGACAACTTCGGGCTGGCCTGGTTGGATCTGGCGGCCGGACGCTTCTCGCTACTCGAATCGACGGGGGCCGAGACCCTTACCGGCGAACTGGAGCGCCTGCGACCGGCCGAACTTCTGGTCAACGAGAACGCGAGCCGGCAGAACCTGGAGCGCCCCGGTACGGCCCTGCGCCCACGTCCGCCCTGGCACTTTGAAACCCGGACCTGCACCCGTGCGCTCAATCAGCAGCTGGGCACCCTCGATCTGCAAGGCTTCGGCCTCACCGCGAACGCGCTCGCGATCTGCGCCGCCGGCGCCCTGCTGCAGTACGTCGGGGAGACGCAGAAGGCCGCGGTGCCTCATATCCGCACGCTCAATGTGGAGCATCGCGGCGATGCGTTGATGCTCGATGCGGCAACCCGTCGCAACCTGGAGCTGGATACCAGTCTTTCCGGCAATCCGCAGGCCACGCTGTTCGCGCTGATCGATCGGTGCGTCACGGCAATGGGGTCACGGCAACTGCGGCGCTGGTTGAACCGCACGCTCACCGATCACGGCCAGCTTCGCCAGCGCTACCAGGCCGTCGCCGCGCTGATCGATCGACGCCGCTTCGAGTCGCTGCGTGAGCCGCTCGCCGGGATCGGGGATATCGAGCGCATTCTCTCGCGGGTCGCGCTGCGTTCGGCGCGGCCGCGCGATCTGGCGCAGTTGCGTACCGCCGTCGGATTGCTGCCGCAGCTGGCGACCGCGGCCGCAGGACCTGCCGCAGATTCACCGCTGCTCGGCTCACTGTTGAGCAGCACGGGAGACCACGCCGATATCCATACCCTGCTGGCGCAGGCCATCGCCCCGGAACCCCCGGCGCTGCTGCGAGAAGGCGATGTCATCGCGCGCGGCTTCGATGTCGAACTGGATGAGCTGCGTCATATCGCCACGAACACAGATGCTTTCCTGCTCGAGCTGGAACAGCGCGAACGCGAACGTGCCGGCATCCCGGGTCTGAAACTGGGATTCAACCGGGTACAGGGTTTCTTCATAGAGGTGTCACGCAAGGACGCCGAGCGCGTTCCAACCGATTACGTGCGCCGCCAGACCGTGAAATCCGCCGAACGCTTCATCACCACCGAATTGAAGGGCTTCGAGGACAAGGTATTGAGCGCGCGCGAGCGCGCGCTTGCCCGCGAGCGGGAACTCTTTGACACGTTGCTCACACGATTGATTGAACATCTGGGCGCACTGCAGGCCACGGCCGCGGCGGTGTCGGAACTCGATGCCCTGGGAAGCCTGGCCGAACGCGCCTGTGGATTGCAGTGGACGCAGGCGCAGCTCGTCAGCGAGCCGCGCCTGCATATCGAGGCCGGCCGCCACCCGGTGGTCGAGGAGTTCCTGGATGGCGGCACTTTCGTGCCCAATGACCTGAACCTGGATGATCGCCGGCGCATGCTGGTCATCACCGGCCCGAACATGGGGGGCAAATCCACTTACATGCGTCAGACGGCGCTGATCGCGGTGCTGGCCCATATGGGCAGCTTCGTACCCGCCGACCTTGCGATCATCGGTCCGCTGGATCGCATCTTCACGCGCATCGGCGCAGCCGATGACCTGGCCGGCGGTCGTTCGACCTTCATGGTGGAAATGACCGAGGCGGCGAATATCCTGAACAATGCCACGGCACGCAGCCTGATCCTGATGGATGAAATCGGCCGCGGCACCAGCACCTTCGATGGTCTGTCGCTGGCCTGGGCCATTGCGCGGCATATCGCGACCAAGACCCGCGCCATGACCCTCTTCGCCACACACTATTTTGAATTGACGACGCTGGCGAGTGAACTTGAGGCCTGCGTGAATGTGCATCTGGATGCCACCGAGCACGCCGATGGCATCATTTTCCTGCACGCGGTCAAGGAAGGCCCGGCGGATCGCAGCTACGGACTGCAGGTCGCGCAGCTGGCCGGTGTCCCCCGCGAGGTCATCGTCCGCGCCCGACAGTTCCTGGTGGGGCTGGAGAATCAGCGTGACCGCCAGCGTCCGCCGAGCCCGCAGGGCGAGCTGCCGCTGCAGGTGGCACCGCCGGCGGCTGCGAAAGATGCAGTGGCCGATGCGCTGAGCGCCGCCGTCGCGCGAATCAATCCGGATGAATTGTCGCCGAAGGCTGCGCTTGAGGCGCTCTACCGGCTGCGCGCGCTGCTGAAAGACTAAACTTCGGTTACGCGCCCGGCGGCGGCGTGCGCACGCGGATATGCAGTTCGCGCAACTGCTGTTCGCTGACTTCGGACGGCGCATCCGTCATCTGATCCGCCGCGGTCTGCGTCTTGGGGAAGGCGATCACATCGCGAATGCTGTCGGCGCCGGCCATCAGCATGGCGAGGCGATCGAGGCCGAAGGCGATACCACCATGGGGCGGTGCGCCGAACTTAAGCGCGTCCAACAGGAAGCCGAACTTCTGCTGCGCGGCCTCGGCGCCGATCCCGAGCAGCGCGAACACCGCCGATTGCAGTTCCTGGCGATGAATACGCACCGAGCCACCACCGATCTCCGAGCCATTGAGCACCATGTCGTAGGCCTTGGCGAGGGCGGTCCCGGGATTGGCCGCGAGCGCGACCGGGTCCTCATTCAAGGGCGAGGTGAACGGATGATGCATGGCCACCCAGCGCTTCGCCTCGGCATCCCATTCAAACATCGGGAACTCGACCACCCACAGCGGACGCCAGCCCGCCTCGACCAGCTTGAGGTCCTGGCCGACCTTCAGGCGCAGCGCCCCGATTGAATCACTGACCACCTTGGCCGTATCGGCGCCAAAGAAAATGAGGTCATTGTTCTTTGCACCCGTGCGCGACAGGATTCCCGTCACCGCCTCATCGCTCAGGAACTTGATGATGGGTGACTGCAGGCCATCGCGACCCTGCGCGATGTCATTGACCTTCACATACGCCAGGCCCTTGGCGCCGTAGCGCGCCACGAAACCGGTGTAGTCATCGATTTCCTTGCGGGTGAGAGCATTTCCGCCGGGCACCCGCAATGCCGCGACGCGGCCTGCCGGATCATTCGCAGGACCTGCGAAGACCTTGAAGCTGCAGTCCTTGACCAGATCCGCGACATCCACCAGTTCCAGCGCAATGCGCAGATCCGGCTTGTCCGACCCGTAACGGCGCATCGCCTCCGCATAGCTCATGCGCGGGATCGGGTCAGGCAATGCGACCTGCATGACCTCGGTGAACAGATGGCGCAGCAGGCCCTCCATCGACACCATGATGTCGTCCTGGCTCAGGAACGAGGTCTCGATGTCCAGCTGCGTGAATTCGGGCTGGCGATCGGCGCGCAGATCCTCGTCGCGGAAGCAGCGGGCGACCTGATAGTAGCGGTCGAAACCGGCCATCATCAGAATCTGCTTGAACAACTGGGGCGACTGCGGCAACGCGTAGAACTGGCCGTCGTGCACGCGACTGGGCACCAGATAGTCGCGCGCGCCTTCCGGTGTGGCCTTGGTCAGGATCGGCGTTTCAATATCCTGAAAGCCGCGGTCATCCAGATACCGGCGCAGCGCGCATACCAGAGCCGTGCGCTTGCGCATCATC
>DASYER010000031.1:0-4487 GCA_036498905.1 Steroidobacteraceae bacterium | reverse complement strand
CCCGAACCCTGGACCATCGAGCGCTACGTGATGCGCGGGATCGACGGTGTGGTGGTGCCGCGCCTGGACACGGCGGCGCAGGTGGCGAAGGCGGTGGCGGACATCCGCTACGCGTCGCCGAAAGACTTCGACCGCAAGACGGTCATCGTTCAGGTCGAATCGGCCAGCGCGGTGAACGAACTCGACGGTTTCCTGGCGGTGCCCGAGGTGGATTGCTTCTTCATCGGTGCCGTCGACCTGGCCAAGAGCATGGGACACGACGGCGACTATGCGCAGCCCGAGGTCATGGCGGTCATGGACCGCACCATCGAGCGCATCCGCGCGCAGGGCCGCAGCGTGGGCTTTCTCGTGAAGGACGAGGATTTGCAGACCTGGCAGGCCAAGGGCGTGACCATGCTGTACACGCACATCAACGATTTCCTGCGCATGGGCGCCAGGGCGTGGCGTGGGTTGGCGGGCATGGGCTGAGCCGGGCTCAGCGAATCCACCTCGGCGAGACGGCCAACTCGTCGCGGAGCCATTCGCCCTTGCTGTGGGCGGCCAGTTCAATCCACCGGCCGCTCGCTCGCATCAACTTACTCCAGCTTGATGTTTGCCTGTCGAATCAACTCCTTCCACTTGGCCTGCTCCGCGACAATCAGTTTGCGCAACTGATCGCTGGAAGAACTGGCGGGTTCCATTCCAAGCGGAGCGAGCTTTTCACGCGCTTCCGTGGTTGCCGCGGCCTTGGTGATCGTCTCGTTGAGCAGGGCCACAACCGGGGCCGGGGTGTGGGCAGGTGCAAAAAGGCCGAACCACGAACTCACATCGAAGCCCTTCAGCCCGGACTCCTGCACCGTCGGTACTGCTGGCAACAGCGAACTGCGCTTTGCCGTGCTGACGGCCAAGGCGCGAAGCTTGCCGGCCTGAAGGAAGGGAACCGAGCTGCCCAGGACGTCAAACATCATGTCGACTTGTCGTCCCATCAGGTCCGTGAGAGCCGGCGCGCTGCCTTTATAGGGTACATGCAGCGCCTTGATGCCGGCCTGACGCGTGAAGAGTTCGCCAGCCAGGTGCAGCGGCGTGCCCGCACCGGGTGAGGCGAAGGTCAATCCATCCGGCTTGGACTTGGCATAGGCGATGAGCTCCGCCACGCTCTTGACCGGCGTCTCGGGCGAAATCACGAGGACCAAGGGTGACTGTGCCATGAGTCCAACCGGAACGAAGTCTTTCAGCGGGTCATAAGGCAGTGTGCTGAAGAGCGCAGGGTTGATGGTCATCGTGCCGCCGGCGCCGAGCAGCAGTGTGTAGCCATCGGGTTCCGCTTTCGCAACGTAGGCGGTTCCGGTCATGCCGCTTGCGCCAGGACGGTTTTCGACCACGAAGCTTTGCTTCAGCCGCTCGCCAAGCAATTGACCGTAGATGCGCGCCACCAGGTCGTTTGCGCCGCCAGGCGTGTACGCCACGATGATGCGAACCGGCTTCGTGGGATAGGCAAGCTTGTTGGTCGAACTACCCTGTGAGCGCGAAAGCGTGGGCATCACGCCGAAGGTCGATGCAATACCAAGTGCGCAGAGCGAACGGCGAGTCAGGGGGGGCGTGGGTTTCATTCTTTTCTCCGTAGTAAGCAATTTTTTTCCGGCTCGGATGTCATCCAAGACGAGACCGGCAGGCAGCAGAGCGGCTGCCACGCTGGGTCTTTACCGCGCCTCCCGTGGCTCGTTCGCCGGATGCGCCGTCGAATCGAGATCGAGCCATGCGTGCGAGTGGAGCTCGGCGGAGACACGCGCCGCAGCCTCTTGAACCTGCGCAAGCAACTGTGGCGAGGGTGGTTGCGTGACGACCGCGTGGGAGCCGATGACGCCAATGGAGGCGACAACGCGATTGCGGTCATCGAAGATGGGGGCTGCCAGCGCAGCGATGCCGGGAAGCCTCTCATTGACCGCCGCTTCCCACCACCTTCGCTTGACGTCGTCGAGCATGGCGCGTATCAGTTCCCGATCCGCCGGCGTCTGGGAGGTCATGGGGGAAATGGGCATGAGCAGGGCTTGGGCCCGCGCGACCTCCGGCTGGAAGGCAAGGATCGCCCGTCCCAGTGCGGAGGACACGGCAGGTATCACGGAGCCTGGGCGGATCGTGATGGCAACGTGCCCAGTACTCTCGATCTCGTCGATCACCACCACGTCCGCGCCCGCCGGCATCGCCAGCACGGCAGTTTGCCGGCTGTCGTGGTGCAGCCTCAGCAGGTGGCGCCGCGCAATCCTCCGCAGCCCGAAGTTCTCGCCAACGGACGTGCTCAGGCGATAGCTCTTCCAGCCAAGGCGATAGCCGTCGGTCACGTCGTCCTTCTCGACAAAGCCAAGTTGCCGCAGCGTGGCGAGGTGGCGGTGAACGCGCGCCTTGGTCTCTCCCAGGCGACGCGCCAGCTCGCTCGTGCCAACCGCTTCGGGCGTGTCGGCCAACTCTTCCAGAACTGCGAAAGCCATGCCGACAGCCTGCACCGCCCCTGCCATCGGAGACGTGTCGGCTTGCTTCTTCTCGAGCGGGGAACGTTTTGGCTGCATGGGCAGGGCGAGGGATTCGGTTGACAGGTCCTGACAAGCATCCTATCCTTTCTCGACCAACGATACAACCGTATCGTCCTGCGAGACGACAAATGAACTCCCCCCCACCCACCGAATCCCCCATCCACTGGGCGCCAGGCACCTACAGTCGCGTGCCCTACGGTGTCTTTCGACGCGAGGACGTCCACGACCAGGAACAGCGCCGGATCTTTGAAGGCCCTGTCTGGAACTTCTTCGGCCTCGAGGCCGAGGTGCCCGCTCCCGGCGACTTCAAGACCACCTTCGTCGGGCGCATGCCGGTGGTCGTCACGCGCGACTTGGACGGCGAGATCTACGCTTTCGAGAACCGCTGCGCGCATCGCGGTGCGCTGATCTGCCTGGAAGACTTCGGCAACGCGCCCGAGCACAGCTGCGTCTATCACGCCTGGCGATACGACCTCCAAGGCAACCTGCGCGGGGTTGCTTTCGAGAAGGGGGTGCACGGCAAGGGCGGGATGCCCGAGGGCTTCTGTCACGAAGCCCATGGGCCACGCAAGCTACGCATCACTGTCTTTTGCGGCTTGATCTTCGGTAGCCTGCACGACGAGGTGCCGCCGATCGAGGAATACCTGGGTGACGAGGTTGCCGCGCGGCTCGAGCGCGTGCTGGGCCGCGAGGTCGAAGTCATCGGGCGCTTCACCCAGGTGCTGCCGAGCAACTGGAAGTTGTATGCCGAGAATGTCCGTGACACCTACCATGCGAGCCTGCTGCATACCTTCTTCACCACCTTTGGTATCACACGCCTGACGCAGGAGGGCGGCGTTTTCATCAGCGAGGACGGTGGCCACCATGCAAGCGCCTCCTACAGCCGAGTCATGGAGGGGGCCGAGAGCGCTTATTCGCAGCAGGCGCTGCGTGCGCAAAACGATTCGCTGAAACTCGAAGATCTCTCCATGCTGCGCAGCGTGGACGAAATTGGCGACGGCATCGTGCTGCAGATACTCAGCGTCTTTCCGGGCTTCGTGCTGCAGCAGATTCACAACTGCATCGCCGTGCGCCAGGTATTGCCCACCGGTGTGGATCGCACCGATTTGCACTGGACCTACCTCGGCTATGCCGGCGACAGCGAAGACATGCGTCGCATGCGCCTCAAGCAGTCGAACCTGGTCGGCCCGGCGGGCTTCGTTTCAATGGAAGACGGTGCGATTGGAGGTTTCGTTCAACGAGGCATCCAGGCGGCCGGAGACGCCGAGTCGGTGATTGAACTGGGCGGGTACGACACCCGAAGCCAGGAGTTCCGGGCAACGGAATCGTCGGTGCGCGGCTTTTGGCGCGCATACCGCGACCATATGAAGCTGTGAGGCGACCCACATGCTGAATTCACTGATTGCCCTCAACGCCGACTACGCTGCAGCCATCGACGACAACCGGCTAGAGGAATGGCCTTCGTTCTTCACCGAAGACTGCTTCTATCGCATCACGACGCTACAAAACCATGAACGCGGATTGCCGGCCGGTCTGGTGTACGCCGACTCGCGCCAGATGCTCGCCGACCGGGTGCTTTCCCTGCGCAAGGCGAACATCTACGAGTCGCAGCGCTATCGCCATCTGATAGGGCTTCCACGCGTGCGCACGAACACCGGCGATGGGGCCACGGTCGAGACGGGGTTCGCGGTGCTGCGCATCCTGCGGGCAGGAGCCACGGAAGTCTTCGCGAGCGGCCGATATCTGGACGAGGTGGTCCATGAAGGCGAGGTCTGCAGACTTCGCAAGCGCGACGTGGTTTGCGACAGTTCCCGTATCGATACCTTGCTTGCGATCCCGCTGTGATGAGCGTCGATGCAAAGAACACGGCACCGATCGGTGTGGCCATTGGCGATCCGAATGGTGTGGGGCCCGAGATCGCGGTGAAAGCAGCCGTTGCGTTGCACGCGGCGCATGGCATTCGTTCGCTGCTGATTGGGG
>DASYER010000030.1:0-33778 GCA_036498905.1 Steroidobacteraceae bacterium | reverse complement strand
ACCGCGTCATCGTGGTGCCGCGAAATCACCCGCTGGCCGAGGTCGCCAAGCCGACTTTGAAGCAGCTGGGCGCGTATCCGTTGATCACCTATACCTTCAGCTTCAGTGGTCCGTCCTCCCTGCACCAGGCTTTCACCAAGGCCGGGCTGACGCCCGATGTCGCCATCACGGCGCGCGATTCGGATGTGATCAAGACGTACGTGCGCCTCGGGCTCGGCGTGGGGTTGGTCGCGCAGATGGCCGTGAACAGCCGTGAAGACGCGGACCTCGTATTCATGGACGCCTCGCACCTGTTCTCCAGCCATGTGACCTGGATCGGCTTCCGGCGCGGCGTGCTGCTGCGCAAGTACATGTATGACTTCGTGCACCTGCTGGCACCGCACCTCGATCGTCGCATTGTCGACCGCGCGCATCGGATGACGAACGGCGAGGAGGTTGCGCAGCTGTTCGCAGGCATCGAACTGCCGCAGTGGCAGTAGCGGCGCAGCTGCCGCTAAGGCGGCGCAAGCTTCAGCAAGTCCTCCGGCGTGTCGATATCGATGCCGGCACTTTGCAATGGCACTCGGATGAGCCGATCGCCGCCGCGTTTCAACAGCGCCCGTGCGCCGGCGTCTCCCCGCAGCGCGCCCAGTGCCGCGAAGTCTTCGCGCGGAAAGATGGCGGGCACGCCGGCGGTGCCGGCGTAATGGGCGGCGACCATGCATAGGGGTTGCCGGCGCCAGGTACCGACCAGGCGGCGCAGATCCTCGGCGGTGACGGCCGGCTGATCCGCCAGCATCACCATCACGGCATCGGCAGAGGCCGGAACATGGGCGATTCCGGTCCGCACGGAACTGCCCATGCCTTCGGCCCAATCACGATTGATCACGATGGCCGCCGGGGTGTGACGCAATAGCGGTGCGAGCTCGGCGGCCTTGGCCCCCAGGACCACGGTGACTGCCTGGCCGGCGATTTCCACCGCCCGGGAGACCGCCAGGTGCAGCAGCGGGCGGCCGTTGAGACGCACCAGCTGCTTCGGGGAGCCGAACCGGGTCGAGGCGCCCGCCGCGAGCACGATGACGTGCAGGTTCTCCTCATTCATGGCAGTCCGACGGCGCCGCGTGCCGCGGCGTACAACTGCCGCTCCTCGAGAATCGAGTCAGCGCTCAGATGGGCGGCCTGGCGCCAATGCCCGATGCGTAGGGTGGCGCCGGCCACCGCATCCAGTGAGTCGCTCCAGGCCTCGAGCAAGGCCAGCAGGCGCGTGTCGTGGACGTTGAATGAGCGCGCTGGAGCGGCCTCGGCCGCTTCAATGGCAGCCGTGCCGACTGCGTTCAGTTGCGCGCGCGTCGCGGCGGCAATCGTCGGTACGGCCTGCAGGGCGGTGCGATGTGCCTGCAGCTGATCCACCAGGCGCCGGCTTGCCCATTCGACATAGGCACTGATGGGGCGGGTCGGTTTGAGCGCGCTGTGTCCACGTACGGCCAGCAGGATTTCACGCAGGTGAGCGCGCTCGGCGGCCAGCTGCTGGCGGATGAAATCCGTCTCGTTCATCGATACCGGCCGCTGTCGCAGAGGGCACCCCCGGCCGCTCCATGCAGCTGCGCATGAATCTCGGCGACGATTGACAGGGCAACCGACTCCGGCGCGCGGCCGCCGATGTCCAAACCGATGGGCGAGCGCAGTCGTCCGTTGAGTCCGGCCGCATCGCCGCCCAGATCACCGAGCAGTTTCTCGCGACGCGTGGCCGGTCCGAGTAAACCCAGATAAGGGATGGACGAGCTGCTCAGGGCACGCAGGTAGATCAGATCGGAGGGCAGGTGATGGCTCATGACAATCGCGGCATCAAAACGGCCCAGGTCCACCGTCTGCGCCACACTCTCGGGTCGCCCCAGGGTCACCTGCTCGGCTCCGGGAAAGCGCTCGGACTGGGCGTAGGCGGGTCGGTGGTCGTACACCGTGATCCGCCACCCCAGGCGCGCGGCAAAGTCCACCAGCGGCTGCGCATCCGGACCCCCGCCCAGCAGCAGCAGCCGTGGCGGCAGCGCCAGGGGCATGGCCAGCACCCGCAAGGGATCCGAGGCGCTGCCGAGGGTGGCCGCACGTGCGGTCTGCAGCGCCTGGGTCAGCAGCTTCTGGGCGGCATCCTGCAGCGCCGGTGGCACCGGATGACCGCCAGGCTGGCCGTTCGGCAGGATGATGCTGCCGGCGGGCAGGGTGGGATCCGGCGAGGCGACAACAACCGCGGCGGCAACCCGCTCATGGCGCCGGTGGCCCGAAACGAACGGGTCAAGGGGCTGCCAGGCATTCTCAGGGCCCACCCGCAACAGCAGGATCTGCATTACCCCTTCGCAGCCCACGCCCAGGCCCCACAGCAGGTCATCCGTGCCGCGTGTGTCATAGGTGATCAGCTTGGCCCGGCCGCTGGCCATGACCTCAAGCGCATGCTCGCGCAGATCCGATTCCAGGCAACCACCCGACAGCAGTCCGGCATACTGGCCGTCCGCTGCAATCAGCATCAGGGCGCCGGGCTTGCGATAGGTCGAACCGATGGTATGTACCACAACGGCCAGCGCCACGGCGCGCCCGGCATGGCGCTCACGCTCGTACAGCGGCAATAGCGGTGCGATCAGGGTTTCCACACGCCAATTATGCTTGAAGTTGCGTCGATCCGACGGCGTCAGTAGAGTCACGCGGCCTTTTTTGGCATGCGCCCAGCAGACGTTCAGATGAGCTCAAGCACCACCGGTTCCCCCGCCGTTTCCCAAGCCCCGCACAACCAGAGTGTCGACAGCTGGGTGGTGCATAAATTCGGCGGTTCAAGCGTCGCCGATGCCGCCTGCTTCGAGCGCGTGGCCGACATTCTGGAGGCTCAGCCGCAACGTCAGCTCGGGGTCGTGCTCTCGGCGTGCCGCGGCGTGACCGATGCGTTGCTGCGGCTGGTGATTCTGGCCGAGCAGCAGGATGAGCACTACCAGATCGAATTGCAGGCGCTGCGTGAGCGGCATGCCGTCATCGCGCGAGCACTGCTGTCGGCACAGGCCGCTGCCCTGTACCTGTCGGCGATGGACCGGGACTGCCATGACATCGAAGGCATACTGCATACCGTGCAGCTGACCCGGGCGGCTGCACACAATGTCCGCGACCTCATCGCAGGCTACGGGGAGCTGTGGTCGACCCGCCTGTTCCACAAGTACTTCGAGTCGCGCACCAAGCGCGCCGGCAAGACGCTGTGGCTGGATGCGCGCCGCATCGTGGTGGTGGAGTGGAGCTCGCTGGGGCCGGCCGTGCAGTGGAGCGAGTCGCAGGCAAACATGGACCGAGCGGTTGGCGCGGACTTCCAGGGCACGCTCATCATCACCGGCTTCATTGCCGCCAACCGCAAGGGTGTGCAGACCACACTGGGCCGCAATGGCAGCGATTTCTCCGGCTCGATTTTCGGCGCCTTGCTGCATGCGGCCGAAATCCAGATCTGGACCGACGTGGATGGCGTGCTGTCCGCGGACCCGCGGCGGGTACCCGATGCCAAAGTCATCGACTCCCTCTCTTATAACGAGGCGATGGAGCTGGCGTACTTCGGCGCCAAGGTCATCCATCCGCAGACCATGGCTCCGGCCGTCCGGCGCAACATTCCGATCTGGATCCGCAATACCTTCGCGCCCCACAAGCCCGGCTCGCTGATCTGTGCGGCCCCGGAGTCGACGCTGCCGGTGAAAGGCATCACCAGCATCGATGGGGTGGCGCTGGTCAATGTCGAGGGCGCCGGAATGATCGGTGTGCCCGGTACGGCGCATCGTCTGTTCGGCGCGCTGCGCGAGGAGGGGATCTCGGTGACCCTGATCTCCCAGGGCAGTTCCGAACATTCGATCTGCTGTGCAATCCCGACCGACCAGGCCGAGCGCGCCGCGCGCGTGGTGCGCGGCGCATTTGATCGTGAACTTAGCGAGGGCCAGATCCAGCGTGTCGACGTGGATCCGGGGTTGGCGATCCTCGCCGTCGTCGGTGACGGCATGGCAGGCATGCCCGGCATCTCCGCCAAGGTGTTCGAGGCATTGGGCGGTTCGGCCGTCAATGTACGTGCCATCGCCCAGGGTGCCAGCGAGCGCAATATCTCGGTGGTGATCGAAGCGAAGGATGCGACGCGTGCGCTGCGCGCGGTGCATTCCAGCTTCTACCTCTCGCCGCACACCCTGTCGATCGGTGTGATCGGGCCCGGAACGGTGGGCAGGGTGCTGCTGGATCAGCTGGCCTCGCAAAGCAGCCGGCTGCGCGAGCAATTCCAGATCGATCTGCGCGTGCGCGGCATCCTCGCCTCCGAGCGCATGCTGCTCAGCGACTCGGGCATCGATCTGGACGACTGGAGCGCTGCCTTCAAGAGCGGGTCGATTGCGGCAGATCTGACCCGGTTCGTCGAGCACCTGAATGTGGATCATCTGCCGCATACGGTGCTGATCGACTGCACCGCCAGCGAATCGGTCGCGAGCCACTATCCGCAATGGCTCACCCGGGGCATCCACGTTGTCACACCGAACAAGAAGGCCAACAGCGCGCCGCTGGAATTCTATCGGCAGGTGCGCGCCGCGGGCCGCACCAGCGGGGCGCACTACCTGTATGAAGCGACGGTCGGAGCGGGTCTGCCGATCATCCAGACCCTGCGCGATCTGCGCGAGACGGGGGATGATATCGAGAGCATCGAGGGTATTTTCTCCGGAACGCTCGCCTATCTCTTCAATGTCTATGACGGCAGTGTCGCCTTCTCCGACATCGTGCGCGATGCGAAACAGCGCGGCTACACGGAGCCTGACCCGCGCGATGATCTGTCCGGCATGGATGTGGCGCGCAAGCTGATCATTCTCGGCCGCGAGATGGGTCTGGCACTGGAAATGGCGGATGTGAAGGTCGAAAGCCTGGTGCCACCCGGGCTGTCCGGATCCTCGATCGATGACTTCATGAGCGGCCTGCCCAAATTCGACGCCGGCATGAACGAGCGTCTGCGCGCCGCCCAGGGCCGCGGCAAGGTCCTGCGCTATGTCGGTCGCATCACCTCGAAGGGCGAGGCAACGGTCGGATTGATCGAGCTGGACCGCGGGCACGCCTTCGCGAATATGGCGCTGACCGATAATGTCGTGCGCTTTGCCACTGGCCGGTACAATGCCAACGCTCTGATAGTTCAGGGTCCCGGTGCAGGTCCCGAGGTGACTGCCGGCGGCGTGTTCGCCGATCTGCTGCGGCTGTCCGCCTATCTCGGAGCTCATATTTGAACGTTACGACTTCAGCCACGGCCTTTGCACCGGCCTCGGCCGGCAATGTGGCCATCGGCTTCGACATCCTTGGATTTGCCGTCGACGCGCTCGGCGACAAGGTGTCGGTCACGCGCACAGCTGCTCGCGGCGTGACGATTTCCAGCATCACCGGCGCCAATGTCGATCTGCCGCGCAACCCCGAAAGCAATACCGCCGGGCGGGCAGTGATGGCCATGCAGGAGACGCTCGACCTGCCGTTTGGCTTTGACATGCGTATCGAGAAGGGGATTCCGCTCGGTTCCGGCCTGGGCGGTTCGGCGGCCTCGGCCGTGGCCGCCGTGGTCGCCGCGAATGCCTTGCTGCCCGGTCCCTGCAGCAAGCTTGAACTGTTGAAGTTCGCGATGCACGGGGAGGCCGTCGCTTCCGGTTCGATGCACGTCGACAATATCGCCCCGTCGCTGTTCGGCGGTCTGGTACTCACCGTCGGCATCGACAATCCCCATGTCAAACAGATCCCGGTGCCGCGCGCCGTGCGCGCGGTGATGGTCCATCCGCATCTGTTCTTGTCCACCAGGGACGCGCGCTCGATTCTGCGCAGCAGCGTGGCCATGTCGGATTTTGTGTGGCAGACCGCGCACCTGGCCGGCTTCATTTCCGGGTGCTACACCGATGACATCGAGCTGATCCGCGCCTCCCTCGAGGATGTCGTAATCGAGCCGCAGCGCCAGACGCTGATTCCCGGTTTCGCGGACGTGCGCCGTGCGGCCATGGCAAGCGGGGCCCTGGGCTGCTCGATCTCGGGAGCCGGTCCGACCGTCTTCGCCTGGGCGCTGGAACATCAGGCCAGCGCGGTCTTGGCCGCCATGCGCACGGAATTCGGCCGCCACAACGTGCCCATCGACGAATGGATCATCGAGATCAATTCTCCCGGTGCCCGCGTCATCGGGCCATGACCGTCATGCTGTATCACAGTACCCGCCAAGGTCCGAACGAGTCTGCGACGAGCACCGGTTTCGCGCAGGCGCTGCTCAAGGGGCTGGCGCCCGATGGCGGACTGTATGTGCCGCAGCAGTGGCCGGTGCATCACCCCGAGCAGCTGTGCGAGCGGATCGCACTGCCGGCCGAGCAATACCTCACCGCCGCCGGGCTGGCCCGCATCGGCGCATTGTTTCTCGGGCCCCTGGTCGCGGGCAGTGAGCTGGCCGAGCAGCTGCCGGTGATCTGCGCCGAGGCCTTCAGTTTTCCGGCTCCGCTGGTGCCGCTCGATGCCCAGGCGCGCCTGGGTGTGCTGGAGCTGTTCCATGGTCCGACCGCGGCCTTCAAGGACTTCGGCGCGCGCTTCCTCGCCGCATGCATGTCGCGCCTGCGCACTCCCGGGCAGCGCGTGCTGAATATTCTGGTCGCCACCTCCGGGGACACCGGGGGCGCGGTTGCCGCCGCCTTCCACCGCCTGCCCGGCATGGAAGTGTCGGTGCTGTTTCCCAAGGGGCTGGTGACACCGACCCAGGAGCACCAGCTTACCTGCTGGGGAGACAACGTCAGATCCTTCCGGGTGCGCGGCAGCTTCGATGATTGCCAGCGGATGGTGAAGTCCGCGTTCATGGACGCGCAATTGAATCAGCGCTTCGAGCTTTCGTCCGCGAACAGCATCAACCTGGGGCGATTGCTGCCGCAGGCCGTGTACTACGCCGCGGCGAGCCTCAAGGGCTGGTTGGAACACGGCGAGCGGGTCTCCTTTGTCGTGCCCAGCGGCAATCTCGGCAATTCGGTCGCGGGGCTGTGGGCGCGACGCCTCGGCATGCCCATCGGCGAGCTGGTCCTGGCGCACAACGTCAATCGCACCGTGCCCGACTTGCTGGAGAGCGGCACGTTCACGCCGCGGGCGAGTATCCCCACGCTGGCCTCGGCCATGGATGTCGGCAATCCCAGCAACCTGGAGCGGCTGCGCTCGCTGTACCCGGACATCAATGAGCTGCGGGGTACAATCAGTGCTGATGTGGTGAGCGATGAGCAGATTCGCGCACGCATCCGCAGCGGCTTCGAGGAGTATGGGCAGATCTGGTGCCCGCACACGGCCACGGCCGCCGAAGTCTATGCGCGCCTGCCGGCGGCGCGGCGTGAGGCGGGTCGTTGGGTGTTGGTGGCCACGGCGCATCCGGCCAAGTTCCGCGAAATCGTCGAGCCATTGATCGGCCGCAGCGTCACGGTGCCGGCATCGCTCGCACGGTTGTTTGAACTGCCGGCGAAAGCCTCGGAGATTACGGCGGACCTGGACGCTTTGCGCCGCGGAATGAACCAGGGATTGAACTAGGGAGCCTATGTGGATCTGCTGACCGAACTGCCGCCCCTCACCTGGGCTCTGGTCGCGGGTGCGGGTGTGCTCGGCTGGGCGCTGTCGTGGCTGTGGCGCTGGTACCGGCAGCGGCGGGCGCGACGCGCGCTGGTCACGGCGGTCGCGGCGGTGGGTTCTGATCACCTCGTCGATGTGCTGGTGCCTGATGGCATGGGCAGTTCATTCCACGTGGACTTCGTGCTGCGCACCCCGCGTGGCGCGGTGGTGCTGGACCTGCGCGATGTGCGCGGCAATGTGTTCGGTGGCGACCAGATGAATGAGTGGACTGTCATGGACGGGCCGCACCGGTACACATTTGTGAATCCGCAAAGTTCGCTCTACGACCGCATCGCGGCGGTCAAGGCGATTGCCGGGGATGACATGCCGGTCGAAGGCCGCATCGTCTTCACCCGGCGGGCACGCTTTCCCAAGGGCCTGCCCAAGTGGACGCTGATGCTCGATTCCCTGGCCCAAGATTTTCCCCTAATTGAAGGGGGAACGCCCGGCGGCGTCGATCCTTTCGACCAGCCCTGGGCCAACATTCGGCAGGCGGTCAGACCCAGTCTGATGGCCCAGGCGCGGCCCGTCAGCAACTGAGGGGCAACCTGAACAGTGCGCGACTGGCGGCCGTCGCCATGGTCGCCAATTGCTGCAGCGTTTCACCGCGTGCCTGCGCGGCGACCTCGGCAATATGCCGCAGATGCAGCGGTTCGTTGCGGCGCGAGGTGGGACGGGGCTGCAGATCGCGCGGCAGCAGGTAGGGGGCATCGGTCTCAAGATGCAGGGCCGCTGCCGGAATCTGCCGCAGCAGCGGCAACAGATGGGCGCCGCGGCGCTCGTCGCAGATCCAACCGGTGATCCCGATGGCCAGATCCAGTTCCAGGTAACGGTGCAGCTGTTAGGCAGTGCCGGTAAAACAATGCGCGATCCCGCCGACCAGAGTGCGGCGGTGCTCGCGTACGATACTCACGAAGTCTTCATGCGCGTCGCGCTCATGCAGGAACACCGGCTTGCCGATCCGCGCAGCCAGTTCCAGTTGCTGATGAAACGCGCGCTGCTGGACGGCACGTGGTGAGAAGTCGCGAAAATAGTCCAGGCCGCATTCCCCGACGGCCACGACTTCCGGTTGTTGCGCCAGGCTTTCAATTTCAGCAAGCCCGTGCTGGTCAAGTTCAGTGGCGTGATGCGGATGGATACCGGCGGTCGCGAAATGACGCCGGGGCGCGGCGCGCGCGAGCGCGAGGGCCTGGCGGCTGCCATGTGTGCTCGCACCGGTAATGATCATCTGCACCACGCCCGCGGCCGCGGCGCGTGCCACGACCGATTCGCGGTCGGCATCGAAGCTGTCGTGGCCGAGATTGATACCAATGTCTATCAGCGCCGGTGTGGAGTGCATGCGCGATTCTGGCACAATGCCCCTATGTTTCGTCGCTCCCGAAATGTGCTGCTGCTGCTGTTGTCGGTGATGCTCGGCATTGCACCGTTGGCCCACGGTGCCGACACCGATTGGCGTGATGTTGAGTCGCGCATGCAGTACGACTGGTATACCGAAGACGCACGCGATCTTGCGGCGCTCGCCACGCGCATCACCGGGGTCGCGCCTGCTGATCCGTTGCGCAGCTACTACCTCACGTGGATCCAGCTGCGCGAAGCGCAACTGGCGTTTGTGCACCCGAGCGCAAAGGAGGCCACGGCCGACGTAGGCCGTGCGGTGGGCGACTGTATCAGTTCCGCTGACGATGCCTTGGCGGTGAGACCGACAGATGCCGAGGCGCTTGCGTTGCAATCATTGTGCATGGAATTGCGCAGTCGCATACGCACGGTCGGTATGCCTTTCGCAGGTTCGCGCAGTCGCGCGCAGATGCAGATGGCGCTGCAGCTGGCGCCGAAGGATCCGCGCGTGCGCCTCATGTCAGCCCAGCTTTCCTACCTCAGCGCCAAGTCGACGCGGGAGCGCGCGCAACTGCTGGCCTCATTCCAGAGCGCGGTGGACGCATTTGAGCTTGAACGACAGGGTCTGGAGCGCATCCCGGCCTGGGGTGCGGCCGAGGCATGGCAGGGTTTGGCCCAGGTTGACCTGGATCGCGGCGACGCTATTGCGGCCCGTTCGGCGCTGGAGCACGCTCTGCTGCTGATGCCGGAGTACAAAGCCGCGCATCGCCTGCTGGACCACATTCTGAAGGGGTAGCCTCCATGGAGCGCATGCCGATCGGAATCCGGGTGCTGTATATGATCCTGTTCGCCGTGGCGTTGTGGATCCTCATGTGGGTCCTGGCCGTCACGGTTATCGCGCAGTTGCTGCTCACGGTCCTGGCCGGTGCACCCAATCCTGAGCTGCTCAAATTCGCCAAGGGAATCTCGAGCTATTTTCTGCAAGTAGTCGAATTCCTTACGTTTCTGACCGACAGACCGCCGTTTCCCTTTGCTCCCTGGCCGGATCGGAACCCCATACAATGAAGTCTTGAGGAGCACATGATGTCTAAAACCTGCACAGCCGCGCTCGCAGTGGTGACCATGGCCGCCTTGGGGTTGACCCAGGTCCAGGCGCAGGGCGCCACCAGGGCTGCCTCATCGGCCCCGGTCACCGCCTCCGCCAAGGCAGCCGTCCCTTCTGCAAAGAGCACCGGCGCGCCGCGCGCAAATCTGGACCTGCAGACGCCACCGCTGAATCGCATCATGCCCAGATCACAACTGCGCTACATCCTCGCCAGTGAGGATGCCGATGCCGAGTCAGCCACTGAAGTCAGTGTCAAAGGCACCAAGTCGGTGATCGTGCCGGGAGCGCCCGGCAACCAGTTGCAGGCCATACCCTGGGCGCTGTTTCATCCGATGCAGGCCTGGCGAATATTCACGCCGCTGGAGGAGCCTTGAGGGTCTGACACAGGGCGTCGACGCTGGCCTGGGTCTGATCCCAGGAGACGACGAAGCGCGCCTCGCGGCCGGCGGCCGGGCCCCAATCATAGAAGCCGAATCCCTGCGCACGCAGCACGGCCTTGCCCGCGACTCCAAGGTCCAGGAACAGTTCGTTGGCTTCGACCGGGTGCAGCAATCGCGCCCCCGCTGCGCAGGCGAGCTGCCTGGCGAGACGATTGGCGCGATGAGCATGGGTGCGCCACAGGCCGCTGCGCACGTAGGTGAGCAGTTGCGCCGCGGCGTAGCGCGACTTGGACAGCAGGTGACCGGCGCGTTTGCGGCGCAGCTCGAAGTCACGCACCAGCGAGACATCGAAGAATACGACCGCCTCGGCCGCCAGGGCGCCGTTCTTGGTTGCGCCAAATGACAGTACATCGACCCCGGCGCGCCAGGTCACATCGGCCGGGTGGCATTCCAGAAAATCAATCGCATTCGCCAGCCGCGCACCGTCCATATGGACGCACAGGCCATGACGATGGGCGAGGGCGCTGAGCGCGGCAATAGCCTCGGGACGATAGGTGGTTCCCAGCTCCGTCGCCTGCGTCAGTGTCAGCGCCGCGGGCTGCACCGTGTGGACATTGGGCGGATGGGCCGCGATGGCCTGCTCCAGCACCTGGCAGTCGATGCGCCCGTGCTCCCCCGCTACCAGCGTCAGGCGCGCACCACCGGAGAAGAATTCTACGGCACCACACTCATCCTCCACGACATGCGCGTCCGCATGAGCGTAGACATTCCCATAGGGTGGTGAGAGGGTCGCCAGGCTCAGCGCATTGGCCGCGGTGCCGGTGGTCACGATGAACGCCCGCACCGGCGTGCCGAAGAATTCACTGAACGCCGCATCCAGCTGCAGTGTCCACGGATCATCACCGTAGGCCTTCTGCGGTCCCTGGTTGGCGGCCGCGAGGGCGGCGAGCAGTTCCGGGGCGACACTTGCCGTGTTGTCACTGTAGAAGGCGTGGATGGCGGTCGTCGCGGTCATTCGGGTCTCCAGCGAAACGAAAAGGCACCCACTGCCAGGAATACCAAGGTGGTGCCGGCCAGGTACGCGAGGTCAAAGCGGATCGTGCCCGCACCAGCACCGTCCAGCGTGATCGCGCGCGCCGCCTGCAGGATATGGGTCAGGGGAAACAACTGCGCCACCAGCTGCATCCAGCGCGGCGAACCCTCCAGCGAGAACCACACCCCGGACAGCAGCATCATCGGCCAGGTCAGGAAGTTCAACATGCCGCCGACCACCTCTTCGCTGGCGAAGCGCGCGGCGACGATCAGGCCGAAGGCGATCAGGCTGAGGGAGCCCAGCACCGCGACCAGCAGCAGCAGCGCGTTGCTGCCGGCATTGTGGAAGTGGATGACCTGGCTGATGCCGATATACAGGATGAGCGTCACGGCCAGCGCCAGCCCCAGGCGACTGAGCACTTGCGCGCTCAAGAACTCAAACGCCGACACGGGCGTGGCCGACAGTCGCTTCAGGAAACCGTTCTTGCGGTAGCGTACGACCACGTAACCCGCGCCCATCAGGCAGGTGAACATCAGGTTCATGCCGAGCACGCCGGGGAACAGCCAGTCGATGTAGCGGGTGGCGGCGCCGGTGATGGGTTGGCGCAAGGCCTGTGGATCAGTCTGCAGCAGCAGCTTCTCGGCCATGTACCCCTTGGGTGAATCGACGATGGCCCAGAAGCGTACGGGCCGCTGGCGCAGGTCCAGCAGCAGATCCAGATCGTTGCGCGCGACCAAGTGGATGGCCGCGGCCTGCTGCGGCTGTTCGACGAACTGGAAATAGCGCTCGGCGAGGAAGGGATAAGTGGCCGCGCGGGGCATGGGCGCGAGCACCCCGACCTTGAACAGCGGTCGCGGGGGACCCCCAAAAATCAGCGCCATGGCCACCACCAGCACCACCGGCACGCCGAGGGTGAAGATCAAGGAGGAGCGATCCCGAACGAATTCCAGATTGCGGGCATGCCACACGGACGCAAGGCGTTTGGAGCTGCGGCGAATGTCGGTCAACAGGCTCATGTGCGCAGGTCCTTGCCGGTCAGTTCCAGGAACAGGTCTTCAAGATTCGGCGGGCGGATGCGCAGGTGCGCCAGGGAAACGGCGCTGTTCATCAAGGTGCGCAGCGTGCCCTCCAGATCATTGGTCGTCAGTTCGACCCGACCGGCGGCCTCGAAGAACGTCAAACCCAGGGCGCGCGCCTGCGGCGTCCAATCCTCGGTGGGTAATTCCAGTAGTACGGCCTTGAAATGCTGGCGCAGCAGAGTCTGCGGGGGACCCTGGGCAATGATCTTGCCGTGATCCACGATCAGGATCTCATCGCACAGCAGCTCGGCCTCCTCCATGTAGTGAGTGGTGAGGATGATGGTCTTGCGCTGTGCCTTGATCGACTGCACCAGTTCCCAGAAGTTGCGGCGGGCCTGCGGATCAAGGCCCGTGGTGGGTTCATCCAGGAACAGGATCGCGGGGTCGTTGACCAGCGCGACGCCCAGCAGCAGGCGCTGCAGCTGTCCGCCGGAGAGCTTCTTGTTGTCGCGATTGAGCAGCTTCTCCAGGGCGCACAGACGGATGACTTCCTCAACCGCCAGGCCATGATCGTATAGGCCACGAAACAGGTTCAGGGTCTGGTGCACCGTCAGGAAGTCCTGCAGGGCGGTCTTCTGGAACAGAATGCCGGCCTCGGCGCGGAAGCGCTCGCCAAGCGGCATGCCCCGGTAGCGAACAGTACCGGCGGTGGGCGCCAGGATGCCCTCCATGATCTCGATGGTGGTGGTTTTGCCGGCGCCATTGGGTCCGAGCAGGCCGAAGCAGCACCCTTCGGGGACGCTGAAGGACACGCCGTCGACGGCGGTGGTGTCGGCATAGCGCTTGACGAGGTTGTCCACCTGCAGCAGTGCGTCGATTATCATGGAGTGAATTGAACCAGCTTTTCCTTTGGTCCGACACTGACACGCAACCATGGGTGGTGCGCGAAAGCCGGCGCGCGCGACGCCTGGCGGTGCGCGTGCATCGTAGCGGGCGGGTCGAGGTCGTCGTGCCGCCGCGCACTTCCCGGGCGACGGTCAGCGCCTTTGTGAGTGAACATCGCGACTGGATCGAGACGCGCCGCCAGGCGGCCCTGCGGCAAAAGCCGCCCGAAACTCCCTTTCCGCCCGCGCAGATTGACCTGCCGGGCGTGTACGAGTCCTGGCGGGTGCATCTGGCGGGCGGCAGCGGGCGCATCCGGATGCGGCCCGGCGGGGATGAACTGCTGGTCATTACCGGTGAAAGCAGCTCCAAAGAGCAGCTCCAGGAGGCCTTGCGGCGCTGGCTGATGGGGCGAGCACAGGTCGTGCTCGCCGAGCACCTGGCCGACTGTGCGCGCGAGTTCGGCTTCAGCTACCGGGCGTTGAGCATCCGCCGGCAGAAGACCCGCTGGGGCAGCTGCTCGGCCCGCGGCACCATCAGCCTGAACTGCTGCATCGTCTTCCAGCCCCCCGAGGTACTGCGTTATCTGCTCATCCACGAACTGTCCCATACGCGACATATGAACCACTCCCGGGCGTTCTGGGCCACGGTGGCGGAGTGCTGTCCGGACTACCGCAAGCTCGATCGGCAATTGCTCGATGGCTGGCGGCGTGTACCATCGTGGCTGTCATGACCAATCGCCCTTACGACAAGTCCGAGCGGGTCGACCTGTCCAATGAGCCGGTCCATTGGGACCTGGGTTCCTCGTTGAGCTATGGAGAGTACCTGCGACTGGACCAGATCCTCAGCGCGCAGCGGCCGCTGTCCTACCAGCACGATGAGATGATGTTCATCATCGTGCACCAGAATTCCGAGCTGTGGATGCGGCTGTTCCTGCACGAGCTGACCGGTGTGCTCGACTGTGTACGGCGGGACAATCTCGGGCCCTCATTCCGGATGCTGGAGCGCATGGCCCGCGTGCAAACCCAGCTCACCGCGATCTGGGACGTGCTGGCGACCATGACGCCGGCCGACTATTCGGCGTTCCGCAACGTGCTCGGACGCTCCTCAGGGTTCCAGTCGGTGCAGTACCGGGTGCTGGAATTCACCATCGGCAACAAGAATGCCGATGTGATCAATGTCCACCGCAATGATCCGGTGGCCTTCGAGAAACTGCAGCAGGTCCTGGCCGCGCCCTCACTGTATGACGAGGTGCTGCGACTGCTCAGCCGTCGCGGCTACGGCATTCCGGATGACTACCTGTCACGGGATTTTCGCGAGCCGTATCAGTCGAGCAAGCAGGTGGCGGGAGCGTGGCTCGGCGTGTACCACAATTCCGAAAAGGAATGGGACCTGTATGAACTGGCCGAACGCCTCATCAATCTGGATCATCAGTTCCAGATCTGGCGCTTCCACCACTTAAAGGCGGTCGAGAGGATCATCGGCCACAAGCGCGGCACCGGGGGCACCAGCGGGGTGCCCTATCTGGCGAAGGCACTGGAGCTCAGGTTTTTCCCGGAGCTGTGGCAGGTGCGGACCTCGATGTGAGGTTCCAGTTGGCGAAGGGCGCGATACCGATACTCGCGGCCTGACGCAGCGTACGCCGCGAAGCATTCACCAGACGCGGGACGTCGGCCAGGCGCAGGTGTGCCAGATCACTGCCGGCGTTGCCATACGCGACTGTCTGCAGGCCCGGATGCCGTTGCTTCAGCTCCTCGAAGCAGCGCACCTTTTCGGGCCCGCGGCGGTTGGCGCTCACCAGCGCGCCCGTCAGGCGCCCGTGCGCATCGAAGCCTAGGCCGGTGCAGATCACTTCATTGAATCCGAGCGCCTTGGCGATCTGCGGCACGTACAGGTCGGTGCTGGCGCTCATGAGCACCAGCAGATCACCGGCCGCCTGATGGGATCTGACCGCGGCCAGTGCGGCGGGGCTGCTGCCTTTGGCTATCACCCAGGGCACGAACTGCTCGGTCCACGCTGCCAGTTGTTCACGGCTGGCGCCACCCAGGGTGCTGTGGATGAAGGCGGATTTCACGGCCCCATGATCGGCGGCGCCAAGCACAAAGGCGGCCAGCGTCGGCACCGCCTGCGCCATGCGCAGGCGGCTGCGGCCCGAGCGCGCCAGGTACCCGGTCACGTAGGGGAGCAGGGTGTCCCGATACGTGATCGTGCCGTCAAGATCGAAGACGACCAGCCGCATCGCGTTGCCGTGCGGCCCGGTTGAGGTCTAAGCCGCGCGCGACGTGGCGAGTTGTCGCAACACGTACTGCAGGATGCCGCCGTGCCGGAAGTACTCGTGCTCCTTGGGCGTATCGATTCGCAGCCGCACCTCGAAGTGCAGCGGCGCACCGCCGCCCGGGGGGGTTGCCGTCACCTTCACGCTCTTCGCGCCCGCGGCCGTCAGACCGGTGAGATCGAAGCTCTCCTGGCCGGTCAGCCCGAGGCTTTGCGCATTCTGTCCGGGCAGGAACTGCAGCGGCAGCACGCCCATGCCGATGAGATTCGAACGGTGGATGCGCTCGAAGCTCTCGGCGATGACCGCCTTCGCGCCCAGCAGCATGGTGCCCTTGGCGGCCCAGTCACGCGACGAGCCGGTGCCGTATTCGCGACCCGCGAGAATCACCAGCGGCGTGCCCTCGGCCTTGTAGCGCATCGCGGCATCATAGATCGACATCTGCTCGCCGCTGGGCACGTGCACGGTGACACCTCCCTCGGTTCCCGGCGCCAGCAGGTTGCGCAGCCGGATATTGGCGAATGTGCCGCGCATCATGACCTCGTGATTGCCACGCCGTGCGCCGTAGGAGTTGAAGTCCACGGGCTGCACACCCTGCTCGATGAGGTAGCGCGCGGCGGGACTGCTCTTGGCGATGTTGCCGGCCGGTGAGATGTGATCGGTGGTCACCGAATCACCCAGCACCGCCAGCGCGCGTGCGCCATGCACATCACCCGCCTTCGCCGGTGTCATGGTCATGCCATCGAAGTAGGGCGGATTCTTGACGTAGGTCGAGCCTTTGTCCCACGCGTAGACATTGCCCTGAGGGATCTTGATGCTGGACCAGTTCTCATCGCCCTTGAATACCGTGGCATAGCTGTCGCGGAACATCTGCGAGTCGATGGCGCGCAGCACCGTGTCCTGGACTTCCTTCTGGGTCGGCCAGATGTCCTTGAGGAATACGGGCTGGCCGTTGCTGCCCACGCCCAGTGGTTCGGTGGCCAGGTCCACATCCAACGTGCCGGCCAGGGCGTAGGCGACGACGAGGGGCGGGGAGGCGAGGAAGTTCATGCGCACTTCGGCGTGCACGCGGCCCTCGAAGTTGCGGTTGCCGGACAGCACGGCGCCGGCGATGACGTCGCCTGATTTCACGGCCGCCGATATTTCCGGACGCAACGGCCCGGAGTTGCCGATGCAGGTGGTGCAGCCGTAGCCGACCAGGTCGAAGCCAACTGCCGCCAGATCCTCGAGCAGGCCGGCCTTGCGGTAGTAGTCCGTCACCACCCGCGAGCCCGGGGCGAGGGAGGTTTTCACCCACGGCTGCGCGGTCAGGCCGAGCTTGTGTGCGTTACGCGCCAGCAGCCCGGCGCCCAACATCACATACGGATTGGAGGTATTGGTGCAGCTGGTGATGGCGGCGATCAGCACCGCGCCATCCTTCAGCTCCACGGACTTGCCGCCGGTGGTCAGGGCGGCCGTGCCGGTCGCGCCCGGATTGCGCTTGCTGCGCTCCTCGCTCATCGTGACCAGGCTCTTGCGGTACGCGGCCTTTGCGCCCTTCAACGGCACCCGATCCTGCGGGCGCTTCGGGCCGGCAATGCTCGGCTCGACGCTCGACAGATCCAGTTCGAGCAGGTCCGTGTAGCCGGCGGCCGGGGCTCCTGAGACCCGCCATAGCCCCTGGGCCTTGGCATATGCGCTCACCAGTTCGATCTGCTCCTTCGGGCGACCCGTCATTTCCAGGTAGTGAATGGTCTCCTCGTCGATCGGAAAAATACCGCAGGTGCTGCCGTACTCGGGCGCCATGTTCGCGATGGTGGCGCGGTCCGCCAGCGGCAGATTCGCCAGGCCGTCGCCGAAATATTCCACGAACTTCTCGACCACGCCCTTCTTGCGCAGCATTTCGGTGAGCGTGAGCACCAGGTCGGTGGCCGTGGCGCCCGCGGGCAGGCTGCCCGTGAGTTTCACGCCGATCACCTGCGGTATCAGCATGGTGATGGGCTGTCCGAGCATGGCCGCCTCGGCCTCGATACCGCCGACACCCCAGCCGAGCACGCCCAGTCCGTTGACCATGGTGGTGTGCGAGTCGGTGCCCACCAGCGTGTCTGGATACGCCTGCCGGGTCTTGCCGGCGGGATGATCGAACACCACCCGCGCCAGATGTTCGAGATTGACCTGGTGAACGATGCCGGTGTTGGGTGGCACGACCTTGAAATTGTCGAACGCCGTCTGTCCCCAGCGCAGGAACGAGTAACGCTCGCCATTACGCTGGAATTCGATTTTGTTGTTGTCCGCGAGCGCCTGCTTGGTCCCATATTCATCGACCTGGACGGAGTGATCGATGACCAGTTCCACGGGAGCGAGCGGATTCACGCTCTCGGCCTGGCCGCCGAGCTTGACGACCGCCTCGCGCATGGCTGCCAAGTCCACCACGCAGGGGACACCCGTGAAGTCCTGCAGGATGACGCGCGCCGGGGTGAAGGCGATCTCGTGTGCCGGGGCCGCTTTCGGGTCCCAGTTGAGAATCGCCTCGATGTCGGCGCGCGTGACGTTGACGCCGTCCTCGAAGCGCAGCAGGTTCTCGAGCAGGATTTTCAGGGAAAATGGCAGGCGCGCGACCTTGGCCTGGGGAAGCGCCTTCAGACTGAAAATCTCATATGAGTGAGCGCCCACTTTGAGTGCGGTGCGCGACTTGAAGCTGTCAGTCATTGGTCTCTCCAACCCGATGGTGCACGAGACCCATTTTGCGTCATCGGCGGTTAGCAGTAAAATGACTTTAATTACCTTATTGATGCATTGCGTGCATGAAAATAGATACCCTCGGTGTCCAGGCCTTTGTCGCCATTGCGGAGAGCGGATCCTTCAATCGGGCAGCCGCGGCACTGGCCATTACGCAAAGCGCCTTGAGCAGGCGCCTGCGCGGTCTGGAAACCGACCTTGGGGTGCGATTGATCGAGCGAACGACACGCTCGGTGGCCCTGTCGCGCTCCGGTGAGGGGTTCTTGCCGCAGGCACGCCGGCTGCTGTCCGAGCTTGCGGCTTCATTGAATGAAATTCGCGAGACGGGCAATGCGATGCGCGGCGATGTGACCTTAGCCTGCGTGCCGACCATGGGGGTTCACTATCTGCCCGAAGTGCTGCGGGAGTACGCCGCGCATTTTCCCAACAATCGGGTGCGCCTGCTGGACCACGCCTCATCGGCGGTCGCCGAGGCGGTCTTGCGGCGTGAGGCCGAATTCGGCATCAACGTCGCGCGGCTGCGTCATGCGGACCTGGACAGCACTCCTTTGCTGCAGGACAGTTTCGTGCTGGTGTGCAGGCGCGACCACGCACTGGCACGGCATCGGCGGGTGTCCTGGCAGCAGCTGAAGGGGCATCGCCTCATATTTCCGGGCGCAAGCAGCAGCAATGAGCCGCTGCTGGAACAGGCGCTGGGGATAGAACATCGCTCGCTGGATATTTTTTACGAGGTGCAGCGCAGTTCCACGGCGGTGGGTCTGGTCGCGCAAGGTGTCGGCATCGCGGTGGTACCGCGCCTGGCGATGCAGGCCGGCGCCTATCCGAGTCTGAAAATGGTTGAACTGATCGCGCCCATCGTATCCAGAACCTTCAATCTGCTCACGCGCAAGGGGGCGGTCCTGTCACCGGCCGCCCGCAATCTTTATGAGTTGTTGCTGGAGCGTCGGAAATCACTGCGCTGATCGTGCCGCCGCCCAGACACAGATCCCCGTCATAGGCGACCGCGAACTGGCCGGGCGTCAGGGCGCGCTGCGGTTCATCGAAAATCACGCGGGCGCTTTCATTCGCTCCCAGGTGCAGCGTGGCGGGCTGATCGGTGTGCCGATGGCGCACCCGCACCGTGCAGCGCCGCGGGCTGGCAGGGGTCCTGACCAGCCAGTGCAGCTTGTCGCAGTGCAGTTCGCGCGCGCACAGCAGCGGATGATCATGACCCTGCACGGCGATCAGGAGATTGCGGGAGGCGTCCTTGCCCGCCACATACCAGGGTGAGGTTTCGCTGTCGCGGCGCCCCCCGATGGCCAGTCCGCCGCGCTGACCCAAGGTATAGAAGGCCAGACCGCAGTGGGTGCCCAGTTGCTCACCGCTGGGGGATTCGATCGGACCGGGAGATTCATCGATGTACTGGCGCAGGAACTCCCGAAACGGGCGCTCGCCGATGAAGCAGATGCCGGTGCTGTCGGGTTTGTCGAATACCGGCAGTCCAGCGCGGCGGGCTCGCTCGCGCACTTCGGCCTTGGTGTAGTCGCCGATGGGCATCAGCGCCTGGCTCAGATCACTGCTGTGCACGGCGTGCAGAAAGTAAGTCTGATCCTTGAGGCTGTCGGCCGCCTTGAGTAGCTGCACACCGCCCTCATGTCGCAGCCGCGCGTAGTGACCCGTGGCGAAATGCGTGGCGCCGAGGCGCCGTGCGTGGCGCAGAGCCACGCCGAACTTCACCTCGCGGTTGCACAGCACATCCGGATTAGGGGTACGACCGGCGCGATGTTCGGCCAGAAAATATTCGAACACCCGAGTGCGATACTCGGCCGCGAAGTTGGCCCGATGCAGGGGAATGCCCAGTACCCGCGCGACGGCCCGCGCGTCCTGGTAGTCCTGCGCCTGGGTGCAGTAGGCGTCCTCTTCGTCCCAGTTGCTCATGAACAGCCCCTGGACTTCCAGCCCCTGTTCCACCAGCAGCAGGGCCGCTACCGCCGAGTCCACGCCGCCGGACAGACCGACGATGACCTTCATACGACTTCAACCGCGGAAATGTCCCGGGCGCTGTCCATGTCGAGGTGGCTGACGCCCAGCAGCGGCTGGCGCTGTCCGGCGAGGTAGTCATCAATACAGCGCAGCACCAGTGGACTGCGCAGTCGTGCTGCGCGCTCCAGGAGCTGCTCACGCGTCAGCCAGTGGGTGCACAGAATGCCATGGTCCAGGGGCTGCGTTGCATCATGGTCAGTTACACTGCCGATGAAGGCGAAGCGCAGCGATGCACGTCCGGTGCCGGGATGCCGCCACAGATACGCTCCCAGAAAGGCCTCACTGGTGAAGCGCCACGCGGTTTCCTCACGGGTTTCGCGAGCCACGGCCTGCAGCAAGGTCTCGCCCCGCTCGACATGTCCAGCCGGCTGGTTGAACACCAGGCGTCGGGCGATGCGCTCCTCGACCAGCAGGAATCGTCCCTGCCTTTCGGCGAGCGCGGCGACGGTGACATCGGGAGGTCTGGGCATGGTGTGCCCATTATAGACATCCGAGGCGGGCAGGCCGTGCCTCCTGGGGCCGGCGGGGTCAGTTGTGCCGGGCGACCCGCAGCGCACGCTCCGGTGCGCTGGCATTCCAGACGGTATCAAACTCAGACAGATGCAGCCGGGCGACGGCCGGATTGTTGAAGTCGGCAATGCCGTCCCAGGTGTCGGCGCGCAGGCGATACACGATGGCGCGTTCATCCGCGATGAGGTAGGCGCACGAGCGCTGCTGCGGCATGTGGCTTGCCACGTAGCGGATATCAATGTAGCTGGAGAGTCGTCGTCCCATGGCGATGAAGCGATTGGTGTCGGTCATCACCCGCGTGGGGTCCACCAGCAGCACGCGCACCTTGGCGAAACTGCGTGCCAGGACAAAACCTTTGATGATCTCGAGGAAAGGTGTCTGGTCGTAAACCTCCGGCTCCAGATCCTGTGTATAGATGGATAGCATTCGGCTCGCGGAGGCCGCGGCGGTGTCCACCGCCACGCGCGCCTCGGCGATACTGGTGATCACCGACATCGGCTCGGCGCTGCGCTGCGGGGTTGCGAGACTGATCGTGCCGGAGGACTTCTCGGGCGTGAAACGGGCGTGGGCCAGGGGCGCCAGCACTCCGTTGTCTTCACCATCCCCGGAGAAATCCACGATGACCCGCTCGTTCATTACGCCTGCGGACGCGCAGACGAAGGGATCTTAGGAAGGCTACCGCGGGTTGATTGTGGATCCGATCACGCTTTGACGGTGTACGCGCGCCGGGTTGCGCCAAATTCGTGGCGCAGGTCACTCAATAATGCCAATTCATGGGAGCGTGCGCGCAAGCTCGGCTGCCAATCCGACATAATCCTGAGGCCGCAATTGCTGCAGCCGGGCCTTCTCGGCAGGGGCAATCGGCAGCGTTTCGATGAAGGCGGCGAGGCTTGCGGCGTCGATGGCCCGGCCCCGTGTGAACTGCTTGAGCAGCTCGTAACCCTCCGGTACGCCCTGCGCGCGCAGCACGGTCTGAACCGCCTCGCCGAGGACCTCCCAGGCCACATTGACATCAGCGCTGATACGCGCCGGGTCGGCATCGATCTTGCCGAGGCCGCGCAACGCGGAGCGCCACGCGACCAGGGTGTGACCCAGCGCGACACCAAGATTGCGCAGCACTGTTGAGTCGGTGAGATCACGCTGCCAGCGTGACACGGGCAGCTTCTCCGCGAAGTGCCGCAACAGTGCGTTGGCGACGCCAAGATTGCCCTCGGCATTTTCGAAATCAATGGGATTGATCTTGTGCGGCATGGTGGACGAGCCGACCTCGCCGGCTACCGGCCTCTGGCGCAGATAACCGAGCGAGATATAGCCCCAGATGTCGCGGCACAGGTCGAGCGTGATGACATTCAGCGCGGCCAGCGCGTCGCAGTACTCACCGATCCAGTCGTGTGGCTCAATCTGAGTGGTAAAGGGATTGTTGATCAGGCCCAGTGACTCCACGAAGTGCTGCGCGATCTGCGGCCACGGCAGTTGCGGCAGGGCCGCGACGTGCGCATTGAAATTTCCCACTGCGCCATTCCACTTGCCGAGGATTGCGACGGCGCTGAGCCGCTGCTGCGCGCGTCGCAGGCGTGCCACGACATTGGCCAGTTCCTTGCCCAAGGTGGTCGGGCTCGCCGGCTGACCGTGGGTGCGCGCCAGCATCGGCAGATCGGCATAGCGTGTCGCCAGAGCGCTCAGTGCCGCACTGAGTTCGTCGGCCGCGCCGGTCATCACGATGCGTGCGGCCGCCAGCAACTTCGCATAGCTCAGGTTGTTGATGTCCTCCGAGGTGCAGCCGAAGTGCACCAGCTCAAGATTGGCGGCCGTGGCGCCGGCCGCCTGCAGCACTTCGCGCACGTAGTACTCAACGGCCTTCACATCATGATTGGTGCGCGCCTCGATGCCTTTGACGAGGGCGGCGGCATCCGCCGGCGGATGGGCGGCGAGTGCCTGGGCGGCGGTGCGCACCGGCGTCGACAGGCCGGCGCCGGCGAGCATGGGTGCGGCCTGTGCCAGGTGCAGCAGCCACTGCGCTTCGATGCGGATGCGCTCGCGGATCAGGCCGCCTTCGGAGAGCAGCTCGCGCAGCGGTTCTGTGGAGCGGCGATAACGACCATCCAGGGGAGACAGCGCGGCGAGGGCGGAAGATTCAGTCGCAGACATACGTGCGCAATCCGGCAATGAGCAATACGGGATGTTAGGATTTACAATGATACCGTGCCGGAGTGCCTGAGATGACAGCTTCTTTCCGTACCGAACGCGACAGCATGGGCGAGTTGCAGGTGCCTGCCGATGCGCTGTGGGGCGCGCAGACCCAGCGCGCCGTGCAGAACTTCCCGATCAGCGGCCGCCCCCTGCCGCGCGCCTTCAT
This sequence comes from Steroidobacteraceae bacterium, assembly GCA_036498905.1. Taxonomy (GTDB): domain Bacteria; phylum Pseudomonadota; class Gammaproteobacteria; order Steroidobacterales; family Steroidobacteraceae; genus DAIDKA01. The sequence continues at coordinate 10,535 of DASYER010000030.1, read as the reverse complement.
CCGCGCCATCGGCGTCATTAAGCAGGCCGCGGCCCTTGCCAATGCCAAACTTGGTCTGCTCAAGCCGGAGGTGGCAGAGGCCATCGCACTGTGCGCCGCGGAAGTGGCGGACGGGCGTCACGATGCCCATTTCCCGATCGACATTTTCCAGACCGGCTCGGGCACCAGTACCAACATGAATGCCAACGAGGTGATCGCGCACCTCGCTTCGCGACGCCTGGGACGTGCGGTGCATCCGAATGATGACGTCAACATGGGCCAGAGCAGCAATGATGTCATCCCGACGGCGATCCACGTCGGTGCCGCGCTGGCGAACCACGGTCAACTGCAGCCGGCCCTGGCGCATGTGTGTGCCGTGCTGCGCACCCGCGAGCAGCAGCTCGTGCAGGTCGTAAAGACCGGCCGCACTCATCTGATGGATGCGATGCCGATCACGCTTGCTCAGGAGCTGTCCGGCTGGCGTACGCAACTCGAGAACGCCCAGGCGCGCCTGAGCGCCGTGGAGCCGCGCCTGCTGGCGTTGGCGCAGGGCGGCACCGCGGTGGGCACCGGCATCAACGCCGATCCGCAGTTCGGCCGAGCCTTCTGCACCGAGCTTGCCGCCATCACGGGCATCGCGTTCGTACCGAGCCGCAACTACTTTGAGTCGCTGTCGACCCAGGACGCGGCGGTGGAGCTGTCCGGGCAGCTGAAGGTCATTGCGGTGAGTGTTATGAAGATGGCCAATGACCTGCGCTGGATGAACAGCGGACCGCTGGCAGGCCTCGGCGAGATCGCACTGCCCGCCCTGCAGCCGGGCAGCAGCATCATGCCGGGCAAGGTCAATCCGGTGATTCCCGAAGCGGCGGCCATGGTCGCCGCCGAAGTGATCGGCAATGATCTGGCCATCACCCTGGGTGGCCAATCCGGCAATTTCCAGCTTAATGTGATGCTGCCGTTGATTGCCTACAACCTGCTCGAGAGTATCCGGCTGCTGGCCAATGTTCTGCAGGCGCTCGCCGATCGCGCGCTCGCGGGCTTCACCGTCAATGAGCCGCGTCTGCAGGACGCGCTGGAGCGCAATCCGATTCTCGTGACTGCGCTGAACTCGATTATCGGTTATGAGAAGGGTGCGGCCATCGCCAAGAAGGCGTACGCCGAAGGCAAGCCCATTCGCGAGGTGGCGCAGAAAATGACCGACCTTTCATCCGCAGAACTGGCGAAACTGCTCGACCCCTTGGAATTGACGCGCGGCGGTATCAAGGGTGGTACCAGCGGCGGCGGCTGAGGCCGCCTTGGATCCGCAGTTCTGGCAGCGACGGATTGCCGAGCGGCTGCGCGGCAGTACCGCGCGCCATGAACGCGCCGACTGGGTATTGCCGGGACTGACGGCGCAGGAGAGCCGCCCTTTCGATGCGTTCGTGCCCAAGGCCCTGATACCGGCCGCGGTGCTGATGCCGATCATTCTGCGCGAACCGTCGGCCACGGTGCTGTTTACCCAGCGCTCCGCGGCGCTGAAGCACCATGCGGGGCAGATCAGCTTTCCGGGCGGGCGCCTGGAGGACTGCGATGCCAATCCGATCGCGGCGGCTCTGCGCGAGGCCCAGGAGGAGGTGGGGCTGGATCCGGCATTCGTCACCATAGTGGGGTTCCTGCCGGATCACATCATCGGCACGGGATTTCGCGTGACGCCGGTGGTGGCGTTTGTGCGCCCGGGCTTCTCGCTGGTAACCGACGCGCGCGAGGTACAGGAGACCTTTGAGGTCCCGCTCGACTATCTTTTCAATCCGCAGAATTTCCGGCCACGGCTGCGCCAGTACGTGCCGGAGCTGCCCCCGGTGCAGCTCAACGATATTCCCTTCAATGAACGCAACATCTGGGGCGCGACCGCCGGGATGCTGATGAGCCTGTACAGGCTGTGCAAGGAGTGACCATGTCCGCAAACGGCGCGCCTGATCTGTCGGCCATGGCCGAGCTGCTGGCGCTGATGGTGAAGCTGCGCGATCCGCTCAAGGGCTGTTCATGGGACCGAGTGCAGACCTTTGCGAGCATCGCCCCACACACACTCGAGGAGGCGTACGAACTGGTGGACGCGATTCAGTCCGGCGAGCCGCCCGCCAAACTGCGCGATGAGCTCGGCGATCTGCTCTTTCAGGTGGTGTTCTACGCGCAGATGGCACAGGAGCGCGGTTGGTTCGATTTCGATGGGATTGCACGCACCATCCACGACAAGCTGGTGCGACGGCATCCGCACCTGTTCGGCGCGCCGGCGGTGGCCTGGGAGGAACTGAAGGCGCACGAACGCGCAGCCGCCGCCACCGCCCGGGATCCGCAGGCGCAGGTCGGGGTGCTCACCGATGTGCCGCGGGCGCTGCCGGCCCTCACGCGCGCGCAGAAGTTGGGCAAGCGCGCCGCCCGTGTCGGCTTCGACTGGACCGACATGCGCGACGTCAGAGCCAAGATCACCGAGGAACTGGCCGAACTGGACGAGGCGGTGCTGGAAGCCGGTGCCCACACGCCGTCCGATCCGCCGCCGCCGCACCTGGTCGAGGAGATGGGGGACCTGCTGTTCGCCATTGCCAACTGGGGCCGGCATGTCGGCGCCGATGCGGAAAGTGCGCTGCGCGCGGCGAATGCAAAATTCGAGCGCCGCTTCGCCAGCATGGAGGCGTTGGCGCGTGAGCGCGCACTGGTCTTGAGCGAGCTCACCCTCGAGCACTGGGAGGCGCTGTGGCTTGAGGCGAAGCACGCGGAGCGCGGCGTGACCGGCTGACTTGAACGGCGCCCGCAAGCCCCCAAAACATGGTCCCACAAGGGTTTCGTGTTAGGATTTGGTCCCTTATGCGCTCTCCTGTTATGACTTCCTGGCATCCCGCAAGCTGGCACACCAAGGCTGCACAACAGCAGCCCCGCTACGATGATCTGGTCCAACTGGAGAAGGTCGTCGCCCAGCTATCGCGGCTGCCGCCCATTGTCGTGTCCTGGGAGGTCGATGCCGCCCGTGAGCGGCTCGCGGCCGCCCAGCGTGGCGAGGCCTTCCTGCTCCAGGGCGGTGACTGCGCCGAGACTTTCGAGGATTGCGAGTCGGATCAGATCGCTCGTAAGCTCAAGATCCTGTTGCAGATGAGCCTGGTGCTGCTGCACGGATTGAAGAAGCCGGTCATCCGTGTCGGACGCATGGCCGGGCAGTATGCCAAGCCGCGCTCGGCGGACATGGAAACCAAGAACGGCGTGACGCTACCGAGCTTTCGCGGTGATCTGGTCAATCGTCCCGAATTCACCGCGGAGGCGCGCGCGCCGGACCCGCAGCTGCTGCTGCGCGGCTATGAGCGCGCGGCGCTGACGCTGAATTTTGTCCGCGCGCTCATCGATGGCGGGTTTGCGGATCTGCACCATCCTGAATACTGGGATCTGGGCTTCCTCAACCACAGCCCGCTGAAGGATGCGTATCAGCGCATCGCCAACTCGATTGCCGACTCGCTCGATTTCTTCGAAGGCATCAGTGGCCGGCCGATACACGAGGCGGCGCAGACGAACTTCTATTGCAGCCATGAGGGCCTGCATCTGCTGTACGAGCAGGCGCAGACGCGCTTCATTCCGCGCCAGCAGCGCTGGTACAACCTCTCGACCCACTACCCGTGGATCGGCATGCGCACGGCGCAGCTTGATGGCGCGCACGTCGAATACTTCCGCGGCATTTCGAACCCGGTGGCCGTCAAGGTCAGCAGCGGCATGGATGATGCCTGGGCGCAGGGCCTGGTGACGACCCTGAATCCGCAGAACCAGCCTGGCCGCTTGACCTTCATTCATCGCTTTGGCGCCAAGGACATCGAAAAGTCCCTGCCACGGCTGATCAAGGCCGTTCGGGAAACCGGGCAGAGCGTGCTGTGGGTGTGCGACCCCATGCACGGCAACACTGAGACCAGTACCGGGGGCCTGAAGACCCGGCGCTTCGAGAACATTCTCAAGGAAATCGACCTCGCGTTCCGCATCCACGCGGAAATGGGGTCGTACCTGGGCGGCGTGCACATCGAGCTGACGGGCGAGGATGTGACCGAATGCACCGGCGGCGCGCGGGGCCTGACCGATGCCGATCTGCAGCGCGCCTATCGCTCCACCGTGGATCCGCGGTTGAACCAGGAGCAGGCCCTGGAGCTGGCCCTGCTGATTGCCGAGCGCAGCCACAATCACCGTAACCGCTGAGCGGCGCATGCGCTACGAACACATCGTCGTCCCGGCCGCGGGTGCGAAAATCCGCATCAACACCGACGGTTCGATCGATGTGCCGGATGAGCCCATCATTCCGTTCATCGAGGGTGATGGCATCGGCATCGATGTCACCCCGGCGATGGTCAAAGTGGTGGACGCGGCCGTCGCCCGCGCCTACGGCGGCAAGCGCGCGATCCGTTGGATGGAAATCTATGCCGGTGCCAAGGCGAACGGAATCTATGGCAACTGGCTGCCCGATGAAACGCTGCAGGTCTTGCGCGACTTCGTGGTATCGATCAAAGGACCGCTCGAGACTCCGGTAGGCGAGGGCATCCGCTCATTGAACGTCGCGGTGCGCCAGACGCTGGATCTGTACGCCTGTGTGCGCCCGATCCGCTACTTTCCCGGTGTCGTGAGCCCGATGCTTGATGCGAGTCTCACGGACATGGTGATATTCCGTGAGAACACCGAAGACATCTATGCCGGTATCGAGTGGGCCGCCGGAACACCGCAGGTGCACCAGCTCATCGATTTCCTGCAACGTCAGCTGAATGTTCGCGAAATCCGTTTTCCGGCCAGTTCCGGAATCGGCATCAAGCCCGTGTCCAAGGAAGGCAGTCAGCGCCTGGTGCGCAAGGCCATCCAGTACACCATCGACAGTGACCGGACCTCCGTCACCTTGGTGCACAAGGGCAATATCATGAAGTACACCGAAGGGGCTTTCCGCAACTGGGGTTACCAGCTGGCAAAGGAGGAGTTCGGTGCCCGGGAAATCGGGGTGGGTCCGTGGCTGAGCTTCCGCAATCCGCGCACCGGATCGGAAATTGTGGTCAAGGATGTGATCGCGGACAATTTCCTGCAGCAGGCGCTGATGCGACCGGAAGAGTATGACGTGATCGCGACGCTGAACCTGAACGGCGATTACATCTCCGATGCGCTGGCGGCCCAGGTCGGGGGTATCGGTATCGCACCGGGCGGCAATATCGGCGATGGACCGGCGGTGTTTGAAGCCACGCATGGCACGGCACCGGGATTTGCCGGCAAGGACCGCGTGAATCCCGGCTCGCTGATCCTCTCGGCGGAGATGATGCTGCGCTACATGAAGTGGACCGAGGCCGCCGATTTCATCATCAAGGGCGTCGCGCATACCATCGCGCACAAGGAACTGACCTACGACCTCGCGCGATTGCGTGAGGCCATGAAGGTCACCAAGCGTGAGATGGCGGCGCGCCGCAATGTCGAGGAGGACTTGCAGCGGCTGGTGCCGGGGGCCACGCTGATGAGTTGCTCGGGATTCGCGCAGGCCATCATCCGGCATATGGATGACTGATCGGCCCGCGGCGCCCGCGCACCAGCGCCAAAATTCCCATCAGCAGTGTCAACGCAGAAAGGGCCGAAGTTGGATCGATCTCCGGCGCCGCAGTGGTTTTCACCGTCCAGGTACCGTTGATAGTGGATGCAGTGAGATCGCACGGAATGGCGGGTCCTGGGTTGGGGACAATCCCGGAATTGGAACCAGTGATTGAGTTGAGCTGCTGCACGCAAGTGCCAAGTATGTTGCTTCCGAATACCCGGAACTCACTGGCCGCGCCATTGGCAGAGATGCTCAATGAATTCATCGAATTTGGGTCGACGGAGAGGTTGGCTCCGATGATCGAACCACCTTGAGTGACAATATCGAGCACACTCGCATTACTGAAAGGATTCGCACCGGCGGTGAGCCATGCGTCAGGTCCATTGGGCATGAATGGTGGGAAAACTTCTGTCGCCAGACCGCTCTGTGTGTCGAGCGTCAGATTGTCCACCGGACCACTCAGATTGAGGAATCCGCTGAACATCGCGCTATAGGGAACGGGTGTCGGGGCGGTACCGCCGGTGAGAATGCTGTCTTCCGTGCCGATCATCTGCCCGGTGTAGGTGAGAACGTAGTCCTGTGCCGTGGCGATCGATGAGAACGAGGCCAGCGCGATCAGCGCGAACGCGATGCGTATCATGATGTATCTCCCAAGCGGCTGCCGGCGGGGTACTCTTGCGCAGATGCGCCGGACTGAGGCGACTGGAATTTCCGCGATCGCGCGTAGGACAAGCGGACGTATGGACTTCGGACCCAATATTTTGATGGCTAAGAAAGAGACTGAGATTGCCCCGCCATCCGCAACTGCGCTCTACGATCGCAATTGCACGGCCTGTCCGCGTCTGGCGAAGTTCCTCGCGGACTCCCGGCACCGCTTTCCGGATTATTTCTGCCGACCGGTGCCGCCCTTCGGCGATGATCGGCCGTGGCTGCTGATCGCGGGCCTCGCGCCCGGATTGCATGGTGCGAATCGCACCGGGCGACCGTTCACGGGCGACTTTGCGGGGCTCCTGCTGTATGAAACCCTGTTCGCGCTGGGTCTGTCGAACCAGCCGAACGGCAGTTCGCCGGATGACGGGCTCGCCTTGAAGGGGGTACGGATCACCAATTCCGTGAAATGTGTTCCCCCGGAGAACAAGCCGGAACTTTCAGAGATCCGGCGCTGCAATGCCTTCATGGCCGCCGAGATTGCCGCGCTGCCGAGCATCAGGGTCATCCTGGCACTGGGCCGGATTGCCCATGATGCAGTGCTGATCGCGCTCGGCAAGCGCCCAGGAGCGTTCAAGTTCGCCCATGCTGCCGAACATCGCATTGATAACCTGCATCTCATCGACTCGTACCATTGCAGCCGCTATAACACCCAGACACGGCGACTGACGCCGCAGATGTTCCTCAATGTCATGAGCCGTGCGGTGGAGCTTGGCGAGGTTTGATCACAAGGACTTCGTAGCCTCGCTGCCGAAGCGTCCGGGGGTGTACCGCATGTACGGCGCGGATCACACCCTGTTGTACGTGGGCAAGGCACGCAATCTGCGCGATCGGGTGGGGACCTACTTCAACCCCAGCAATGTCTCGCCCAAAGTGCACGCACTGGTGCAGCAGATCGCGGCCATCGAAGTTACGGTGACGCATTCGGAAGTCGAGGCACTGCTGCTGGAATACAACCTCATCAAGGAGCATCGGCCGCGTTTCAATGTGGTGCTGCGCGATGACAAGAGTTTCCCGTACGTCCATCTGCGTACCGATCACGAGTTTCCGAAGCTGACTTTCTATCGTGGCGCGCGCAGTCAGCCGGGCCGCTACTTCGGGCCTTTCCCGAATGCGGGCGCCGTGCGCGAGACGCTGCAGGGATTGCAGAAACTGTTCCGCATCCGCAATTGCCGCGACTCCTTCTTCGCGAATCGCAGCCGCCCGTGCCTGCAGCACCAGATCGGACGCTGTTCGGCGCCGTGCGTGGGGCTGATCGATCCGGGCACCTACGGTCAGGACGTCGACGCGGCGGTGAAGGTCCTCGAAGGGCGCAGTCAGGAAGTCAACGCGCAGCTGCGGGAGCGGATGGAGGAGGCGGCACAACGCCTGCAGTTCGAGCGTGCGGCGCAGATCCGCGACCAACTGGCGGCGCTGGCGAATGTCCAGTCGCAGCAGATCGTTACCTCTTCCGATGAGGCGGCTGATGCGGATGCCTTCGCCATCGTGGGCGAACCGGGCGAGTTCGCCGTCAGCGTCATGCTGGTGCGCGGTGGCAGAAATTTGGGTACTACCAGCTACTTTCCCCGCGCCGCGCTGGCCGAAGCGGATGAGGCGCTCGGTTCCTTCATCCTGCAGTACTACACCGGCCAGGAGCCGCCCGCCGAAGTGCTGCTGGGCCTGTCACTTCCCGACAGTGAGGCCATGGGCGAAGTGCTCAAGGACCGCGCGCCCCATGCCGTCACGGTGCGCAAGCCGGTGCGCGGCATCGCCGCCCGCTGGGTCGAAATGGCGCAGGAGAATGCGATTCAATCGCTGCGCATGCGCCAGGCGCAGCGCCGCAATGCCGCCGAGATGATGGTTGCCCTGGCTGAGGCACTGGATCTGGCCACCGTGCCGGAGCGGATCGAGTGCTTCGACATCAGCCACACGGCCGGGGAGGGCACGGTGGCCTCCTGTGTGGTGTTCGGCACCGAGGGGCCGCTGAAGAAGGAATATCGGCGCTTTAATATTGCCGGCATCGCGCCGGGAGATGACTACGCGGCATTGCACCAGGCGTTGCAACGGCGCTATACCCGCATCCGGGATGGAGAGCTTGCGCGACCCGATCTGTTGCTGATCGACGGCGGAGCCGGCCAGATCGCGGCCGTTCAGGGGGCGTTGACCGATCTGGGCATTACCAACCTCAATCTCATCGGGGTCGCGAAGGGTCCGGATCGCCGCCCGGGGCAGGAGCGGCTGTTCGTGCCGGGGGAGGAGGTGCCGCGCACGCTGCCGCCGGAGTCGCCGGCCCTACGCCTGATCCAGAGGGTTCGCGATGAGGCCCATCGGTTTGCCATCACGGGCCATCGCAAACGCCGGGCACGGCGCTTTAACGAATCCATCCTGGAAACCATTCCGGGCCTGGGGCCCTCAAGGCGGCGGGCGCTGCTCAAACACTTCGGCGGCCTGCAGGGGGTGCTGCGGGCGGCGGCCGCCGATTTCGAGCAGGTTGAAGGTATCGGCGCATCCCTGGCCCACAGCATTTATGATCACCTGCATCCGGGGGCCTAGCTTCCGGGAAGCTTACGCTCTGGGCCGCCTACAACCGATGGATGCAACGTGTCAGATCCGCAAAGTCCAATCACTGACGACGAGGCGGAAGCGCGCCAGACGCCCTGGACGGTGCCCAATATCCTGACCTGGATCCGTATCGCGGCCATTCCATTGGTGATCGTGGCGTTCTATGCCCCGTATCACTGGGCCGATCTCGCCGCCTGCGTGGTGTTCGCGGCCGCCGGCATCACCGACACCCTCGATGGCTACCTGGCACGCAAGCTCGGGCAGATCACCCGGCTCGGGGCGTTCCTTGACCCTGTGGCCGACAAGCTCATCGTGGCGACCGCACTGGTGCTACTGGTGGCCCGCGATCCGCGGGTGCTGGTGGTGCTGATGGCCATCGTGATCATCGGGCGCGAGATTGCGATTTCAGCGCTGCGCGAATGGATGGCGGAACTGGGTCAGCGGCGCAAAGTCGCGGTCTCGATGCTCGGCAAGTACAAGACAATCTTTCAGGTGGTGGGACTGTCGATGATGTTCTATCGCAGTCCGCTGTGGGGTCTGGACATCTACATGATCGGTGTGGGGCTGACGGTGTTGGCCGCGGTATTGACGCTGGTTTCGATGGTCTCTTACATGCGGGCGGCGTGGCCGGATTTGCGAAGTTAAGTGCCTCAATCGCCTTGACTTCGTAGCTCCACCCCCTACAATTCCGCCTCCGCAAGTCAGAGGCGGGTGCCTTTCATAATGCGAGGCGGGAATAGCTCAGTTGGTAGAGCGCAACCTTGCCAAGGTTGAGGTCGCGAGTTCGAGCCTCGTTTCCCGCTCCAAATTTTCACCGCTAACGCAGATGTCGGCCGGCCCGGTAAAGGCATTCTCTTCGGTGGATGCTCGTGTATACTTGGGGCCCAACAAGTGCTGTAGAACACTTGAAAATCAATAAGTTGCATGGTTTTCATGCAAATCTTGTTGAGATCCAGGATTGCGGTACATGCCGCAGCCGATACGTCACTGGCTAGGTGGCAGAGTGGTCATGCAGCGGCCTGCAAAGCCGTCTACGCCGGTTCGATTCCGACCCTAGCCTCCATCGTCCTGACTCGAGCTGTCTGTGGATGCGCGTCCGCGAACAGAGCAGTTCACTAAGTTATTGAACCAGCCCATCACGACCATTCCGTCGCGGGGAAGGTCTTTCGCCAGGCGCTAGCCAGCGGACGCGCGCAGCACGATGTGGCGGCGGACCTGGCGCGTCGTCTCCAGTGAGGGCGAAGAACTTCGCATCAGTGCGATGGTATTGCCGGTCGCAGTGGGCGTTTCCATGCACGTCGCGCTTTAGGGCGCTTCGGCCTCCCGGCGTGCAAGATCCCTCTTGCGCATATTGAACATGATCCCGGCCATGATCACGCCGACCTCAAAGAGCACGTACATGGGTACCGCCATGCTGCACATGGACGGAGCATCCGGCGGCGTGATCATCGCGGCGACGATGAACACACCGACCAGGACATAGCCACGGTTTGACTTGAGTTTTTCCAGCTTCACCATGCCGGTGATCACCAGCAGCACCACCGCGATGGGCACCTCAAAAGCCAGACCGAAGGCTAAGAACATCCGCATGGCGAAGTCCAGGGAATTGGTGATGTCGGGCATCCACGTCACGCCCTCGGGCATATAGGCGGCGAAAGCGGCGTACATCACCGGGAATACGATCTGGTAGGCGAAGGCCACGCCCAGGTAGAACAGCACCACAGAGGAGGCCAGCAGCGGAATC
>DASYER010000029.1:0-5859 GCA_036498905.1 Steroidobacteraceae bacterium | reverse complement strand
AGGTGCGGTGCCAGCAGGTGCACGAAGTCATACATGTACTTGCGCAGCAGCACCCCGCGCCGGAAACCGATCCAGGTCACGTGACTGGAAAACAGGTGCGAGGCGTCCATGAATACCAGGTCCGAATCTTCCTCGGCGTCGACGGCCATCTGCGCGACCAGCCCCACGCCCAGTCCCAGGCGAACGTAGGTCTTGATGACATCCGAGTCACGCGCCGTAATGGCCACATCCGGCGTCAGTCCGGCCTTGGTGAAAGCCTGGTGCAGGGAGGACGGACCGCTGAAGCTGAACGTGTAGGTGATCAAGGGATAGCTCCCCAGCTGCTTCAGGGTCGGCTTGGTGACCTCGGCCAGTGGGTGATTGCGCGGCACCACGATCACCCGATGCCAGCGATAGCACGGCAGCAGGGTGAGATCACCGAACAGATGCTCTGAGCCCGTATTGATGGCGCAATCGATGCGATCCTGCGCCACCATTTCCGCGATCTGCTCCGACGTACCCTGGTGGAGGTTCAGGCGCACATCCGGATAGCTCGAGCGAAACTTCTGGATCACCTGGGGCAGGACGTAACGCGCCTGGGTATGGGTGGTCCCGATGGCGAGGCTCCCCCGACCCTCATCGCGCAGCTCCGTGGCCAGGTCGCGAATGGCCTGGGTCTCCATGAGAATCTGCAGCGCCCGATCGATGACCTGCTGACCGGCCGGGGTGATGCGCGTGAGATTGCGACCCTCGCGCGTGAAGATCTGGAAGCCCAGCTCATCCTCAAGCAGCTTGATCTGTTTGCTGACACCCGGCTGCGAGGTATGCAGTTTCTGGGCGGCGGCCGTTATGTTAAGTCCGCTCTGGGCCACGGCCGCAAGATAACGCAGCTGGTGCAACTTCATGAGAACCGTCCCCCTTCAGACCCTTCCGTAATAGCCGCTGGACCACATTATAACCGGACGGCATGTCCGTGACCCACGTACATAACCGCGACGCAGTTCATCAGAAGCAATGGTTCGTTCTGTTACCGGATTGTCACCCGTAAAGTTACCTCCTATGGCGCAGATATTGACCCTGGATCTGGAATCGAAGGCCGCTCAGGTGCGCGATTTCCTGGCCGCAGCCGCCCAGAAATACGGCCGCCTGGTGTACGCGAACAGCTTGGGCGCCGAAGCCATGGTGCTGACGGACATCATCTGTAACAGCGTGCCGCAGATCGATATCGTCAGCATCGATACGGGTCGGCTGCACGAGGAAACCTACGAACTGCTCGGCAAGCTGCAGCGGCGCTACCAGAACAAGATCCGCGTCATCTATCCGGATGGCCAGGAAGTCTCCGACCTGGTGACCCGCCAGGGAATCAACGGCTTTTTCGACAGCCCCGAGGCACGCGGCGCCTGCTGCAATGTGCGCAAGGTCGTCCCGTTCAAGAAATTCGTGGGCGGATACGACGCATGGGTCACCGGAGTGCGTCGCGAACAGTCCAAGACCCGGGCTGAAGGCGAAGCCATCGAATGGGATGCGCAGAACGGTCTGCACAAGATCAGCCCGCTGCTTGACTGGACCGAGGAGCAGGTCTGGGCGTACATCCGGGCACGCAATCTGCCGTTCAACAGCCTTCACGAGAAGGGTTATCCGAGTATCGGCTGCGCGCCCTGCACTCGGGCGATCATGCCGGGCGAGGACCATCGCGCCGGCCGCTGGTGGTGGGAACAGCCAGACCAGCGCGAGTGCGGCCTGCACCCGAAGGCCCGCGCGACCCCGCGCACTGCGACCACCGGTGTCGCGGCCCAGGGTTGAGAAGGGTTGACAGAACCTAAGGTCCTGAACCTGAATGACACCCCATGGACTACCTGCCGATATTTCTGCGGGTGCGGGACCGGCTTGCAGTCGTCATCGGCGGCGGAGCCGTCGCCGCGCGCAAGGCCGAGCTGCTGCTGAAATGCGGGGCGCGGGTGCGCCTGGTGGCCCCTGAACTCATCCCTGGCACTGAAGCGCTGCTACAGATGCATACCGCCGGCGACCAGATGTCCCACCAACGCGCATCGTTCGCGGACCATCACCTCGAAGGTGCGGCGCTGGTCATCGCGGCCACGGATTCGGATGAGGTCAATACGCAGGTGGCCCGCAGTGCCCGCGCCCGAGGCCTGCCCGTCAATGTGGCGGATGATGCCGAAGAGTCGGATTTCATCCTGCCGGCCATCGTGGACCGCTCCCCCATGATCGTCGCCGTCAGCTCTGCCGGTACCACTCCGGTTCTCGCCCGACGCGTGCGCGAGCAGATCGAGTCGCTGCTGCCGGCGCAACTGGGCACCCTCGCCCGCTTCGCCGGCGCACAGCGCGAGCACGTCAACAGCGTGCTGCAGCCGCCGCTGCGCCGTCCGTTCTGGGAGCAATTCTTCGGGGCCGCGTCAAATCTTGAGAAATTGACGCAGGATGAGCCCGCGGCCCGTCGCACTTTCGACACCCAACTGCGAGCCTTTGCCAGCACTCCGGGTGGTGTCCCGCAGGGCGAGGTGTATCTGATCGGGGCCGGTCCCGGGGATCCGGACCTGCTGACGCTGCGCGCCCTGCAGCTGCTGCAGCAGGCCGATGTGCTGCTCTACGACCGACTGGTGTCCGCCTCGATACTGGAGCGCGCGCGCCGCGAGGCCACGCGGATTTTCGTCGGCAAGGACGTGGGCGATTCGACCCTGGCACAGGAGCGGATCAATGATCTGTTGATCGGCCATGCGCGGCGCGGACTGAAAGTGGCGCGCCTGAAAGGCGGGGATCCGCTGATTTTCGGTCGCGGCGGGGAGGAAATCGCGGCGGTGCTCAGCCATGGCATTCCCGTGACGGTAGTGCCCGGCATCACCTCCGCGCTGGGAGCCGCCGCATCGGCCCAGATCCCGCTCACGCTGCGTGAGGTATCGCAGTCCGTGACCTTTGCGCCGGGCCATGTCGCGGTGGCGGACACCCTGGACTGGCCGGCCCTGGCACGCTCGGGCCATACTGTCGTCTTCTATATGGCCATGGCGCAGCTGTCGGGTCTGATCGACCGTCTATGCAGGGCCGGCGCACCGCCTGACCGGCCGGTGGCGCTGATTGCCCAGGCGACCTTGCCCACGCAGCGGGTGGTGCATGGCACACTGGGAGACATAGCCGAGACGGCGCGCACGGGTGGGTTCGCAGCGCCAGCGCTGCTATTCGTGGGTGAGGTCACCCGCGTCCTGAAGGGTGCGGCATAGCCCACCTGGAGCATCACATTCTTATGGGAATCACACACGGCTTCGCCGGCAGCGTCGGCAATACGCCGCTGATCCGGTTGCGCGGAGTCAGCGAAGAGACCGGTTGCGAGATCCTCGGGAAGGCCGAGTTCATGAATCCGGGCGGTTCGGTCAAGGACCGGGCGGCGCGTGCCATCGTCATGGATGCCGAGGAGCGCGGCGAGCTGCGCCCCGGTGGGAGCGTGGTCGAGGGCACGGCCGGCAACACCGGGATCGGACTGGCCCATGTGTGCAATGAACGCGGCTACCGCTGCATCATCGTGATGCCGGATAACCAGTCCCCGGAAAAGTATCGCCTGCTGGAAATGCTTGGCGCCGAGCTCTACAAGGTTCCGGCCGTTCCCTACAGCAATCCGAACCAGTACCAGAAGGTGTCCCAGCGTCTCGCAGGCTCGCTGCGCAACGCGATCTGGGCCAATCAGTTCGACAATCCGGTCAATCGCCGCGCACACCTGACCACCACCGGCCCGGAAATCTGGGACCAGACCAACGGCAAGATCGACGCATTCGTCGCCGCCAGCGGCACCGGGGGCACGTTGGCCGGGACATCAGAATATCTGAAGAGTCGCAACCGCGCGGTGCGCTGTGTGCTGGCCGATCCACCCGGCAGCAGCCTGTACGAATTCGTGCGCAACGGCACGCTCAAATCCACCGGCAGCGGCTCGATCACCGAGGGCATCGGCATCGCGCGCATTACCGTCAATTTCAAGGACGCGCCGTTGGATGATGCCGTGCACATCGAGGATGGCGACACCGTGCACTACGTCTATCGCCTGCTGCGTGAAGAGGGTCTGTTCGTCGGCAGCACCAGCGGCATCAACGTCGCCGCGGCGGTCCAAGTCGCGCGCGACCTGGGCCCGGGCCACACCATCGTGACCGTGCTGTGCGATGGCGGCGCGAAGTATCAATCACGTCTTTTCAATCCCGAATGGCTTGAGCAGAAAGGCCTGGCGGCGCGTGCCGTGCGGCCGCGCAAGCACGAGCCCATACATATGGAGAATGTCCTTGTCGCTTGATCGATCCAAACTGGCCGTCGTCACAGACGTGGTCATCGTCGGTGCCGGCCCCTGCGGCCTGTTTCAGGTATTTGAGCTGGGTCTGCTGGGCCTGAAGGCCGAACTGGTGGATTCACTGCCGCAGATCGGCGGGCAGTGCACGGAGCTGTATCCGGATAAGCCGATCTACGACATCCCGGCGATCCCGATGTGCACGGCGCGCGAACTGATCGAGCGGCTGCAGGAGCAGATCAAGCCCTTCAACCCCGGCTATCACCTGGGCCAGGAAGTCACCGAGGTGACGGCGCGCCCCGATGGCCGCTTCGATGTGGCGACCAGCCGTGGCACGCGCTTTGATGCCGGGGCCGTCGTGGTTGCCGGCGGCGTGGGTTCTTTCCAGCCGCGGCGGCTGGCCGTGGAAGGCAGCGAGCGGCATGAAGGTCACAGCGTGCATTACCGCGTCAAGGATGCGGCCCACTTTCACGACAAGGATCTGGTGATCTTCGGCGGCGGGGACTCCGCGCTCGATTGGACCATCGAACTCGTCGAGCGCGCGCGCAGTGTCGTGCTGGTGCATCGACGCCCCGATTTCCGCGGCGCGCCGGCGTCGGTCGAACGCATGATGTCGCTGGTGGAAGAAGGTCGTCTCGACTTCATCGAAGGGCAGGTACAGTCCCTCGTCGAGCAGGACGGCAAGCTCACCGGCGTGCGCGTCACCGCGCGCGACGGGGTAACGCGCACCGTCGCCACCGATCAGGTGCTGGTGTTCTGGGGCCTGTCGCCAAAGCTCGGACCCATAGCCGAGTGGGGCCTGACCGTACACCGGCGCACCATCCCCGTGGACACGCACCGCTTCCAGACGAATATCCCCGGCATCTATGCGGTCGGCGACATCAACGATTATCCCGGCAAGAAGAAGCTGATTCTGTCCGGCTTCCATGAGGCGGCCCTCGCCGCCTTTGCGGTCAAGGAGCACATGCGTCCAGGCGAGAAGGTCCACCTGCAGTACACGACCACCAGTCCGCTGCTGCAAAAGCGCCTGGGCGTCACCGGTGAAGTCGCCGAAGGTACCGCAGGCGACTCTGGCGCTCGCCACAGCGCCTGATCGCGCGCAACCTAAAACAGGCTGCTCGTGACCTCCCGGAAACGCGTCGCCTGCCCTGACTGCAGCCTCGAGCAGGAACTGCCGAGGCTGGCAGCCACCGAAGAGGCGCGCTGCTTGCGCTGCCTGCGGGTGCTGCAGGTACCCGACGCGCAGTCCAGCGCCGCGTTTGCCCTGATCCTCGGTGCTCTGCTGCTGTGGATACCCGGGTGCCTCGCGCCCCTGCTTACCGTGTCCGCCGGCGGCGCCAGCCACAGCGCCAACCTGGTCGAATGTGCGCTCAAACTATGGGTCGCCGGTTATCCCCCGCTGTCCGCACTGCTGGTCGTGCTGATGCTCGTTATTCCCAGTGCGTTCATGCTGCTCACATTGGTGCAGGCCATACCGAATCCCAACGGCGACGATTTGCGCGCGCTGGCGCATCTGCTGCGACCCTGGCTGATGCTCGAAGTATTCGTGGTCGGTGGCTGCGTCGCCTATTCGCGCATCCAGGCCGTGGCCACCGCAACCG
>DASYER010000028.1:0-26223 GCA_036498905.1 Steroidobacteraceae bacterium | reverse complement strand
ACCGCCTCTATGTGAATTCCGGGCGCGATGAAGCGCTGCCGATCGGCCTGCGCCAACAGCTCTCGCGTTTCGACGGCGTGACGGGAGTCGGGTCGTTTTCCGGCCTGAGTGGCTATTTCCAGGACCCGCACCAGGGCACCTACGTCTATGCAGTGGACGACGGCATGAGGCTCGGCTGGTCCGAGATGCCATTGAGCAAGGCTCAATGGGATCAGTTGCTGGCAACACCGCCGGGCGTATTCGTCAGCCGCAAGGTCGCAGCCCAATTGAAGGTCAAGGCCGGCGACCCGCTGCCGATCATCTCCCAGCCCGGCCTGCGCGCCGATGGAAACCTGGCGTGGCCCTTCGAAGTGCTGGGCGTCATTCCCGAAGTACCGTCGTTCGAAACTGGAGTCATCATCGGCAACTATCGGTACATAGATAATTCCAGGCCACCCGACCAGCAGGGCAAGGTCTGGGGCTTTCGCCTCGCCTTGAGCGACCCGTCGCGCGCCGTCGCCACGGCTTTGAAGATCGACCGCTTCTACGCCAACTCCGGCACACCGACACTGAGCGTACCGGCGCGAATCGCTGCGGAAAACATGGCGCACTCCTCGATGGACATGGCCACGAAAACGCTCTATATCGCCGCTGCCGGACTCTTCATGATCGTGTTCGTGACCGCAAATGGCATCGCCCAGTCCGTGCGCGACCGGATAGCCGAGTTTGCAGTGCTCGGGACTATCGGTTTCGGGCATCGCAGCATCGTGGCGCTGGTATTCGCCGAAGCCGCCGCGCTATGCATCCCGGGGGCGATCGCCGGCATGGCCATTGCGACCTTGCTGCGCCGCTGGCCGCTGCGGTTTCTGCCCTCCGAGGTCGCGCGCCTCGTGGCGGTCCCTACCCTGTCTGCGGCGGTGTTTGCCTCGGCCCTGGCATTCGCCATTCTCCTGGCGCTCGCCAGTGCGGCGCTTCCGGTGATGAGGCTGCGAAAATTGCGCGTCAGCGATGCGCTCGCGGGACGCTGAGGATGTCTGTGCTGCGACAAAGCCTGGTGGTATCGCAGTTGAGCCTCAGCAGCCTGAGGCAGCGATTCTGGTCATCCCTGGTCGTGGTCATCGGCATGGCCTGTGTCGTGGGTGTACTGCTGTCCATGCTGTCGACGACCACCGGGATGGTCCGCGCCTTCCAGAACAGTGGCGATCCGGACCGTGCCATCGTGGTGGCCACGCTGGTGCACGGGGATGCCAAAGGCGGCCTCACGCGCGAGAAGATCGGAACCCTCCTGAACGCACCCGGGATTGCCAGGGATCCGTCGGGTCATGCCCTGGCGGATGGCGAGGTCGACCAGCAACTGCCTCCTTCGGCAGGGTTCGCCGAAGGGACTTTGCTGCTTCGCGGCGTGGGCAGTGCCGGGATTGCCCTGCGTCCAAACTGGCGCATGGTTGCGGGCCGTATGTTTCGCAGCGGTCGGCACGAAGTGATCGCCGGCATCGGCGCTGCGCAGGTCTTCGGCGTCAAAGTGGGCGACACGATCACCACCCGTCAAGGGGAATGGCCGGTGGTGGGTGAGTTCTCCGATGGTGGTGGCGTCCTGGAAAGTGAGCTGGTGGGCGATGTCGAGTCGATCATGACGACATGGAAAAGACCGATCTACGACAGCGTGGTGGTCAGACTCGCGAGCGCCACAGACTTTGACGCCTTCCAGAAATGGCTCACGACCAATCCGGCGCTCGCGGTCACCGCGGTGCGCGAATCGGATTGGTATCTGCAGATGTCCAATCACCGCACCCCCTTCTTCACCGCAATGGCCTACCTGGTCGGCGCGATCATGGCGCTAGGCGCGCTGGTCGGCGGCATGAGAATCATGTACGCGACGGTGAATTCCCGGACCCGCGAGATTGCGACCCTGCGGGCCATTGGCTACGAGGCGATCCCGGTCGCGATCTCGGTAGTCGTGGAATGCGCGCTGTTGTCCGTGGCCGGCGCAATGATCGGGGCATTCCTCGCCTGGCTGCTCTTTGACGGACAGCACAGCTCGCTGGGTGAATCCATTTTTGACCTGTATGTCTCGCCGGGGTTGATCGCAGTGGGGTTGAGCTGGGCGCTGCTGATCGCCGTACTCGGCGGCCTGTTGCCGGCGATTCGTGCCGCGCGCCTGTCGGTTGCCGCAGCGTTTCGTGCGGAATAGCCCTTCGGATGAAGTACTTTCCACTGATCGGGGCGGCACTGTGGCGTAATCCGGCCGAGACGCTGCTCACCTGGCTTGCCGCCACGGTGGCATTCACCCTCTTTGGCCTGATGGTCGGCCTGTATGTGCATACGCAGCGTCTGATAGACCTGGAGAGAATGGACCGAGCCTATGTGGTCCAGCGTTTCCCGACGCAACCCTACATCGGCCTGCCCGTCGGCATGGTCGAGCCGATTCGCGCAATCGCGGGCGTGACCGGAGTGGGCACGGCCCATTGGCTGGACGGCTATCATGCCGATCCGCGCAATTCAACGCGGGTGATGGCCGTCGATGAGGGGATGCCCGGGGGCTGGCCCGAAGCGCCGATGACGCCCCTGCAATGGAAGACGCTGTTTGCCACGCCAAACGGGGCATACGCCACCCGCATGGCCGCGGACCGCTGGAATCTGCGCAGCGGCGATACCTTCCAGTTCACCTCACCCCAGGACTCCCAGGCCGACGGCAATCCGACGCGGGCATTTCAGATACTGGGCGTCATCGGCGACATCCCGTACGGGCCGCAGGGACTGTTCGTGGCCAACTACCGCTATATCAACAACTCCGAGGCGCATGACAAACAGAACCTCGGCAACATGTTCTACGTTGCGCTCGCCGATCCGAAACGCGCGCTTGAGATCTGCCGGCGGATTGATCGGCGATTCGCGAATTCAGGAACTCCGACTTTCTGTGTTCCGCGCAGGACCGACGCAGAGGGCCTGGCGAACTCAAACATCAATATCGCGATGATCACCCTGACCGTCGCCGGTGCCGGGCTCTTCATGATCCTGTTCCTCATCGCCAATGTGATCGCGCGATCCGTCAGTGAGCGCGTGCCGGAGTTTGCGGTACTGAAGACGCTGGGATTTCGACAGCCGCATATGATGCTGCTCGTGGTCGCCGAGGCCGCGGTGCCTTGTCTTCTCGGTGCCCTCGTCGGCCTGGGAGTGGCGCATCTTTTGACGCAAGTGTCCGTTCGCCTGTTGACCGGTGATCTGGGCCGATTACTGTCAAACCCCGAATATCCGCCGAGCGTGATCGCCGGAGCCTTTGGCTTTGCAATCGCGCTGGCGTTCGCCTGCTCGGTGATTCCGCTGCAAAGGCTGCGCACTCTGAGCGTGGTCGATGCCCTGGCGGGACGATGAACATGTCATCTCTCACTCAAAGTCTCACCGTCACGCGACTGAGCATTGCCGGACTGCGGCCGCGGCTGTGGTCATCGCTGGTCATCGTGGTCGGCATGGCCTGCGTCACGGGAGTGCTGGTCTCAATGCTTTCCGTGACGGCCGGCATGCTGCGGGTATTGGCGGACTCGGGCGATCCGGGCCGCGCGATCGTGCTGCCGGCCCGCGACCTCGATGAACGGGGAGCGGATCTCACGCCGGCTGTGGTCGGTACGATCCTGAACGCGCCCGGCATCGCGCGCAGCGCGGACGGGCACGCGATCGGTGATGCCGAAGTGGTGGTGAACGTGCCGCCCGCGGACGGATTCGCGCAAGGCTCGCTGAATATCCGCGGCATTGGCCCGCAGGGCATGGCGTTGCGGCCGGAGTTGCGCATGGTTGCGGGCCGCGTGTTCCAGACCGGCCGGCAGGAACTGATTGTCGGCGCGGCGGGCGCCCGCACCTTTCACTACAAGGTGGGTGACAAAATCATCATGCCAGATGGGGATTGGCCGATCGTAGGCGTATTCACCGGCGGCGGGGCGATCGAGAGCCAACTGATGGCGGATGCCCAAACGCTCATGGCCTCGACCCGTAGGAGCGGATACGGCAGTGTTCTCGCCAGACTCGCCGATCCTGGCCAGTTCGAAGCATTCCATCGCTGGCTCACCACCAATCCGACTCTGAGAGTCAGCGCCGAACGGCAATCGGATTACTACACGCGTCAGGGCGGCCAGAATCACTTCTACAACACGATGGCCTACTTCGTCGGCGCAGTCATGTCCTTCGGTGCATTGTTCGGCGCCGTCAACATCCTGTACTCCTCCGTCCGGAAGCGGACGCGCGAAATCGCAACGCTGCGCGCAATGGGCTACCTGCCCTTGCCGGTGGCCATTTCAGTGGTGTTCGAGTCGCTGTTTCTGTCGGTATTGGGTGCAATTGCAGGTATCTTGGTCGCCCGGGCGCTCCTCGACGGCCATGAATCCGGCAGCTCCATCGTCTTCAGATGGTCGATCTCGCCAACTCTCATGGCACTGGGCCTCGGGTGGGCGGTTATGCTGGCCTTGTTCGGTAGTCTCTTTCCAGCCATTCGGGCAGCGCGGGTTCCGGTCGCCGCTGCCTTGCGAGCGGGGTAAAACATCATGAGTCTTGAACGTCGCGCATTTCTGAACTTTGTAGCCGCCAGCCCGCTCTTTGCGGCGCTGGGACCCTGGGCCCGGGCGCTCGCCGCGGAGCACTCTCCGGCCACGGCCGCCGAAGCCCTGGATGTCTTCGAATTCGAGGCGATTGCGCAGCGCCTGGTACCCCCTGCCCACTGGGGCTATCTGCAAAGTGGCGTCGATGGTGACGTCACTTTGCGCGCCAATCAGGCGGCCTACTCGCGTTATGAGCTCAATCCGCGGCGTCTGGTGGATGTGAGCCACATCGATCTGTCGACCTCGGTATTCGGCATCAAGGCCGCATCGCCGATCGGTTGCTGGCCGATCGGCAGCCTGCGCGCGCTGCACCCGGAGGGCGACATCGCCGTCGCGCGCGCGACCAAGAAAAAGAGTGCACTGCACATCATGTCGACCCAGGCGTCCTATCCGGTGGAGGCCATCAACGAGGCGCGCGGTACCCCGGTCTGGTTTCAGCTCTACACCACCAATCAGTTCGAGGCCACGAAGAAGCTGGTCAAGCGGGCCGAAGCCGCCGGGTGTCCCGTGGTTGCCGTCACCGTGGACACACCGGCCGGACGCAACACCGCGACGGCCACCCGATTGCGCCGCGAGGACACCCGCACCTGCAGCGACTGCCACGCCGTCGACAATAAAGGCAATCCGCGGCCGCTGATCAGTACCAAGCCGATGTTTGCCGGCATCGACACTCAGAACCTGGGACTGACGCAGCCTTCACTGACCTGGGACTTCGTGAAGCGCCTGAAGGATGTGACGAGCATGAAAGTCGTCCTCAAGGGAATTGAATCCTACGATGATGCGGCGCTCGCCGTGCAGAACGGCGCGGACGGCATCATTGTCTCCAATCACGGCGGCCGTTCCATCGAAAGCGGCCGGGCGACCCTCGAATCACTGCCCGACGTGGTGGCCGCAGCCGCCGGGCAGATTCCGGTTCTGGTCGATGGCGGCGTGCGCCGCGGCACCGACGCGTTCAAGGCACTCGCACTCGGCGCCAGTGCCGTCGGCATCGGACGGCCCTATGCCTGGGGACTGGCGGCCTTCGGCCAGGACGGCGTCGAGCGCGTTCTGGATATCCTCAATATGGAGTTGCGACTGGCCATGGTCGGCTGTGGCGCGCGCAGCATCCGGGAGATTACCGCTGCCAGGATCATCGACACGCGAGCTTGAGCGCGCGTGTCGATGCGAGGGCTATTTGACTTCCGGCACCGGATCCACGGCAGTGCCCTTGGCATTTCTCAGGACGCGCTCAGCCTCCCCGGCCGGCACCCAGATGATCAGCAGTTTTGCAGGCCCGGACTTCGGCACGAGATGACGGACGTGATCGCCGGGCCTGACGATGCCCATCATGCCCGGCGTCAGTGAGTAGCGTTTGCCGTTCACTTCGTGTTCGTACGTTCCGGACAGCACGTAGACGACCTCCAGGGCACCGTGGGTATGGCTCGGAACGGTAGTGCCGGGCGCCAGCGTCACCTCCACCATCTGCAATTCCTTGCCGCCGAGGTTGGACTCATTGAGCAGCAGCTTCCATTCGGCGGCCGTTCCCGCCCCGATGTGATCGGTGACGCCATTGGTCGCGTAAGCGTAGTGGGGATTCGCATCCGCCGCCTTTGCGGCCGGCTCAGCACTCAGCGCAAGCGGCGCGACGACGCACAACAGCACACCGAGCGGCCAATGACCCCGTAGCAGTGTTTTCATCGACTCTCTCCCGTGGGTATCAGGACACCGTACGAAATAAACCGCAGGCCTGCAAGACCGGCGCAAGTTGCGGCTGCACCGCACTTTAATGTACGGTCCCCTTGAGCTATTCAAATAATTGCATGGGCGCAAAGAACTAAAAGGGGCGATTCATGCCGGCAATAATCCTGAACATTCGCGCGCGCCCTTGCGCTGTGGCGGCGGGTCTCATCCTGCTGACGCTCCTCAACACGGCTACCGCACATCACTCGTATTCGATGTTCGACGCCGCCCACAAGCACACGGTGAGCGGCACGGTTGCCAAGCTCGAATGGATGAATCCTCATGCCTTTCTGTGGGTGTATGTGGGACAAGCGAACGCTCCGGGCAAGTACGACCTGTACGCGTTCGAGAATGGCTCGGTGAATGCCCTGACGCGGCTGGGTTGGAGCGCCGCGTCCTTGAAGGCCGGGGACAAGATTACCGTGGACTACTGGCCGGTGAAGGATGGGCGCAAGGGCGGCCATCTGAACAAGGCCACCTTGCCGGATGGCCGGGTCCTGGTCGGCGCCGGCGGACCGGAGGTGCGCGATGGGCGCGCACCGGGCGCAGCCTTCGAACTGCCGAAGCTTCAGCAGCCACAACATTGAGTGTGATTCCATGACCATGCATTCACGCAGACTTGCTCGCATCGCTGCATGCTCGGTGCTCGGGCTGTGCGCCATTCACAGTGTCGGGGCGAGCGAACTGCCCGATTGGAGCGGGTGGTGGGGCCAGGGCGATGCGCCTTCGAGGTCATTCATCAGCAATCCTCCGCCGCTGCGCAAGGAACGGCTGAGCCAGATGGTACGGCGACAACCGGGGGAGATCGGACCGGGGTTGTACTGCGGACCGGCCACCTTTACCGGCTTCAACGGCAGCTTCGTCGTCAACTTCGAATTTCTGTTCACACCCGGACGGGTGACGATCACCAATGAAGGCGGCATGATCCGTCGCATCTATACCGATGGGCGGCCCCTGCCGGCAAATCCGGAGCCCTCCAGCACCGGCACCTCCGTCGGTCACTGGGAAGGTCAGACGCTGGTGATTGAGACAATTGGAATCAGCCCGAATGCGCAACTGGGCCGATTCGGCGCGATCGGCAAGAACGCACGGATAGTCGAGCACATCCGCCTGAAGCAGAAGGACATCCTGGAGACCGAGGTCGAAACGAGCGCTCCGGAGGTTTTCACCGCAACTGATCGACGCAGCTATCTCACGGGTCGTGTTCCGGGCAAGCACTCGCCGCTTGAGGCAAACTTCTGCAGCGAGCGGGACCGCTCGTATGATGCGAAATCGGGCAAGGAACGATTCGACACGACACCGCCGCCGAATCTGCCGCCGCCGCCGGCGCAATGATCGCGCCTGCGCGAACTCACTCCGCGTACAGGGATTTCTTCAGCTTCCAGCGTTTGTGCGACCAGGGCCAGTCGGTTGGGGCCGCCTGAATCTGCGCCTCAACCAATCTCGCGTAGCGTTCGGTCAATGCGCCGGGGGGCAGCTTCTCGCCGGCCTGCGCCAACGGTGTTGCCGATACCGCGTAGTGGCCCCGGCCGGTGCGGCGCAGCCCGACAAAGAATGCCGGGAACTTGGTGACGCGGGTGATCTCCTCGGCACCCATGAAGAACGCCGTGTCGCGGTTCATGAAGCGGGTCCAGTGTCGACGCTCGCTGGTGCGCGGCTCCTGGTCGGCCACCATCGCAATGGCGCGCGGCGTGCGCCCGCCGCGCAGGATATGCGGCAGTAGTTCCTGGGCCGGTACCAGGCGGGCACCAAAGCGGCTGCGAGCCTTGAGCATTTCCCTTTGCGCCCAACCATCCACCAGCGGCTTGTAGGCCGCTTCCAGCGGGTAGCCCAGCTCCAAAGACAGGGCCAGCAGCATCCACTCCCAATTGCACTGGTGCGCCGCCACCAGCAGCACGGGCGTCCCTGAGGCCAGCGCCGCGCGCACCGGTTCGAAGTCCTCCAGAACCACGCGGCGTCGCAATTCTTCAGGCCTGAGGCTCACTGAGCGCACGACTTCCACCAGCACCTGTGCGAAGCCGCGATAGTAGCTGCGCATCATCTGCTGCAGTTGCGGTTCGGTGAGCCCCGGGAAGGAGGCCATCAGGTTCGCGCGCAGGGGCTTCTGCTCCACGTGCACGATGCGCCATGACAGCCAGGCCATCGCGTCGGCAAAGGGGTTCAAGACCCACCATGGCAGCGCCGCCAGCAGCCGAACCCACCAGGCGGAGCGCATTACCGTCAGGATACCGCGTGCGGCGGGGCCTTCGCAGGCGTGAGCGAACGGGTCTCCTCCGAGATCAGTACCTTCGACACGCGTGGTCCGATCCAGCGCTCGACGTCATCCACCAGCGTGAACACCGCCGGCACGATGACCAGCGTCAGCGCCGTGGAGGTGATGAGTCCACCCATGACTGCGATGGACATGGAGGAGCGGAACATCTCCCCGCGGAACAGCTGCAGCGCCACGGGCAGCATGCCCGCAATCATCGCCACGGTGGTCATGACAATGGGACGGGCCCGCTTGTGACCGGCTTCCAGCAACGCCGTGGTGCGATCGGTTCCGATCCGCATCTCCTCGATGGCGAAGTCGACCAGCAGGATGGAGTTCTTGGCCACAATGCCCATCAGCATCAGGAAGCCGATGACCACGGACAGCGACAGCGACAGGTGCGTCAACAGCAAGGCGACGGCGGCACCGCCCACCGACAGGGGCAGCGCCGAGAGAATCGTCAGCGGCTGGAATACGCGTGCGAACAGCAGGACCAGAACGGCGAACACCATCATGATGCCGGTGCCCATCGCGATGCCGAAGCCGGCCAAAAGCTCGTTCTGCAGCTGCGCATCGCCGGTGTCCACCTCACGCACTCCGGGCGGCAGGTTCTTCATCGTCGGCAAGGCGTCGACGAGCTTCATGGCCGGACCCAGTTCCGAATGGTTGAGATTGGCATCCAGCTCGATGCGGCGGCTCTGATTGTAGCGCCGCACGCTGCTGGGTCCCTGACCGAAGCTGATGTCGGCCACCGCCTTCAGGGGCACCGTGCGACCGGCCGCCGCCGGCACCGGAAGATTCTGCAAGGTCGACAGGTCGCGCCGCGAACTCTCCAGCAGGCTCACGCGGATCGGAATCTGCCGATCAGCCAGTGAGAATTTGGCGCCGTTCTGCGGCAGATCCCCCAAAGTTGCGATGCGGATGGTCTGGCTGATGCTCTCCACGGTAACGCCCAGCGCCGCCGCCAGGTCCAGCCGCGGCCGGATCACGATCTCGGGCTGCTGCAGGTCCGCGTTGATACGCGGGTCGCGCAGCGTGGGCAGCGTTCGCATCTCGTTGAGAACCTGTCCGGCGGTGCGGTCCATGAGCACCGGGTCCTCGCCGGTCAGAAACAGGCTCAGGTCCGCATCGCCACCGGAGGCGCTGTTTCTCTGGAAGTGAATGCGCGCATCGGGTATCCGGCGCAGCTCCTTCATGACCTTGTCCTCGAACTGCGAGGAGGTCTCATGGCGCTGCCGGGCGGGAATCAGCTCGACATAGAGAGTCGCGAGGCGCACGTCATTGTTGTCGCCGGCGAACTCCACGATGCTTCTGACTTCGGGGTACTTGCCGATGATGGCGCTGGCGCGGGCGGAGACCGCCGCGGTCTGCTCCAGTCGCACCCCGGGGGGCAGTTCGATGCTCAACGTCGAGCTGTCACTGTTGTCGGCCGGGAACACCGAGGTGGGCAGGGCCCTGAAGGCCAGAAACGACAGCGCGTACACCATCAGGCCGATGCCGAGGGTCTTCCAGCGGTGCCCGATGGTCCAGGACAGCAGCCGCAGGTACCACTTCATGACCGCCCCGTCGGGGTGAACCTTGTGGTCACTCTTCAGTGTGTAGGCAGCAATCACCGGCGTCAGCAGCCGTGCGACCAGCAAGGAGAAGAACACCGCCGCCGCCACGGTGAGACCAAACTGCTTGAAGAACTGCCCGACGATGCCGCCCATGAAACTCACGGGCAGGAACACGGCGATGATGGCCGATGAGGTCGCCACCACTGCCAGGCCGATCTGATCGGCCGCATCGAGGGCGGCCTGATAGCCGCTCTTGCCCATGTGCATGTGGCGCACGATGTTCTCGATCTCCACGATCGCATCGTCGACCAAGACGCCGGCCACCAGTGATAGGGCCAGCAGGCTTATCTGGTTGAGCGTGAAGCCCATGATGTCCATGAAGGCGAAAGTCGGAATCGCCGACAGCGGAATCGCCAGCGCCGATATCGCCGTTGCCCGCAGATCCCGCAGGAACACCCACACCACCGCCACCGCGAGCAGCGAGCCTTCGATCAGCGCCTCCAGCGCCGTGCGGTAGGTGCGCTTCGTCAGCTCCACCGTGGTGAAGACCCGGGCGATCTTCACATTGCCGTATTCCTTGGAGACCTTGTCGAGTTCGGCCTCCACCAGCTTGAGCACCTCCACATCGGAGTTGCCCTTGCTCTTCATCACCGCGAAGGTGATCGCCTGACGGCCGTTCAGGCGCGAGATCGTGCGCACCTCGGCGACACCGTCGGTCACTTCGGCGAAATCACGCAGCCGCGCCGTGCCACCGATGGGCAGATTGATCTGCGCGTCGCCGAGCGTCGCCGCCGACTGCGCGCCACCCAGCACGCGAATGGTCTGCTCGCCGCCACCCACCTGGGCACGCCCGCCGGCCGCATCCAGGTTCAGATCGCGCAGTTGCTGGTTGACCTGGACTGCGGTCAGGCCGAGTGCCTGCATGCGCGCCGGATCCAGGTCCACGCGCATCTGCCGATCCACGCCGCCGCCACGACTCACCTGGCCGACACCGGGCACCGCGAGCAGCCGCTTGGTGAGCGCATTGTCGACAAACCAGGACAGCTCCTGTTCGCTCATCTGGGTGGTGCTCACCGCGAAATACGCGATGGGGCCGCTGGCCACCTGCACGCGCTGGACCAGTGGTTCCTGGATGCCCTGCGGCAGATCCGAGCGCACCTTCGAGACCGCATCGCGCGTATCGGTGACAGCCCGATCAATGGGTGTCCCGATCTGGAATTCGATGAAGGTCTCGGCACTGCCTTCGTTGGCGACCGAGGAAATGTTGCGCACATTGCCGATACCGGCGACGGCCCCTTCGACCTTCTGCAGGATCTGGGTCTCGATCTCCGAGGGGGCCGCGCCCGGCTGCGAGATGAAGATGTCCACGATCGGATAGTCGATGTCGGGATTCTGGTTGATCGGCAAGCGGATGAACGAGACGATGCCGATGCAGGTCAGCACGACGAACAACACCACCGGCAATACCGGGTGGCGGATGGCCCATGCGGAAATATTGCGCATGACCTACGGCGCCTTCGGCGCCGCCACTTCAACGCGTTCGCCCACCCGCAGGAAGCCTGCGGCCGTCATGATCACCCGCTCCGTGCCGGTCAGTCCGGAGGAGATAACGAGCCCCTTGGCGTTGGTGTCGGACACGTGCACATTGCGTCTTTGCACGTGATTGTCGGCATCGACAACCAGCGCGTAGGTGCCCTTCTCATCAGACAGGACGGCCGTCTGCGGCAGTACCGGGCGCTCGCCCTTGCCCACCACGACTTCGCCACGCGCGAATGCGCCGGGACGCAGCTGTGGATCGGGTTGCAGCTGGATACGCACTTCACCCAGGCGGGTCTGCGGATCGATGATGGCGCCAAGCAGGCGCACCTTGCCCACAAAGGGCATGTCGATACCGGTCAGATAGACATCGGCAAGCTGGCCCACCCGCAGGCTCGACATGTCCTGTTCGGCCACGAGCGCCCGCATCTCCACTTCCGAGCCGCGCGCCAGGCGGAACATGGCATTGCCACCGGGCGTGACGATCTGCCCGACCTCCGCCGCGCGTGTCAGCACGACCCCATCGACGGGAGCGCGCACCTGGGTATGCGACAGGCGCGCCTCGTACTCGGCCAGCTGCGCCGCCGCCACTTTGACTTCTGCGGCGGCCGTCACCGCAGCGGCGCGACGCTTTTCGATATCTTCCTTGGAGAGCGCTCCGGCGGCCGCCACCCCTTGAGCGCGCCCGTATTCGGCGGCGGCCAGACCCGAGTTGGCCTTGGCCTCCTCCAGGCTCGCGGCCAGGCGGTCGACCTGCGGTCGCAGGATGGATTCATCCACCTGGGCAAGCAGCTGGCCGGCTTTCACATGATCGCCCGCCTCCACATAGATCGCCGCCACCCGTCCGGTCTCCCCTTCGGTGCCGATGGGCATGTCATAGCGCGCATTGATCGTTCCAGTGAACGCGACCGTCGTGGTGATCGGCGACACGCCGGGAATCGCGGCGCTCACCAGTGGAATAGCCCCTTCGGTGCTCGTGGAGGCGCTGCCACTGCCGGTCGCGAAATACAGTGCCGCTCCGCAGGCGACAATGAGCACGGCAGCCCCTACGCCGACCAGAATGCGGCGAGCGCGAGTCCAGCGGCTCGAAGTCGGCACGGTAATGACGGTTTCGGGGATGTTCGCAGCATTTTCACGGCCAATCCACGCCACAGGCTGCGCGTCCTGCGCCGTTTTCGATTCGGTCAGTGGGCCCAAGTTATTCCCCTGCTGCGGTCGCGCCGCGGCACCCAAGTCATCTGGTGTTATATATAACTATATCACCAAGATGTCGTCAAGCCGGCGAACGCGGTTGTGACAAATTGCAAAGACAGAAGTTCGCCTCAACTGGCGCCTTAAGTGGCGGAATCTTCGGAAGGCCCCCGCCACGGCATGAAGCCTATGGATTCGGTCGGCGCGACGACAGTCCCGAAACTGATCGAGTTCCTCAATGCGGCATCCGAACGGCGCGAAAGCGGTTCGGGCACCAGCGCCGTGATCGGCACTTCCAGCACCACCGCCGCCCGCCACACCACGTCCAGGGGAACGCGTTGCCGTCCGGATTCGATGTTGGCATAGGAGGGCCGTGGCAATCCAAGACGCTTGGCCAGCTCCTCTTGCGTAATGCCGCGCTCCTTACGGGTGCGCTGCAGCCGCAGACCCACGTCATGGTCGAATCCGGCTCGGTCAAATTCCATTCGGCCACCCCTTTTTCGCCGAATTAGTGTATACCATGCACAATTGATTGTGTGACCATCAATTTCTATCTATCTGGAGCGCCTCGTAATGAATAAGACCGACCTGACCACGCCCGTCGTAATCGAGGGTTGGCTGCACGATCTGGGACTGACCTGTGTGCGGCGCACGGATGCAGCCAGCAACTGGTCCCTGGAATTCACCATCGCGGGACCCAATCCGCTGGTGCTCAGTGCCGTGAATCCGAAATCCGTGCCGCGCGCCGTCATGCTGGTGTGCGCCATGACGGCGGCCCCGGAGCATGTCGAGATGTTCAAGTCTCTCGACGAGACGGCACGCCGGCAGTTCTGGCGGGACATGCGCGACACGTTGAACCGCGAATACGTCGAATTTCAGCTCGATGGAACGCCGCCGAACGAGTGTCCGAAAATGTTGCGCGTGACGGCTATCCGTCTTGACGACGGACTGTCGCTCGACTCATTTGCCCGTTCGATCTCTTCGGTCTGCAAGGCCGCCGCATCCGCGGTCGCCCAATTCACCGATCGCTTCGAGGATCCGAAAGCGCCGACCAGCGGCGAATTCGCCTTCAAGAAAGTCGGAACGCAGTAACGCATCGAAGGCCGGTTCACTTCGCTGGTGAACCGGCCTTCCGCTCTCGAAGCTGCGCCTCAGGTGCTCGGATCGGTACGAGGCAATACTTGCCAAGCCTCGAGTTCTTCTCGCGTGATCCCCAATCCCCCGATCCGCGACGCATCAAGGTTTTCAAGTTCCGCGACGACGTCGGAGATGAACTTCTCCCGATGTTGTGGCTCGACGTTGCCGGGGATGTGCGCCGCGATCCACGCGGCCACCCTGTCCTGCGGTACCTTGGCGCGCACCAGGTCCGTCACTAACGCGCGTCGCGATGAGCGATAGAGGGCCGCAATCTCATCAAACCCGACCACCTGAGCGGTTGTCTCGAAGCGCTGGCAGGTGCGCAGATATGACCAGGTATAAACATCAGCCAGCGGCCCGACCTCGTTAAGCTCATAGAGCGCAATCGTCGCTTTAAGGTAAGCGTCCTGATCCGTGTCCACGAAAGACTGCGGCACGTAGTCGCCCCGGATCAACGGAATGATTGAGGCGAGCCGCGCGGTGCGTTTGTTTACGTCAACAAATGCCTGAAGATACGAAATGTGCACGAGCAGGAAAAAACTCTGCTCGAACGGGTCAGTAATTGCTTGCGCCTTTTCCAGTACCAGGAGCAGAAGCCGCGTCAGTCTGTCGCGCCCGTCCAGCGACGCATAGGTGGTGCCGCTTACCCTGATGCTCTCGTCACGGAGCTGCCCCGCAGCTCCGACTGCGACGAGACTGTCGGCGAGGAGGTAGTGAAGCGTCCGAATGGTGATTTCATCCGGCCGCACAGTATCCACGTGGCGCGTTAGGTACGCGATCGCCTCCTTGTGGTTCAAAATCATGATCCGCTCGGCATCGGGCTTCCCCGGTGCGGCCGTGCCCTGCAGCACGAGCCGCTCGGTATCCGCAAGCGTGTAGGTGTTTCCCTCAAGCCGCGCGGAATTGAAACTGAAATCAATCAGCAAGCGGTCGTAGATCTTCTTGATGTAGGTACCGGCACGACCGTAAATCGGATCGCGCTTTCCGAGCGCGGCGAGATCCGCGCGCTGCTTAGCCGTGAGATAGGCGCGCTCGTTGGGCACATAGGTCCGGAGCCACTCTTCCCGATAAGTGACCGGCGGACGCGTATAGAGAGGGGCCTCCATGCGCTTGATCAGCGCTTGGCTCTCCGGAGTGAAAATTTGCCGGACAGTTACGGCTGGAAACTGCCCCTCAACTGCGATTGAACCCGCTGCCAGGGCGTCGGCCACGGGACGATCTAGCAGACGATAGCGCCTACCCTTCCGCTCACCGCGCGACTCAATGACGCCTTCCTCAACAAGGGACCCAAGCCAATTGCGCAGCGTTCGGTCAGGCACGTCGACGCTCATGCGAATCTGGGCGCGCGCCGTCCACCGATCCCCGCTTGCACGGAGGAGGTTGATTACTTGTGTTTTATCGGCCATTTATCGGCCAATATATCGGCCATTACGGCCAGATTCAATCTTTATCGGCCATATATCGGCCATATATCGGCCATCGGAGGCAGCAACGCATTCCGGAGCGCCGGGTGCCGCTGTCTCCCCGGCTCGCCCACCTTTTGCCCGGCGCTACGCCTTCATCGGCGCCCGCGGGCTTGTGCAAAGGCCGTAGCAGGGATCTCGGCCGTGATGCCGGCATAGCCGAGAAAGCGCCGGAAATTCAGGACTTTGGATGGTGCCGACTCACAGAATCGAACTGTGGACCCCATCATTACGAATGATGTGCTCTACCAACTGAGCTAAGTCGGCGCCGAACGGGACGAAATTGTGGGCGCGGATTGTACTAAGAATCGGCCCGATTTCAGGAAATTTTTCGCACCCTGATCACCAGGTCGATACCCGCCATTTCCATGCCCTCCGGCAGCTTCGGCAGCCGTGCGAATTCCACTTCCGGCACCGGCACGTCCAGCAACGCGCCGGTGTCCATATCATGGAAATGGTAGTGGGGTGCGACATTGGAGTCGAACCAGGTACGGGCACCGTCCACCGACAGCTGACGAATCACCCCGCGCTTCGCGAACAGGTTCAGGGTGTTGTAGACCGTGGCCTTCGAGACACGGGCGCCGGCGGCGCGCAGCGTCGCCAGGATCTGCTCGGCCGACAGATGCTGCGGGGAGGCCAGCAACAACCCGGCGATCCGCACCCGCTGCGCCGTGGGTCGGATGCCGAACCCGGCCAGGCGCCGGGCACAGTGCCCGGGCGGATCAGCTAAGCCATTGTCCTGCATGGGCTTGAGTATAGCCTAGGAAGCCGGGCCCACTTCGGGACGGCGCAGTTCGCGCGGCAGGCCGAAAATCACATGCTCCTCGCGGCCGGCAATCTCCTCGGGCACCTTCGCCCCCCACTCACGCAGCTGATTGATCACTTCCTGTACCAGCACTTCGGGGGCCGAGGCCCCGGCGGTAACTCCCACGACCTGTTTGCCATCGAACCAGTCGCGGTGCATATCGGCCGCCCCATCGACCAGGTAGCCCGGAATTCCGGCCCGGTCGGCGAGCTCGCGCAGCCGATTCGAATTTGAACTGGCACGTGAACCCACCACCACGAGGACGTCCGCCTTTTCGAGCAGCTTCTTCACGGCATCCTGGCGATTCTGGGTGGCGTAGCAAATATCTTCCTTGCGCGGCGTTTCCAAATCCGGAAAGCGTCTGCGCAGGGCTTCAACGATATCGGCCGTGTCATCGACCGACAGTGTGGTCTGGGTCACGAAGGCGAGCTTTGCCGGATCACGCACAACCAGTGCCTCGGCATCCTTCACGTTCTGCACCAGGCAGATGCGACCACCGAAGCTGGTATCAAAGCGCCCGAGCGTCCCTTCTACTTCCGGGTGGCCGTGATGACCGATGAGAATCACATCGAGGCCGTCGCGCGCGTAGCGCTGCACCTCCATATGCACCTTGGTCACCAGCGGACAGGTCGCATCGAACACCGTGAGCTGGCGATCCTTGGCGCCCAGTTCGATCGCCGTGGACACACCATGTGCCGAGAAAATCAGCGTCGCACCCGCGGGGACTTCCTCGAGCTCCTCGATGAACACCGCCCCGAGGTTGCGCAGACGATCCACGACGTGCTTGTTGTGAACCACTTCGTGCCGCACATACACCGGCGCGCCGAACATCGACAGTGCGCGCTCGACGATCTCGATGGCGCGATCCACACCGGCACAGAAGCCGCGGGGGTTGGCGAGCAGTACTTGCATCAGTTAGAACTCCTGCGACCGTCGGAGAAGGCATCCAGCAACATCAGCGCAGCGCCCACCGTGATGGCCGAGTCCGCCACATTGAAGGCCGGAAACTGCGCATCATGCCAATGCGCCAGAATGAAATCGACGACCTGGCCGCCGAGCAACCGGTCGATCAGGTTGCCGAGCGCGCCGGCCAGAATCAGCGACAGGCTCAGACACAGCAGCTTCTGCGCGCGTCCGTCGATCCGCCGCAGCCACACCAGCAGCCCGATCCCCACCACCACGGCCAGCCCGGAAAACAGCCAGCGCTGCCAGCCCGAGGCGCTATCCAGCATGCTCCAGGCCGCCCCCCGATTGTACCTGAGGGTGATGTCCAGCACCGGCAGGAGCGTGCGGATGCCCCCGTAGGGCACGTGGTTCACGATCCAGGCCTTCGAGAGCTGATCCAGGGCCACCACCGCGACCACCAGCGGCAGCCACCGCCAGCCACTGCCTGCCGCGTTCATACGAACCTCCGCGTCTCGCCGGGGCCGTCGATATTGCTGCTGCAGCGGTCACAGATATCGGCGTGCGCCGAATTCGTACCGACCTCGGGCCGGTGATGCCAGCAGCGCACACACTTGGCATGGGTCGTCGCCCGCACCGCCAGCCACACCCCTTCACGCGCGGTTTCGGTCGCCGCCACCGCGCCCGCCGGCGGAGCCGAGACCTTGTGCACCCGCGCTTCAGAGGTAATCAGCAGGAAGCGCAACTCGGCACCCAGTGCATTGAAGCGTTCAAACTCGGCCGGCACACAGTACACATCGACTTCGGCATCCAGCGGCGCGCCGATCTGCTGTGCCTCGCGCAGCTTCTCCAGTTCCCGTGATACGTCGCGTTTCAACTGCAGAAATACCGGCCAGTCGACATCGTGGGCGGCCCCCTGCGGCAGCGCGTGCCACTGGGCCAGGAACACCGACTCGTCCGGCGCCCCGGGGAGCCGGCGCCAGATCTCCTCGGCCGTGAACGACACAATGGGGGCAAGCCAGCGCACCATGGCGTGCGCGATGTGATACAGCGCGCTTTGCGCCGAGCGCCGTGCGGGGCTGCCGGCGGCCGTCGTGTAGAGCCGGTCGCGAACGATATCCAGGTAGATCGCACTCAAGTCCACGATGCAGAAGTTGTGCATCTTGTGATAGACCAGATGAAATGCGTACTCGCGGTAGGCTTCGATGATTTCGGCCTGCAGCTGCGCCGTGCGCGACACCGCCCAGCGATCCAGGGCCACCATGTTCGCCGGATGCACCAGGTCCCGCGCCGGGTCGAACCCATCCAGATTGCCGAGCAGGAAGCGCACGGTGTTGCGCATGCGCCGGTAGGCATCGGCGGTGCGATTGATGAGCGCATCCGACACGCTCATCTCATTGGCATAGTCGGTGGCCGCGACCCACAGGCGCAGCACATCGGCACCCAGGGAACCCACCACCTTCTGCGGCAGGATCACATTGCCCAGGGACTTCGACATCTTGCGGCCCTTCTCATCCACGGTGAACCCGTGGGTGAGCACGCCGCGAAATGGCGCACGCTCATACAGCGCCTCGGACATCAGCAGCGAACTTTGGAACCAGCCGCGATGCTGGTCTGAACCTTCGAGGTACAGATCCATCGGCATGGTGAAGCCGGGGCGCGTCGCGGCCATGAAGTCGAATGACACGCCCGAGTCCGCCCACACGTCCATCACGTCCTTAAGCTTCTCGTAGTCGGCAGCGTCGGCGCCGAGAACTTCGGCGGGATCCAGCGCGAACCAGGCCTCGACGCCGTCGCGCTCGACCCGATCAGCCACCACCTCGATCAGTTCCTGGGTGCGCGGGTGCAGGTCGCCGCTGTCCTTATGAACGAACAGGGCCAGCGGCACTCCCCAGGTGCGCTGTCGCGAAATACACCAGTCGGGACGGTCGGCGATCATGCCGCTGATGCGCTGCTCGCCCCAGGCGGGCGTCCACTTCACTTGCTTGATATCGCGCAGTGCGCGCGCGCGCAGGCCCTGCTGGTCCATGCTGATGAACCATTGCGGCGTGGTGCGGAACACCACCGGGGAATGGTGCCGCCAGCAATGCGGATAGCTGTGGACGTAGGTCGCATCGTGGATCAGCGTGCCGTTGGCGCGCATGGTCTCGACGATGAGCTTGCCGCCCTCCTCGAGCTTCATGCCGCCGACCAGCGGCGTGTCGGGCACGAAGCGCCCGTCATTGCCGGTGGGATTCGGCACCGCAAGGTTGTAGCGACGCGCCACCGCGAAGTCTTCCTGGCCATGCGCGGGCGCCGTGTGCACCGCGCCCGTGCCGGCATCGGCCGTCACGTGCTCCCCGAGGATCACCGGCACATCGTAGGGCTGGAACGGATGCGCGACGCGCAGGTGCTCGAGCACGCGGCCCTTGAACGTCGCCTTCGGCAGTTCCGCCTCCACGGCATCATCGGTGAGCAGTTCATAACGCGCCAGGCACGCCTCGGCCAGCTGCAGCGCGAGGATCAGGTTGCGACCCGGCGTGTGCACCAGTACGTAGTCAAACTCCGCATTCAGCGCCACCGCCTGGTTGGCGGGGAGCGACCACGGCGTCGTCGTCCAGATGACGATGGCGGTGGGGGTGGTGCCGAGGGAGCCGGCGACAGCGCCGATGCGCTGCTCCAGATCGCGGTTGTCGAGCACGCGGAAGGCCACGTCGATCGCGATCGAGGTGTGATCCTCGTATTCGACTTCGGCCTCGGCCAGCGCCGAGCGACAGTCGAAACACCAGTGCACGGGTTTGACACCCTTGTACAGATGCCCGTTGGCGATGATGCGACCGAGCACGCGGATCTGATGCGCCTCGTAGCGCGAATCCATGGTCAGGTACGGATGATCCCAATCCCCCAGCACCCCCAGACGCTTGAAGTCGGTGCGCTGCAGGTTCACCTGCTCGTTCGCGTAGGCGCGACAGGCGGCGCGAAATGCCGCGGCATCCAGTTTCTGCCCCGGACGCCCGTACTTTTTCTCGACCTGCTGCTCGATGGGCAGGCCGTGGCCGTCCCAACCCGGCACATACGGCGCATCAAAGCCATCCAGCTGATGTGACTTGACGATGATGTCCTTGAGAATCTTATTCAGCGCATGGCCGAGATGAATCGTGCCATTCGCGTACGGCGGTCCATCGTGAAGCACGAAGCGCGGCCGACCGGCCGCTGCCGCGCGAATCCGACCATACAGATCCGACTGTTCCCACTCGGCCAGCATTTTCGGTTCGCGCTGCGCCAGATCGGCCTTCATCGAGAAGCCGGTCTGCGGCAGGTTCAGGGTTTGCTTGTAATCAGGCACTTGATCGCTCACTCAAATATTCAACAGCTGTCGCGCCTGCTCGGCATCCTCGTGGATCTGCGCGACCATCGCATCCAGCGACTCGAATTTCAGTTCGGCTCGCAGGAACTGCACGCACTCAACCAAGATTTCGCGGCCATACAGGTCGCCCACGAAATCGAACACATGCACTTCGAGCAGCGGTTCGGTACCGCCCACCGTGGGCCGGGTACCGATGCTCGCCACCGCGGCCAGGGGCACCTGCGATCCGCCACGCACGCGCACGCGCACCGCGAAAATCCCGCCCAGGGGCAGCCGGCGGTGCGGGAAGCGCACATTGGCCGTTGGGAACCCCAGCTTACGTCCCAGTTGCTCCCCGCGCACCACCCGGCCGGTCATCGTATAGGGACGGCCCAACAGCCGCTCGGCCCGCTTCAAGTCAGCGGCCGCGAGTGCCTCGCGGATCGCGCTGCTGCTTAAGCGCTCTCCGGCCAGTGTCACCGGCTCCACGATATCGACGGCGAACCCGAAGCGCTGACCGGCCGCGTACAACGAGTCGGCCGTTCCCTGGCCGTTGCGGCCGAACCGGAAGTCGTGCCCCACCACGACGATCGCCGGGCGCAGGCGTTCGGCCAGCTGCTGCGCGAACTCATCCGCGGTCAGGCTGCGCAGGGCGGCGCCGAAGCGCAGCACGCACAGCCGGTCAAGTCCGGTGTTTTCAAGGTACCGCCACCGTTCCCGCAGCGATGTCAGCCGCACCGGCGGATTGTCGGGGGTCAGGAACTCCCGGGGCATCGGTTCGAACGTGACCATCACGGTGGGTACGCCCAGGCGCCCGGCATGCTCCCCGAGGCGCGCCAGCAGCGCCTGATGCCCCAGGTGCAGGCCGTCGTAGGTACCCACCGTCAGGGCATGTGGACCGGTCACAGAACCGGCCGGAGGAAGTCCGCGTATCAGATGCATTTAGTTGAAATTATAGGCAAGTTGGGGCCTTCTAAGTTGACAACCGTAGGGTCGAACAGCAGACTACGGCCCCCTTGAATCGGGCATGCCCCGTCGTTTTTTTGGAGAGTCCTTTGGCCAATACCAAGTCCGCGGAAAAAGCCGCTCGCCAGGCTGACAAGCACCGCGTACGCAATGTTGCCCTACGCTCACGCATGCGCAGTGCCGTGCGCAAGGTCACGGCGGCCGTCGAGGGTGGCAACAAGGAAGTGGCCGGCACCAGCTATCGCGAGGCCGTTCCGGTCATCGACGCGTTGGTCAACAAGCAGATCATTCATCGTAACAAGGCCGACCGGCACAAGAGCCGGCTCGCTGCGCGCATCCGCGCGATGGCCTAAGGCGAATCTTCCCCTTCCACCGGCGCCGCGCGCTGGTTCTGTTCGAGGAACGTCATTACCGCCTGAACCAGTTCAGGCGTCCCCTCACCCGTCGCCCCCGAAATCAGGAAGTGCGGTCCGCGAAAGCGTAATCGCCGCACGATCTCCTTCCCCCGGGCCGCGGCCTCTGCCGGTGGCAGCAGATCGCTCTTGTTCAGCAGCAGCCAGCGCGGCTTGTCGGCCAGGTCCGCACTGAAGTT
This sequence comes from Steroidobacteraceae bacterium, assembly GCA_036498905.1. Lineage (GTDB taxonomy): Bacteria > Pseudomonadota > Gammaproteobacteria > Steroidobacterales > Steroidobacteraceae > DAIDKA01. The sequence goes on along the minus strand of DASYER010000028.1, from coordinate 4,214 downwards.
CTTCAGCTCCGCGACGATCGCGCGCACTTCCTTGACCGGATCGGTCGCCGGGTCCAGCGGCGCAATGTCCACCAGATGCAGCAGTACGCGGGTGCGCTGCAGATGTTTCAGAAAGCGGATTCCCAAGCCGGCCCCCTCAGCCGCGCCCTCGATCAGACCCGGAATGTCGGCCATCACGAAGCTGCGCTGCTCGCCGGCATTCACCACGCCCAGGTTTGGATACAAGGTGGTGAACGGATAGTCGGCGACCTTCGGGCGCGCATGCGAGACCGCGCGGATCAGGGTCGATTTGCCGGCGTTGGGCATGCCCAGCAGCCCGACATCGGCGATCACCTTCATTTCAAGTTCGAGCTGGCGCTTTTCCCCGGGCAGGCCGGGACCGAACTGGCGCGGCGTGCGATTGGTGCTGGATTTGAAGCGGGTATTGCCCCAGCCGCCCTTGCCGCCGCGGGCCACGAGCAGTTCTTCGCCGACTTTCGCCAGATCGCCCAGCTGCTCGCCGGTGTCTGAATCCCGTACTACTGTTCCGACGGGCAGGAGAACGTACAGGTCGGAGCCCGCGGCACCCGTGCAGCCGTTGCTGCTGCCCGCGGTTCCATGGGGTGCACGGTAGGTGCGTTCGACCCGAAAGTCGGCGAGGGTATTGATGCCGGGTACGGCCCGCAGCCACACGCTGCCGCCGTGGCCACCGTCGCCCCCATCCGGACCACCGAAGGGAACGAACTTCTCGCGCCTGAAACTGGCGCAGCCACGACCACCGTTGCCCGCCTGAACTTTGACGCGGGCTTCATCGACGAATTTCATGAGGGCGGGAACCTGCGAACCGCTTGCCGGCCCTCAAGGGATCAATTGGTGGCCGAAGCGTCCTCGGGCAGCACGCTGACGTACGTACGCTGCTCGACGCCCTTGCGGGCAAACTGCACTCGGCCGTGCACCAGGGCGAACAGGGTGTGGTCAGTGCCCACGCCCACGTTCGGACCGGCGCGCATCGGCGTGCCGCGCTGGCGAACCAGAATGTTGCCCGCGGCTACCAGTTCACCACCGAAGCGCTTGACGCCCAGTCGCTTGGAGTGCGAATCGCGGCCGTTTCGGGTGCTGCCGCCAGCCTTTTTATGTGCCATGTGTGCTGATCCTTAACGAATAGGTGGCGCGCTTAGGCCGCGCTGATGTCGGTAACCTTCACTTCCGTGAAGAGCTGCCGGTGCGTACCCTGACGCATGTAATGCTTGCGGCGCCGAAACTTGACGATGACCGCCTTCTCGCCCTGGCCGTGACGCACGACGGTGGCCAGCACCTTGGTGCCGTCCACGCGCGGGGCGCCGATCTTCACGTCGGTCCCCTCGCCTACCAGCCGCACGTCGGCAAATTCGACGGTCTCGCCGGGAAGGGCGTCCAGTTTCTCTACTTTCAGGACCGTGTCCTTGGTGACCCGATACTGCTTGCCGCCTGTGGCGATAACCGCGTACATGTTTAATTCCTGCATGAAGTTGCGCGCCCAGCCCGGATTCGGGGCTACGCGAAAGGTCGCGCATTCTACTGACCGGAGCCGGGCGGGTCAAACCCTGGAGTTTTCCAGCCCTCACGGGGACTTACAATAGGCTCCGCGTCAGTTACGATGCCCCAGTTTTACACAGCCCTCGCACTCATGACCCTTGTAGAAATCCGTTCCATCGTCAATTCCGACCTCACCGCCGTGGATGCGGTCATCAGGGCGCGCCTGCGCAGCTCGGTCCCCCTGGTTGATCGGATCGCCGAATACATCATCGCAGGAGGCGGGAAACGCCTGCGGCCCCTGCTCGTGGTTCTGGCCGGCCGCGCCTGCGCTTCCGACAGCAACGCTCACGTTGAAGCTGCGGCATTCATCGAGTTCGTTCATACGGCCACGCTGCTGCATGACGATGTCGTCGACGGTTCCTCGATGCGCCGCGGGCGAGATACCGCCAATGAGGTCTTCGGCAACCAGGCCAGCGTCCTGGTCGGTGACTTTGTCTACTCTCGCGCGTTTCAGATGATGGCGGGGCTGGGAAGCCAACGGGTCCTGGCCATCATGGCCGATGCCACGAATGTGATCGCGGAGGGTGAGGTGCTGCAGCTCATGCACGCGCATGATCCGGAGACCACCGAGCAACGTTATCTGGACGTCATCTATAGAAAGACGGCACGGCTCTTCGAAGCCGGCGCCGAAGTCGCCGCGGTGCTGGCGAACAGCCCACCCGAAGTGCAGCGGGCGCTGGCCGACTATGGGCGTCATTTGGGCACGGCCTACCAGCTCGTCGATGACGTGCTCGATTTTCGCTCCAACCCGGCTGAGCGGGGCAAGAACCTGGGCGATGATCTGGCCGAGGGTAAACCCACCCTGCCCCTCATCCACGCGCTGCGTTCGGCCGGCGAGGCCGACCGAGCCCTGATTCGCACGGCCATCCGTCAGGGCGGCCTCGCACAGCTCGAACCGATCGTCGCGGCCATCGAATCCACAGGTGGCATCGATTACGCATCCCGTGTAGCGCAGCGTGAATCCGAGCTGGCGCTGCAGGCATTGACCGTGCTGCCGGAGACACCGTATCGGCGTGGCCTGGCAGCGCTGGCGCAGTTCGCGGTCGCACACACGACTTGAATGTCGGGGGAGCCTTGAAAATCATGAGCACCGTACGCAACCTGCCACAGGCGCTGGCCTGGACGCTCCTGTGCGCGCTCTCACTCAGCGGCTGCATCAACTCCCACGACAATGACAACACGGCCACGAACGGAGCCGGAACGGACTCTGGCGCCAGCAGCGCGGAGAGCGACCACGACAATGATGTGACCGGTAACCATGCGATCAATGGCTCCATTCACGTCAACGCCGGCAAGCCCGGCGGCGAAGTCTCCACCCTCAACGGCTCGATTCGCGCCGATGACAATGCGCAGTTATCGGACGGCCATACCGTGAATGGCAACATCAGCATCGGGGATCACGCCACGGCCACTTCGTTGACCACGGTCAATGGCGGCATTGCACTGGGACAAGGCGCGAAGGTGAGCGCGATGGTCACCACCGTCAACGGAACCCTCGCTCTGCGCCAGAACTCAGAAGTCGGCGGTCATCTGTCCAACGTCAACGGCGCGATCATCCTGGCGGGTGCCACGGTCAATGGCGGCATCAGCACCGTCAACGGCAATATCGAAATCGGCGCCAATTCCCATGTGCGCGGCGGCATCGTCGTGCACAAACCCTCAACCGGATTCTTTCACTGGTGGAGCGACAGCGACAAACCCCGCATCGTGGTCGGTCCCGGCGCAGTCGTCGAAGGAACGATGAAGTTCGAGCGGGCCGTCCGCCTGTATGTCAGCGACACGGCGACCATCGGCGCGGTGACCGGGGCGACCCCCATCAAATTCACCGGCGACCAGCCTCCCAGCTGACCCTCCCTGAGGATCGCGCGCCGCCCTTGTTCCTGCGCCGTGCCGTCGAGTACACTGCGCGCCCCGCGTGAGCCCCCGAAGGCTCACCCGGCAGCCAGATTCGGGATGTAGCTCAGCCTGGTAGAGCACTACGTTCGGGACGTAGGTGTCGCAGGTTCAAATCCTGTCATCCCGACCATTGAATCCATTGAATTTTTTCCGCTCTCAACCCTGTGGGTTCCAGAATGGGTTCCACTTTCTGCGACCGTTTTGGGCGAACGATCCATTAACAGATTGCCGGCCATGAGTACGCGAAACGGTGAAGGCCTGCTCTCATTCGCGCCTGCGTGTCGGACCCGCGTGCGGCCTCGGAGGGATGCCGAGAGTGGTGGCGAGGAGCATCGGTAGGACCGTCTGGAGTGCGGTCTCTGTGCGCCGGGCTCGACTGCGCATGGTCAAACTTGCAGACGGCCATGAGGCCGCTACAGGCTTTGTGCCGCCAGCAGTGGCCGCCGCGATTTCCAGCGCATTCGGCGATGGCAGCTACCCCGCGCCAACTGACATCCAGAGAGACGGCCGCCGTTCAGACGGACACAGCTAACCTGCGCGCGTCACGCTTTGCAGCGATAAGCGATGCCCTTTGTAACGACGACGCGAGAGGTTATCAGAATTGTGTCGGCGTCCATGTTCTCGGAAACGACACGATTCTTTAGCTGTTTGTAGTCGTCGCCGGGCAAGAGATAGGGCGGATGGCTCGTGACGCTGCCTTTCGATTGGCACTGCGCAATGTCAGCCGGGTCGTGGGTGATCTTGATGTCTTTGCCTTGCGGTGC
>DASYER010000027.1:0-19314 GCA_036498905.1 Steroidobacteraceae bacterium | reverse complement strand
CGACAGTGAACGATGTCTGGCAACTCCAGCGCAGGGGAGACGACAGGAGCGTCAAGGGAGCAGAGGTGTCGGGCGACCTGCAGATCCGTATACAGGCGTGAGTTGCGTCCAACGCCGACCTTCGCCACAACATTTGCCGGCCGAAGCCACGCCACGGCGTTGTTCGTCGATCGCAAAGGCACCGGCTGATCAACCGTAAGCCCCCAATCCCGCGCGACATGAGCTGCAACCGAGATCGCTTCCCGTACTGTCGTCGCATCAACTGGCGGTGCCATTTCCGGGAGTCTATGCGACATCGGGTCTATTTAGGCATTCTACGGGACGTCGCAAGGTGTCGGAACCGGCCAGGAGCGGTCACTGATCCGGCCGGAGCGTTTTTCGACTTACCGGCCAGTGGATGCCAGACGGGCCCGGGTCAATAGGCCCGAGCAGGTGCAATGTGAACAGAATGGCTAATTCCAGAGGACGTCAGCTCATGTCGACGGCCAATGGTTTGCGCCGGACGTGTTGAATGGCATACGCCGGCTCGGTGAGGGGAACCCTCGGACCCGGTATGTGGGCATCCTTTACGGATAATCTCCGAGTCTAGAACGAGGCAGGCCCGCGACGGAACGAAGCAATGCGGTATTGAACCCGCGACTATCAGTGTGATCCATCGTCGTTAACAGCTACCGCGTCGCGTTGCCCATCCGATGCGAACAACGGCCCATAGGAGAAAGCCGTGAAAAAGATCGCGACGATCAGCGCGGCCCCCATCGCTAAGGTCGGGGCCAAATCGGCCGGGTCGACTCATCAGGCGCGACACTTCCGGTCGAGGGTGGATATTTGATTTGCAGAAGCAGGGAGCTGCGTTGTAATACGTGGCCGAACGTTCAGGCGGTGCATTCACATCGGGAGTACCCACTATGGCGAAGCCGCCGAGACCCAAAGCTGTGGCATTGCGCGTTGAATTGCTGGAAGTGGCTCCCCTGATCTGGCGACGGGTACTCGTCCCCGACCATTGGACCTTCGCAAGCCTGCACCACTATCTGCAGTGGGTGATGGGCTGGACGCAGTCGCATGCCCACGAATTCGAGATTGGGGACGGCCTCGTTGCCCCGGACTGGTGGATACAGGAAGCCGGTTCCGGGGAGGAGTCCGCTCGCTATCGAGACGACCGTCGCGTGTCGGTGGCGGCCGTGGTGTCGCAGCTCGGCCTTCGCGGCGACTTTCTGTATCGCTATGACATGGGGGATGGCTGGGAACACCGGATCGTCATCGAATCGCGGCCGGCATCGACACTCAGCAATCCGCGCCTGCCGGTCTGCATCGCCGGAGAGCATGCCTGCCCGCCGGAGGACGTCGGCGGACCTCATGGCTACGCGATGTTCCTGGAGATCCTCGCCGATCGCGACCATGAGCAGCACGAGGACACCATGCGCTGGATCGGCGGGGTCTTCGACCCAAAAGGGTTCGACCTCAACCGTCTGAACCGAGACTGGAAGGGCGCCAGCCGCAAACGCCGCGGTAATCTAGGCGCAGCCCAGCGAGCTGGCGCGGTGCGCTCAGGTGTGCCGCGTGTCCCGCGTCATGCAGCCCTACCTCGATGCTATTGCATGACGGGGAAGGCAAACCTTGCGGCCTCGATTTGCCACCCCGCAGGAGATTGTGTCAGGGGGCAGCCGTGATATTCCAGCCTACCTTTTGATTAGGAATACTCTCCTAGATAAACTGGAAGCATGAAAAAGACTGTGGATATTCCCGATGGGAACCTTGCAGATGCCATGCGATTCACCAAGGCCAAGACCAAGCGCGAAGCCATTGTCACGGCGATCCAGGACTTCAATCGCCGCAAGCGCATGGCGGAGCTCACCAAACATGCGGGAACCTGCACAGATTTGTTGAGCATTGATGAACTCCTGCAACCACGTCGCAAGGGTTGAGTTGTGATCCTGATCGACTCCTCCTCCTGGATTCACTTGCTGCGGCCCAGCGGTGACCGGGCGGTCCGGGATCGGGTGACGCGCGCACTGGACGCAGGAGAGCGTGTTGGTGCGCCATTCGCCTTGAGTTGTGGAACGGCGCAGGTGGCGACCCCGACAAAAAGAAGGGCTTTGACCGGCTACTGCCGGAACTCACCATCGACAACGAAGTGTGGGACGCCGCATTTGATCTGGCACGACGAGCACGGTCCGTCGGCATCTCGGTCCCCGCCATCGACGTCCTGATCGCCGCATGCGCGCGGCATCCCCAGGTCGAGCTCGAGCATTCCGACCCGGACTTCCCGAAGCTGGACGAGGTTTAGGTCATACGCTATCTGGAGCTCTCCTTCCATGAAGCGGACCTTCGCCGCCGCCACTCGTACCCGTCCCCTTAAGCTCATCCGCTCGCTGCGACCCGCACTGCGGCCGGCCGCGCCGCGCAGCGTCCGTTCCAGGCTTCGAGGTTCGCGTGCGGGCCGAAATCGACCTTCATGGAGCGCAGCCAGCTCGTGAACGAATACAGGTGCGCGTCCGCGAGCGTAAATGAGTCAAGGAGAAACTGCTTACCGTCGAGCGCCGCATTGAGGATGCGCAGACAGTTGTGGATGTCTTGCAGCGCCACCTCCGCGGCCTTCGCATTGTGCTGTTCGGCCGGTGTCCACTCCATTGTGTTGCGCGCCCAGCGGAACACCGCGTCGCCGGCGGTCACGTTCGCCCAGACTATCCACTTCATCGCTTCGCCCCGCTTCGGTCCGTGCGCGGGATAAAGTCCCTTCTCTACGCCGAACGTTTCGCCCAGGTACATCGTGATGGCGGCCGACTCCCAGATCGGGATTCCATCGTGCACGATGAGCGGCACCTTGCCGTTCGGGTTGAGGCGCAGGTACTCCGGCTTCTGGGTATCGCCGCCCCGTAAGTCGACCTTGATCTTCTCGCAAGGCACGCCCAGCTCTTCGAGGACCAGGCTCGTGATTCCCGCGGTGCTCATCGGTGCGTAGTAGAACTTGAGACTCATGGCGGGCTCCCGGTTGGATCGATAAGAGAGGAGCGAAGCATAGCGCTCGACTCCTTCCACAATCCATCCAGCTCGCGAGCTCAAGGAGGGCTGTGTGCGACACGCACCGCGCAGTCTGCGAATGCGGCTCGGCTAGATCGTGAACCGAAGTAGAGGCAGGACGCGAGCCAGTGCGGTCTCCATGGCCGGTCCCCGCAGCTCAGCCAAATCGCAATCGGCCACTTTCGGTCATCCGAGTCCTTCGCCCAATCTCCTCCAATGCGGACCTCCAGGTCTCACCCAATCGGCGAAAACCGAGTGCCGCCGCTCACAGTCTCGTGAAACCGTCCCTGCTCCACGCCTCAGAGCCCACTCCGTTGTGGACGAAGAAGAGCCCGCTCGGGTCGTACTTCTTCTTGATTTCGGCGAGCCGTGGATAATTGTCACCCCAGAAGGCCCGCTGCCAATCTTTTTCGAAGTAGTTGGTCTCGTTCACATAGGATCCGCTTCGCCCGGCGACCGCGCGAAGTTGCTCCACACATTCATCGATCGCCTTCGCGCTGGCACGTGCCTTGGTGATGTCGGGCTCATGCCCCGGAATTCCCGGATAAGCGCTACCCTGCCCGTCAGCCACGATAGCCAGCGCGAAGGCGGTCAGGACAGCCGGATTCATAGCTGTGTCTTTCGCAGCCGCTATCGCCTCGCCTGGGGCACCGGCAAGGCCCTTGTTGAAATGCAATCCGATGCCCGCGTGTCGCGACCCAGCAAACAGCGCGTCGGCAAGGCGCGCCTGGGAGGCGCTTGCGAGCAAAGACGATGGCAACCAGAGTGATTCGTAGCCCCAGAGGTACTGTCCGACCTGTCCTGCGTCGCCGCTCCACCAGACATCCGACGGTGTTGATCCGGGCCGTCCGTCCTGCTGCAATACCGGACTGGGAAACCCGAGCTCCTGCCAGTGCTCCCCGAGCCAATCAGCGTCCCATAGCCGTCGCGCCGGGAGGCTTGCGATAACCATTGGCTCACCCGGCCCCGCTATCGAATATCCGTTCGGGGACTTCTTTACCCAATCCAGGAATGGCAGCCAGGCTCTTTGTGACTGCTCTCGGTTCAGCCCCTGCGAAGCCATGCTGATCCTGAGCACATTGTGCGAGCCCACGTACACCGTCTCCCCCCAATGCTCGTTGAAGAGATGCTCGGCGTAGAAGCTTACGAAGGCGTGCAGCAGGCTGCGGTATGCCTCGTCCGAAGGCGCTTTGACATTGAACATGACGACGCCGAAGTACTCGGGGAGCTCGTGCGTGCGGACCGTGAGCTTGCTGACCGCGCCGAAAGTGCCACCTCCGCCGCCCTTGAGCGCCCAAAACAGATCGGGATTGAGGCATGCGTTCGCAATCTGGATCGAACCGTCCGCCGTGACGACTTCGGCTTCCAATAGGCTTGATGCTGCCGTGCCATAGCGTTTGGAGTGGCCTCCGAATCCGCCACCAAGGATCAGCCCGGCAACGCCGACCGTCGTGCATCCGCCGCCCTGGATGAATCTACCACCCTGGGTTGTGACCGCCTGGTACGCCTGCATCCAGTGAGTGCCGGCGCCCATCGTGATGGCGGGTTGCGGTGCGACCTTGCCCTGACACCCCCGCGGCACGAACGCGGAATGCATGTGGGTATCGGTCATGTGGCGCGTCCAGATCATCAACGAGTCAGGTGCATTCGAGGCTCCCAGATAGCTGTGCCCGCGGCCCTTGACGACCAGCCGCAAATGATTCGCACGTGCGAACCTGACTGCGGCTGAGATGTCGCTGGCGTTACGCGCGGCAACCGCATACACGCTGGGCCTGCTCACCCACGCATCGACCCATCCAAGCGTCTGCGTCAACGCGGGCGTGTCCGCGATCCAATAGGGATTTGCAAGCTCGTTTGCAAGCTCCTTCAAAAGACGCTCGGCAGTGGCGCTATTTGGAGCGGACTTGAGCCCGTCGAACGGAAAGTGGACCGGGAGCAGATTTCCGCCGACTTCGTCATTGAGTCGCTTCCACGCTGCCTGTGATGGCCATGCCGCATCCGACGGCCGCGCGCGGCGGATTCTCGTATCCATCGCTTCATTTGCCAGAAGACGATCCGGCAGTACGGACAGCAGCATCAACGATCCTGCGCTCGTGAGAAGTGCTCGTCGATTGTGCGACATGAACCTCGCCCTCGCTCGTAGGCAGATGCGCAAAGAAGCCTGTGCGTAAAGCCAATGGTGAGCTTACATCCAGAAGCGGTCAGATGGGATTATTCCGAAATCTAAAGCGTCTTATTGACAGGGCGGTGCGGCAGTCACACGTCATCTCTGAATACAGACGCATCTGCAAAGGAGGCGCGGGACCGAAAGCCGGCACGTCAATGGCGGCGCCGGCGATGCCTCTTGCGTGCGCCCGGCTCGCATCGACCTTGATGGTGCTCGCGTCAATCGCGAAGCCTTCGCCGCCGACGAGCCCTTCGTCCATGCAGCGCCGTAGTTCTGTCTCAAACACATGACGGAACGCGTTGCTGTCACGGAAACGCCCGTGTCGGTTCTTCGAGAAAGTTGAACGCTCCGGCACCGCATCTTCAAGCCCCAAGCGACCGAACCAGCGGCACGCCAGGTTAAAATTCACCTCATCGCACAATCGACCCGCAAAAGTCGGCCATTTGAGTTGACTGCTGCCTCAGCGAAAGCCATGTCCTCTCGACTAGGCCACACTGCCGAATCAGTAGTCCAGAAGCGGACATTACGTCGGGCGGCTCCGGGCACCCCGGAGATTTTCGTCAATCCTGCTGTATTCGGTCATGTGCAGCCATCCCAAGCTAACGGAGAAATCACTCCATACCGGTCAGTGGCGCTGATGCGGCGGCGGCTGCCGAAAACCTCTCAGACAGCAGGAATCGCTTCGTGAAATTCGTGTTTTTCATTGGGGAACTTTGCTGTCAGCCAATCGAATAGCACTCCTTGCCACAAGCTCGGAGCCCCGATCTGGCAATGTAGCGAGCCACCAGAATCTCGGTCGAAGACGATCGTCGTAACACTGTGCGCGCGGGACAGGGCATTGCGCTCCTGATCGAGTTGATTCACGGGAATAAATAGGTCGGCGGTCCCGGCGAGCAAGAGCACATCCTGCGTGATTCGGTCCGCCACCGGAGCTACGGTGTAGGCCTTAAATGCGTCTAGCACCTGAGTGGGCTCACTGACTCCGAATACCCACATTCCATTCTCCTGCGACCATTTCGCTCCTGGGAGCGAAATCCATCGAGCTAATGAGTTCAACAAGTGATCGTATCCACGCGCATGCAGCCGGAGCGCGGGGGGCGGTATGTTGCGTGTTGCGATCGCATAACCATCGAACCACGCATCATATGCCACTACCCCGTCCACACGCGGATCAAAAGCCGCAGCGCGCGCCGCGAGATAGGCACCCAGGCTCGCCCCCAACAGCACGATCTTGTTCGGCTTGGGATGCGTGCCCAAGAATTGATCGAGCACGGCACTATTCGGCTTTTCCCAGTCTGCCTGCATGTGCAGGCCTTGCTGTCGTAACACGGATCCCTGTCCAGGTCCTTCGTAGGTCAGCACGGAATATCCGTGTTGCACGGCGGCATACCCAATCAACAGATATAGCTCCTCCATCGTGCTGTCATAGCCACCGACGACCACAAGCAAGGGCCGAGCCTCGGCACCGGCAGGCCCCGGATAGTAGACAGCGTTGAGGTGATTTTTTCCGTAGGGAACGGTAATGCGCTCATAGGACACCCTCAGAGCCTGAAGGCCTTCGTAAAACGCGGCCACATTGCTCTTGAAGCTGGCAGCACGCCTCGAATCTGTCGGAGACAGGAAAAACTCTGCGGTTCTGTAATACGTATGTGCGCGCAACAGCGCGGTACCCTTGCTGCGTGCATCCCGGGTACGAGTCCCCAATGCAGCGGCACGCTTGCCAGCAGCGCTCCAGGCCCGATACCAGTCGTCTGCGTTTCCGGCGCGAATTGAGCCCACCGTGGTCAACACGTCGGATATGTCGCCACCTGCGACCGCAACGTCGTCGAGCACACGTAGTGTTTCGAAGTTATAGGACTCATCGGCAAAAAAGTCGGCCCGACCTTGCTCACCACCATGCGGCCACAGGATTACGGCGAGAATTCCTGCCACGACAAGTGCGCCGAGAATCCCAGCAAACCTTCCCATGCTCCCTCCTTGATGAAAGTACTTACGCAGGAACGATCGCGTCGACCACCCCAGCGATGCGAGAAGCACACGACCTCAATTCGCCGATCGAGCCGCGCTGTCTTGGGCGCAGTGGCGTTGCTCCAGAGGCTTCTGAGTGCGAGTGTTCCGAAGCTCAAAAGGGGTGTCGAGGATGATGGATGCGCTGCCGCGTCGAGCCCAGTGCCGGAAGTCATATGCGGGGTGCCGGAGGTCATATCCAAGTGATCGGATCTTGCAGGGCAGACGCGGATACGGCTATGGTCACCTATGCGCTTGGCCCGCGTTCTATCTGGGCTCGCACCCAACCCGGTGTTCCTCGCCGGCTACCTAGCCTGGGCGGCAGTCGCTATTGGCCTTTGGCGAGTACCGCCCGCGTGGACTCCGCCTGGAGAGACAGCCGGAAGGACCGTGGCCGCGCTGTGCATGCTCGCCTTCGTAGGGGGCATCATGAGGCGCAGCAGAGACGGTGGCTCGATCATATCGCTGTCCCTGATGGTCGTATCAGCGCTGGTGCTGCTTGCGCTCGGACCGTCGGGCTTCACGCCCATCTTGTTGATTGTGATCACTGGGGCAATAGCGGCGGTCTATCGCCCCGGAATTGCAGTAATCGCTCTGGTGGCACTGAATCTTGCGTTCCTGGCCATTCTGGTCGCCCGGTGGCGTATTGACGACCCCGGATTCATGCTGTTGGTCTACGGCAGCGTCGAAGTCTTCGCATTGTTGACCACGCTCGAGCGCGCGCGGGCAGAGAGGGTGTCCCGAGAGCTTCGCGAAGTAAACGCCCAGCTGCTCGCGACGCGAGAGTTGCTCGCCGAGAGTGCACGTGATGGAGAGCGGCTACGCGTCTCACGCGAACTGCATGATGTGGCGGGCCATGGACTTACTGCCTTGGCGCTCAATCTGGATCTCCTGGGTCAGGAAGTCCCGGTGTCGAAACGTCATGAGTGGCTCGTCTCGAGGGACTTGGTAAGCAAGCTTCTATCTGAGCTGCGCAGCGTGGTAGCGAATCTTCGTCGCCACGATGGCATGGATGTCCGCGAGGCGTTGCGACGAATCGCCGAAGCATTTCCGGCGCCGCAGATTCACATGAACCTCGATGAGCACGTTCGCGTTGTCGGGGCGGAACAGGCCACCGCCATCGTGCGGGCGGGACAAGAGGGGCTCACCAACGCGGTACGCCATGCCAATGCGCGCAATATCTGGTTGTCCCTGAGCCAAGAGGAGGAAACCCTGCGGCTCGAGGTGCGTGACGATGGAACTGGTCGGGAAAGCTACCTAGTGGGCCATGGGCTCCGTGGCGTCCAGGAGCGCATGGACCTGCTGGGCGGCCGTGTAGAGACTGATATAGCGCCGGAAGGCGGCTTTCGGCTGCGCGTATTCCTCCCGACCGGTCGTGATTCATGAGAACGCGGGTGGCGCTCGCCGAGGATCAGGATCTCGTAAGAGAAGCACTGCGGGCATTGCTCGAGCGGTTAGACTTCGAGGCGGTGCTATTGGCTGCCGATGGAGCGGAACTGCTCGAGCGCATAGGCGAGATATCGGCAGACGTGATCGTGAGCGACATTCGGATGCCGGGCCTGGACGGTATCTCCATGGTTCGCGAGTTGCGAAGACGGGGCGACCGGACACCGGTGGTCATGCTGACGACCTTCGAGGACAGTGATCTATTATTGGCGGCGATCGAGGCGGGCGCTCAGGGATTCCTGCTCAAGGGAGCGTCCCCGGAGGATCTGACTACGGCCATCGATCGCGCGTGCCGTGGCGAACACTGGTTGTCGCCGGTCGCAACTCAGCCAATTTACCCGCGGCTGGCAGCCGCCACGCAGGCAGAAGTCGGACATATCGACCTCGGTGTACGTGAGCTCCAAATCCTGAGGCTGCTGGCGGGAGGATATTCGAACAAGGAGATCGCGCGCAGCCTCAACCTGGCCGAAGGGACGGTCAAGAACTAGGTCTCCGACATCCTCGCCAAGCTCGGCACGCGTGACCGGACGCGGGCGGTACTGAGAGCAATCACATTGCGACTCGTGTAGTAGATCTATCGATGGAGCAACGATGGGTCGACTCCTGGGTCAAGGACGTTCGGAACGTCCGCTTCCAAAGGTCCAAACGTCGGCTATCGCACCGATCTTTTTGTCCGCAACGGGCACATTCAAGGCGATCGGCCATTTGTCTGAGATCCGCCCAAAAGCGGACATGGCTGGTTGGAAACAAACCTACGCTTCCTTGGTGCCCGTCAGCGGAAGTGCTTAATGAAATCTTCCATTAGATCCTTGGCCTTGTCTTTGGCGTCGAGCAGCTGAAGCATGTGATGAGAGCGCTCGTTGGCTAAGTACGGCGCGCATGAGAACCAGCCGCCGTCGACGACGATGTCTGTGCCTGTGATGTAACTGGATTCATCGCTTGCGAGGAAAAGAGCGGTGTAACCAATCTCATCAGCCTTACCGCTACGTCGCAGCAAGACAGTGTTGTTCATCGCTTTTTCCTGCATCTTCTTCATGACCGGATTGCTGCTCATTGCCGCAGTAAGATCCGTCTCGATCCAGCCCGGTTGGATCACATTGCAGCGAATTCCCCAGTCCGCGTAGATATAGGCAGCCGACCTGGACAACCCCTCAAGCGCCCATTTGGACGACGAATAGCTTGTCCCGAAGTTGCCTGTAAGCCCAGCGACGGAGCCAATGTTGACGATGGAGCCGCCTCCTGATTCCTTGATTAGCGGCGCGCACGTCTGAATACCTCGGAGCGTGCCAGTAACATTGGTCTCGAAGACTTTGTTCCACTCATCAATGTCGATGTTTGGAAAGCGCACCAGTGCGTTGTCGCCAACTATGTTCATCAAGATATGAAGCGCACCCGCTTCCTGCTTGATCTGCGCAACTGCGGCTTCCCATTCATCTTGTCGGCGGACATCCAATTCAACGAAGTGAGCTTTCCCTCCTGCAGCCTTGAGTTCCTCAACTAGCTGATCGCCGCGTTCCTCATTGCGGCCGGCGATGAAGACAGTCGCACCCTCTTTCGCGAAAAGCCGCGCAGATGCACGCCCCATGCCGCCGTATCCGCCGGTAATCAAGGCAACCTTTTTTTCGAGCCTCATAGTTCCTCTCCGTAACGAGCGTAGGGTGACAGTGTTGCCTTGAAAAGGTCCGCTTTGGCACAAAGCGGACCTTTCGTAACGGCCAGCACCGTGCAAATTCGAAGAATAGTAATTGCGCTAAGTAATTACTACGATAGCGCGAAAGCCAGGACGAACGCTTTCGACTGAAAATTGCCACTCGCGCAATGAGGAATAGTCACCACAACTCCGCAGAGACGACCGACATGGTCAAGCCGAGTGAAGAGATCGCAATCGGGCCGCGAACGTTCGCGGCCCGGGTCGATTACCTCCGATAGCTAGCCGGCCAGATACCTTGTTTCCCTGGCGCGAGGATGCCGTTTGGATCCAGTGCATCTTTAAGCTTCTCATTGAACCGTCGCTGAGCATGATCGCCATAATCATATTGATCAGCGACAAGATCCATGAAATCCAGATGCGATCGATATTCGCCATAACCGAGCTTCGCCGCGGAGCGAACCATCGAGCGGCAAGCGGCATAGGCGTTGGTCGCCTGCGCCTCGTTCTCAGTGTCGAACACCACCAGCCCGACATGAATCATGCTTCGCTTCGAAACAATAATCACGCCGCTGTAATCCAGTCCCGCTGCATTAAGTTCTGACTTGACGAGATCGCGCAGCGCGGCGCCATCCTGCCCAGTGATCGGGGCGGCGCAGGAGAAGCCGATATGGCCACCTTTTTCCCCACCATACCAGCGCGTCATTCGATCGAGCGCCATGCTCGGGATGCCAGCCTGTACGCGCTCATGCGGGTTCTCCAGCTCCGGCAGGTTGCGCCCGTCGTATTTGGAGAATCGGACTTCCGCACCCGGTATTGACCGAAGGGCGTCTTGCACAATCTCGCTCTGGCGCTCCACGATTTTCGCATCGCCATAGAGCGCAAAGCGCATCACCCACCGACCGAGCATGGGCGTCTGGGCCATTTTCTCGATAATCGCGTCGGGTATCGGTCCCTCGCCCGTATACCACTCCTCGCGGCCGGCAAAGGCGGACATGGCGCAGACGGCATTGATGATCATCGGTTGGTTGGGGATTGTGCCGTTCATCATTAGCGGCCTCAGCTTCTCGAGCAGCAGTTCAAGATCACTGTCCTTGCGCAAGGTCAGCCAGCCTGGCATGTAGCATTCGGGCGGCGGCATCAGCCACAGGCCCATTTTGGTAACAATGCCGTAGTTGGACTGCATGAACAGGCCGTCCGCGCTCGGCCCGCAATTGCGCTTGTGGACCAAAGCCGCCCGCGCATTGCTCATCGCACCCATGCCGGTACGCAGGATCTCGCCATTGGCCAGCACGATTTCCATGCCACATTGCTGTCCGACATGGTCGCCCGTTGGCGTATAGCCCACGCCATGATCGAGCGTATTGCCGACGACGCTACCCCACCCGATGTCAGGCACAGACATCCATAGCTTGGAGCCAGTGGCACGCAGGTGGTCGTACAAATCGAAAAAGCGCACGCCCGGTTCGATCCAGGCGGTGGCATTCTCTTCGTCGATTTCCAACACGCGGTTCATTCGCCGCATGGACAGGACGAGCGAACCCGCAACGCGTGGTGCGGCACCGCCATAGCCATTGTTTCGTCCCTGCGAGCTGGTCCAGAGCGGTACCTTGCATTCGTTGGCGATGCGCACGATTGCCTGTACCTCCTCGACGCAGCACGGCAGCAGCACCGCACCGGGTTCGAACTCCCGCCAGCTCGGGTGCTGGAAGGGATCGCGAAACTCGCTCACCTTCGCTGCATCGGTAAGAACGCCCTCAGGCCCGAGGATCGACTTCAGCTTTTCGATGGCCGGTCCGAGATCGATCGCGGGAGTCTTGATTGTGCGTTCGCGCATTGGTCTTTCCATACTGTTCGACGGATGCGATTCTAGCGCGGTGCGGCGAGGCGCGTTCGCGCCGTCAGACGCAGGTCATGGATGGTAAAATGTGGCAGTCCGTGCGGTACTCGCGTCAGCGCGACATTCAGTGTGCCGGTCGCGCCGTGCGTCACGCGATGACGACACTGTCTCTCCATGCCAACCGCGACGGTCGCGAAGCGCACTGGCGTAGTTCAGGGCTCACGATACCTGCGCCTTCACCCTTGCTCGACTACAACACCCCTGATGAACTGTACTTCGCTCCGTTCTGCCGCCTCCGGTGGCGAAAGGCGCGTAACAATGCTGCGAGCAACCCAAGTACGCGCCCCGACTCGGGTAGTCGTGATGATCGTAGGTGCCCTCGAGGCCCTTGAGCTTGTGACCGAGGCATCGTTCGGCCACTTCCCGGCGTACCCCGAGCGCCGCCAAATGCGTGCGCGCCGAGCGGCGCAGGTCATGGATGGTGAAATGCGGCATGCCGTGCGGCACTCGTGCCAGTGCGTCGGTGGCGGCGCGCGCAACGCGATGGCCAACTGGCTGCAGTCCTTGCCCGTAGGGTCCCGGAACACCGGCATCTGGCGCCTCGGGAGCCCTCGCTTTAAGCGCGTACCCCATCCCAACTCACCATTGCACAACTTGCAAACTATAATCTTCGTGTTGCATTATAGATTCTTAAAGGAACACGAAGATTACATTTATGCCAACCCCACATCGGCCCTCCGCCACGGTGAAGCGAACGCTTCGCAAACTCGGGCAGGACCTCCGGGACGCCAGGCGCCGCCGCGGCCTGCCCGCCGGCGTCGTCGCGGAGCGCGCCTTTACCAGTCGGCCATCACTTCGCCGCGTAGAGGCAGGTGACTCAGCGGTCAGCATTGGGATCTATGCGGCCGTTCTCCAAGCGCTTGGACTTCTTGAGGGACTAGGCCAACTCGCCGAGGCCGCTCGGGACACCGCCGGACTGGCCTTTGCAAGCGAAAACCTGCCGCGGCGCGTTCGTTTGCGTCGCTCAACCGAGAACACGCGTGCCTGATATTGAGGTTTATATAGATTTCGCGGCCGGACTGAAGAGGGTGGGCACCCTTCATCGTCATGCGCGACCAGGCGGCGAAGTGATCAGTTTTGAGTACCGCGCCGAGTGGCTTGAGGAGAAGGCACGCTTTTCCCTTGAACCCTCACTGACTATCGGTCGAGGCGCCTTCGTCCCCGCGACAGGTCTACCCATCTTCGGTTCAATTGGCGATTCAGCCCCGGATACCTGGGGGCGGCGTCTGATGCAACGCGCCGAACGCCGTCGTGCCGACAGTGAAGGCCGCGCCCCTCGCGCCCTACAAGAACTCGACTACTTGCTCGGCGTGTCGGATGTATCCCGTCTGGGTGCCCTGCGCTTTCGAACTTCAGGCACCGAGAACTTTCTATCACCAACCTCTACGGGCGTTCCCGGTCTTGTTGAGCTTGGGCGTCTGCTACCGATCACTGAGCGGATACTGCGGGACGAGGAAACCGACGAAGATCTACAAATGATTTTCGCGCCGGGATCATCGCTTGGCGGTGCGCGGCCGAAGGCATCGGTCGTCGACCAACACGGCCAGCTTTCGATCGCCAAATTTCCGAAGGAAACCGACGAATACAGCATCGAACTGTGGGAGTCCATCGCGCTCACGCTGGCGAAGCAGGCCGGCATCCGAACCCCTGATTATGAGCTGCGCAGCATCGCCGGAAAGCGTGTGCTCCTGTCGCGACGATTTGATCGCGCTGCCGACACTCGAATTCCATTCCTCTCCGCGCTCACCATGCTGGGTCTGAAGGACGGGCAGCGCGGCAGCTATCCGGAACTGGTCGATGTTCTGATCTCCCACGGCGCTCAGGCAAAGGAGGATGCGCATGAACTGTATCGGCGCATGATTCTGAACATCCTGATCTCAAACGTCGACGACCACCTCAGGAACCATGGATTTTTGTGGATCAGCAAGAAGGGCTGGGCCCTCTCGCCAGTGTACGATCTGAATCCCACTCCGGCGGATGTGCGTCCACGTATCCTGACGACGAACATCAGTCTGGATGAAGCGACCTGCGACATGAATCTCGCGTTATCGACGGCAGGCTTTTTCAACCTTGATATTGAGGAGGCCAGGGCTATTGCCAGGAGCGTAGCCGTGGTCACATCGACGTGGCGCGAAGTGGCGACGGGCGCCGGTGCATCTGCCAAAGAGATCAATCGCATGGCAAGCGCCTTCGAACACCCTGACCTGCAGCTCGCCCTTTCCAATTAGCGCGAAGGCGCTTGAGTCGTTCCGAGCGGCGGGCCGGGAAGATCTCGCGCGGCTGCAGCCCTAGCTCGCAGGGCCTCGGAGCACCCGCAGGTGACGCCCGGGAGTATTCGCCGTAAGCCGGTACCCGATCTCTTGCTTATACCACTGCGCTTTTGTCCGCTGTGGCACTCGCCTCGGTGAAGCCGTAGACCTTGCCGTCATCC
The DNA here is from genome assembly GCA_036498905.1 of Steroidobacteraceae bacterium. Classification (GTDB taxonomy): domain Bacteria; phylum Pseudomonadota; class Gammaproteobacteria; order Steroidobacterales; family Steroidobacteraceae; genus DAIDKA01. The sequence goes on along the minus strand of DASYER010000027.1, from coordinate 4,697 downwards.
CCCATGGAGATACGGTACCGATGAACGTCATTCTCATGTTGAACCTGGTAGATGTCCCAGCCCTGCTCGCTGACGCGCAGAAATTCGATCGACACGATCGCATCAAAGTACTGGCCTACAATCTGCCAATACGGCAGCCGACCACGTGCGACCTGTGCAAACTCAGGGCTCATCAGGTCGTAGTTGGGGTTGCCCGCTGTGAGGCCGTCCAGCATCTGGCGTAACGATTCCTGGCTGCCGGGGGTTGGAATGTGATCCTTGATGCGCTCCGCGATAGCCAGCTTGATGACCTTGGCGGTTTCCGCGTCGGTCCTTTGCAATCGAAGCGCGATGCCACGCTGCCAGATCGCCAGCCGCTTCGCGGCGCCATTTTCGATCTGTTCGAAGTGCAGCACGAGATCAAACTTTGGGAGGGCAAAATCCGCCTCACCGGTCTGCTCGAGCTCCAGTGCCGGCTGACCAATGGGTTCCAGGATCAACTTGGTGTCTTTGCGGGTGATCGTAGACACCCCCAGTGCGCGGTTGCGGAAGTAGTGGCCCACATAGCGATCCAGCGCTGAGGCGTCTGGGGTGACTTGTTCATCGGCAGCGGACATCGCCGCATGGGCGGTTGAGGTGTTCATTTCAAAACTCCTGATAAGTGAGCACAGTTCCTCGACCGACAATGAACGGCCCGTCTGCAGCTGCTGTAGCGCAGTCTCGGCAATGGCCGCGCCGCGTGCCACTTCGGCGCTTCGAAGTTTCAGCGTCTCCAGTTGCAGCTCCAAAAGCTGACGCAAAGTGGGAGAGGATGGCCGCCGCGTCAGATCGCGAATCTGATTCAGGGTCAGACCCAGGACTTTGAGCAGACCGACTTCGTTGAGCTTGAGCAGCTCCTGGGTGCCGTAGCGGCGCCAGCCGGCCGCGGAACGACCCGGCGTGATCAGTCCGTAGTTCTCATAGACACGCAGTGCACGGACGGTGAGTCCAGTGCGCACCGCGCACTCCGCCGCAGTCAGCCATACCGTTGTAGCTTCATTCATTGGTGGTCTCGCAATGCCACTCTACGGTGTGACCTTAGGTACGGTGCAAGAGCGTGGCGTTATTTCCAGCGCAACCGCTTCCTCGATTCGCACGCAGCGGGAGACCTGTGCGAGGGACTGCCCATGATATTCCGGATTGCCTTGTTTAGGATCGCATGACCTAAACCTCGTCTAGCTTCGAGAAGTCCGAGTCGGAATGCTCGAGCTCCACCTGGGGGCGGCAGCGAAGGTCCGCTGCCTGCACGGCATTCTACGAGCTCGTCGAAGGCCAGGCGCCGACCGATGCGACGGCAGCAAACATTCTCGGTCCGCTCGACCCACAGTTCGCGCACGGGTTTAAGCATGTGTGGGGGGTTGAGATGCAAGGTGATCTAGTGGCCGTCGCTGAGTTGCTGCAGGGTCATCCAACAGCTCACGACTGGTATATAGGGCTACTCCTTGTGACACCGCAGCGGAGAGGTGAAGGCTTGGGCGGGCAATTCTGCCGGATGATCCTGGAATGGATCACCCTCCATGGAGGTGCCACTGTTCGTCTTCTCGTTCATCAGCAAAACGTGACCGCTCAGAGGTTCTGGCAAAAGCAAGGGTTCTTAGTTGAACGTGAGTTGAAGAAGACGTCTGGTCGGCTTCACGGGCAGGTGTCGGTCTTCGTGCGACACACGGCGCTCCCTAGGAGTAACTAGGGCTGGCGTACGGCCCTGACGCCTCGGGGTTTGATCCACCCAATACAAGGACTGATGATGGTTCCGGTAGCGGGGGCGACGACCTGATCAATTTCCAAACCGCTCATCGTGCGGATCAAGGCGAAGGCCCGAACCGATGCGTCGGGATAGGCCTCGGCGATCCGGCTCGCGGCCGCACGCAAAGTAGATCCGGCGGTCACGACGTCGTCGATTAGGACTATTTGGATCGGCGCTGGGGCGACGATCTTTACCACGAAGCTATCATAGTGCTGCTGAACAGTAAGGCGTTCGCTGGGCGGGGCAATCGCGGATTTCCTCACCGCACTCATCCGGGCAAGTACCGGAACTACATCGCGAGCCAATGCCAGTTCTTGTAGTGCATGCGCGAGTCGAAGCGGAACCCAAAGGCCGTGCCGCACGAGGGGGGAGCTACCCGGCACCGGTACCAGCGTTGTCTGCGGACCGAAAAAGAGTGGGAACCTTGCTTGTTGGGACAGCGAGAAAACGCGCTCGGCAAACCTCGGTACGACCCGAGGATCCCCCTTTTGAGGCGACCCATGATTTCCCTGGATCGCAGCGAGAGTGGCGTCTGCCCACGCGGCGAGTAGACGTGGCTAGCGCCAAACTCAAGCCTCTGCAGCAACGATGGAGCCGGTGACCGGCGGCGGAAGGTGCTCGATCATCACGTCTAGATTGGTTCTGGAGAGGACCTGTGCGCCGTAGCCGATCATTTCCGCTGGCCACTTGAGCGCTGAATCGTTCGCCACGCTTTCCAAAATGAAGAGCAATCGCCCAAGTCTCAACGCTTCCCAACCCTGATGCAGGGATCCGCTCTTTTCGCCAGCTTCCACTATCACTGTGGCATCTGTGAGGAGTGCCATGGTCCGATTGCGGATGGGGAAGTTGCTACGCTGAACAGGCCGGCCAGGAGCAAACTGCGAAAGCAGGAGGTGGTCACGGGCAATACGATCCTGCAGTTCCTGATTGTCTTTGGGGTAGTGCTGATCCAATGGAGTGCCAAGGACAGCCACCGTGGACCCGCCGGCTTCGATGGTGGCCTCATGTGCAGCCCGATCGATTCCTGCCGCCAGCCCACTGACCACGACGACGCCATGTTCAGCGAGGCGTCGGGCGAGAGCCTTGGCGCGCCGCAAACCCTCGGCCGACGCTTTCCGTGACCCAACGATGGATACCCGTGGGCCGCGACGCATGATGTCGGCATGGCCAGCCAGATAGAGGTGCTTTGGCGCGTACTTGGCCTCGACCTCATTCAGGTCGCCAAGGATTTCTGCGGGTGTGGCCACGATGTAATCTGGCAGCGACACAGATCGTCCTCTTGGTTCAGCCACTTCGCACTCCAACACCATCAAAAGGTATCACGATTCATCCACCAGGTAACTCTGCAATCCTACTGCGTGTGAGCAGATTCCCCAGAGGATGCAACCCATGCCTTCGATCAGAGCTGGCGGCGAATCGGCGTCACCGTGCTCTTGCTGTGCTCGGCCTCAACGATCACCTGCGTCCACTTCGAAAGCGCCAGACGGCGCTCCTTGAAGTAGTCATGGCGATCGTAGGTTCCCTCGACACCCTTGAGCTTGTGACCTAAGCATCGTTCGGCCACTTCCCGGCGTACCCCGAGCGCTGCCAGATGCGTGCGCGCCGTGCGGCGCAGGTCATGCAGGGTGAAGTGGGGCAGGCCGTGGGCTACTCGCAGTAGCGCGACGTTCAATGTGTCGAGAGCAACGTGGGACACGCGGTGCCGACGATCCTGGCGCCGCTTGGGAAACACAAATTCGCTATCGGCCGCCAGCACCCTGAGGGCCTGAAGCCACTCGACCACCTGCGGCACCAATGGAATATCCAACCCTTCGCCGGTCTTGGTGCGCGCGGCCGGCAGGTGTCAGACCGGGCCGACGCGGAGGTCGCCTTGAAGATCAAACTCCGCCCAGCGCGCGCCGAGCAGTTCACTTTTGCGAACGCACAGCGCGAGCAGCAACTCGATCGCGAGCAGGTTGTCGCCGCCAAAACTCTCCGTTTCGCGAATGCTCTCGAAAAGCCCGATGAGTTCCTGGTGCGACAGCGCGCGGCTTCGGGACTTCTCCGGGCCGCCACCATCCAGGCGTGGCGAGAACTCGGCGACCGGATTGATGGTTAAAACCTGTCGGCGTACGCCGAATGAGAAGATGCGGCGTGCGAAGCGCAGCAGATCATTGGCGACGGTCGGCATGCGATACCTCACGTCATCCAATACGCGCGTGATGTGCGCCGGAGTGACTTCGGCAGCGGTGACCCGGCGCAGCTTTGGCAACAGGTACTTGTCCAGGTACCGGCGGGGCACGCCCGGATGCTTGAGTCCACGTCCTGCAATCTCGCTTCGATACCAGTCCTCGCACAACTGTTCAAAGGATATCCGCGCAAGCTGCTTGGCCTGCTCGGCGCGCCGCAGCGCGATGGGGTCCTGCTGCTATCCACCTGCACGCGTGCCTGGCGCGCTTCGATGCGGGCTTCGGCCAACGACATGTCCGGATAGTTGCCGAGGGTGAGCCAGCGATCGCGTCCGCCGAACCGATACCGCAGCGTCCAGGAGGCGACATCACGAGTCAGCTTGCGCAGGTACAGACCATCGCCGTCGCCGAGCAGGACCCGCACACCCTGGCGATGGGCGCGCTCGACGGTCAAGGAGTTCAGTTCTCCGGCCATGATTCACCCCCTTAGGAGGCCCTTTGTAGCCAGAAAAATGCACCTGCGCGACTCCACGAGCAAGTGCGAGCTAGCTACAATTCTCGCTACAGTTTTGGCCGAGACGTGGGTGGACGGCCCTGGACGCCCATGAACAGGGAAGTGACGAAAAGGCTTTAGATATAGGGGGTTGCGTGAACAGCGATGAACACGGAGGGACGCCCCTAGACGTCACTCAATATTTTGCACCTGCTCACGCAATTGCTCGATGAGTACCTTCATGTCTACCGCGGCGCGGGTCGTTTCCAGATCC
>DASYER010000026.1:0-90497 GCA_036498905.1 Steroidobacteraceae bacterium | reverse complement strand
CCTTCCACGTCCAGGTCCTGCACTCCACCTTCAGTACCGTGCAGTTCGTTCCGCAGTTCGCGGTCATGCCGCAGGTGGACTTCTTCGCGACCGATACCGGCGTGTGTTACAGCGCCATCCGGCAGCTGCCCGATGGCCGGGAAGTTGATCGGATCTCCTCCTGGCTGCTGCCGAACATCATGAGTGTGCCCGATGTGACGCTCAGGGCAGGACCCTCGACCGGCATTTCCTGGGTGGTGCCCGTGGATGACACCCACTATGTCCAGGCAATGGTCGCCAGGGTCAGCAAGGATGCCCCGTTTCGCAACATGCTCTTCAACGGCAAGACCTGGGGGCAGATGAGCGAGGCGGAACACCGCGACACGCCCGGCGACTTCGAGGCCCAGGCCGGTCAGGGCCCGATCACGCTGCATTCGGACGAGCATCTGGTGACCTCCGATCGCGGTATCATGATGGTGCGGCGCATGCTTCTGGAGCAGATGCAGGTCGTGGCCGCCGGGGGGGATCCTGCCGGCGTGAGTTTTGATGCCAAGGCCGCCGTGGTCAAGGTCCGGTCTGGCAATTTCTACCGTGCCAATCAGGCCGTCGGCTGAAGCGACTGGCGGGCGCTGCCAAATTCTAGGGCGAAGCATGCTGCGACTGAGGTTCTATTCACCCGGACAGGGATCGGCCGAGAGCATTGAGCCGGGGGAGTTTTTCCGCTTCATCGGCAGCATGCTGTGCCGCGGTGCCAGCAACGACGCGGTGGCCACCTGGATGTCCGGCTGGCTGTTACGCGATGCCGAGTTTGCCCGCGCCGAGTCCATGGACCCGGTGGTCATCTATTTCGAGAACAATGCGGGCCTGGCCTCCTGCGCCTACGGGCCATTTGAGGCCCTGCATGTCAGTGATGGCGCCGCCTGGGCCGGCAATCGGCAGCTGGCCCGCCTGGACCCCCAGACCCTGCTATGGCACCCGCCCAGGGCCCCGGATGGCTGGGCGTCGCTGCTGGTGGCGCCCCCCGGAAAGTCCCGATTTGACCTGGCTGGGGATGGCAGCCAACGCCGGCCCTGACGCACACTCAAACACTGGGTAGTGCAGCCGGTGACCCGCCGGCAGCAGTTCGTTAATCCCACACATTCTGTTACGCAACCCGTGACATCCTGCATGCTAATCTTCGCGTCCGCGTGGCTGGGGACGGAAGGTGCGGCTGCATCAGCAGCGCAACTTGCAGCCAGGCCGGGTGTCAAATGAGTACCAGAAATTGAAGATCCACCCGGTCTTGAGATCGCAACAATATAGTCCGCTTGCGGGGAACATGTGCTGAACGAATTTGATTCGGAGACTCAGGTCTCCTCCACAGGGCCTGTCGCGTTTGTGCGCCGCCATTGGGTCCTGATTGTCGTTGTGATTGTGCTCATCGGCGGCGGTGTCTGGTTTCTGCACCATGCCAAGGAACAGAACGCGGCCAACACGCGTCCGACTTTCAACTTCCGCCAGAATGCCGTGGCGGTTTCGGTCGCGACCGTCACCAAGGGCGACATCGTCGTGCGCATCCCGGGACTCGGCACCGTGACCCCGCTGAAGACCGTGACCGTGAAGGCGCAGATCAGCGGCATCATGCAGAAGGTGAACTTCAATGAAGGCCAGATGGTCAAGAAGGGTGAGCTGCTCGCGGTGATCGATCCGCGACCCTACGAGGCCTCGCTAGCTCAGGCGCAGGCCGCCCTGACCCGCGATGAGGCGCAGCTGGCCGATGCGCAACTGGACATGAAACGTTACGAGGATCTGATCAAGCAGGATTCGGTGTCGCAGCAGCAGGTGGACACGCAGCGTGCGACGGTCGGACAGGACACCGGAACGGTGGCCTCGGACAAGGCGCAGGTAAAGACCGCAGAACTGAATCTTGCGTACACGCACATCGTCTCGCCGATCGACGGGCGCGTCGGCTTGCGACAGATCGATGAGGGCAACTACGTGACCCCCGGAGATGCCAACGGCATCGTCGTCGTCACGCAATTGCATCCCATCTCGGTGCTGTTCACGGTCCCGGAGGACAACATTCCCTCGATCATGGAGCAGATCAAGGCCGGCAACTCGCTCTCCGTCGTGGCCACGGGCCGTGCCAATGCGGAGCATCTTGCGGACGGCATGCTCGCCACGACCGACAACATGATTGATACGACCACCGGCACTTTGAAGCTGCGCGCCCAATTTGATAACACCGACGGGGCGCTGTTCCCGGGGCAGTTCGTCAATGTGGCGCTGATCGTCAACACCCTCAAGGATCAGATGGTAGTCCCGGGTGCTGCGGTGCGCCGCGGCGCCCCGAACGGGGTGCAGAGCGCCTTCGTATACCTCGTCAAACCGGATAACACGGTCACCGTGCGCCCGGTGGTGCTGGGCGTGGTGGATGGGGAGAACCAGGCCGTCAAGTCCGGTATCGAGCTCAATGACGTGGTCGTGACCGATGGCGGCGACCGGCTGCGCGAAGGCGCCCAGGTGCAATTGCCGGATGCCACGGCCGCGGAAGTCGCCAAGGCCCGTGCCCAGGCGGAGGCCGAACGCAAGAACGCGCCGAAATCCCCGAACGGGTTCCGCCGCGGCCGCAACGGACAGGGTCGCCCGGGCGGCTTCCAGGGTGGCGGCGGCAGACCTGGGGGCGGTAGACCCCCCGGCGCTGGAGCTCCGTGACGATGGCTGCGATGCAGCAGGCCCGCTCATGAATCCGTCACGCATATTTGTCCTACGACCAGTCGCGACCACGCTGCTGATGGTCGCCATACTCGTCGTGGGTATGATCGGCTACCGGCAGCTGCCGCTGGCGGCGCTGCCGGAAGTCTCGTATCCGACAATCCAGGTGCAGACCTTCTATCCGGGTGCCAGCCCAGAGGTGATCACCTCGGCGATCACGGCGCCCCTGGAGAAACAGTTCGGCCAGATGCCGGGTCTGAACCAGATGTCCTCCACCAGCTCGGCTGGTGCCTCGGTCATCACCATGCAGTTCACCCTCGCGTTGGCGATCGATATTGCCGAACAGGAGGTTCAGGCAGCGATCAGCGGTGCGCAGAACCTGCTGCCGCAGGACCTGCCCGCGCCGCCGATCTACGCCAAGGTGAACCCCGCGGATGCCCCGGTGCTGACCCTCGGAGTGACCTCTGAGGTGATGCCGCTGACGGAAGTGGAGGACATGGCGGACATCCGCATCGCCCAGAAGCTCTCGCAGGTCAAGGGCGTGGGTGTGGTCAGCATCAGCGGCGGGCAGCGGCCGGCCGTACGCGCCATCGTCAATCCACGTGCCCTCGCCGCTTATGGCCTGAACCTGGATGACCTGCGCACCACCATCAGCGTCGCCAATCAGAACGGCCCCAAGGGCACTTTTGACGGACCCTCGCGCGCCTACACCATCAATACCAACGATCAACTCAAGAGCGCCGCCGAGTATTCGAACATCGTCGTTGCGTACCGCAACGGCGCGCCGGTGCGGCTGAAGGATGTCGCGGATCTGGTCGAGGCGCCGGAGAACACCAAGCTCGGCGCCTGGATGAACACGACTCCGGCGCTCATCATCAACGTGCAGCGCCAGCCCGGCGCCAACGTCGTCGATGTGGTCGACGAGATCAACGCCATGCTGCCGGGCCTGAAGGCCACACTGCCCGCCGGCGTGCAGGTCACGCCGCTCACCGACCGCACGACGACGATCCGCGCCTCCATCAAGGATGTGCAGTTCGAACTGATTCTCGCCGTGCTGCTGGTGGTGCTGGTTATCTTCATGTTCCTGCGCGATCTGCGCGCCACGCTGATCCCGAGCCTTTCCGTCCCGCTGTCACTGATCGGGACATTCGCGGTCATGTATCTGGCCGGCTACAGCTTGAACAACCTGTCGCTGATGGCGCTGACCATCGCGACGGGCTTCGTGGTCGATGACGCCATCGTGATGATCGAGAACATTTCCCGCTACATCGAGGCGGGCGAGCCACCCCTGGATGCCGCGCTGAAGGGTGCCGGGCAGATCGGCTTCACCATCATCTCTTTGACCGTCTCGCTGCTGGCTGTGCTGATACCCCTGCTGTTCATGCAGGACGTGGTGGGACGCCTGTTCCGCGAGTTCGCCGTCACGCTCGCCGTCACCATCATCCTCTCGGCCGTCGTGTCACTGACGCTGGTGCCGATGCTGTGCGCGCTGCTGCTCAAACAGCGCGATCACGACGATCCGGCTCATGTGGACCCCTCAAAATGGCTGGATTCCACCATCGCCTGGTACGGCCGGCAGTTACGCTGGGTACTGGACCACCAGAGCCTGACGCTGACGGTCGCGGTGGCCACCCTGATCGTCACGGCCGGTCTCTACATCCTCATCCCCAAGGGCTTCTTTCCCGACCAGGACACGGGGCTCATCCAGGGCGTCTCGGTGGCGACCGAATCCATCTCCTATGGGGCCATGGCGGACCGACAGCAGGCACTGGCCGCGGCGGTCCTGAAGGATCCGGATGTCGTGAGCCTCTCGTCGTTCATCGGCGTGGACGGCAACAACGTCACCCTCAACAGCGGCCGGTTTCTGATCAATCTCAAGCCGCGCGATCAGCGCAGCACCACGGTCAACGACATCATCCATCGCCTGCAACAGGAAACCTCGAGCGTCCAGGGGATCACCCTGTACATGCAGCCCTCGCAGGATCTGTCGCTGGACACCACCGTGAGCCGCACGCAGTACCAGTTCATCCTGGAGAGCGCCAACCCCGATACCCTCGGCACCTGGACGCCGCAGCTGGTGGCCGCGTTGCGCGAGCGCCCGGAACTGACCGATGTCGTCAGCAATCTTGAGAACAATGGTCTGGCCGCCTACATCACCATCGATCGCGACACCGCGGCGCGCTTGGGCGTGAGCGTGGGCACGGTGGACAACGCACTGTATGACGCCTTCGGTCAACGCATCGTCTCGACGATCTTCACGCAGTCGAATCAGTATCGGGTCATCATCGAGGCCGATCCGAAGAGCTACGCTTCCACCGATTCGATCCAGTCGCTGTACGTGCCCTCTGCCGCGGGCGGCCAGGTGCCCCTGTCGGCGCTGGCCAAGGTGACCATGGAGGCGCGGCCACTGCTGATCAATCATCTGGCGCAGTTCCCGGCCGCCACGGTCTCATTCAATCTCGCGCCCGGCTCATCGCTCGGTGCCGCGGTGGATGCGATCGAGGCGGTAGAGAAGTCACTGGCAATGCCGGATAGCATTTCGACCACCTTTGAAGGCGCCGCCCTGGCCTTCCGCAACAACCTCTCGAACGAGCTGCTGCTACTGCTGGCGGCAGTGCTGGTCATGTACATCGTGCTGGGGGTGCTGTACGAAAGTTTCATCCACCCGGTGACGATCCTTTCGACTCTGCCGTCCGCGGGCATCGGCGCCCTGCTCGCATTGATCGTCTTCGGTGATGATCTGACGATCATCGCGCTGATCGGCATCATCCTGCTAATCGGCATCGTGAAGAAGAACGCCATCCTCATGATCGACTTTGCAATCGATGCAGAGCGCAATCAGGGGATGGAGCCGCGCGAGGCGATCTACCAGGCCTGCCTGCTGCGTTTCAGACCGATTCTGATGACGACGGTCGCGGCGATCTTCGGCGCCCTGCCCCTGATGTTCGGAACCGGCACCGGTTCGGAACTGCGTCATCCGCTGGGCGTCACGATCGTCGGCGGCCTGCTGGTCAGCCAGGTGCTGACCCTGTTCACGACTCCGGTCATCTATCTGGCGTTCGACCGGATCGCCAAACGCCTCGCGCCCAAATCCGAGCCCGAGGTGCACGGGCCATTGGTGGACCAGCCCACGTGAACATTTCGGCGCCGTTCATCGCCCGCCCCGTCGCCACGATCCTCTTGACGATCGGCCTGGCGCTGGCGGGGGCCGCCGCCTTCAATCTGCTGCCCGTAGCACCGCTGCCGAAAATCGACGTCCCGGCGATATTCGTGTCCGCCAGCTTGCCGGGAGCGAGCCCGGAAGTCATGGCGGCGACCGTGGCCACACCGCTGGAACGGCACCTGGGTGCCATTGCCGACGTGGATGACATGACATCCAACAGCAACGTGGGCAGCAGCAATATCCAGCTCACATTCGGCATCGACCGCGACATCGACGGCGCAGCCCGCGATGTTCAGGCCGCGATCGAAGCGGCGCATGCGGATCTGCCATCGGCGCTGACCCGTAATCCGAGTTATCGCAAGGTCAACAGCTCCCAGAACCCGGTGATGACCCTGGCCCTGACATCGGACGTCCTCACCCAGGGACAGATCTATGACGCGGCGGATGCCGTGCTGACCCAGCGCCTGTCTCAGATCAACGGCGTCGGCGTCGTCAATATCAACGGCAGTGCCCTGCCTGCGGTACGGGTCGAGCTCAATCCCATGGCCCTGTCCAAGTACGGCATCGGCCTGCAGGACGTGGCAGCCGCCATTTCAAACGCAAACGCCAATGCGCCCAAGGGCGCCATCGAAGTGGGTGGCCTGCGTTACCAGATCTACACCAATGACAATGCGCGCGAGGCCTCACAGTACCGCGACCTGATCATCGCCAGTCGTAACGGCACGGTGATCCGCCTGAGCGATGTGGCGCAGATCTACGACAAGGAGGACGGCGCGACGGAGAACCGGCGCACCTATGGCCTCTACAATGGCAAGGCATCGGTCACCGTGCAGGTGTTCCAGCAGCCGGGCGCCAACATCGTGGAAGTAGTCGATGCAGTGAAGAAGGAGCTGCCCGAGCTCGAAGCCGACATCGATCCGAATATTGTCCTGGCGGTCGTCCAGGACCGCTCGATCACGATCCGCGGCTCGCTGCGCCAGGTCGAGCAGACACTGGTGCTCGCGGTGTTCATGGTCACCCTGGTCGTCTACATCTTCCTCAACAGTTTCCGCGCGGCGCTCATTCCGGCCGGGGTCGTGCCGGTCTCCCTGACCGGCACGTTCGGGGTCATGTACTTGGCCGGCTTCAGCTTGGACAATTTCTCCTTGATGGCCATGACCATCGCCACCGGGTTCGTGGTGGACGATGCCATCGTCGTGATGGAGAACTCCATCCGTCACATCGAGAATGGGATGAAGCCCATGCAGGCAGCCCTGCTCGGCGCCCGTGAAGTGGGTTTCACCGTCATTTCAATGAGCCTGTCGCTGGTGGCGGTATTCCTGCCGTTCCAGTTCCTCGGCGGTATTGCAGGGCGCCTTTTCAATGAATTCACCGTCACCCTGTCGGTGGCGATCCTGATCTCGCTGGTCATTTCTCTGACGACGACGCCGATGATGTGCGCGCGCCTGCTGGGGCGCGATCGCCCGGGGCGGGCCAATGGGCTGCTGCGCGGGTTCAATTCCGGATTCGAGTCAGTGCGCACGGGCTACGAGCGCACCCTGGGATTTGCGCTCAACCATCCGCGGCTGATGATGTTGTCGCTGTTGATGACGATTTTCCTGAACGTCTATATGTACGCCGCAATCCCGAAGGGCTTCATGCCGCAGCAGGACACCGGCCAGCTGCAGGGCGGCATGCGTGGCGATGCCACGGCTTCGTTTGAAATGATCAAGCGCAAGCTGCAGCAGGTAACGAAGGTCATTCAGGCGGATCCGGCCGTGGACACCGTCGCCGGATCGGTGGGTGGCGGTGGCTTCGGCAACGGGGGCGGAGCCAACGCCAATTTCCAGGTCACGCTCAAACCGCTGTCAAAACGCAAGGCCTCGGCCGATCAGGTGATCGCTCGGTTGCGCCCGCAGCTCAACAAGGTTGATGGTGTGATTACCTTCCTGCAGGCGGTCCAGGATCTGGGTAACGGCGGAGGCGGCCGCTCGGCCAATTCCCAATATCAGTACACGCTGCTGGGAGATGATCTGGCGGAACTGCGTGACTGGTCGCAGAAGCTGAAGGTCGCGCTGCAGGACGTCCCGGAAATCACGGACGTGGATACCGATCTGCAGCCCGGCGGCCTGCAGACTGATCTCATCGTGGACCGGGACGCCGCGTCGCGGCTGGGGCTGAACGAAAGCATCATCGACAGTGCCTTGGGCAACTCCTTCACCCAGGCGCTGACTTCGACCATCTACGATCCCTACAACCCCCAGCAGTATCACGTGGTTCTGGAGGTGGCGCCGGAGTACTCGCAGAACCCGCAGGTGCTGAGGGACATGTTCCTCAGTACCTCCGGCGGAAAGATTTCCGGCACTCAGGCCACCCAGGCAGTGGCCGGAACGACCTCCTTCAAGGGCAAGACCAGCACCGCCGCCAGTACGGTCGCCGAAGATGCCGCGCGCAATCTGGCCTCCAACTCATTGGCGAATGCCGGGCGGGGCAATACGTCGACGGGGGCCGCAATCAGTATATCGGCGGAACACGTGGTGCCTTTTTCCGCCTTCAGTCATTTCGATACTTCCACGACTCCGACCAGTGTCAGCCACACCGGGACATCCATTTCGACATCCTTCTCGTACAACTTGCCGGAGGGCGAGGCCTTGAGCGTCGGGCAGGCGGCCATCGAGCGCACGATGGCGCGCATTCATATGCCTATTAGCATCCATGGCAGTGCCTATGGGACCGCCCGACTGTTCCAGCAGTCAGCCGGCAATGAGCCGCTGATTCTGGCTGCGGCATTGCTCGCGATCTACGTGGTGCTGGGCGTGCTCTATGAGAGCTTCGCCCAGCCGCTGACCATCATTTCGACGCTGCCCTCGGCAGGCCTGGGCGCCCTTCTGGCACTGATGCTCACCAACACTGAACTGAGCCTGGTGGCCTTCCTCGGCATCATGCTGCTGATCGGAATCGTGAAGAAGAACGCCATCATGATGGTGGACTTCGCACTGGACGCGGAGCGCAACCTCGGATTGGTATCGCGCGATGCCATCGCGCGCGCCTGCTCACTGCGCTTCCGGCCCATCATGATGACGACCTGCGCGGCCATCGCCGGCGCCATGCCGCTGGCATTATCCACGGGCGACGGCACTGAATTGCGCCGCCCACTGGGTATTTCGATCGTGGGCGGTCTGATCGTCAGCCAGCTGCTGACGCTCTACACCACGCCGGTGGTCTACCTGTACGTGCGGCGCATCGGCGCCAAGCGCCGGGCACGCAAGCAGCAGCAGGAATTGCGCGGAATCGCGACTGCCGGCGGCGCGACCGCTGCCTGACACTCAGCCGCGGCCTATGAAGGGCATCTTCGTCGCCATGATGGTCATGAACTGAACGTTGGCCGACAACGGCAGTGCGGCCATGGCCACAACGGCCTGGGCGACATGATCCACATCCATCAGCGGTTCAGGCGCGGCACTCGCCTTGGCGAGCTTGTCGGCGAGCTCGGTGCGGGCATTGCCGATGTCGATCTGTCCGCAGGCGATGTCGTACTCGCGACCGTCCAGCGAGGTCGACTTGGTCAGCCCAGTGATGGCGTGTTTGGTCGCCGTGTAAGCCACGGAGCGCATCCGCGGTGCATGCGCGGAAATCGAGCCATTGTTGATGATCCGCCCACCGCGCGGATCCTGGTTCTTCATGATGCGGAAAGCCTCCTGGGTGCACAGGAAGGGCCCGGTAAGGTTGGTGGCGACGACGGCGTTCCAGGTCGCCACCGGCAGCTCCTCCAGCGGCACGGCGGGGGCGGTGATGCCGGCATTGTTGAACAGCACGTCGAGCCGCCCGAACTCACGCTGGGTCTTGGCGAAGAGCGCCTGAACGGAGGTCTGATCGGTCACGTCACAGGCCACGGCTAGGCCGTTGTGACCGGCCGCACCGGCCGCCGTCAGCACCTCGCGCAGCGCCGCTTCGCGCCGCCCCGCCAGCACCACCCGATAACCCTCCGCCAGAAACCTCAGCGCAACCGCCCGACCGATGCCACTGCCGGCACCCGTGATCACCGCAACCCGCAAACCTGAACTCATCGACCCAACTCCCCTTCAAGCGGCAGCGCCCCCGTCGGGCGCCCCTCGTCCATCATTGTATGCGCGCCGGACCGGTGAGACGCACCTCGCAAATTCATGCGGTTGCGCTGAACATGTCGCATGCCTGTAATACCGTGAGTGCAGTCTCTCGCCCCGGCGACCCCGCGAGGCCAAACGTATGCCGCTCAGCTCCCTGTCGATCATCAACCTGCGACGCGACCTGTCGACGCGCTTCGAGAGCGCCACCCGGCAATGGCTGGCGGCACGCGCCGCCTACCGCCGGCTGCACGACTCCCACGTCAAGGATCTATTCGCGCTGCGCGATGCCGCCCAGCGCCTGGACCAGGTCGAGCGCGGGCGCAACGCCCTGTTACGCGATCTGAAGGCCCTCTCGGACTGAGCCGTCCGGTGCCAGGACCTGCCACCCTTGCCCGACCCTGAAGGGTCGTGCGATGCTTTTCCCGTGACCCACATCGTCATCGAGCATTCCTCGAACCTGCGCCGGCAACTGAATCTGCCGAAGTTCGTCGAGGCCATGCGGCAGGCTGCTCTGGCCACGGGCATGTTTCCAGCCGGAGGAATGCGCACGCGGGCTTATGAAAGCGAGTCGTACTGCGATGCGGCCCGGCAGCCCGACAATACCTTCGTGCATCTGTCCATCTGCGTCGGACATGGTCGGGACCACGCCACCCGCCGCCAGGCCTGCGAGGAGATTTTTGCGGCGGCCTGCGAACAACTGCGGGAAGTGCATGCCCGCGCGCCGCTGGGCATTTCCGTGGAAATGCAGGAGCGCGATCCGAATCCGGGGCTCATGCAGGGCAATATCCGCGACTACGTTCTGGCCGCGCCCGCCCGACGCTAGATAAACCAGATACGGTAAAACAAGGCCCCGGGGACTCCTAAGAGAACGCCCGGGGCCTTGGCAGAGTCGCTGTCAGCGAGAGGGCGGAGTGTCCTGCGAGCTGCCCTGCCCCTTGACGTTGATGTCGCCGGGATTGGACAGTACGTACATCACAACGCGACGGTTCTTTGCACGACCCTCGGCGTCCTTGTTGCTGGCGACCGGTTGGGTTTCGCCATATCCCTTCGCCATCAGCTGATCCTCCGGGACGCCATCCATGATGAGATAACTGCGCACCGACTCGGCCCGCCGCTGCGACAGCTTCAAGTTGTAGGCCGGCTTGCCGACGCTGTCGGTATGACCCTGGATTTCCACTTTCACTCGCGGGTGCTGCTTCAGCCCATTGGCCACGCCGTCTAGAACCGGCCGCGAATCGGCCGTGAGGTCGGATTTGTTGAAGGCGAAATTCACACCCTCGATGGTGATGGAAGCCTTCGCGGCCGGGAATGCCGGCGGCGGGGGCGGTGGCGGGGGAGCCGGTGGCGGCGGGGGTGGCGGGAGCGGCGGTGGGGGCGGCGGCGGAGCCTGAGCTGCTACCGGCACGGGTGCAGCCACCGGGCTGCCACCGAAGGAATACTGCACGCCGACCGTGTACAGGTAGTCCTTGAGATTGGCATTGCCCGGGTCGGCCCAACGCATCTTCAGCTCCGGGCGCAGCGACAATTTGCTGGTCTTATCGGTGCTTTCCCACATTTTGACCATCAGGCCGACTTCCGTCTCGACACCCAGGCGGGTGTCATACCCGGGGCTGCCGCCGCCGTTGAGGCTGTAGTCCGTGCGCACGGCGCCCAGACCCAGTCCGATGTACGGCGACACCATGCCGCTGCGGTTACCGACCGCCAGCATGTCGAGCGAGAGCGCGTCCAGATTCAGCCGTCCCGGAGGCACCGGCGTGTGAGTGTGCGAGTCGGCATTCGCATTGCCGCTGAACTCGAAGTTGAAAATCGGGCCAAGCTCACGCCCGAACGCAGCGCCGTATGCCACGCTGTTGTGATCAACGTCGCGACGGTAATCCGGAGTTATTCCGCCGAGAAACGGCGCGATATACCACTCATCCCCGTCGGCGGCGGTCGCCAGCGCGGGTACGGCCAGAATACACAATAGCAATGCTCGATTTTTCATGAACTCTTCCTCAAGGGATCGATTACGTCCTGCCGCGTTGACGCGCAGACGGGGATACATGGCGTCGCAGCCTAACAACAAAGTCCGGCAGCGCCATATAGGGGATTAAGGCGTAAAGCGTGTAGGCGTTTTGAACCCGTTGCTTATTCGCGCCAATTCAACCCAGTGCTGATACGCAGCAGGGTTTGGATCGTGCCAGGAAAATTCGCGCCGCCTTTAGCGCGCGAACATTAGCTCACGAAAAGATTCGTTTCGAGAAAGTCATTGACCTTGTCGAGGGCGACCCGGGTCTGCTGCGCCGTGTTGCGGTCGCGAATGGTGACACTCTGGCCGGCCGCGGTCTCACCGTCGATGGTGATGCAATACGGGCAGCCCGCCTCGTCCATGCGCGCATAGCGTTTGCCGATCGCCTGCTTCACATCGTGCTCGATCATGCCGCGACGCCAGAACCTGCGCCGCAGGTCCTGATACAGCTTCTCGCTGATTTCCGGCATACCGTCCTTGTTCACCAGCGGAAAGACTGCCGCCTTGATCGGCGCGACGCGCGGATTCAGCAGCAGCAACTCGGGACTGGCGCGCGCCGGGTCCTCCGTATAAGCCTCGCACAGCAACGCGAGCACGCCGCGATCCAGACCCGCGGCAGGTTCGATCACATGCGGCAGGTAACGCTCGCCCTTGTGGCCGCCATTGGCCAGCAATTCGCCACGCTCGTTGTCGAAATACTCGAGCTGCACGCGTGAATGTCTCTGGTGTTGCGCCAGATCGTAGTTGGAGCGATGCGCCACGCCCTCAAGCTCGCCGAAGCCCGGCGCGGTGAAGGGAAAGCGGTATTCGACATCCGAGGTGCCGGCGCCCTCCTTCGCGTAGTGCGCCAGTTCGTCGCGCTCATGCACACGCAGCTGCAAATTCTCCCCGGCAAGCCCCAGTCCGCGCCACCATTTCATGCGCTGATCGCGCCAGAACGCGTACCAGTCATGCGCCGACTCCGGATGGCAGAAGAACTCCATTTCCATCTGCTCGAACTCGCGACTGCGGAAAGTGAAGTTGCGCGGCGTGACCTCGTTGCGGAATGCCTTGCCCACCTGCGCGATGCCGAAGGGCACCTTCACCCGGGTGGTGTCGATGACATTCTTGAACTGCACGAAAATACCCTGGGCGGTTTCCGGGCGCAGGTACGCGACATCATCTTCAGTGGCCGTCGCGCCCACGTAGGTCTTGAACATCAGGTTGAAGGCGCGCGGCTCGGTGAGCGTCCCGACCTTCTCGGCGTCCGGTGCCACCACATGGCTCCAGTCACTGTGCGGCAGCTGCGACAGCGGTACCGAGCGCGCCTCGCCAAAGGCTTTTTCAGCCTTCTTTTTCTGCTTCTGTTCACTGGCCGTATCGGGCAGATACGCAAACAGCGGTTTGCCATTGCGATCGCCGCTGACCGGAACGTACAGCATCAGATGATCGAAGCGATAGCGCTGCTTGGTTTCGCGGCAATCCACCATAGGATCGCTGAAGCCGGCGATATGCCCGCTGGCCTCCCAGACGCGCGGATTCTGGATGATGCTGGTGTCGAGGGGCACGATGCGTACCGGCTCGCCGTTGGGGCCGGGTTCGCCGCCGCAGGGATTGAGGACCATGTCCTCCCACCAGGCGTCGCGCAGATTTTTCTTCAGCTGCGCGCCCAGCGGACCGTAGTCCCAGAAACCGGCCTGTCCGCCGTAGATCTCGGAGGCCTGATAAATGAAACCGCGACGCTTCGCCAGCGCCATGATTTTGTCCATGGACTTGGAGCCGACGACCGTCATGTGCGTCCTTGGCTCTAAGACTCGTTCACGAACTTGGTGACCAGGCAGGTCTCCAGTCCCTCGGTGCCTTCCTCCGAGCCATGTCCGCTCTCCTTGATTCCGCCGAAGGGTGATTCGGGTACCGAAATCTGGAAGCTGTTGATGCCGATCATGCCCGCTTCGAGCTGCTCGCCGAGCAGGTTCACGGTGCGCGATGAACGCGAGAACGCGTAGGCCGCGAGCGCGTAGGGCAAACGATTGGCGCGGCTGATGGCCTCCTCGAAGGAGGTGAAGGAGTTGATCAGCGCCACCGGACCGAACGGCTCCTCGTTCATGATGCGCGACTCTTCGGAAACATCCGACAGCACCGTCGGTTGGAAGAAGTAGCCCTTACCCGCGATGCGCTCGCCTCCGGTGTGGAATTTCGCACCGTGCTTGCGGGCATCCGCCAGCAGGCTCGCCATGGCCTCGAGCCGGCGCGGGTGCGCGAGTGGGCCCATCTGCATGCCCTCAGCCAGACCGTCGCCGATCCTCAGGGCTCGCGTGCGCTTGGCGAAACCCTCCACGAACCTGCCGTACACAGCCTGGTGCACGTAGAAGCGCGTCGGGGAAACGCACACCTGCCCGGCGTTGCGGAACTTGGCCGTGACCGCCAGATCCAGCACCTGCTCCAGATCGACATCATCGAACACCAGTACCGGGCCATGGCCGCCCAGTTCCATGGTCGTGCGCTTCATGCCATCGGCCGCCAGCTTCGTGAGCTGCTTGCCCACGGGGATCGAACCGGTAAAGTGCACGGCGCGAATGATCGGGGAAGCGATCAGATACTCGGAGACCATCGCCGGCACGCCGAAGACCACCGACAGCACGCCCTTCGGCAGTCCCGCGTCCAACAAGGCGCGCGCGACCTCGAGTGCGGATGCAGGCGTCTCTTCGGCGGGCTTGAGAATGGTGGTGCAGCCCGCCGCCAGCGGCGCGCCGATCTTGCGCGCCGGATTGCCGAGCGGGAAATTCCACGGCGCGAATCCGGCCACCGGTCCCACCGGCTCCTTCAGCACCGTCATGCGGACACCGGAGGCGCGCTGCGGCAGCACCCGCCCGTATGCGCGGCGCCCTTCCTCGGCGTACCACTCGAAAATGTCGGCGGCCATCCCCACCTCGATGCGCGACTCGGCGAGCGTCTTGCCCTCCTCCTGGGTCGCGATGCGGGCGATATCATCGATGCGCTCCCGCAGCAGGTCGCCGGCACGCTTGAGGATCTTGCCGCGCTCGTGGGGCGGCTTCGCGCGCCAGGCCGGGAACGCGTCACGCGCCGCCGCCAGGGCCTGATCCAGATCCGCGCGGGTTGCCAGCGGCAGCTGACCCAACACCTCTTCGGTGGCGGGATTGATCACGGGAACATGTTCGCGGTCGGCGCCGTTGACCCATTCCCCGCCAATGAGCAGATTCAGTTCGGGGTACCGGGTGCGAAGCATGATGATCTCCTACAGAAACGGTCCGCATCCTAACAAACCGCTGCCCGGCCGACCACGATTGGTGCAATTGTCATATAATTTCGTGGGTGCGGCCGGGCGCCGCTGTGGAGTGCAACTTGCTGTGGCTGAAGGCCTTTCACGTCGTTTTTGTGGTCACCTGGTTTGCCGGACTGTTTTATCTGCCGCGGCTCTTCGTGTATCACGTCGCCGCCAACGACTCGGTCAGCCGGGCCCGGTTCGAGGTCATGGAAAGGCGCCTGTTCGTCATGATGACCATCGGCGGTGCGCTCACCGTGCTCTTCGGTATCCTGATGGTGCTGATGGCGCCGGCCTACATGATGCAGGGCTGGCTGCACGTCAAATTGACCCTGGTGCTGCTGCTCATCGGCTATCACATCTGGTGCCTGCCCCTGATGCATGCCCTGCGTGACGGGCGCGACCGCCATTCACAGCGATGGTTTCGCCTTTTCAATGAAGTGCCCAGCCTGCTGCTGATCGCCATCGTCATCCTCGCAGTGGTCAAACCCAATATCGGCTGAAGTCCCTCGCGCCCCACTTGCGTGCGCCTTGCGCACCACAGTCGTGCGCTGCACAGTTCATGTGCTGCTCGTTCACGAATACCTCACCGGACGACGTAATTGCCTTCATTTCTGTGACGGAACCCAGCCGCCACATACGAATGCATTGCTAACGTACAGTGAAACAACGGAACGTGAGAATGACAGCCAAGACGGCCCCCGGGCCCCACCAGCCAAACGGCGGCGCCACCGGCCAATTCATGGCCCTCGGCGCAGCCTTCGGCGTCGGCGCCGCCACGGATCGTGCCCGCGACGGCAGTCGCGAGCTGGGCGTGCGCGAACTTGAATATCTGCGGATGCTGAAGACGCTGCTCGCGAATATCGACGGTATCGTCTACCGCTGCCGCGACGATCAACACCATACGCTGGAGTTCGCAAGCCACGGGTGCCTTGCAGTTACCGGCTACGACGTCTCGCAATTGCTGCAGAACGAGGTCATCGACTTCGAATCGCTCAAACACCCGGACGATCAGCTGTGGGTGGCCGAGGCCACGCGCCTGGCACTCAAGGAGCGTCGCGCCTTCGATCTGGAGTACCGGCTTGTGCACGCGAGCGGCCGCGCCCGATGGGTATGGGATCGTGGCGTGGGGGTCTATGACGGGCGGGGCAATGTGCTGGCCATCGAGGGACTGATCCAGGATGTAACCTCCCGTAAGGAGACCGAGCAGGGGCTGCGTGAAGCCGAGCGGCGTTATCGCGGACTGTTCGACAATGCCCTTGACGGAATTTTTCGCACGACCCTGGATGGGCGTTACCTGGGCGCGAACCCGGCGCTCGCGAACATTTACGGTTTCGACTCGCCCGAAGAGCTCATCGCGGGTCTGCAGAATATCGGCAGCCAGCTGTACGTGGATCCAGAGCGGCGCCGGGAGTTTATGCGCATCATTACCTCGCGCGGCTTGGTTTCAGGATTCGAATCACAGGTGTATCGCAAGAATGGCGAGGTAATCTGGATCTCTGAGAACGCCCGCGTCATTCTCGAGGATGACGGCACGCCACAGGGTTACGAGGGCACCGTCGAGGACATTACCGATCGCAAGCTCTATCAGGCGCGCATTGAGCAGCAGGCTAACTTCGACCCGCTCACGGGACTTGCGAACCGCTCATTGCTGCAGGACCGGCTCCGGCAGGCAATTCTCACGGCCGCCAATTACGGCACGCGGCTGGCGGTGGCTTTCATTGATCTGGACCGGTTCAAATTCATCAACGACAGCCTAGGCCATCATGTCGGGGATGAACTGTTGAAGACCATGGCCGCCCGCTTCGGTGCCTGCGTGCACGAGCGCGACACGGTCGCCCGGCTCGGGGGCGACGAATTCGTGTTGCTGCTACACAGCCCAGGCTGCGCCGATGAGGTGCGGCTGGCGTTGGAGCGCATGTTGGCGACCGTCACCCGGCCATGGCTGACCGAGCACGGCGAATACCAGATCACCTGCAGCATCGGCATCGCGCTGTATCCGGATGACGGACTCGACGCGCAGACCCTGCTCAAGCATGCCGATTCGGCCATGTACCGGGCCAAGGACTCCGGCCGCAACAATTTCCAATTTTTCACTCGCGAAATCAACGCGCTGATTAACGAGCGACTGGAGACGGAAGGCAAGCTGCGCCGCGCGCTCGAACGCGATCAGTTCCAGCTTCACTACCAGCCCCGCGTGGACCTCCCCACGGGCAGAATTCTCGGCGCCGAAGCGCTGATACGCTGGTATATCCCGGGCGAGCCACCGATTCTCCCGCAGCGCTTCATTGCACTGGCCGAAGAAACCGGGCTCATCACGCCAATCGGAAAATGGGTACTTTACAACGCCTGCGCGCAGAACAAGGCGTGGCAGGCGCAGGGACTGCCACCCGCCGTAGTCTCCGTCAACGTGTCGGCACGACAGTTTCGTGCCAATAACTTCGTCCGCACTGTGGCCGAGGTGCTGAAGGAAACCGGCCTGCACCCACGCTATCTGGAAATTGAACTCACCGAGAGCGTCATGCACGATGCTCCGCAGCTGGTCGCGATGCTCTCGGAACTCAAGCACATCGGTGTACAGATCGCCATCGATGACTTTGGCACCGGGTACTCGAGCCTGAGCTCATTGAAGCGCTTCCCAGTGGACCGCCTGAAGGTCGACCGCTCCTTCGTGGAGCACATCGCCAGCGATCCGGACGACGCGGCAATTGTGCGCACGATCATCGCCCTGGGTCACAACCTGGGACTGAAGGTAGTGGCCGAAGGCGTCGAGACTGCGCAGCAGATGCAATTTCTGCGCGAGCATGCCTGTGACGAAGTGCAGGGGTACTACTTCAGCCGCCCGCTTCCCGCACAGCAGTTCGAAAACCTGCTGCGCGGGACCGCGTTGGCCTAGAACAGACCGACGATCTTGCCGGACTCGTCCACGTCGATCGCGACGGACGAGGGGACCTTCGGCAGCCCCGGCATGGTCATGATGTCACCGCAGATCATGACGACGAACTCCGCGCCCGCATTCAGGCGCACTTCGCGGATGTTCACGATGTGGCCCGACGGAGCGCCACGCAGCTTCGGATCGGTCGAGAACGAATACTGGGTCTTCGCGACGCACACCGGATAGTTGCCGTAGCCGTTGTCCTGCAGCACCTTGATCTGGTTGCGTACCTTCGCGTCGGCGCTGATGTCCGCGGCACCGTAGATCTTGGTGGCGATGTCCTTCATCTTCTGCCACAGCGGCGCACTCTCCTCGTAGACGAACTTGAAGGTGCTCGGCTGCTCGGCCATCTTCACGACTTCCTCGGCCACCGCGACCGCGCCCTTGCCGCCCTCGGCGTAGTGACGGGCCAGGATGACCTTGGCGCCACGGCTGCCGGCACGTTCGATGAGCACCTTCACTTCCGCGTCGGTGTCCTCGTTGCGGTGATTGATTGCGACCAGACACGGCAGGCCGTAGTTGTTGCGCACATTGTCGATATGGCGCTCGAGATTGACGATGCCCTTCTCCAGGGCCGCGACATTTTCCTTGCCCACATCGGCGACTTCCACGCCACCGTGATACTTCAGCGCACGCACGGTGGCCACGATGACCACCGCGGCCGGGGTCAGTCCGGCCTTGCGGCACTTGATGTCGACGAACTTCTCGGCACCCAGGTCGGCGCCGAAGCCGGCCTCGGTCACGACGTAGTCGGCCAGGCGCAGGGCGGTCTGGGTGGCCATCACGGAATTACAGCCATGCGCGATGTTGGCGAACGGGCCACCGTGGATGAAGGCCGGATTGTTCTCCAGCGTCTGCACCAGGTTCGGCGCCATCGCATCGCGCAGCAGCGCGGTCATCGCGCCATGCGCCTGCAGATCGCTGGCCAGAATCGGCTTCTGCACGGTGGTGTAGCCCACGACGATCTTGCCGAGACGCTCCTTCAAGTCCTTGATGCTGGTCGCAAGGCAGAAGATCGCCATGACTTCGGAGGCGACGACGATATCGAAGCCGTCCTGGCGCGGATAGCCGTTACCGGGACCGCCCAGGCCAACGACGATTTCACGCAGCGCCCGGTCGTTGCAGTCGACCACGCGACGCCAGGCAATGCGCCGCACGTCGAAACCCAGCTGATTGCCGTGGTGAATATGATTGTCGATGAGTGCGGCCAGCAGATTGTTGGCCAGCGCGATGGCAGCGAAGTCGCCGGTGAAATGCAGATTGATGTCCTCCATCGGCACGACCTGCGAATAGCCACCACCGGCGGCGCCACCCTTCATGCCGAACACCGGACCCAGGGCCGGTTCACGCAGGCAGATGATGGTCTTCTTGCCGATGCGGTTCAGTGCATCGCCAAGACCCACGGAGGTCGTCGTCTTGCCTTCACCTGCCGGGGTGGGGGAAATCGCGGTGACCAGGATCAGCTTGCCCAGAGGGCGATCCTTCAGGGTCGCGATGTAGTCGAGAGAAATTTTGGCCTTGAAGCGACCATACGGCTCCAGGGACTCCTCGGGAATGCCGAGACGATCCTTCGCGAGCCCGACGATGGGCTTCATTTTGGCCTGTTGGGCAATTTCAATATTCGAAGCGGGAGGTGCCATGCGGTTCTCGCGTCTTGATGTGTCGAAAGGGCCGTAAATGTAGCACGACCGATGGCACCACGATTACCGGCTCGCTTACCATCCGCATCCCTTATCATTGGTATATATGGATCAGATTTCAGCAACGGAGCTGCGGACGTTCATCCGCACCATTCCCGACTATCCGCGCCCCGGAATCCAGTTCCGCGACATCACCACACTGCTGGGGAATGCCCGGGCACTGCGTGCCACGGTGGCAGCGCTGGCCGCTCCCTGGGCCGATGCCGGCATCACCCATGTGGCAGGGATCGAGGCACGCGGGTTCATCTTTGGCGCCGCGGTAGCCTGCCTCCTGGGGGCCGGATTCGTGCCGCTGCGCAAGAAAGGCAAGCTGCCCCACGCCACCATCCGGGTCGAATACTCACTGGAATATGGTCTGGATCAACTCGAGATGCACGCCGATGGCGTCAGGGCCGCAGACCGTGTATTGCTGGTTGACGATCTGATCGCGACCGGTGGCAGCGCCGCCGCCGGGATCCGCCTGCTGCGGTCACTTCAGGCCACGGTGGTGGGCGCGACCTTTGTAATTGACTTGCCCGAGCTGGGCGGATCAGCTCGATTGGAACAGGAGGGAATCAAGGCCCTGTCCCTGGTTCGCTTCGAGGGCCACTGACCGAGGAGTACACGAATGATCGAACAGGACACGCCCAGCGCCGATGCCTTGGCGGCCGAGCTGCGGCGGATTATTGAGCAGGCGGAACAGCTGATGGATGCTGCCGGCGCGGACAATCCCACGCTGGGTGCGTTGAAGGACCGCGTCAATGAGACCATTGAATCGGCGCGCGAGAAACTCGCGGAGCTGGAACAGGAAGCGCGGCGGCGCGGGCGCCGTGCCGCGGCCGCCACCGAAACCTGGGTCCAGGCGAATCCCTGGGCTGCGCTGGCGATCGGCGCCGGCGTGGGTCTCATCGTCGGCGCATTGATCATGCGCGGCGGCCCCACCCCGAGCCCCGGCTTCGAGGATCCGGAAGCGTAAGACCCAAGATGATTCCCGGCACAGCATCCCTCATCGAACACGGCCGCTCGCTGCTGCGGCAGCTGCTGCACATGGGCGAGACACGCCTGGAGATGCTCGGCCTGGAGATCGAACGGGAGGTCAACGCGCTGGGCCGCGAACTGCGGCTGGCCGCCATCAGCATCATCTCGGCGTGGCTCGCGGGCACCTCTCTGGTGCTATGGGTCGCCATCATGTTTCCGCGGCAGGTCGGCCTGTGGATTCTGGGCGTGCTGTGTGTGCTGTTCGCCTTCACCAGCGTGATGAGCTGGCAGGTATTCAAACGCGTCTCCATCCGCGAGCGCCTCTTCAGCCGTCTGACGGATCAGCTGCGCAAGGATGTGGATGCTTTGGAAACGCTCACCGAGAGCGACCATGATTGAACGCTCCCGGCAGTCGCGATCGGAAATCATTGAGCGCCGGCTGCAGATTCTGGAGATGGAGGCCGCAATCCAGCGCACCACACTGGCGGCGACATTCGCCGAATGGGAGCGACGCGGTACGCTCAGCTGGGTATTTGGCGCCGCGAAACTGGCGGGCGGCATTCTCGCCACCCCTACCGTGAAATGGGTGGCGACCGCGCTGCTGATGCGACTGATCCGCCGTCGATTCGGCTAGCTCCAGCGATCCTCGCCCGGCGCAGGTGGCGCCGCCGCCGGTCTTGCCGCATCAGATTCGGCAACCTCGGCCATCGCAGGCTCGGTGCCGTTGCGACCGTTGTAGACCTCGAGGCGGTTGTAAAGTGTCTTCAGGCTCACGCCAAGAATATCGGCCGCCTTGCGCTTGACCTGACCGCATTGCGCGAGGGTAGCCAGCGTCACGCGCCGCTCGACCTCCTCCAGTGGCGTTCCGACACGGATCGTCACCGTGGTGCCATCATCGCTGGTCGTGGTTGCCGCACCGGTGGGCAGGCCGCAGTCGATCACATCATCCGCCATGATGAAGGCGCGCTGCACGTGATTGCGCAGCTCGCGCACATTGCCCGGCCAGCTGTGCTGATACAGGCTCGCGAGGCTGTCGGCTGAGAAAGTCTTGGTCGTGCCCTCGGCGCGATTCAGCTCGGCGAGGAAGTGGCGCGCCAGCAGCTCGATATCCGCGCCGCGCTGACGCAGCGGCGGCAGCCGGATCGGAAACACGTTCAGGCGGTGGAACAGATCCTCGCGCAGCTTGCCATCCGCAAGGGCCAGCTCGGGCTCGCGGTTGCTGGCGGCGATGATGCGCACGTCGCACACGATCGGCGTGACGCCGCCCACCCGGCTGAAACTGCCGGTCTCCAGGACACGTAGCAGCTTGACCTGCAGCTCCATCGGCATTTCAGTGACTTCGTCCAGGAATACCGTGCCGCCGTGGGCGCGCTCGAAGAAGCCTTTGTGCTGCCGGTCGGCACCCGTGAAACTGCCACGCTCGTGGCCAAACAACTCGCTTTCGATCAGTTGTGGTGAAACGGCTCCGCAGTTCAGTGGCAAGAAGGGCGCCTCACGCCGGCGGCTCAGCTCATGCAGCGTGAGCGCTGCCAGCTCCTTGCCGGTGCCGCTTTCCCCCAGCAGCAGCACCGTGGCCGAGGTCGGGGCGACCCGCGCCATCTGGTCGTAGAGCAGCTCCATCGCCGGCGCGCTGCCGAGCAGACGCCCAAAGCGCCCCAGCCGGCGCAATTCATGCCGCAATGCGCCAATTTCATTGCGCAGCGCCGAGGTTTTGCGGGCGTGCCGCAGCACCGCCTGCACCCGGTCCAGTTCAGCGGGCTTGACGAGATAATCGGCGGCACCGGCCCTTAGGGCGGCGATGGCGCTGTCCATGGAGGCATGTCCCGTCACCACGATGAGTTCCGGCCCGTCGGCGGACGGCAGTTCACGCGCCAGCTCAATGCCCTCCCCATCCGGCAGGCGCAGATCGGTCAGCACCACATCCGGGCGCTGGCGGCTCAGCTGCTCCTTGGCAGCCTGCAGGGTCTGTGCGCTGGTGGAGGTGAATCCTTCCAGGCGCGCAACTTCCTGAAGCCAGCCGACTATGTCCGGGTCGTCATCGACTATGAGGGCGTGCGGCATGCAAATCAGACTATCACGGAAGCGAAGCCGTTCAGTTTACAGTAGATTTTTCAACCACTGTACTTCTTACAGTTTGGTAATGACTCACTGAATAATTTGCATCATGCCCGCACAACGTAGCGGCAACGCAACAATGCATATATCGCGCGTTAGCGCTGCAGGCGCAGCGCCAAGTTCAAGTGGTACTTTCGCCTACAAAATTAGGCGCCTACGCCGGCAACGCCCGTCACGACTGCGCCCGCGGTGGCATGCCAGTTGCAATCGTTTTCGGGATCGACCCCCCGCAGATTGAGCGGGCCGCACAAGGCGGCCCGCCCCCTTTTTTTCCGAGCGTCGTGTTTTCTTAAGGGCCGGCCTGCGCGGCTAACTGCACCAGTGCCTCGCCGGTCAGGCGCTGCAAGGTCCACTCATCTGCCGCACGTGCACCCAGCCCGCGATAGACCTTCAGCGCCGGCTCGTTCCAATCCAGCACGGCCCATTCGAACCGGCCGCAGCCGCGCTGCAGCGCCAGCCTGGCCAGCCACGCCAACATCTGCCGCCCCAGGCCGCGGTGCCGGGCGGCAGGCCGTACGTACAGGTCCTCCAGATACAGGCCGGGCTTGCCCAGGAAGGTGGAGAAGTTGTGAAAGAACAGGGCGAAGCCGCACGGCTGCCCGTCGATACATCCGATGATGGCTTCGGCAAAGGGGCGCGGGCCAAACAATGCCGCATGGATGTCGGCGCGAGTGGCGCTCACCTCATGCGCCAGCCGTTCGTACTCGGCCAGTTCACGGATGAACTCGAATACCAGATCAACCTCATCTTCGCGCGCGGCGCGAACCGAAAGCTGCTCGGTATTCATCCGGTACTCTGCAGGCCCTGCGCGATGCCACTGACGCTGGCGAGCAGCGCTTCAAACAGATCGCGGTCCTCACGGCCGGTCGCGCGCCAGCGGCGCAGCAGATCGACCTGCATCAGGTTCATCGGATCCACATAGGGGTTGCGCAGCTGAATGGAACGCTGCAACTGGGGCTCACCGTCCAGCAGCGCACCATAACCCTTGACCGCCAGGATGTGCCGGCACGCGGTCTCGTACTCGCTGCGGATGGCCTCGAAGTGATGACGCAGTGGTTCATCGACCAGCTCCTGGTAAGCGTAGGAGATATCAAGATCCGCGCGCGCCAGCATCGCCTCGATGTCATCGATGAGAGTGCGCAGGAACGGCCACTGCGCGCAGGCCGACTGCACCACGGGCAGGCCATGCGCCTCGATGGCCGCGCCCAGTCCATGTCCGGCACCAAACCAGCCGGGCAGCAGATGCCGCGACTGGATCCAGGCGAATACCCAGGGCACCGCGCGCACCGAGTCAATGGTAGTCGCCGCGGAGCGGTAGGTGGCACGTGAACCGATCTGCATGCGCTCGATCACATCAATCGGGGTCACCTGGCGGAAATAATCTTGAAAATCCGGCTCGCCGAATACCACCCGCCGATACTGCGCAAGACTCGCCCGCGCCACAGTCGCCGCGCACGCCTCATGCCGGGGATCCACTTCGCTCCGCGTGCCGCGCTGCGCCTGGCCCGCGGATAGCGCCAGAGCACTGAAGGCCCGCTCCAGGGTGCGCATGGCGATCGGCCGCAGGCCATAGCTTTGATTGACCACCTGACCCTGTTCGGTGATGCGCAGCACCGGGTTGCTCGCGCCGGCAGGCGCCGAGCGCACCAGCGTATCGATTCGGCCGCCGCCCAGCGCGATGCTGCCGCCACGCGCATGCATGATCACGGGATGGGCGACGACTCCCTTCAGTGCCTCGTTCAGTGCGGCCTGCGCATGATAGATGGCGAAACGCGCATTGCAGATGCCGCCCTCCTTGCTGATGTCGGAGTGCCCGAGCACAACGCCCTGACGTCCCGCACGTGCGGCCAGATGCCGTTGATAGGTCGGATCGGCCAACAGCAGACGCATCAGATCGGCACTGCGCTCGAGGGTGTCCAGACATTCGAACATCGGCGCCACGTCCACGGCGGCCTCGCCGGTGCGCTTGTCCCAGGCCTCGGCCCAGCGCGCCAGCAGCAGCACGGCCAGCACATCGTCGATGCCCTGTACGCCGCTGACGACGTAGTAACCTATGGCATCGGGTCCATAGTGATGACGGCCCTGCACTATCGCCTCGAAGACGCCGCGGCTGCGGCGTCCCTGGGGATCGAGTTCGACGCGCGGCCCCTGATCGCGCGCCAGTGCTGCGCTAAGCAGTGTTTCGCGCTCCTGCGCCGTACGTTCCAGCCACTGCGCATCCCCAAGGCCCTGCGCGATCACCTGGTGATGCACCGAGGTGTGTTGCCGCACATCCAGTGTCGCCATGTGAAAGCCGAAGGTCTGCACCCGGCGCAGCAGGCGCTGCACCGAGTGATGGCCGGCGTTCCATCCCTTATTGGCCCGCAGGCTCTCGGCGATCAGGCGGATGTCGGCCTCGAAATCGCCCGCATGTTCATAGCCGTTGGGACGACCTTCCACGGAATTGCGCAAGCGCAGGCCACACTGCGCGAGGAACACCCGATACGGCATGCGGTCGTGGCGCGCCGGCGTGATGGAGCGCGATCCCGGGACCAGGGTATTGTAGTGCTCGATGCGCTTGGCGAGACCTGAGGAGATACTGACGCGACTGGCGCTTTGCGACAGCTCCTGGGCCAGGGTCTGGCACTCCTCGAAATACGCATTGATGATGACGCGGTTCTGCCGATCCAGCGTCTCGCGAATCGTCTTGCCGTTGACGTCCGGATTGCCGTCCATGTCGCCGCCGACCCAGGTGCCGAAGCCGATAATGCGCGGCAGATCCAGCGCCTCAGCCTCGATGCCGTACAGCTTCTGCAGGGCCTCGGCGACTTCCTCGTAAAAGTCCGGTACCACCAGGTACAGCACTTCCCCGAGGTAGAAAAGCACATGCTCGCGCTCATCGGCCACGGTGAGCCGCTCACGCGGGTGATCCTCGGTCTGCCACGCGGCCGTGATCTCCGCGCGCACGCGATTCCACACCGCACGCGACTCGCGTGGCGTGAGGGTCGGATCAAGCCGATCCAGCAGCAGCTGCGCGACCCGTTGCTGCTTGCGCAGCATGGTGCGGCGTGTCGCCTCCGTCGGATGGGCGACGAAGACCGGCTGGATCTGCAGCTGCGGCAGGATGGCCAGGACGTCATCCAGTGTCGATCCGGCCGCCTTGAGTGCCCCCAGGGCATCCTCGATGCCGCCGGGCTGCGGGCGCTCGCTATCCTTCAGGAAGTACTCGCGGCGCCGACGCATGCGGTGCACGCTTTCGGCCAGATTGACGGCCTGGAACCAGGCCGAAAATGCCCGCACCAGGTCCCGTGCCTGAGCGGGCGGGCGACCCCGTACACGCGCCGCCAGTTCGCTCCCCGCCGTCGCGTCGCCCTCGCGGCGGTTGATCGCGGTGACGCGGTCCTCCTCGACGGTCGCCAGCAATGCCGCACCGCCCTGCTCGCGCAGCACACTGCCGATCAGATCGCCGAGCGCGTGAACATCCTCGCGCAGTGCTTCGTGCTTGGGCGGGAAATGGATCTGCTGGCGTTTCAGGATGGATTCTCCAAAGGATTCGAATGGCAGCCGCCGCGGCTAACCCGCCAGCAGCACGCCCTCGGCGTGTTCGAGCGCCTCGGGCCGGCCGTGGATCAGTACCAGATCCCCTTCCCGCAGACGCGTGAGGCCGTCCGGCGCCTTGCCCAGTATCCCGTGTCGGCGGATCCCCGTGAAGACCACGGCCGCGCCGCGCGCGCGGACCTCGTCCACGCACTTGCCGACCGCCCAGGCGCCGGGTGGGATGACGATGGTCCGCAGCTCCTCGCGCTGTTCCAGCAGATCGGCCGGCATGGAGGACTCGGCATGCTGGCGCACATTGGTCAGCAGCGTGTAGCGACTGTCGCGCACCTGCCCGAGCATGTGCGCCACCTGCGCAAACGGCATGCGCAGCGTTCGCAGGGTCGCCCCGACCAGGATCAGGCCCATCTCGAAGGTCTCGGGGATGATCTGCGTCGCCCCGGCCGCCATCAGATCAGGGGCGCGCGAATCATCCACCGTGCGCACCAGGATGGGCACGTCGGCACGCAGTCGGCGCACCGTGCGCACGATGGCGAGGGCAACCCCGATGCTCGAGAAACTGATGACCACCGCAATGGCATGGTCGCATCCGGCACCGACCAGCATGTCCTCGTCGGCGGAGTCCCCGTACAGCACCGGTTCCCCAGCCTGGCGTGCGGCACGGATGCGGGCCGGATCCAAATCCAGCGCGATGTATTCAAAGCCCTGGGATTCGAGCACGCGTGCGACACTTTGCCCCACGCGGCCATAGCCACACAGAATCACATGCTCGCGCTGGGCGATGTTGCCGGTGGGCTCGTATTCGGCCGGTGCCAGCGGCTTGAGCTCCGGTCGTCGCTCGCGCAGCACCAGTCGCGCGATGCGCGCATTGTTGGCGAGGATGAAGGGACTGAGCACCATCGACAGCACCAGCGCGACCACCAGCGGCTGTGCGATCTGCAGCGGCACGGTGCCGCCCTGCAGGACGAGAGTGAGCAGCGCGATCCCGAATTCCCCGCCGATCGACATGACGATGCCGGTGCGCATGGCCTTGAAAGTCGAGGCTTCAAACAGCCGTGTCGCCAGCGTCGCGATCACCGCCTTGATGAGCAGGAAGCCCACCAGCAGCGCCGAGATCAGCACGAACTGGTAGACCAGCAGGTGCAGATCCAACAGCATGCCGACGCTGATGAAGAACAGTCCCAGCAGAATGTCCCGAAACGGGCGGATGACGCTTTCGATCTGATGGCGATACTCGGTTTCGGCAAGCATCATGCCGGCGAGGAACGCGCCCAGCGCCAGGGACAGACCCGCCAGGTGCGAGGTCCAGGCGGAGGCCAGGACCACCAGCAGCACCGCCAGCGTGAACAGTTCGCGCAGACGGCTGTGGGCGATTTCGTGGAATAGCGGACGCAACAGCCAGCGACCCGCGGCCAGCACCGCAGCCACGGCGGCCGCGCCGCCCATCACCGCGACCGCCACCGCGCCCAGTGAAAAATCGCTGTGTTGGCCATCCGCCATGGCGGAGGCCAGCGCCAGCAGCGGCACAAAGGCCATGTCCTGGAACAGCAGCATGCTGAAAGCCAGGCGCCCATGCGTGCGGTTGATTTCCCCGCGGTCGGTCAGGGTGTGCAGGATGATGGCGGTGGAGCTCATCGCAATCGCGCCGCCCAGCAGCGATCCGACCAGCCACGGCAGACCGAAGCAGCGGGCGATGAGCGCGATCAGCGCGATGGTCGCGCACACCTGCAGCGCGCCCAGGCCGAACACCTCGCGGCGTACCGCCATCATGCGTGGCAGGGAGAACTCAAGGCCGAGGGTGAACAGCAGGAACACGATGCCCAGCTGCGCCAGATCGCTGATGATGTCAGCCTGCGTGATGAGCCGCAGCGCATGCGGCCCGAGCGCCATGCCGACGACCAGGTAACCGAGAATCGACGGCCAGCCGATGCGTCGTGCCACTGCCACGACGAACACCGACGCGGCCAGCATGATCAGGACCTGTGTGAGTGGCTGCTCGATCAGAATCAGTCGTTCATCAGGATGGTGGTGTCGAAGCTCTCGAAGCCCTGGATGGCGCGCTTGTAGGCGTTGTATACCAACCGTTCGGCCACCTTGTCCGCACGGGCGGACAGCAGCATGCGCAGCACGATGTCATCGGGCGGCCGTGCCGCATCCTCGGCCATCAGCTGCTCGATCACGCGGGTGAGGCGATGCACAAGTTCGTTGACGAAACGCAGGTGCGCCGTATCGAACACCTGCTCGTTCCCCGGCCCGTAAGTGGTACGCGCCTCTTCCGCCAGTTCGTGCAGAAACATATTCAGCAGGCGCGCCTTGTCGATGAGGCGCAGCTCCGTGAAATATTCGATTTCCGACTGCAGGTTCATAGGCGCAAGGTCTCAGGCGGGGAAGAAATCGATCGGCTTGGTGGTGGTGATGGTCTCCACATCCTTCGGCTCGAACCGGTAGGCCTTCACACGGGCAATGATCTTGCTTTCCAGATCCTCATTGTGCAATTCCGAGGACACGATCCGGCACATCGTCACCTCTCCGGACGGCGCAATCGTCAGTTCCAGCACGACCTTGCCCTGCAGCTCAGGATGCTCCCGCAAGGCGCGCGCGTACAGCGTGTAGATAGCGCCCTTGTTCTTGTCGAACACAAGCTCGATCTCTTCACGGCTGCGGGCCGCCTTGCCACTGCTGCCGGTGCGTGTTGCGCCGCGGTTGTCCAGCCCCGAATGCGCAATGGCGGAGGTGACGGTCGCGGTCTCGTGGCCGGTCAGCGAGCCGGCGCCGCTGCCGAAGCCGCGGCTGCTGGTGGAGGTGATGCCGCTGCTGGCCGTCCCGACTTTCGCCGTGATCATGGAGCGCTCGGCGTGTGAATCGGCGCCCACCGCCCCCGTGAGGTTCTTGGTCTGGCCTACATCGATGGGCGTCTTCTCACGCAGGTCTGCGAGTTCGTCCTTGAATGTCGCAACCGATTTCTCCGCCTTGAGGCGCGCCTGCGCGACCTTGTCCACCTGCGGAACCGGAGTCGGCGTCGGTTTCACCACCGGTTTGACTTCCGGTTTAGGCGGCGGTGGGGGCGGCGGCGGGGGTTTGGGCTGCTCTTCAATCATGACCCGCGCCAGCTGCGGCGGCACGGCGGCGGCGCCGGGCGCGGTCCGCGGTGGCGGCAGCAGTACCAGCAGTATCGCCAGTAGCAGCAGGAGCACCAGGCCGACGCGCAGGATGCGCTGGAAGCGCGCCTGCGCTTCCTCGTCGCCTTCCCAGGCCAGTTCGTAGGTTCGGTAGTAAGGTGCCAGCATGATGAGCCCTACGCCGTCGGAACCCGGGCCAGGGACACGGGTTTTTCCTTCTGCAGCACGGCCAGCGAGATCTTGCCGTAGTCCGCGTCCGTACAGGTCGCCATGACCTTCTTCAGTATTTCGTAGGAAAGCGACTTGTCGGCCATGATCGTGATCTCACGCGCCGCCAGCGTAGCCTCCGAAATGTCCTTGCCGATCAGCAGCGGCCGCTTCAGCGCCGTGCCCAGCGCTGCGATGGTCGCAGCAGGGTCGGCCTGCACGTCCTTGACGCTCTCGATGAATTCGCCCTGCACAAATAGGTCGGTCTTCGTGATCATGACCACCACAGAGTGATCCGGTGCGGTCTGTGAAATGGATTGCGGAATCTCGATCCCCTTGCTGTTCTGGATGACTTCGACTTCCGTCGAATACACCAGCAGGAACGACACCATCACCGAAAGGATGTCGATGAGCGGGATCAGGTTCAGTTCGAAGCCGGCCCGATGACGCTGATGGTGTACGGCCATGCGCCGCGCGCGATTGGACATCATGGCGGTGCGTCCCCCACGGATATGGTCGGGAACAGTTCAGCCTGTGCCGTCGCGAAGCCATTGGTGGCCTCGAACACGCGCACCCGGTCCATCACCTGCACCAGGATGTCGTAGGGCGTGTCCTTCTCCAGCAGCACGGAGGCATCCGTCTTCTGCGGAAACTTCGCCTTCACCTGCTTGAGGAAATCGGTCAGTCCGTCGTAGTCATACCCCTTGTCGGTATTCGGCAGATCCTTCAGCGGACCGGTGTTGCGGTCGGCGACTTCGAGCAGGTTGTGGCGCACCAGCACCTCCAGCTGCAGATCCTTGGGCAGATCCGGCATCTGGGCACTGGCGGTGGGCAGGTTCAGCTGCAGGACCACGGTGCGGGAGAACACCGCGGTCATCAGCAGGAACGTCACCAGCACGGTGAAGATGTCGATCATGGGGACCAACATCAGCTCCGCCGGCCGCCGGTTGCGGCGCTCGAGCTTGCGGGAATCGTATGAACGGCGCATGTGCTTCCTGTCGCTTGGCGCTTAGGCTGCGGCAGGAGCCGGCGCCTCGGGGCGACGCTCAGTGACGGCATTCAGGAATTTCACCGAAGCCATCTCCAGACTGTCGATGAGTTCGGTGGTCTTGGTCTGCAGGAAGGCATGGATGAACAGCAGCGGCACCGCCGTCATGAGGCCGAAGGCCGTGCAGTTCATGGCCACCGAAATGCTGGCCGACAGCAAATTGGCCTTCTCCGCCGGATTGACTGTGGCAACCGCGTGGAAGGCGTTGATCAGGCCCATGACGGTGCCCAGCAGTCCCAGAAGCGTGGCGAGATTCGCGAAAGTCGCCAGGTAGTGCGTGCGCTTTTCCAGGCGCGGCACCACCTCCATGAGGCTCTCCTCCATGGCCTTTTCGATATCGTCCCGGCGCCGTGCCGCCTGGATGCGCGCCAGACCGTAATTGAGAATCTGCGCGATGGCCGATTCGGACTTGGAGGTGACCTGCACCACCTGCCGGAAATTGCCCTGCGACAGCATGGGCACGATCTGATTCCACAGCACCCGGTTGCGTGTCGAGACACTCACCAGGTAGATGTAGCGTTCGATCGCGATCGCCAAGCCGATCACGAGGACGATCGCGATGGGGAACATGAATGTTCCGCCACCCTGAAAGAATTTGACCAAACCATCCCAAATATTCATCAGCAACTCCCGAAACAGCAGTCGAACCTGGACAAACTGTCCCAACTTAATGACATAAGCGAAAAAAACTACGACCTAATTCTCATCCCGCCAAGGCTGCGCCGGCGGCCCTGCCCTCAATGGGCCGGTGCCTCCGGTGCGGATCCGGGTCCGCCCTTTTGTGGCGCAACTGTGTGGTAGTACCGCTCTTCACGGTTGAAAACGTCACGATCCACGGGTTGCAAAACCTCATCGACCAGGCTGTTCGCAGGCTTGCCGGTGAGGTCGCCAAGATCCGAGTGTTTCCACGGCACCACGTACATGACCTTCGGCAACTCCTTGTTGCCCGTGATGTCGGTCGTATCCAGTTCCAGCCGGTCGAGCGCCTTGCCCGGATGGGTGGATTTGATGCTGGCCGCCGCCGGTGCGCTCGAAGCGGCCGGCTTCGCCGGCGCAGGGGCCGGAGCCGGGGGCGCCGTGCTGCGCGTCTCGGGGCGGGTGGCCGGCTCGGGCGGCGTGGCCGAAGTATTCACACCCGGCTGCAGGTCATCCCGTGACTGATTCTGGGCAGGTGCCTGGCCGAATGCCGGCAGCGCGCAAGCCATCAATACGACGATCGCTCCAAGCGTACGCATGATCATTCTCCTGCCTTGTCGCCGGCCTGTGGCGCGGCGGCGGCGGGGGCCGCCCCGCTCTTGCCGGCGCGCTGTTTGAGATCGGCTATCCAGCCCGTCGCGGCCTTATCGTCCGCGGCCAACTCCTTGTAATGTTCCATCGCCGTCAGGGCTGCGGCGGTATCACCCAGATACAGGTCCAGGACGATCGCCAGATTGCGGTATGCCGGTGCAAAGTTCGGATTCACGCTGATGGCCTGGTTGTACGCATCGGCGGCGTCGTGGAATTTGCCTTCCTCGCGCAGCGTCACACCCAGTTCGGACCAGCCTTCGACGTCATTGGCATCACGCTGTACCGCCGCATGCAGTGACTGGTCCGACTTCGCCAGGTCGCCATGTTTGCGATACAGGATGCCGAGGTTCACCAGGGCGCCCGGATAGGTCGGATAAAGGGTCGCGATCTGCTGGAACTCCAGTTCCGCCTCCTCATCCTTGCCGCTCTTCACCAGCTGCACCGCTCGCGAAAAATCCGCGAGCGCACGCGGCGGCGGGGGGGGCGCTGCGGGCGCGGACGAAACGGCCGGCACGCCGGTAGTGGTACCGGTACCGGCACCGGCACCGGCATCAGCAACGACCGGCGCCACCGGCGCGCTCGCGACCTGTTGCGGCGTAGGGGTCGCGGGGGTGCCGGCCACATGCGAGGTGCTGCAGGCGGCCGTGAGCAGGGTCGCGGCAAGCAGCGCGCCCGAATTACTGCAGGCTCGTGACCACATCCTGGGTGACCTCCGTCTTGCCATAGCGACCAGGCTTAAGCTCGGCGAGAGCCGCAAAGCTCTTCTTCACCGAATCATCGTAAACGCCCCCGCGGGCCAGTGCCGTGTTGATCTCGTGAATCTGGATGGCCTGTTCCTCGAATGGGAAAGATTGGTCCTCCAACAGCGATTCGTACTGCTCCAGTTCATCCTTGTTCAGATTCTTGGGCCGCTCGGAGTCCAGCACGTCCTTGCCGAGTTTGCGGTACAGCTCAGCAGTCTCAAACGTAGCGGCGGTGGTGACTTCCGCGACGTGATAGTCCGCCGCGCTCTTGTAGGCCGCCAGCGCGGCTTCCATGGATTTGCGCTTGGCGACCAGACTCTTCTTCAGCGGCGTCACCAGGCGAATGGCCCGGAATGAATCGCGCAGCGGCTGCGCGAGTTTCAGCTGGGCAGTAGCCGCGAGGTACTTGGTGCGATCGGTACGCGCGGCTCCCGCCTGTGCATCGGCATGGACGATGTCACGCAGCCATTGCTCTTCGCGCGGCGTGTTGCCGGCTTTCGCGGCCAGCTGCGCCAGCCGCTCGCGCACTTCGATGGCATCGGGGACCGGCGTCGGATATTCGGCCACTTCGCGCTCCAGCATGGCGACCGTCTTGACCTGGTTGCCGGCTTTGCCGTACAGATCGGCGGCGCGCGTCAGGGCTTCGCGGCGTACCGCGGTTTCTTCGGTCGTATTGACCGAGATGTGTTCGAACTCAACTGCCGCATCCGCGGGCCGGTTCGCCTCGGCATAGGAGACCGCGAGCTTGCGCGTCACATCCTCGGCGTTGGCCCCGTTCGGGTACTGTTTGCGATAGGGCTCGAGCACCGCAATGGCCTGGTCCCATTGCTTCAGGTTGATGAGGCCCGCCGCCGCATCGTATTGGGCGGTGCCGACGATCTTGGAGTCCGGGGCGACCTTCGCGACCCGCAGGAAGTCGGCAACGGCCCCGCTGTCATCGCCCGCCTTGCGGCGCGCCTCGCCCTGGCGGTAGACGGATTCGGCGATGCGTTCGGTCAGATCGGCGCGCAGTTTTACATTGGCGGCGTCCGCTCCCACCGAGCGCTCACGCGCCTGGATGAATGCGGCCTCGGCCTGGTCATAGACGCCCAGGTCATACTGGGACTGGCCGATGATGTTCCAGGCAATGCGCTGCTGCGCGCTGTCCACCGGCGGCTTGCGCGCCAGCAGCAGTTGCGAAACCTGGATGGAACGGGGCAGATCGTGCGCCGCGAAAATATCCTCCGCCGCGCGCGTCAGCACCCCGCTGCTTTCCGGATGCTCCGGAAAGGCCTGTGCAAATTTGATGTCGGCATCGATTTCGCGGGCATGCCAGGTGGTCTTCGGCGCGCCGCTCAACGCCTCTGCGCCCTTCTGGTAGGACACCAGGGCCGCATAGGCCGCCGCGGCCGACTTCGGGTTCTTGGGATAGCCGTAGGCGGTGTGCTCGTATTCGGTCGCAGCCTCATCGTACTGGTGGCTTTCGAACAGCGCGTCGGCCAGCAGGTAATTGGTTGCGGCCGAATCGGGTTCGTTGGGGAATGAAGTGAGATAACTGCGATACCAGTGCGCTGCCTGCTGGTAGTCGGCCGGCAGTTTGGATTTCTGGGCGGCGGCATGGAAGAACGTCGCAAGGTCGCGCAGGTTGGTCTGCAGCTCCTTGACGACCACCGGGAAGTCCCCTCGCGAGCGCCCTTTCCAGAACGGAGTCGTGAAATCGTAATGCTGCGCATACTCGCGCTTGCCGTCGATCACCAGATCCGTGAATCCACCCTTGGAATAAGCCTCGATGGCCTGCATCGCCAGATCCGGCGCGTGGACATTGTCGGGGTCCCGACCGACGTATGCCCGGTAGGCTCCGGCAGCATCCTGATAACGCTGCTTCTCCACGTACAGGTCACCCAGCCGCGAGTACAGCAGGTACGCATAGGCCGGATTGCCCTTGCCGCCCAGGAAGGCATCGACGCTCTGGGCCCCCTCCATGTACGAGAAGGTGATGCTCATCACCCGCAGCGTGTCATCGACGAGTTCGCGGTTGGCGCGGCTGAGCTGCTCCAACGGCTGCATCGTGGCACCCTTCACGCCGCCGAGCAGCTGTTGGTCGAGGACGCCGGCGAAGGATGGCAGGCTCTCCTCATTCAATGATTGTTTGAACAGCGACCAGCCGTTCTTGTACAGCGCCTGGGTATAGAACGAGGATGCCGTTCCAAGTTTGACCACCACGCCATAGGCTGTCGCGGCCTGGCGGTAGTCCTTGGCGGAAAACAGCAGTTCGCCACGCCGGAACTGCACCTCATCCAGCATGCGCGTGCCCGGATAGCGCGCGATCAGCTGGTCGAGCGTGGCCAGGGCCTGTTCGGGTTTGTTTATGGCCTCATAGGCGCGCGCCATCTGATACAGCACCTGGTCATTGCGTGCGTAATCGGGGTACGCCTTCAACAGCACGGTGTAGAGGCGGATTGCCTCCGCGCTGTTCTGATCGAGCTGTGAGGGATCCTTATCGAGCTGGTCGCTCTCCTGGTTCAGATCTCCAAGGCGGCGCATCGCCTCGGCCCGCAGTTTCGGATCGGTGCGCTGCAGGTCCAAAAATCGCTTGTAGTTCTCCATGGCCTTGGCCGAATCGGCGGCGGCCGATGTGTTCTTCTGCACCTTCACCGGGGATTTGCGCACCAGATCGCCGATGGTCGGCGCAGTGCCCGAAGCGGGATCCGCGGCAAACGCGTGCACGGCGGCACAGGCGCATACACCTGCCAGCAGCGCTGCGTGCCACGTGCGCGGCCGCGTGTTCACTTGGCGGCTCCCGGGGGCGTGGACGTATCAGGCAGCGGCACTGGCGCCGCCGGCGCGGGCGCGGTCGGCGCCGGATTGGCGGAGTTGCCGCTGGCGGCCTTGTCATACATGGTCGCCAGGGCGAATCGTGCCTGCACCTCGTAGGTGTCCAGCCGGTCCTTCTGGTCCGACAGTTCCGCGACGGCGATGCGCTGCAGGTAGGCCTGCTGGCCCTTCTCGGCGCTCGCCAGGCGTGCCTGCAATTCACTGATCCGCGTCTTCAGGGCCGCAAGACGCGCGGCAAACTCACCGGTATTGGTGGGCACGTTGCGGCGCGCACGATCGACACGGATCCAGCGGCTCTGCGCCTCGTGCAACGCCAGATCGAGGTCCTTGAGAGTGCGTCGCTCCTGCCACTGGCGCGCCTTGAAGGCATCGGTAAGCTGGTAGAACAGCACGCCTTTGACCAGGCGCAGGCGCTCGCGCAGCGCATCGTTGGTTGCATCGTGGGGGGCTGCCGCCAGCGCTTCCTCGATCTGGCGGATCTGCTCCCAGTGCGTGCGTTCGGTCGGTGAACCGAGCGCCGCGACATCCTGGCGCGCCTCGATGTTCGTCAGCCGCGCTTCCATTTCATCGCGGCGATGCTGCAGCTGATCGACGGCACCGGAGCCCAGCAGCCGGTCGACCTGCGGCAGGCGTTGCGCATAGGCGGCCTCACGGGTGTCGATCATGTCGCCGAAGGCCTGCGTGCTGTCCGACCAGACATCGAGTGTCGAGCCCAAGAAGGTCAGATCGCGATAGTTCTTCAAGCCTTCCTGAAAATCGTGTCCGGCCATGATCGCGTACAGGTAGCGCGACTCCGGCTCATCGGGCAGATTCTGCAGCTGCCAGAACCATCCATAGTGTGTCTGCTCATCGCTCGCGAGCAGTTCATCGAGCATCTTTCCGGACTGAATGCGGCCAATCGCGCCATCCAGCGCAGTCTGCTCGGCCGCGAAGGAGGTGAGCGCGGCCTCATAGTCCTGCGCGGCCTGCTCATTGGATTCAAGCTTGCCGTAGGCATACGGCACCGCCAGATACGATTCCTGAACCGCGGAGTCCAGCAGGCTGCGGTGGCGCAGTTCGCTCCACGGCGAGAGGGCCGCCTGGTAGTCACCCAGGGCGGCATCTGCCCAGCCCAAACCCAGCAGTGCCTTGTTTGAATACGCGCCATTCAAACGCACGCGCTCCAAAGGCACGCGCGCCTTGTCCGGTTGATTGGCCTGCAGGTAGGCGAACCCCAGCGCGAGGTTCGCGCGATCGCGCAGCGCCAGCAGTTCCGGACGCGTGCTCACCAGCGTCCCCACTGCGCTCAAGCTGGCATCCGCTTCCGCCATGCGCTGCTGGCGTACCAGCGCGACGCCCATGTTGAACTGCGCGAAGGCCAGCCAGTCCGCCGGGCCCTTGAAGGCCTTCAGCAGTGCAATGGCCTCATCGAAATGGCCCTGCCGCAGCAGCGCATTG
Source organism: Steroidobacteraceae bacterium (assembly GCA_036498905.1). Taxonomy (GTDB): domain Bacteria; phylum Pseudomonadota; class Gammaproteobacteria; order Steroidobacterales; family Steroidobacteraceae; genus DAIDKA01. The sequence goes on along the minus strand of DASYER010000026.1, from coordinate 53,410 downwards.
GCCAGCAGATGGGTCTTCTCGGCCTCCTGCTGCACCGGCAGTTGCCCCTGCACCTGGCGCAGCGCATCGATGGCCTTGTCGAGGTAGCCGCGCGCATACCAGATCTGTCCGAGATAGAACCAGGCACGGTTGCGCACGCCCTGCGGCACGTTCGGCGTCAGCAGCTTCGAGAAGCGCTCGCCGGCCTCGTTGTACAGGCCCAGTGACAGGTACAGGCCGCCGAGCAGCAGCTGCGAATCCAATTCATGATGAGGCAGCTGATTCCAGTGCTCGTAGGCAAGCAGCCGGGTCAGGGCCTCGAAGTCATCCTGCTGGTAGTAGTGAAACAGCACGTCCCCGTACTGCAGATCCTGCACTCGAATCGGCGGCAGTTTCTGCGGGTCGTGCGGCGCCGCCTGCGCCACGACGGCAAGCGCGGCCAGGAGCACACAGGACAATTGGCGCGCCAGTCGCATCGGGAGCGCTTACTCCCAGTCCTTGATCGTGAATTCCGGCTGCATCTTGTGCTGCCGATCCTCGATCTTCAGCTCCAGGTACTTCGCACCGATGCTCTTGTCGAACTTGAGCGAGGCGCCGCGCCGATAGTCGCGATTGTCGGGTCCCTTGCCCGAAAAGAACGCCACCAGCTCATGGTTGCCGACCTTCAGGTTGCCGAGGTACAGACGCTGCACCCCGCCCTTGAGCAGGGCATCCACTTCGCGCGGCGTGTACAGGTAGTTGGTGACTTCCTTGTTGTCGATCTTCAGGGTGACGGAATCGAGCGCGAAGAACTCGCCGACATCCATCGATATGTACACGGCCACCTGGGTGTTCGCCGGGAACAGCAGTTCCTCCTCCAGCACGAACAGGTCGCGGTTCAGATCGACCACGTCCTTCTTGAGTGCCTGGGTATCCTCATCAAGGCTGCGGGTATCCGCGGCACCGGGTGCCGAACTCGCAGCCGGCGCCGAGCTCGCTGCGGGTGCCGAGCTCGCTGCGGGTGCCGACGCGCCGACCCCTGCCGGGGCGGTGCCGTCGGCTGCGCCCAGCACGGCATCGACCTTCTTCTGCATCTCCAGGGCCCTGGCCGCGCTCGAGGGGGCCGAGGAAGCCGGCGGATCGGCGGCCAGTGCCTGAACCGCGGCAATGGCAAGACTTGCGACGAAGACCGACAACGCGCAGGCCACAAGGCGGGTGCGTATCCGGCCGGTCTTATTTGTTAGTGACATGGCACATCCGGTCATTCATTGAGCAGCTCGCGCAGCTGGCTGAGGTAAAGCGCCTCGTCCCGTGGGCCGAAGTCGCGGTAAACATGACGCACGATTCCGCCACGATCCAGGAGCACGGTCGTGGGCAGATTGTCGATCTGGTAGAGGCGGGCGACCTCTTTCGCAGGATCCTCGAGCATCACAAAGCCCACGGGATGCTCGGCCACGAACTGGCGCGCGCGGGTGGCATCATCGTCAACCGCAACGCCATACATGTGCAGACCGGCGGAGCGGTAGGTGGTGAAGCTGCGATCCAGCACCGCCAGCTGCTTGCGGCATACACCGCACTGACTGCCCCAGAACGTGAGCACCACGACATCGCCCCGGTCCTCCGAGAGCCGCACGTTGGTGCCGCTGAAAGAGCGCAGCGCGAAATCCGGCCCGGACTGGCCCAGCAAGGAGCTGCCCTGGGCGCTCGCCACAAGGCAAAGGATAGTCAGCGCCGCCGCTGCCAGGCAGCGTTGCGCCAGTCTCCAATCGCGAAAAGACTTCACACGACGTCATCCATGGGCCCGCCCCGACGACCGGCGGCCCTCGCAGACCGAATTTAACACTTGCGCAGGAGGCGGTGTGTACCCAATTAAGCGCCTATGACTCCGTTCACAATCGGGTTGAAGGCGATCAATGAATCGATGCTGCTGCCCAGCCCGCCATTGTTCGAGGTGCCCCCTGTCATGCCCATCGCCGTGGCCATAGTGCTGTCGAAATTGCCCTGCAGCCCATGCAGGGCCATGTAATTGAGAATCACCGTGTTCACCAGCAGGTTGACGGCATTGGCAGCCGGGCTCGAGGTCGTGTTCACCGAGCCGTCCGAGGTGTACGAACCAATCTGATTCGGCGTCGTCGCCGCAGGATTCACCGCCGGCCGGCCCGAGGGGTTGTGGACCAGGAAGAACGTCGCGGCCACTGACTGATTGTCACCCTGCCAGCCGAACTTGCCTCGGCCCGCCGCCGAGGTATCGATCATGCCGGTCGAGCTCAAAGAGCCATCGCTGAACACGTAGATCATCAGCGGCTTGCCCATACGCTTGGCATATTCGAGGCAGGCACCGATGCATTGGCCCGCGTGGAAATTGCGTGTCTCGCCGGTGGCGCGGGTACTGTCGTGATAGTCGTACCCTCCCAAGGTGATGGTGCCTGCACCGGCAAATCCGTTGACCACCATTTTCATGACGGCCGCGGTCATCTTGAAGTCGCTCATGGCGTACTCGGCGGTCGTAAAGATGCCCGAGGTGCCGACGATCTGCGTATCGATATCCGGGTTGAGCGTGGTCGGATCACCGAACTCGTTCACCAGTGCGGTCGCCTTCACGTAGTTGCAGCGCGTGGCGGTTTTCAACGAGGTATCCACGGTGGGACTGCCCGGCTGGGCCGTGACCTGCCCCAGCTCCCCGCCGAAGCCGCCGGCGCTGCTGAGGTTGCCGCCGCTCAGACGCACGGTGGACTCCAGCACCTGCACCGCGTCGTTCGGGTCGGTGAACATCGTGCCCAGCTGGCCGGTGTTGACCAGGCCGGTGATGTCACTGGAGCGGGTGACCACGGTCGGACTCACGGTCAGATTGATCAGCGCCGCGGGCGCCATCGAATTACCACCCGAAGTGGTCGCCTGCGTGCCGATCAGCGTCAGCAGCGAGCCATCCGCGCCGGCATCGTAAATGCCGTACATGGGATTGTGCGGGTTGTTCTGGGTGTCGTTCTGCGACATCGCGGCGATCGCGGTGCCGTTGGTGTTCGCCTGGGCCGCGGCCGAGGCCTTCGACTGGATGCCACGCAGGATGGCGCCATCGGAGTGCCAGGCGGCGCCCAGCGACACATCGATGAAATTGCCGGTGGCACTGCCGGTATTGGGTGAGTTCGGCAGCATATCGCCGGGCAGCCCGAGCTTGCCGTACCCGGCCGTTGAGAGGAAATCCAGCTGGCCACCCTTTCCGCCGATGAGGATTTCCGAGCCGTTCAGGTTCGCGCCTCCGGCCAGATCAAAGCAGATGAAGGGTATCTTGCCCGCGCCGTTCAGATTGATGCCGCAGGCGGTCTGCAGATTCTGGATGTCCGTGGCCAGCGTCGCCGCACGCGCGGTACGCGGGTTGGTGAAGGCCGCCACCAGCGCCGATGAGCCGATCAGCACCGCGGAGCTCGACAGAAAACCAGAGGCCAGGAAGTCACGGCGCGTCACGGGTCGCGGATGACTGCCTTCGTGGCGGATGGGCTCGTGGAGCTTGTGGCTGCGCGGCAGTTTCTTGCGGATGATCATACGGTCTCCAGATGTCCTTTTGGCTTTCCGCTACTGAACCATGGTCGAGGCACTGCCCAGCAAAGCTGCGCACGCCGCCTTGGTCACGATGCCCGAACGATTGACGGTGCTGGCGTACTGGGCGGGTGTCAGGTTGGTGATCAACGCATCCAGCTCCGACTGCACGGCGGCAAAGGGCGGCTGGGTAGCAAGATTCACGCTGGTGCTGCCGCCGACCAGATTCGTGTACAGGGCGTTGATCACCTTGTCGCGATTGCCACCACTACCGACGGTATCGCTGAAGTAGCTGCCGCCCTGGGTCGCATTGAATCCCGCACCGAAGACCGCCGTGCCGCGCGTGTCGACCATTTCGCTGCAGTAGGCAATGGCCAGCTGTGAAATCGCGGTCTGGTTGGCAGCGGAGTAGGCGGTCAGGTCCGGCACCGGGGGCAGCGCCGAGAGGACGCTGGCGTAGACCGAGGCGACATTGGCGTCGGTCGTCGGCACACCGGTGAGCTTGGCCATGGTCTGCGACAGCCGCTCGAAGGTGCGGATACCCAGATCCGGAACCGTCGGACCCGGCACCGGCGCCGGTATGGCATAGGTCGGTTGCGTGTAGGCATGGGTCTGGGAGCCGATCTGGGCAAAGGTCAGGAAGAACTGATCCGCCGCAGGCCCTTTCTGCAGGGCAATCACCGCGCCGACGCTCGACAGCAACTCGCCGGTGCTGCTGTTGTAATTGGCCGCGGTGATGGTCGTGTTGAGCGGAATGTAGCTCTGTCCCACCGGCGCCTCGGTGCCGTTGATGCCGATGCGCAGGCCGCTGACCGGAATTCCGTCAGGCTTCTGCGTCGGATCGAGGCTGATGAAGGTCGGATTGGTGAACAGGTATGAGTAGCTGTCGTTGAGACTGACCGTCATCATGATGTAGCCCTGCGGCACACCGGTCAGGGTCGCGACATTGAACAGCAGGAAGTACTTCTGGCCGACGCCGGCCGCGTAGTTCTGCTGGATCTGCGCGAGAGTCAAAGCGCGATTGTGGATCGCGACCATGCGCAGCTCGCCCTGGAACTGATTGGCGGTACCGGAGGTCTCACTGCCCACGACGAGCGCAAAGGTGTTGTCCCAGTTGGCCAAGGTGCCACCGCCGGCCGTATCGACATCGCCCGTGAACACACCGTCCACGTACAGCTTGCGGCCGTTGACCGGATCGTAGGTCAGCACCACGTGCTGCAGCGCCGCCTGCGCCACCTGGTTTTTGGGATTGGTCACCAGCGCCGGAGCGCCATTGGTATCGGTGACACTGCTGCGGACATTGGCCGCGTACTGGAACGCCATCTGCGACAGGGTCGCGTTGCGCAGCTTCGGGCCACCCGAGTAGCTGACGATGTTGGCACCGGTCTGCGCGACGTTGGCCGGCGATACCCATGCCTCGATGCTGAACTCACCGGTGGAGGTGAGCAGGTTGTACAGCTTGGCGCTGGCGGTCGTCGTGCCCTGGGCTTTCGAGCCGGGTGCGAAGACCACGCCCCAACCTGCATCCCAGGTGTAGTTGCCGGTAAGGTTCAGATCCAGCTCCGGCTGCACACCACTGGTGTCGTACGCGATCGTGCCGGTGCCGGTCTTGAATTCATACAGTGCGATCTGACTGGTCGTATAGCGGTTCTGACCCGACGCCACCGTGCCGTCATACATGGTCAGGGCTTTGGAAATCACCAGGGTCGGGTCCACCTGCGTGGGGGTGATGCCGTTGGCGAAAGTCGTGATGGCACTGAGCATTGCCGCCGCGTCCGTGGCGCAATCGCTCCAGCAGTTATGAAACTCCGTGCCGAGGCGCACGACAAAGCGCGACAGCGACGGGTCGTCCAGATTCATCTTCGCCTGCGCGTTGGAATAGGCCTCGTTCACGTCGGCGCTGGCAAAGTACGGCTGCTGCGGCGTGAGCGCCGTGGGCGCATGGCAACGCGAGCAATACTGGCTCAGCAACGGATAGACCGTGCTTTGGAAGGCCCCGGGCGAGGTCGGGAAGGTCTTGGCGTTGCCGACGGTCTCATCCGGAGGCGCGACGAGCTTGATCGACTGGCTGCCGGTGGCCGAGGAACCGGCCCAGTTCTGGATCCACACCGTCAGGGTGTCACCGCATGCGGACGGGGAAGCCAGCCAGCAGTTGTGGCCGCCGGCGACCTTCTGGACCATGGTCGACTGGTCCGGCTGCGCCAGATTGACCACCGTGTTGGCGGCCTGGTACGCAAGATTGACGTCGTCCGTGCGCGCGAACTGGGGCGACTGACCGCCCTGCACATGGCAGCCGCCGCAACGGTTGGTGGCCTTGATGTTGCTCCACAGGTTGACCTGAAAGGCCTGCACGTCCGCATTGGCGGGCGGTGGGCCACTGTAGGTCGGGGCCGAAGCCACCGTGGTATTGGGATTCGCGGTCGTCGCCGCCCCGCCACTGCAGCCTGCCAGCGCGGCCAGTCCTGCGACTGTCGCCAGCGCGGCAAGCCGGCGCGGATTGAGCCGCAAGGCAAGGTTCGTGATCCAAAACTGATAAGGGTTCATGGCTGACCTCAACTGCCCATGCAGTACACGGCGGCGGAGGCGAACAGCGACTTGTACTTGTAGCCGCCGGCCTTGAAAGCGCTCGTCATGGTGGATACCTGGTTCAGGTCAGCCTGGCTGGCCGGAGCCCGGTAGCACACCGCCTGGAAGACCTTCTGCGCCTGGCACTGGGCAAAGGCCCCGCTGTGCCCCAGTTCAGTCCCAAGGGACTTCGCGCCATTGCCGCTGCCCGGCAGGGTCGGATCCCATCCGAGAACCTGGTTCGGGCCCTGGCGCCAGCGATTCGTCCAGCTGTCATCCGGAGTCACGAAACCTTGCGGAAAGTTACCGGTATTGATGTGGTACTTCGCCTGCGTCGTGCCCGGGGTGTACACCATCGAGCCGGTGTTCAGACCATCGCCGACGGCGGTGCCCGGAAAGTCGTAGTACGCGAAGGCCTGCGCCATCGGATCCATGCCGCTGTGGCAGCCGATGCAGCTGTTGAGGAATACGCGGCTGTCGCCACCGGGGGAACGGCTCACGTCCTGGCGGATGCGATCCGGGGGCCGGGTGATGTCTTCGACGGTTTCCAGGTCGTTGCACAGGTGGGCGATGAGCGTGAAGCGGAACATCGCCCGGTTGGTGCCATTGATAAAGAATGAGGAAGTCGAGGCCCGCGTCGTCATCAGGCCTGCAGTGGCGGCGGCCGGAGTGCCGTATACGCCGGACTGGGTCACCAGGGTCAGCGTCGACTTCAGATCCACGCCCTGCGCTTCGGCCTGCGCGTAGTGATCATTGCCAGAGGTCGAAGGCGCCGGCAGGCCCGGGGCGTTGCTCATGTACAGAATGTCGGCGGACAGCGCGGTGCTGAAATCCGTGTCGTCGCGCACCATGCCGATGAAGGTCGCCACATAGTCATTGAGCGGCGCGAACACCGTCTGGTCACGATTGGTCCACGGCATCGCAAAATTCTTCAGCGTCGTGTTGTAGAACTGCGGCGCCTGCAACGCGATGTTCGCGGCACTGGCCGTGTCACCGCCCTGGATGAAGGTCGCCATCTGCGCAAGCTCGGTGGCGCTCGGGGGCACACCTGCAATGCGATCAAAGATGCGCTTTGCCTGTTCATTGGGACCGGCGCCGGCCGGCACTGCGCACAGCGCGGCAATCAGGCTCACCAGCGCGAGCGTGCCAGCGGATCGGCGCGCGGATCGTATTGTACGGATCGTGCTCATGGGACGCCCTGTCTCCAATGTTTGAACCTTGTGCGTGGCGGACTATACGCACGCGAAACACCTGTATGAAATGTCTCAAGAGGCCGACGTCGCGTCGCGCAGACATCCCCTCCGATCACCTGTACGGCTATGCTTCGCGCCGCAAGCCTTCTGTATAGGCAGATATGTGGAATGCGTGCCCGGTATCGGCCGGACGAACTGTCCGGGCTGTGACGCGTTCGACACAACCGTCAACGGCCGGATACGGATTACGTAATATGTGGTGTGCGTCTGGAGCCCCTGTGACGGCGGGCCCCAAGCTGTGGCGGGTGGAGCGAACTTGAAAGCGTCCCGATCAAATCTGCAAATCAAACTCTCCGGCTGCGGCCCCGTCCAGGTCCTGCGCTACGCGCTGGTATGGGCTGCGGCCAGCATCCTGGTCGCCTGCAGCAGCGGCGCCGGCAATGTCCAAACCGCCAGTGGCCAGCTTTCGGACCCGGCGACCGTCGATTTCCCAATTTTCTACGTCAAACGCTACAGCGTACCGACCCAGGCCGGCACTCAGGCGCCATCGCAGGACCTGCGCATGCTGCGCTTCGCCATCCCTTCAGCGGATCTGTTCATGCGCAGCCGCGCAGCCCCGAGCGGCACGGAAACCAATGTGACGGCGCGCATCACCGGCACCGGCACCAAGACACCCAAAAACTACGACATCAAGGATGTGAGTGCCTCCCCCGACGGCACCACCATCGCGTTTGCCATGCGCGGGCCGCTAACGGCCAACATGCAGCAGAACAAGGCGCCGTCCTGGCGCATCTGGCAATACGTCATCGCCACCGACACGCTCAGCCTCGTCGTCAATCCGAGCACCGACCCGGACCCGGCGACGGTCAATGATGTCGCGCCGCAATTTCTGCCCGACGGCCGCATCGTCTTCACCTCGACGCGTCAGCGCCAGTCCGAAGCGATCCTGCTCGATGAAGGCAAGCCGCAGTTCATCGCCCAGGACGAAGCCAATACCGAGTCGGCCTTTGTGCTGCACGTCATGAACGGCGACGGCACCAACATTCATCAGATTTCCTTCAACCAGAGTCATGACCGCGATCCCACCGTGCTCGCGAACGGCCGGGTCATGTGGACTCGCTGGGATGACGCCCCGGGCAAGGATGGCATGCATCTGTACAGCGCCAATCCGGACGGCACCGACATGCAGCTGCTGTACGGGGCCAACAGCCACGCCACCGGCACCACCGCCGATGGCGCCAACAACAACATCATCCAGTTCGTGAAGACGCACGAAATGCAGGACGGGCGCATTCTGGCGCTGGTGCGGCCCTTTAACTATCCCAATGTCGACGACACGGGTGGTGATCTGATCATCATCGACACCGCCGACTATGTGGAGAACACCCAGGCGGCGATGGCAGGTGGCTCACTCAAAGGGCCGGCGCAGACTCTCGCGACCCCCAATCCGGTGCTCACCGTCCCTGGCCCCTCACCAGGTGGCCGCTTCTACTCGGGCTTTCCGCTGTGGGATGGAACCGGGCGCATCCTCGTGAGCTGGACGCAGTGCCGCATCCTGGACACCACCGTCACTCCGAACGCCGCGACCGCGTGCACCGCCACGGCGCTGGCCGATCCCAACGCGAAATCGGCTCCCCCACTGTACAGCGTGTGGATGTTTGACCCGGCCGCGAACACCCTGCAACCGGTCATGCAGCCCGTCGACGGGGTCATGGTCACGGATCTGGTGGCGGCCCAGCCGCGCACCCTGCCGGCGGAAATCGTCGACCAGCAGCCCGGCGTGTCGCTCGACCAGGACATGGCGAACGCGGGCGTCGGTGAGATCGACATTCGCAGCGTCTATGACTTCGATGGTGTCGACACCGCCAAACCCAACATCGTCGGCGTGGCAAATCCGGCCGTGACCGCGCCGAATCTGCGCCTGGCGCGCTTCATCCGGCTGGAGAAGCCCGTATCGATCCCGGATCCGCAGACCCTGAAGCTGGACGGGGCGGCCTTTGGCGCGACCAACTACATGCGTGAAATTCTCGGCTACGCGCCAATCCAGCCGGACGGTTCGGTGGTCGTGCAGGTCCCGGCCTACGTGGCCTTCCAGATCAGCATCGTCGATGCGACGGGCAAGCGCATCAGTCCGGTACATGATGCCTGGCTGCAGGTCACGCCCGGCGAAACGGTGCATTGCACCGGCTGCCATACCCCGGCCGCGCAGCAGATGCCGCTGCCCGGGCAGACCGCCCAGTCGCACGGTCGTGCGGGTACCTTTGCGTCTGCCTACGCCGGCGGCAATGCGTCCATTCCCTTCACCAACTCCGTGGCGAGCTACACGACCATCACCGGCACCATGGAAGGCTTGGTGCCGACGGTGGCCGGACAGACCATGGCCGAAACCCTCAGCGCCGCCAGCTGCGCGGGGGACACGCCACACTGTCTGCAGAACATTCCCAGTGTGAATCTGCTGTATACCGATATCTGGACCAACCCGAGCGCCGCCGCGATCGGCACGCCGATCGCCCTGTCCTATGATTCGACCCTGACCAGCAATATCAACTGGCAGATTCCGACCGCGGCCAACTGCCTCATTGCCTGGTCATCGACCTGCCGCATCATTCTCAACTACAACCAGCAGATACAGCCCCTGTGGACAGTGTCGCGCACCTATGTCGGGGGTGTGGCCGCGGGTCAGACGGGTGCGTGCATCATGTGCCATGGCCCGACGAGTGCGGCCGGCGCCGCGCAGGTACCCGCGGGCGTCACGCAGCTGGATCTCACCAACACCGCCTCCAACGAGGAGCCACTCCAACCGGTCTCCTATCGCAGACTGCTGTTTGCCCACAACGAACAGCAGCTTATGATGGGGGTGCTGACCGACGTGACGGTGCCCGGTCCCATTGATCCGACCACAGGACTGCCGACACAGGTACCGGTTGGCCTTGCACCGCCGATGATCGCGGGCAATGCTCGGGGATCGACACAGTTCTTCAATGTATTTGCGACGGGTGGAACGCACGCGGGATATCTCAGCCCGGCGGAACAGCGGGTGATTTCCGAGTGGCTGGATATAGGGGCTCAGTATTTCAACAATCCATTTGACCCAGCCGCACCCCTCGATTGACGGCGGCCGAACTGCTGTTGTATTGCGCGGCGCGCGGCTGGCATGCGCCATCGGCGCGGTATTGGCATTGCTGTGCCTGACCGTGGGCCCGCGGCCGGCACAGGCGGCCGGGGCCTACCTGCAGGTGTTCGTGCGGGCCCCGTATCTGGAGCTGCACACCGGCCCGGGACGCGGCTATCCGGTTTTCAATGTGGTCGATCGGGACGCCAGCGTCGATGTGCTCAAGCGCTACACCGACTGGTTCAAGGTACGTACCGTCAGCGGCGTGGAGGGCTGGGTCGCGGCGCACGACATGGAGCAGACCGTGCTGGCCGACGGGACCTACTTCCACTACGACGTGGGTGACCTGAATGCCTTCACCTCGCACCGCTTCGAGGCAGGCGCGTTCTTCTATGGTGACTACGGCGGCGCTTCGGCCGTTTCGGCCTATGGTGCGGTGTTCTTCAATCCGAACCTCGCCGCCGAACTGTCGGTTGGCGAGTTCCTGGGCAAGGCATCCGACGGCACCACCCTCGATCTGGGACTGGTACACATCTTCTATCCGCAGGCCCGGCTGGCCCCGTTCGTGATGCTGGGGACCGGCGGGGTGCGCATCGAGCCGAAGGCCACGCTGGTCCAGCCGGATGACCGCCTCGAGCAGTCCGCCTACGTGGGCGGCGGGCTGCGCTACTACCTGACGCGACGCTTCTTCCTGCGTGGCGAGTACAAAGAACACATCATTTTCACCAACCGTAACCAAAACCAGCAGGTGGACGAATGGAAATTCGGCTTCGCATTCTTCTTCTGACGGTGCTGCTGGGGCTCTCAGGCAGCCTGTCGGGATGCGCGACGCTGCGTCACTTGTTTGGCCATGACGCCCCTGCCGCGGCGGCGCCTGCCGATGAGGGCGCCAGCACCGACCGTTCCGCGGACGAGGACAGCACGCCGCCGCGGGTCATCCAGCCTGAAGTGGAACGACGTAACATCAAGGTGCCCCGGATCAAGTCCCAGGACATCGAACTGGGCGGCTATGTCGGGACGTTGAATGTCGAGGATTTCGGTGCCCACCGGGTGTTCGGCGTGCAGGCCGCCTACCACGTGACCGAGGACTTCTTCCTGCAGGCCGAGGCCGGCCGCTCCAAGGCGGGGCGTACCAGCTTTGAAACACTCAGCAATATCGCGCTGCTTACCGACAATGAGAGATGGTTCAAGTACTACGACATGTCAGTAGGCTACAACTTCCTGCCTGGCGAGGTCTTTATCGGTCGCAACCACGCCATGACGAGCTCGTTCTACATCCTCGCCGGAGTCGGCGCCACGGACTTCGGGGGTGACTCCAAGTTCACCGCCAATTTCGGCGCCGGCTACAAGGTACTGCCGACGGATTGGCTCGCAGTGCACGTCGCCGTCGAGGACCGGGTGTTCAACTCGGACCTGCTGGGTGTGAACAAGCTCGCCAGCAATCTTGAAGCCCATCTGGGCCTGACCGTATTCTTTTAGGAGTGCAGCAACATGCTCACGAGATGGACGAGATTTGGCCTGGTCACCCTGACTGCAGTGTTTCTCGCCACGGCGGCCAACGCCGCCGGTGATCAGCCCGCTCCGGATTTCAGCCTGCCCAGCCGCGGCGGCGCGACCATTGATCTGGCCCAGTACAAGGGTCAGGTGGTCATGATCAACTTCTGGGCCAGCTGGTGCGTGCCCTGCCGGCAGGAAATGCCGCTGCTGGACAGCATCTACAAGAAATACAAGCCACTGGGATTCACGCTGATCGGCGTGAATGTCGAACCGGATCAGAAGGAAGCCGAAAGCTTCCTGAAGCACACTCCGGTGAGTTTCCCGGTGCTGTTCGACGCCAAGAGCAAGGTCAGTGGTCTTTATAATGTGCAGGTCATGCCCACCACGGTATTCATTGATCGCAAGGGCAACGTGCGCCTGGTGCATCAGAGCTACCAGCCGGGCGCCGAAAACCTTTACATGGACCAGATCCGCGCCCTGATCCGCGAATGAGCATGCGTATCGCCCGTGTCCTCGGCCTGCTCGCAGCCGCAAGTGTGGGCGCACAGCTGTGCGCCTGCTCGTCCGTTCAACCGTGGGTGAAACCCTACGAGCGCGAGCGGCTCGCCGAGCCGATCATGTCCTTCGACCGCAATCCGATCTCCTCGCAATACATGGAACACGTCCTGGACGTGCGCGCCGCCGCCCGCGGCGGCAACGGCGCGGCCGGCGGCGGCTGCGGATGCAATTGATTCGCGCATCGCGGTCGCGCAGCCGGTGGCTGGCGCCGGTCGGCTTCGCGCTAGTGTGCGCTGCGTACGGTCCTGCAAGCCGTACCGATGTGTTGCCGGATGACCGCGTCGACGCGCTGGGCAGCTACTACACCGGCGGCGGCCAGGACATCAGCGGCATCTCGTTCCTGGTGCGCAAGAAGGCCGGCGACCATGTCTCACTGGCGTACAACCACCTCGAGGATATCGTGTCGGGCGCGTCGATAGACGTGCGCACTTCGGGGGCCAGTCCGTACCGTGAGAAACGCACCCAGGACGGGCTGTCCGGCGAGATCCTCTACGGCAAGACAACCTACAGCCTCGGGGTCACGCACAGCTACGAGCCCGACTACCGGTCCAACACCGCGAACTTCGGCATCAGCCAGAGCATGTTCGGCGACCTGACCACCATCAGCATGACCTACCGGCGCACCTGGAACAACGTCTTCAAGATGGAGTGTCTGGTGCACGACAATGCCCTGCACTACGCCTGCGTCGAGAAGGTCCATGATCCCTCCTTTGGTGAAAAGGACATGGATGAGCGCTCCTACGGGGTGGGCATCACACAGATCCTCACCCGCAATTCCATCCTCGCGGCAAATTTCGAGGTGATCACGGACCAGGGCTGGCTGAGCAATCCCTACCGCTCGGTGATGTACGCGGATCCCTCAGGCGGTGCCAGTCTGGCGGCGGAGATCGATCCGAGCACCCGCACCAGCAACGCACTGGGGCTGGACTACAAGTACTACCTGCCGTGGCGGGCGGCGATGGATCTGCAGTACCGGTATTTTGAAGACACCTGGGGTATCCGTGCGCATACCGCGCAGGTCGGCTACACGCAGCCCTGGCGCAACTGGACCTTCGACGGCAGCGTGCGCTTCTACACCCAAAGGCATGCCAACTTCTACAGTGACCTGTTCGCCTCGGCCACGCAGCAGAACTTCGAGTCACGCAATCGGGAGCTGTCCTCCTTCAATGACTACAGCGTCGGCGCCGGCGCCTCCTATGAGTTCCGGATACCGCACGCCCCGTGGATCAGCAAGAGCACCGCGAATCTGCGCTTCGATCACTTCATGTTCAACTACAAGGATTTCCGCGACGCGCTGCTGATTGATCCGGCCAAAGGGGTCGCCGCGGGCACCGAGCCGCTATATTCCGTGCAGCTCAACGTCATGCAGGCGTTCTTGTCGATCTACTACTGAAGGCTCATTTCTTCTTGCCGGCAGCGGCCTCGGCGTCGGCCGGGTTCTCCAATCCCTTCGAGTACCAGACCTTGCGATCCGGGGTTATCGCGACCGCATCGATGTCCGGCAGGGTATTGATGAATGCGATGCCCTCCTTCACGCCCATTACGAACACGCTCTTGGTGAGCGCATCGGTGCGCGTGGCATAGGGGCCGATGATGGTGACGCTGCGCACCACATGCGGCGACTTGCCCGTCTTCGGATCCAGGATATGGTGGTAGCGCACCCCGCCTTCGTCAAAAAAGCGTTCGTAATCGCCGGAGGTGGAAAAAGCCGTGTCGGTCAGCGGTATTTTCAGAATCGTCCGACTGCGGTCGTCCGGATCGCGGATGCCGATCAACCAGGGCTTGCCGAAGCGATCGCCGATGATCCGGGAATCCCCGCCGGCATTGACCATGGCCCGCGTGATCCCCAGGCGCTGCAGCACCGCGACGCCGCGATCGACAGCGTAACCCTTGCCGATGCCGCCAAAATCGATGCGCACTCCCGCGTGGTCGAAGAACACCGTCTGCGCCGCCGAATCCAGGTGAATATGCCGGTAGTTGCTTTCCGGCAGCGCCGCGGCGATCTGCGCGTCGCTGGGGCGCACGTGCTCGGGATAGTTATACATGTACCCGACGCTGGCGTAGGTGATATCGAAGCTGCCGCGGGTCAACTTGGAGTAGTCGATCGAGGTCTCGATCAGATCAAACAGCTCCTTGGAGATGCGCATCGGCGCTTTGGCGGCGCCGGCATTGACCAGTGAGACCTCGCTCTGGGGCTTGAAGGTGCTGAACTCATTGTCGATGCGCCGCATCTCATCGAAAACCGCGCTGATCGCCGCCTCCCCCTTGGGTCGATCCTCGGTCCACAGCTCCACGTCGCAGCGCGTTCCCATGATGGGTGCGTCGCGATAGAGCCATTCGGCGTGGGCCGGTGTGCATGCCGCCGCCAGCACCAGCCCGAGCACACCGGAAACATGAACGAGACTGCGCAGGAATTTGGACTGCGCCGGCACTGATAGGTTCACTGCTGAAAACTTCCCGATTGGCATGAATGGCCGGGCGAAACGTATGTCCAACTGTATGCCCAGCTGGAGTAAGCTTGGCACAATTCAACTCAAGGATCCCGCGCATGCGAAACCGCACCGGAATAACTGGTCTCATAGCCGCTCTTGCATTGGTGTTCAGCAGTGTCGCCGTGCACGCCCAGGGTCGCGAGGAGGCGCGGCTGCTGACCGCGAGCCAGGTCCTGAACGACGCCTTGGGCTCACCCGACCAGGTCGTGCCCACGCGCCTGCTGGAACGCGCGTATGGCATCGCCGTGGTACCGGATGTCACCAAGATCGCCTTCTTCTTCGGAGGTCGCCGCGGCAATGGCGTGCTGGTGGCGCGTGATCCCAGCGGACATTTCAGCGACCCGATATTCGTCAATCTGACAGGTGGCAGCTTCGGTTTTCAGTGGGGTGTCACCTCCACCGATGTCATCCTGGTGTTCACGACCAAGCGCAGCATTGATCGTATCGCCAGCGGCCAGTTGACGCTGGGTGCGGATGCCTCGGTGGCCGCCGGACCGGTCGGTCGTAGCGCCTCAGCCGGCACCGATCCGACTCTGTCCTCGGAGGTGTACTCCTACTCGCGCAGTCGCGGCCTGTTCGCGGGTGTCGCGCTCGATGGCAGCGCCCTGACCATCGACAACAATGCCAATGGCCGCTTCTATGACAAGGGTGTGGTCAACGCCTACGACATCATCAACGGCGGCGTCAGGACCAACAGCGATATCGCCAGGCGCTTCCTGGACACCGTGGCCCGCAGCACCGGTTCGAGTGCGACGGCTCCGCCGGCCGCAACCCCGGCGAGCAACGCGGCGCCCGCTGCAGCGCCGGCCGCCGGCGGCAGCGCGCAGACCTTCCCGCTGTCTGACCCGAAGCCCGGCCAGGAGCCGCCGGCGCATTGAGGTTCGAGCGCGAACTGCGCGGGCAGCTGCGTTACCGGCTGGGCCTGGTACTGCAGCGGCTGATCGGCCCGCGGCGCACTGCCGGCCGGCTCGACCCGCGCGACATCCACTCGGTGCTCATTGGCCGCATCAACGGCCGGCTCGGGAACACCTTGTTCCTGACTCCGCTGATCGCACGGCTGCACGCTTTACTGCCCGAGGCACGCATCGACCTGGCGCTCTCCTATCCGCATGCTCCGGCGCTGCTGGCGGGCATGCCCGGTGTGCGCCGGGTGATCCTGTTCCCCCACAAGGGCATCAATCTCATCTCCGGATACCTGCGCGCGCTGCGTCAGCTGCGCAGCACCCACTACGACCTGGCCATCGACCCCACCCCGTTTTCCACCAGCGGGCGGCTGATCCTCTCGCTCAGCCGCGCCCGCTTCCGTCTCGGATTCAACATGCCCTCGCAATGGGCCGCTCTCACCCACTCGGTGCCACTGCCGGCGCAAGTCATGCATCAGGGCCGGCAGCCCGCCTACCTGCTCACGGCCCTCGGCGAGGCTTGGGAGCCGGCGGCGCTGCACCTGCGTCTGGCACTGCAGCCCGAGGAAGTGGTGGCCGCTCGCGCGGCCATCGCAACGGCGCTTAAGGAAGCGCGCATCGAAGCCGCGCCCGATCGGCCCATCGTCGGCTACTTCGGGCATGCCACCGGATTGAAGGCGCTACCGCCATCGTGGTGGGAGGGATTCTGGCAGGCCCTGCTGGCCTTGCGCCCGCAAGTCATCCCCTTCGAGTTCCTGCCGGGCGCAAGCGCGGCGCCCACCGTCTCAGGATTCGCGACGCTGCATCTGCCCAGTCAGCGACAGCTGACGGCGGCCATCTCAACCCTGCGGATGTTCGTGTCGGCTGACGCCGGCCCCATGCACCTGGCCAGTACCACCGATACACCCACCATCGGGCTGTTTCAGGTGACTGATCCGATCCTGTACGGGCCGCTCAAGAACATCGATCGCAGCATTTCGATCGCACAGCTGACACCGCAAGAGACGGCCGCCCAGGTCAGTGCGGCCTTAGGCGAATAGCGGCAGCGTGCTGCGGCCGTCCTGCACCTGCCTCTCAATCGGTCGGCGCGCAAGGCCGGGCGGTGCCGGGAAATAGGCTTGGGCGATGCTCGCGTGAACGCCACTCAGATACACCTGCAGCTGATCGATCAGCTGATGCAGGCCGGGCTGGTCGATCTTACCAAAATCGATCTGGGTCAGAAACCGATGCGCGCCAGCCAGAGTGCCCAGCACACCGGAATTGCGCGAAAGGGTCCGCAATGACAGCTCGATCTGATGCAGGCAGAACAGGCAGGAGCGCGGAAACTCCGCATCACGCAAGGCAAAATCCAGGCATTCAACGCGGCTTACGCGGGCCCGACGAGTCTGCCGGTACATGTGTTGGCCGGATAAGGAGCGCAGCACACTGATCCACTGAATCGTGTGGAACGGGCCGAGATCGGAAGCTGCCGCCGGCAGGATCTGCGCCGAGCGCACATCAACAATGCGGCTGGTCATGTCCGCACGCTCGAGGTTGCGACCCAGCATCACGAACGTGTACGCGTCGGTGCGGCTCATGGTGCCGTCGAGCACTCCGGCAAGCGTCTGCGAGCCGAGCACGATGCGCTTGAGGAAATCGTAACGGGTGCGGCGCTTCAAACCGGCCGGCAGCTGCGCGGTGAACTCCTGGAAGAATTCATTGAGGATTTCCCAGGCCTCATCGGGCAGGATGTCGCGCAGCGTGCGCGCGTTTTCGCGCGCCCAATTCAACGAGGAGCTGATCGATCCCGGATTCTCAGGATCCGCGAGCAGGAACTGTACGACCTCACGCTCGTCGCTGCGTCGCTTCTGTGAATCAAACGCGATCCGGCTGTCGGTGATCTCGATGAGCGGCAACCAGCCCAACTCGTACCCGCGCTGCAGGTCCAGCAGCAGATTGGCATTGACGCTGATCAGGCGCGCAGTGTTTTCGGCGCGCTCCAGATAACGCGCCAACCAGTAGATGTTTTCGGCAACCCGGGCAAGCACGTTGCGTTAGTCCTCCGTATCCACGATCCAGGTGTCCTTGCTACCGCCGCCCTGTGATGAATTCACGACCAGCGAGCCGGCGCGCAAAGCGACGCGTGTGAGTCCCCCGGTCGTGACATACGTTGAAGGTCCGCTGAGCACGAAAGGGCGCAGGTCCACATGACGCGGCTCCAGTCGGTCTCCAACGAAGGTGGGTACGGTGGACAAAGTGATGACGGGCTGGGCAATAAAATTGCGCGGCGCGGCCTTCAGCTGAACGGCAAACTGTGCGCGTTCGCGCTGCGAGGACATCGGGCCCATGAGCATGCCATAGCCACCGGAGCCATCGACGGGCTTCACGACCAGCGACGCAAGGTTCGCCAGCACATACTGGAGTTCCTTCGGCTCGCCGCAGCGCCATGACGGCACATTCGGCAGAATTGGTGTCTCACCGAGATAGTAGCGGATCATCTCCGGGACATAGGTGTACACCAATTTGTCATCGGCGACACCCGCGCCGGGCGCGTTGGCCAGCGCCACATTGCCCTTGGCCCAGGCGCGCATCAGTCCGGGCACCCCGAGCGTCGAATCGGCGCGAAAGGCCTCCGGGTCCAGGAAGTCATCATCGATGCGCCGGTAGATGACATCCACGCGCTGTTCACCACGGGTGGTCTGCATGAATACGCAGTCATCGTCGCTCACGCGCAGGTCACGGCCCTCGACCAGCTCGCAGCCCATCTGACGCGCCAGATAGGCGTGCTCGAAGTAAGCCGAATTATAGATGCCTGGAGTCAGCACCACGACCTCGGGCTTGTCCACGGTACGGGTCGCGAGGGCCGCCAGCATGTCGTACAGCTGCGCCGGGTAGTCATCGACAGGGAGAATCACGGCACTGTCGAACAGCTCGGGAAATACCCGCTTGATGACCTGACGGTTCTCGATCATGTACGACACGCCCGACGGCACACGCAGATTGTCTTCGAGCACGTAGACCGTGCCGTCGGCCCCGCGGATCAGATCCGATCCACAGATGTGTGCCCAACACCGTCCCGGGGGCGACACACCCATGCACAGGGGACGGAAGTTGCGCGACGAGGCGATGATGCCGATCGGCACGATGCCGTCCGCGACAATGCGCTGCTGGTGGTAGATGTCATCGATGAAGCGATTGATCGCGGCGACGCGCTGCCGCAGTCCGGATTCAATGCGGGCCCACTCGCGGCGCGCGATCGTTCGAGGAATGATGCACAGTGGCCATGAGCGATCGATCGATCCGCCCTGCTCGTGATACACCGTAAAGGTGATTCCCATCGCCTTGATCGCCAGTTCCGCGGCCTGCTGACGCACGCCAATCTCCACACCACCCAGTTCGGTCAAGTAGCGGGCGAGCGCGCGGCCGGCGACACGCGCGCCGCCGCCTGGGCCGATCAGCTCATCGTGCAATCCGGGCGCGGAATACGAGGTCCAGTCAATACGCATGTCATCTCGACGGGCACGAGTTCTTCAGCAACATACCAGTGCGCATGCACGCGCTTCAAACAATACAAGGCATTCGCTACTTCTTGGTGCATCGTGGGCCAAATTGGTGCGTACAGGAGGGCGCAATCGCCCCGTATACTGCGCCCCAGAAGTTGTGCCGGAGAGCGTCCTTGTCCATTCATAACGGCTACTCAGCCGATGCGCGACGGTACGACGAGCTGCTGGACGACACCGGCGCTCTGCGGCCGCATTGGAAGACGCTGTTTGACCGGCTAGGCACCCACTTTGGTGCCGATGTGTCACGACGGGGCATTGAGTTGACCCGTCAGCTGATCAAGGCAAACGGCGTCACCTACAATGTCTACGCGGACTCGACGGGAACCGATCGACCCTGGGCGCTCGACCCACTGCCGCTGATGATGTCAGCCGAAGAATGGCGGCATATCGAACGGGGTGTTGCCCAACGTGCGCGAGCACTCGATGCACTGCTGGCGGATCTATATGGCCAGCAGCGCCTCATCGCCGAAGGCCTCGTGCCACCTGAACTGCCCTTCGGTCATCCGAATTTCCTGTGGCCCGCGCTCGGTGTCGTGCCACCGGGCGGCAGCTGGCTGCACATCTATGCTGTGGATCTGGCGCGGGCGCCCGACGGGCGCTGGTGGGTACTCGCCGACCGCACCCAGTGTCCGTCCGGTGCGGGGTACGCCCTGGAGAACCGCGAGATTATCGAGCAGGTGCTGCCTGATCCGATCCGCGAGCTGGATGTGCGCAAATTGCGCGGATTCTTCGCCGCTTTGCGCTTCAATCTTCTGAAGCACGTCGATCCGGGCGAGGACCCGCTGGCCGTCGTGCTCACGCCGGGTCCATTCAATGAGACCTATTTCGAGCACGCCTATCTGGCGCGCGAGTTGGGTGTCACCCTCGCGGAGGGCACCGATCTCACCGTACGCGACGATACCGTGTATCTAAAGACGCTGGCGGGTCCGAAGCGCGTCCACGCGATCCTGCGCCGCCTCGACGATGATTTCTGTGATCCGCTGGAACTACGCAGCGACTCCGCCCTCGGTGTTCCGGGACTGCTGGGCGCCGTGCGTGCAGGGCGGATAGTGCTGGCCAATGCCCTGGGCAGCGGCGTGCTGGAGTCCGCCGCATGGCTGGGTTTCCATCCAGGGATTGCGCGACGGTTACTAGGCGAGGATCTCGCCCTGCCGTCGGTGGCGACATGGTGGTGCGGGGAAGCGTCAGCCCTGGAGTTCGTGCTATCCAATCTCGATGACCTGGTGGTCAAGCCGGCCTACCCGAATCAGCGCTTCGAGCCGGTATTCGGCCGTGCATTGGTGGGTCGCGCACGCGAGGCGCTGATCACGCGACTGCGCACGCGTCCCTACGCCTATGTGGCCCAGGAACATCTCGCGTTGTCACAGGCGCCGGTGCTGGGTGGCGATGGCGGGTCCGATTTTACCGCCAAGGCGGTCACCATCCGCGTCTATGCCTTCGCGACCGCCGCCGGTCTCATGGTGTTGCCTGGAGGCCTGGCGCGCGTCGCGGCGGATGCCTCCATCAATGCGGTGACCACTCAAGATGGAGGTGCAAGCAAGGACATTTGGGTCCTGCCCGACCCGGAGCAGGCGGTCCCACAACCACCGCCCGTAGCTGCGGCGCGCGTGTCGACGCGCACGGATCTGATGCCATCGCGACTGGTCGAGAACCTGTACTGGATGGGGCGCTATGCCGTGCGCTGCGAAGACAAGGCGGGGCTGTTGCGCGCCACACTCGCGGCTCCGATGGAATCAGAGCTGCGGCGAAACGCAGTGCGCATGTGCCGGGACCTCTTTGTGATCCGTGCGGATACCGATCCAAGCGCTGCTCTCGATGACGAAGACGATCCGCACGGACTGATGGCGGACATCCGCCGCCTTGGCTGGTGCGCCTCACAGGTGCGTGGCCGCTTACCCGGCCTGTGCTGGCAGACCGTATCCAGCCTGCAGCAACAGCTGCGCACTGGCGTGCGGGTGGGGGCGCCCCCACATCAGACCCTTGACGGGCTGCTGGTGTCGCTCGCCGCGCTGGCGCAATTCACAGGAAATGAGGTGACGCCAGACGCCGGCTGGCGTCTGCTGCGCATCGGTCGCCGCTTGGAGCGCCTGCAGTTCATGGCGCGGCTGTTGTCGCAGCATCTGGCACAGGAGCATGCGCAGCAACATGGCAACGTGCAGTGGCTACTGAGCGTGTGCGACGGTGTCGCCGCGCCGCGGCTCGGCGCGATGCTGGAGCTGCTGATGCGCGACGCACAATATCCCCGGGGCCTCGCTTTCCAGTGGCAGGGGATCAGAGGCGACATGCACGAACTTTCGAAAATTCTGCGACTTCAGATTGGCGATGCTCCCGATGAGCCGATTCCGGCGCTCACGGACTCACAGCTGACGGCTCTGGAGGACGAAGGGCCGGCAGCGGCGGCGGCGCGCCTGCACCTCGCCGCAGGCCTGCAGAAAGTCGCAACGGCCACGAACCGGTTCTCCGACCGGCTGTCGATGCGGCAGTTCTCTCATGCGGGGCTGGATTCACAGGCGCTGGCGACATGAGACTACAGCAGCAATATCGCATCATTCATGAAACCCGGTATGTGTATGCCGCCGATGTCGCACATTCGCATCATCTGCTGCATCTGGTACCGCGGCCCGGCGCCTACCAGCAATGTCTCGAGCACATGCTGCAGATATCTCCGGAACCCACCCACCGGCGCGAGGAAATCGACGCGTTCGGCAATCCGGTCACGCGCGTGGAGTTTCAGAGCCCGCACCGCGAGCTCACCGTAATCACTGACATGCAGGTCGCGGTGCATCCCCGCCCGAACGTGCGAGCCGATGAGACCTATCCTTGGGAGCGGGTCGCGAGCGACCTGACCTATCACGGTAATTGGCCACCGCGCGCCAATCTGGATATCTGCCGTTTTCGACACGAGTCGCCTTATGTGCGCGTCAAGCGCGCGTTCACCGATTTCGGTGCCGAGTGCTTCGGGCCGGATAAGCCCGTGCTCAGCTGTGCCGGCGACCTGATGCGAACCCTGCACCGCGAGCTGCGCTACGCGCCGGGGGCGACCGACGTGTCCACGCCGTTGACGGAAGTGCTGGAAAAACGCCACGGCGTCTGCCAGGACTTCGCGCACCTCATGATAGCCTGTCTGCGTTCCCGGGGCCTTGCGGCCCGCTATGTTAGCGGCTATGTGCGCAGCGAGCCGGCATCGGCCGCAGCATCGGGCGCGCCGCTGATCGGCGGCGGCGCATCGCACGCATGGGTCGCAGTGTATAGTCCACCATTCGGCTGGATCGAGCTGGACCCGACCAACAATGTCTGGGTGGGCCTCGAGCACGTGGCCGTCGCATGGGGACGCGATTTCGGGGACGTCTCGCCATTGCGCGGAATCATCCTCGGAGGCGGCAGGCACAGTCTGTCCGTCAATGTCACGGTGGAGGCTCTCGACGCGCTCAATTGACGTGCCGGGGCTCGACCCCAAGGTGCTTGAATTGGACGCCACTTCACAAGTCGCGACGCCGGGCCAGGTGGTGCACAAGACCGCCATGTCGGTATTGCTGGCCATCAGCTTCAGCCATCTGCTCAATGACATGATGCAATCGCTGCTGCCGGCGATGTATCCGATGCTCAAGAGCTCCTACCAGATGTCGTTCGTGCAGATCGGCCTGCTCACTTTCACCTACCAGATCACCGCCTCGCTCCTGCAGCCCATTATCGGCGCGTTCACCGATCGCAGGCCCAAGCCCTACTCCCTGGCGGTGGGCATGGGCTTCACGCTGTGTGGCCTGCTGCTGCTCGCCGCGGCGCACAGCTTCGCTGTGTTGCTGATTGCCGCCGCACTGGTCGGCACCGGATCGAGCGTGTTTCATCCGGAGTCCTCGCGCGTCGCGCGCATGGCTTCGGGGGGCGCCCATGGTCTGGCGCAGTCGATATTCCAGGTCGGCGGCAATGTGGGCTCGGCGATCGGCCCGCTGCTGGCAGCCTTCATCGTGCTGCCGCTGGGACAGAAGAGCGTCGCGTGGTTCGGGCTATGCGCGCTGCTGGGTATCCTCGTGCTCACCCAGGTCGGCCACTGGGCGCGCAAACACGGGTTTGCCCGTCTCGCGCCGCGGGCGCGCAAGGCCGGCGCTGCCCCCGAGGTGAGCGCAGCGCGCGTGCGTGGGGCCATCGCGGTGCTGCTGGCGCTGATATTCAGCAAGTACTTCTACCTTGCGAGTCTGACCAGCTACTACACCTTCTATCTGATCGAGCACTTCAGTGTCGATGTGCGCAATGCCCAGATCATGTTGTTCACATTCCTCGGTGCAGTGGCCCTGGGCACTATTTTCGGCGGCCCGTTGGGCGATCGTTTCGGTCGCAAGATCGTCATCTGGGTGTCGATCCTGGGCGTTCTGCCGTTCACCCTGGCCTTGCCTCATGCCAACCTGTTCTGGACCGGCGTGCTGACCGTGCCGATCGGCTTTATTCTGGCATCGGCCTTTCCGGCAATTCTGGTGTACGCGCAGGAGCTGATGCCGGGCAAGACCGGGACGGTGGCGGGTCTGTTCTTCGGATTTGCCTTCGGCATGGGCGGTATTGGCGCGGCGGTATTGGGCGCCTTGGCCGATGCCACCAGTATCGAGTTCGTCTACCGCATCTGTGCGTGGCTGCCGATCGTCGGCGTGCTGGCCGTGCTGCTGCCGAAAGTCGAATAAAAACAGCATCGGGCGCATCAAGCCAGTAAACTCCTACACCGAGTCGCGCTTTGCGGCCGCGGGACGAGGCATACGCTAGCACCGAGGCGGACCGTGAGCAGACTCAGTGCCAAGTGAACAAGATCTATACCTGTTCCGCGAGGGAACCCTAGCGAACCTGCATCGCTTCCTCGGCTGTCACCTCCTCGGCGATGACGCGGGAGCCCGCTTTGCAGTGTGGGCACCGAACGCCTCCGCCGTAGCCGTAATCGGGGACTGGAACGGTTGGAACAGCGCCGCCGACCCGCTGACAGCGCGCACGGATGGTTCGGGAATCTGGGAAGGCACGCTCGCAGGTGCGCGGCACGGTCAGGCCTACAAATATCGGATCACCTCCCGCGAGGACGGACGCATCCTGGAGAAGGCCGATCCGGTGGGGTTCTACTGCGAGGCACCGCCGGCCACCGCCTCGCGCGCCTGGGCGCTGGATTACACCTGGGGCGATGCGCAGTGGATGGGCACGCGCGCGGCCCGCAACAATCTCGACTCGGCAATGGTGGTCTATGAGGCGCACTTGGGCTCGTGGCGGCGCAAGGATGGTGCATTCCTCAACTATCGGGAACTTGCGCATGCGCTGGCCGAATATTTGAACGATATGGGCTTCACCCATGTCGAGCTGATGCCGATCACCGAGCATCCGTTCTATGGGTCATGGGGATACCAGACAACCGGATATTTCGCACCGACTGCCCGCTACGGGACTCCCCAGGATCTGATGTACTTCGTCGATTTTCTTCACCAGAAGGGTATCGGCGTCATCCTCGACTGGGTACCCTCGCACTTCCCGATGGACGCACATGGCCTGGCCGATTTCGATGGCACGCATCTGTATGAGCATGCGGATCCTCGCCAGGGATTCCACCCGGAATGGAACTCCGCCATCTTCAACTATGGGCGCGACGAGGTGCGCAGCTTCCTGGCATCTTCAGCCGCGTTCTGGCTCGAGAAATATCATGTCGATGGCATTAGGGTCGACGGCGTTGCCTCCATGCTCTATCTGGACTACGCGCGCAGGGCCGGTGAATGGATCCCGAATCGCTTCGGTGGCAGAGAGAACCTGGAGGCGATTCAGTTTCTGCGCACGCTCAACGAGGCAGTCTACCGTGACCATCCGGACGCCACGATGATCGCCGAAGAATCGACGGCGTGGCCCATGGTGTCCCGCCCCACAACCATGGGCGGCCTCGGCTTCGGCCTGAAATGGAATATGGGCTGGATGCACGACACTCTCGAGTTCGTGCAGGCCGATCCGCTATTCCGCAAATACCAGCACGGCAAACTGACGTTTTCAATGCTCTATGCGTTCAACGAGAACTTCGTGCTGCCGCTTTCGCACGACGAAGTCGTGTACGGCAAGGGTTCACTGATAGGCAAGATGCCGGGGGATGACTGGCAGAAGTTCGCGAATCTGCGCGCGCTGTACGGCTACATGTGGGGACATCCCGGCAAGAAGCTGCTGTTCATGGGCGGAGAGTTCGGGCAGCGGCGCGAATGGACGCACGACGCAGAGCTCGAGTGGTGGGTAGCAGAGCGGCCCGAACACGCGGGGGTGCGACGCTGGGTGCGGGATCTGAACCGGGCGTACCGCCATGAGCCGGCGCTGCATCAGATCGATTTTTCCCCCGAAGGATTCGAATGGATCGATGCCGATAATTCGGAAATGAGCGTTACCTCGTTCGTGCGCAAGAGCCCCACAGGCGCACCGGTGCTGGTGGTGACGAATTTCACGCCCGTGCCACGCCGTAATTTCCTGCTGGGCGTGCCACAGCGCGGCATATGGCGCGAAATCCTCAACAGCGATGCGCGCGAATACGGTGGCTCCGGTTGGGGCAATCTCGGCGGCGTCGAATCATCCCCGGTTGGCGCACATGGGCGACTGGATGCGTTGAACCTGAACCTGCCGCCGCTTGCCACCATCATGTTGCGTTGGGAAGCCAATGGCTAAGAAACCGCGCAAACAACCGCGCGCGGGCGACGCGGCAACAGCCATCGCCGACGGCCGGATCCGCGCCGTCATCGAGGCCGTTTCACCGGTGGTGGACGGCGGACGCTTCCGGGCCAAATGCATTGCCGGCGAGCCGGTCCGCATCGGGGCGCACTGTTTCACCGACGGGCACGACAGGCTCAGCGCCGTCGTGCGCTGGCAGGCCGTCGATGAGCCCGATAGCTACGAAGTCGAGATGACGGCGCAGGTGAATGATGTGTGGTCCGCGCAGTTCACTCCGCCGGTACCCGGCCGCTATCGCTTCACGGTGCTGGCCTGGGTCGATCACTTCGAATCGTGGCGCCGCGAACTCGAACGACGCAATGATCTGGCCGATATTCGCATCGCGCTGCAGACCGGCGCGGTGCTGATCGATGCCGCCGCGGCGCGCGCGCCGGCGGAGGATGCAACCATCCTGGCGAACTGGGCCGAGCTGCTGCGCGCGACCGCCGCAGACACCAGCGGCCTGCCCGATGTGGCGGCCATGCAGGGAATCGGGCTGGATCCGGCGAAGGGTGCGATTGTGAAATGCTGCGCTGAGCGCCGCTTCGCCGCCAGCAGCACCTTTGAACTGGAAGCCGATCGCAAACGAGCGCAGTTCAGCAGCTGGTACGAACTGTTTCCGCGTGTTTCGGCCACGGAACACGGCGCACACGGCACCTTCCGCGACGTTCAGGGGCGTCTGCCGTATATGGCGCGCATGGGCTTCGACGTTCTGTACATGCCCCCCATCCATCCGATAGGCCGCATCAACCGCAAGGGCGCCAACAATGCCCTGGTATCGGGTCCGCAGGATGTCGGCAGTCCCTGGGCAATCGGCTCCGCACAAGGAGGCCACAAGGATATCCTGAGCGAACTTGGCACGCTCGAGGACTTCAAGGCGCTGCTGCGCGCGGCGCGTGAGCTGGGTATCGAGATCGCACTCGACCTCGCCTTCCAATGCGCCCCCGACCATCCCTACGTGCACGCACATCCGGACTGGTTCAAACATCGTCCCGACGGCACGGTGCAGTACGCCGAGAACCCGCCCAAGAAATACCAGGACATCTATCCCTTCGACTTCGAAAGCGAAGACTGGCGTGGCCTGTGGGATGAGCTCAAGAGCGTCATGGATTACTGGATCGCGCAGGGTGTACGGATTTTTCGCGTGGACAACCCGCACACCAAGGCATTCGCCTTCTGGGAGTGGAGCATCGGGGAGGTCACGCGGGTGCATCCCGATGTGATTTTTCTGGCCGAGGCGTTCACCCGGCCGAAGGCGATGCACCGGCTGGCGAAGCTCGGCTTCACCCAGTCGTATACCTATTTCACCTGGCGCACCACCAAGCACGAACTCGTCGAGTATTTCACTGAACTGAGCAATGGGCCCGGACGGGAATATTTCCGCCCGAATGTATGGCCGAACACACCCGATATACTTCACGAGGCGCTGCAATCAGGCTTGCGCAGCGTGTTTGCCGCGCGGCTCGTGCTGGCCGCGACGTTATCTGCGAACTACGGAATCTACGGGCCCGCCTACGAATTGATGGAAAGCGCGGCGCGCGAACCGGGCAGCGAGGAATACCGCGATTCGGAGAAATACCAGCTGCGTCACTGGGACTTTGACCGCCCCGACAGCCTATGGCCCCTGATCGCACGGATCAACCGCATTCGACGCGACAATCCGGCACTGCAGGCGGACCACGCTTTGGAGTTCTGCCCCATCGACAACGATCAGCTGATTGCCTATGTGAAGCATGACGACACTGCCGGAAATACCGTGCTGACGGTCGTCAACCTTGATCCCAACAACACGCAGTCGGGATGGCTCAGCCTGGATCTGGCAAAACTGGGTCTGTCGGCCGATCAGCCCTACCAGGTTCACGATCTGCTCAGTGATCAGCGCTATCAATGGCGCGGCGCGCGCAATTTCGTAATGCTCGATCCGCGCAGGATACCGGCCCACGTGATGCGAATCCGCCGTCATGTGCGGCGCGAACACGATTTCGACTATTTCCTGTAGGCCACGCCTATGAAAGACGTCCAGCCGCCGCCCCAGGAATCCACCACGCCATCCGGGCTCATCGCCGATGATCCGCTGTGGTACAAGGACGCGGTCATCTATCAGCTCAACGTCAAGGCGTTCCTCGACTCGAACGACGACGGAATCGGGGACTTCGCGGGTCTGACGGTGAAGCTCAGCTACCTGCGCGATCTCGGCATCAACACGATCTGGCTGATGCCCTTCTATCCGTCACCCTTGAAGGATGACGGTTACGACATTGCCGAGTACACGAACATCCATCCGCAGTTCGGCACGCTGGATGATTTTCACACCATGCTCGTGGAGGCGCATCGGCTCGGCCTCAAAGTCATCACCGAACTGATCATCAACCACACCTCCGATCAGCATCCCTGGTTTCAGGCGGCCCGCAAGGCCCCGCCGGGCTCGCCGGAGCGGGATTTCTACGTGTGGAGTGACGATGATCAGAAATACCTGGGCACCCGGATCATTTTTGTCGATACTGAAATCTCCAACTGGACCTGGGACCCGGTGGCCAAGGCCTACTACTGGCATCGCTTCTTCAGTCACCAGCCTGATCTGAATTTCGATAACCCCCAGGTCCTGGAGGCGGTGCTGCGCATCATGCGCTTCTGGCTCGACATGGGTGTCGACGGGTTCCGCCTGGATGCGATCCCCTACCTGGTCGAGCGGGAGGGCACGAACAATGAGAACTTGCGCGAGACCCATGATGTGATCCGCAAGCTGCGGGCCGCGATCGACGCAGATTACAAGAACCGGTTCCTGCTCGCCGAGGCCAATCAATGGCCGGAAGACGTGCGCGAGTATTTCGGGGATGGCGATGAGTGCCACATGGCCTATCACTTTCCCCTCATGCCGCGCATCTACATGTCCATCGCGCAGGAGGACCGCTATCCGATCACCGAGATAATGCAGCAGACCCCGGACATTCCGGACAGCTGCCAGTGGGCCATCTTCCTGCGCAACCACGATGAACTCACCCTGGAGATGGTGACCAGCAAAGAGCGCGACTACATGTACACGACCTACGCCTCGGATGTGCGTGCGCGGATCAATCTCGGGATCCGCCGAAGGCTGTCGCCGCTGATGGAGAACGATCAAGACCGCATCAAGCTCATGAACAGCCTGCTGCTGTCGATGCCGGGCTCACCCATCCTCTACTACGGCGATGAGATCGGCATGGGCGACAATGTGTTCATCGGTGACCGCAACGGCGTGCGCACGCCGATGCAGTGGAGTCCGGATCGCAATGCCGGATTTTCGCGCGCGGACCCGCAGCGGCTGTATCTGCCCCCGATCATGGATCCGGTCTATGGCTATCAGGCGACCAATGTCGAAGCGCAGATACGCGATCCGAGTTCGCTGCTGAGCTGGACCAAGCGGATGCTGGCCGTGCGCAAGATCAGCCAGGCCTTCGGGCGTGGTTCGCGCCGGTTCCTGAAGCCCGGCAACCGCAAGATCCTCGCGTATCTGCGTGAATACGGCGAGGACACCATCTTGTGCGTCGCGAATCTGTCGCGCTCGGCGCAGCCCGTTGAGTTGAACCTGGCGCTGTTCAAAGGGCGTGTTCCGGTGGAAATGCTGGGCCGCACGACCTTTCCGCCCATCGGCGATATGCCGTATCTGCTGACGCTGTCCGCCTATGGATTCTACTGGTTCAGGCTGACCACGGACGCCGAGGCTCCGGCGTGGCACGAGCAGATCTTCTCCATCGACGAACGCCCGGTGGTCGTGCTGTTCGATGGTTGGAGCACCTTGTTCCGCGATCGGGTCATGCCCTGGCGAATCGGCATGGCGGAGAAAACCCGTCTGCAGTTTGAGACCGATACGCTGCCGCGTTACATCGAGACCCAACGCTGGTATGCGGCCAAAGGCGTGCCGATCGAGCGCGCCCGCATCACCGATCATGTGGTGTGGGAGCAAGGCAAGTGGAGCTGGGTCGTGGCCTTGCTCGAGGTGGCGGGGGCGCCGGAAGCGGCGATGTATTTCATGCCCCTCGCGCTCGCGTGGGAAGCCGATGAGGTTCGCATCCACAACCTGACGACGGCCGCCATTGCCAAAATCCGTCAGCAGGCCAATGTAGGCGTGATGGGCGATGCCTTTGCGGATGAGGCCTTCTGCCGCGCGGTGGTCGATGCCATGGCGAAACGCCAGGAAATCCCAACCGTCCAGGGAAAGCTGCAATTTCGACCGACGGCCGCCTTCGAGCAGCTCGCCGGAAATGACTACAACCTGCTCCCGGTGGCGCGGCCGCAAGGCTCCAGCTCCAACACCGTCGTGACCTTAGGGGAGCGGCTGTTATTGAAGGGATACCGCAGGCTGCGGACCGGGGCCAGCCCCGAGCTCGAAATGGGCCTCTATCTCACCGAGGTGGTGCGCTTTCCGAACTGTGCACCGCTGGCCGGCGTCCTGCAGTACGCGGGCAACGATGGTCAGAACAAGGTACTCGCCATGCTGCAGGCCTACGTGGCCAATCAGGGCGACGGCTGGACCTACGCGCTCGAGTACCTGCGCCGGCATCTGGAGGAACACCGTACGGCACCGGCCACCGATGAGATGCCTGTCGATGTGCATAAGGCATTTCTCATTCTTATCCGCACTCTCGGCCAGCGCACGGCGCAACTGCATCGCGCCCTGGCGAGCCCCAGCGGCAATGCGGATTTCGCGCCCGAGCCGCTCACCGCGCCGGATTTCGAGGCCTATCGCGAGCGAGCGCTGGGCGAAGCGCGCAGTGCACTGGCGTTGCTGAAGTCCAATATCGAGCAAGTCCCGCCCGCCGACCGCACCAAGGCCAATGAGGTGCTGGCCCAGCAGGAGTCATTGCTCGCGCGCCTCAGCGCGGCCGCAGCGCAGGAGCGGCAGGGCCGCAAGATCCGCATTCACGGCGACTACCATCTGGGGCAGGTTCTGGTCACCCGAAATGACTTCGTGATCGTCGATTTCGAGGGCGAGCCGGGCCATAGCCTCGAAGAGCGCCGTGCCAAGCAGTCACCACTGCGCGATGTCGCGGGCATGTTGCGCTCCTTTAGCTACGTGGAGCACAGTGCGCTACGCAGCGTCGCGCACGACGAAGTCGAATTCGCCAAGCTTGCACCGCTGGCCCACGCCTGGGCAGGGCAGGTGCGCGAGGCGTTCCTCGTGGCCTATGACGGCGAGGCGCGGCCCGCCTCTCTCTACAGCGCGTTCACCCCTGGCCAGGGCCTGCTCGGACTGTTCGAACTGGAGAAGGCGCTCTACGAGCTGCGTTACGAACTGAGCAACCGTCCAACGTGGGCGGGTATTCCGTTGCAGGGGATCCTCGAATCCGTGGGAGACGTTCATGCAATCCATTGACATATTGGTCGACACGGCGCGCGAGTTTTTTCATCAGGCTGACGCACTGCTGCCGCGGTTGGCGCTGGCGCTGGTCGTGGTCCTGGTCGGATGGCTGGTGGCCAAGGTCGTGCGCTTTGCAATCGAGAAGGGCCTGCGCGCCGTCAACTTCGGCGTCCTGACCCAGCGCGCCGGCACCGATCACTTCCTGCAGTCGGCCGGACTGCAGGGCGACACGACGACTCTGTTCGGGCTGCTCGGCTACTGGATGGTGCTGGTCGCCGCGCTGATGGTCGCCTTCAACGGACTGGGGCTCACCTACGCAACTGACCTGCTGCAACGGGTGGATCTGTTCGGACCGAAGATTTTGGTGGCCGGGCTTATCGTGGTGCTTGGGTCGTATTTCGCCCGTTTCGTGGGCGAGGCAGTCGACCGGTTCTGCATCAGCGCCCATATTCCCGACGCCGATATCCTCGGCAGGATTGCCCGATACCTCCTCATGGCTTTCGTCGTGATGATCGCGCTCAGCCAGGTCGAGGTCGGCGGTGACATCGTGCAGAGGGCCTTTTTGATTGTCCTGGCCGGAGTGGTCCTCGCCCTGGCGCTCGCCTTCGGCCTTGGCGGCAAGGATTGGGCCGCCGCCATGCTCGAACGCTGGTGGCCGCGGCACAAGGGCGAATGAACCGATGGAATGACCACCGAAAGTTGAATAAAATCAGCGGTGAGAGCTCTCATTAACGGACTTTAACAATCCGGCCAGTCTGGCTGAACTCCTGTCCTTCCAGAATGCGGCTGGCGTAACCTCGGGCGGCCTGGCTCGGGCACTTCCTTGCCACGGCACGACGATCACATTGAATGACTGAATTGACCGCTTCAGACGGTAGTCGCGCCCCCTCGCGGGCGCGGATCTGGTGGCGCGCCGTCTGCGCCCTTACGCTGACTTCAGCTGCGCTGCTGTCGGGATGCAACTTGGGTCCTCGTTACCGGCACCCGGACATCCCGGCTCCCGCGACATGGGCTCCGCTTACGCCTGAATCAACACCCACCGGCCCGGTCGCGCCCGAGAATGCATCGTGGCCGGACCTGCAGTGGTGGCATGCGTTCGGGTCTGCCGAACTGGATCAACTCATCGCCCAGGCGCAGCAGGCCAATGACGATCTCAAAGCCGCCATGGCGCGGGTGCAGCAGTCGGATGCGCAGGTGCGCATCGCCGGCGCGCCGCTCCTGCCCTCCCTCGGCGCAGGCTTTACCCCTGCTCGCAGCCGCCAGATCATCGCCAGCGCACCCGGCACCGCCGTAACGAGCAATACCTTCACGGCCGATCTGAGTGCCGCCTATGAATTGGATTTCTGGGGCCGTAATGCCGCATTGCGTGCCGCCGCGGTCGCCTTGGATTCCGGGAGCCGCTACGACCGGGAAACCGTGCGCCTGTCGATAACAGCAGCGGTGGCGACGACCTATTTCACGGTGTTGTCGTTGCGTGATCGAGTCGATGTCGCCAACAGCAACCTCAACAATGCACGCGAGACCCTGCGCGGCCTGCAGCTCGAACAGCGGGTCGGCACGGCCACCGCACTGGATGTCGCGCAGCAGCAGTCGCTGGTGGACAGCGAGGATGCCGCCATTCCGGCGCTGCGTGCGCAGCTATCGCACAATCTGGCCGCGTTGGCCATCCTCGTCGGGACCATTCCGGATCAGCTGAGGTTGAACGCGGGGACGCTCGAACAGGTCGCGGCTCCGCCGGTGACCACCGGTCTGCCCTCCGGACTGCTCAGCCGCCGCCCCGATGTGGCCTCCGCCGAAGCGCAGTTGATCAGCGCCAACGCCAATGTGCGCGCGGCGCGGGCGGCCTTTCTGCCGACCATTCAATTGACGGCGTCCGGCGGCGTGGAGAGCACCGCCCTGTCGACCCTGCTGCTACCGGGCAGCCGCATCTTCGACCTGAGCGCGGGCATTACTCAACCGCTCTTTGCCGGCGGCCAGATCGCCGGCGCCTATGCGCAAAGCAAGGGACGTTACCAGGAATTGCTGGCCGACTATCACAAGGCTGTGATCTCGGCGTTCGATAACACCCAAGATTCGCTCACTGAAGTGCATGAAACCGCCGAGCAGCTGCAGCGCCAGGAGCGGGCCACGCAAACGGCGCGGCGCGCCTACGACTTTGCCCAGCAACAATTCCACGCCGGAACGATCAACATACTCACTGTCCTCACCACCGAGAACGCCTTGCTGACTGCTCAGGACACGCAGGCGCAGGTCCGGCTCGCGCATCTATCCGCGCTGGTCGGCCTCTATCAGGCACTCGGTGGCGGCTGGGACACCCAACAGGAGCAAGCACCATGAGCCGCGCATCATGAACACCACCGCCAGTTGGCTCGCGCGACCGCGGGTGGGACTGAGCCTCGTCGCCATCGTGATCGTCGTGGCGGTGGCGTGGTCCTATTCGCGCCATGGCGCCCAGGCGGCCAACAAGCATGAAGATTCCACCTCTTCCCAGGCCGTCCCCGTCGATGCGGTCGCCGTGGGTCGCAGCGATGTGCCCGGCTACCTCGATGGCCTCGGCACGGTGCAGGCCTTCTATACCGTCAAGGTCACCGCGCGCGTGGACGGGCAGCTGGACAAGGTCGCCTTCACCGAAGGCCAGACGCTGAAGAAGGGGCAGTTGCTCGCGCAGATCGATCCGCGCCCTTTCAAGGCCGCGCTCGACCAGGCGCTCGCTCAGCGCGCCAAGGACGAAGCGCAGCTGACGAATGCGCAGCACGATATGGACCGCTACATGGAACTGGCTCCCCAGGATCTCGCCAGCAAGCAGACCGTCGACACCCAGCGCGCCGCGGTCTCCGTCGCTCAGGCGACTCTTAAAGGAGATGATGCGACCATCGAGAACGCGCGTACCCAATTGAGCTATACGACCATCACGGCACCCATCGATGGCCGCACCGGCATCCGTCAGATGGATCCGGGAAATATTGTCCACGCGACCGACACAGGCGGGATCGTGGTGATGACCCAGATCCAACCGATCTCGGTCGTGTTCACCTTGCCGGAAGATGATGTCCCGCAGATGACCGAGGCGCTCTCGCGCGGCACGGTCACCGTCGTGGCGCTGGCACGAACCGACGGTAGCCCGCTCGACACCGGCACGGTGGCGCTGCTCGACAACCAGATCGATCAGGCCAATGGCACGATCCGTGTCAAGGCGACCTTCCCCAATGCCCATCAGCGGCTGTGGCCTGGCGAATTTGTGACGGCACGCGTGCTGGCGAGCGTGCACAAACAGGCACTGACCATCCCGGCGCCGGCCTTGCAGCGCGGCCCGGAGGGCATGTTCGCCTATGTGATCGGGGCCAATTCGACGGTGTCGGTACGCCCGCTCAAAGTCACGCTGCTGGATGAGAATACGGTAATCGTCGACAGCGGCCTGCAGGCCAACGAACGGGTCGTGACCAGCAACCTGTATCGGCTGGAGCCGGGCACGCTGGTGCGCGTCAATGCCGATGCCCGCAGTCAGGCACATCCATGAGCATTTCAGCACCCTTCATCCACCGGCCCATCGCCACCTCGCTGCTGATGGCGGGCGTGCTGCTGGTGGGCCTGATCGCCTTCCCGCTGCTACCCGTGGCGCCGCTGCCGCAGGTGGACTTCCCGACCATCCAGGTCACCGGGCAGCTGCCCGGTGCCAGCCCGTCGACCATGGCAGCCACCGTGGCCACGCCGCTGGAAACCCAGTTCGGCGCCATCCCGGGTGTTTCCCAGATGACGTCGACCAGCGTCCTGGGCACCACGACCATCGTGGTGCAGTTCGACCTCGACCGCAACATCGACGCAGCCGCCCAGGACATCCAGTCGGCCATCACCGCCGCCGCGGGCCAGTTGCCGAAGAACCTGCCATCACCGCCCAGCTACAAGAAGGTCAACCCTTCGGACTCTCCAATCCTGATGTACTCGGTCAGCTCCCCGGTGCTGCCCATTACCACGGTGGATGATTTTGCCGAGAACGTCCTGGCGCAGCAGATGTCGCGCATTCCCGGTGTGGCGCAGGTGGTCATCGGCGGCCAGCAGAAGCCGGCCATACGGATTCAGGTGGATCCGGCCAAGATCGCCTCGATGGGCATCCAGCTCGAGGACATCGCCGGTGTCATTGCCAACGCCACCGTCAACGCACCGAAGGGCTCCTTCAACGGCACGCTGCACAACTTTGCCATCTATGACAATGACCAGCTGATGGAGGCGAAGCCCTGGAACGACATCATCATTGCCTATGTGAACGGCGCGCCGGTGCGCATCCGCGACATCGGCGTTGCGGTCGACGGACCGGAAAACGACCAGATGATGGCGTTTCAGAATGGACACCGCGGCATCCTGTTGCAGGTCTTCAAGCAGCCCGGCGCGAACGTCATCGACACGGTGAAGCGCATCAAGGAAATGATGCCGCATGCCACGGCCGTGGTGCCGGCATCCGTAAAGGTCGATCTGGTCCTGGACCGCACCACCACCATCACCGCTTCGGTGCACGAGGTGGAATACACGCTGCTGATCACCTTCTGCCTGGTCGTGCTGGTGATCTTCTTCTTCCTGCGCAATGCCTGGGCAACCATCATTCCGGCCGTCACCGTGCCGCTGTCCCTGTTCGGCACCTGTGCCGGCATGTACCTGCTCGGTTTCAGCCTCGACAACCTGTCGCTGATGGCGCTGACCATTGCGGTCGGCTTCGTGGTGGACGATGCCATCGTGATGCTGGAGAACATCTATCGGCACATCGAGGCGGGCCTGACACCGAAGGAAGCGGCCTTAAAGGGCGCCGGGGAGATCGGCTTCACCATCCTGAGCATCAGCATCTCGCTGATCGCGGTCTTCATCCCGCTGCTGCTGATGAGCGGCATCATCGGCCGCCTGTTCCGTGAGTTTGCCATTGTGGTGACGCTCACCATCGTGGTGTCGGCCTTCGTGTCCCTGACGCTCTCGCCGATGATGTGCTCACTGTTCCTGCGCGATGAGCGGCATGTGCGTCACGGTCGCGTCTACAACTTTGTCGAAAGACTCTTCAACGCCGTGGTGGCCGGATACACCCGGGGTCTCGACTGGGTACTGGCCCATCAGGGCATCACGCTGACGGTCTTCCTCATTACCTTCTGCGCCACCGGGTTCCTCTACGTCGTCGTGCCCAAGGGCTTTTTCCCGCAGCAGGACACCGGCCTGATCTCGGGCCTGTCGGATGGCCCGCAGGATATTTCCTTCAATCAGATGGAAAGCCTCGTGAAGCGCATCATGGCGATCGTCGCCAAGGATCCGGCCGTTGCTTCCTACGTCGCCTCGGTCGGCGGTTCGCGCCCGATCAACAACGGCTTCCTGATGATGAGTCTGAAGCCGCGGGACCAGCGCAACGCCAGCGCCGATCAGGTGATCCAGCGCCTGCGCAAGAAATTCAACACCATGAGCGGCGGGACGGCTTTTCTGCAGGCAGCCCAGGACATCAACATGGGCGGCCGCACTACCCGGACGCAGTACCAGTACACGCTGGAGGACTCGGACCTCGACGAGCTGAACAGCTGGGCCCCGAAACTGATGGCCGCGATGCAGAAACTGCCGGAACTGCAGGATGTGGCCTCGGACCAGCAGACCAACAGTCCCATGGTTACCCTGGTGATCGATCGGGACCAGGCGGCGCGCTTCGGTATTCAACCCCAACTCATCGACGCCACTTTGTACGATGCCTTCGGCCAGCGCCAGGTGGCCCAGTACTTCACGCAGCTCAATGCCTACCATGTGATCCTGGAAGTGCCCCCGGCGCTGCAGGGCGACCCGCACTCACTCGACAAGCTGTATATCAAGTCGCCCCTGACCGGACAGATGGTGCCGCTGTCCAGCGTGTCGCACTACGACACCTCGCACGTGACCTCGCTGTCGATCAGTCACCAGGGCCAGTTTCCGGCGGTCACTCTGTCGTTCAACCTGGCACCGGGCAAGGCACTGGGACAGGCGGTCGATGCCATCAATCGCACCGCGGATGCGATCCACCTGCCGGAGGGCATCACCGGGTCCTTCCAGGGCACGGCGCAGGCCTTCCAGGATTCGCTGCGCACCGAACCGTTGCTGGTGCTCGCGGCGCTCGTGGTGGTGTACATCATCCTGGGCATGCTCTATGAAAGCTACATCCACCCGCTCACCATTCTGTCGACGCTGCCCTCCGCCGGTGTCGGCGCACTGCTGATGCTGTTGGCCTTTCATTTCGATCTTTCCGTGATCGCGCTCATCGGCATCATCCTGCTGATCGGCATCGTGAAGAAAAACGGCATCATGATGGTCGACTTCGCGCTGCAGGCTGAACGCGAGCGGCACCTGTCCCCTGAACAGTCGATCCGCGAAGCGTGCCTGATGCGCTTCCGGCCCATCATGATGACGACCATGTCGGCGATCCTCGGCGCCACCCCGCTGATGCTGGGACGCGGCACGGGCTCGGAGATGCGCGTGCCACTGGGCTACACCATGGTGGGCGGCCTGGTGCTGAGCCAGGCACTCACGCTGTTCACGACGCCCGTCATTTACCTGTACCTCGATCGCATGCGGCTGCGCTTCACCCGACGCCATCCCGGCCCGGTCGCCGCGGCAGCGGCCGCAGCGGCCGCCACTTCCACTTCCGGTTCCTTCGAACCGATCACCTGAGTGCAGAGGCCGAAAGCATGAAGATGCTGCTGGTGGAGGACAATGAGCGTGTCACGCGCTTCGTGATCAAGGGTCTGCAGGAGGCCGGGCATACGGCCGACCATGCCGACAACGGTCGCGACGGCCTGTTCCTGGCCGCGAGCGAGCGCTACGATGTGATCATCATGGATCGGATGCTGCCCGGAAACATCGACGGGCTGTCGCTGATCAGCGCGCTGCGGCAGTCCGGCAACCAGACTCCGATTCTGATCCTGAGTGCGCTCGCGGATGTCGATGAGCGTATCAAGGGCCTGGGTGCCGGCGGCGATGACTATCTGACCAAGCCGTTCGCCTTCGGCGAGCTGCTGGCGCGGCTGGATGCATTGGGCCGGCGCACGCGTCAGGATGGCACGATCACGACCCTGGAGGTGGCCGACCTGCGCATGGACCTGCTGTCGCGCAAGGTGCTGCGCGGTGCCCGACAGATCCTGCTGCAGCCGCGCGAATTCAAGCTCCTGGAATATCTCATGCGGCATGCCGGCCAGGTTGTCACCCGCACCATGCTGCTTGAGAATGTCTGGGATTATCATTTCGACCCGCAGACCAACGTCGTGGACGTGCACATCAGCAAGCTGCGCCAGAAGATCGAACCGGAGCCGGAGCGTTCGCTGCTGCGTACCGTGCGCAATGCCGGCTACATGCTGAGCGCCGAGTAGAGGCCGTGACGTTCGCGATCCGCTCATCGGCCACGACTCTTGCTGCAACCTACGTACTGCTGGGTATCCTGGCCCTGGTGCTGTTCGCCCTGCCGCTCGGCGTGGCCTGGCGGGCGGCGGACAATGACAATCGCCTGCAGATCCTCGCCGAGGACTCACAAAGGCTCGCCGAAGTCTTCAACCGCAAGGGCCCGGCGGGTCTGGCGGAATTCATCAATGAACGGGTGGGATTGCAGATTGCCGGTGAACGCATCCTGCTGTTGACCGATTCCGCGCAAAGGCCGCTGGCGGGCAATGTGCCGTCCTGGCCGTCCGGCGTCCCGGCCGAGCCCGGCAGCTATACGACACCCATTGAACTGGACCACCATCCGACGATGGTGACGCTGGTGCGCACCGAGTTGCCCGGCGGCTACAACCTGCTGGTGGGGCGCGATGTCGCCCGATTGGCGCCGGTCATGACCCGGTTCTGGTACGGGCTGGCGGCGGCCATCGCGGTACTGATCGTCACCGGCGTGGTCGGTGGCATCCTTATCCGCCGTGCGCTGCTGTTCCGTATCCACAGCATCCGCCAGACCGTCTCGGCCATCATGCAAGGCGAGCTCAGCCATCGCCTGCCGACCGGCAGCCGGAGCGATGAGCTCAATACCTTGAGCGTTACGATCAACCGCATGCTCGAACAGATCGAGCAGCTGGTGCACGGCATCGCCAACGTGTCGAATGCCATCGCGCACGACCTGCGCACGCCGCTGACCGAGCTGCGCTCCCGCCTCGAGGAGCTGTCATTGACCCGGCCGCCGCCGACCGAGGCGTTCGCGGAAGTCGAGGCCTCGGTCGCGGATGTCGATCGGGTCATCAGCATCTTCAACGCCTTGCTGCGGCTGGCGGAAATCGACACCGGCATGCGCCGCTCCTGCTTCGTGGACGTCGATCTGCGCGAGTTGTGCGCGCACGCGGTGGAGTTCTATGTACCGGCGGCGGAGGTCCGGGATATCACGCTCACGGTCCGTGACGAGGCCGGCCCGCTGCACGCCGCGGGTGACCAGATACTGCTGGCGCAGGCCGTGAACAACCTCATCGACAATGCGCTCAAGTACACGCCCCCGGGCGGCCGCGTGACGGTGAGTACGGTGCGCCCGG
Source organism: Steroidobacteraceae bacterium (assembly GCA_036498905.1). Classification (GTDB taxonomy): domain Bacteria; phylum Pseudomonadota; class Gammaproteobacteria; order Steroidobacterales; family Steroidobacteraceae; genus DAIDKA01. Next base: position 13,534 of record DASYER010000026.1, on the reverse strand, counting down.
CCGGCGATGTCGCCGGCGTCGTCGTCAGCGATACCGGCCCGGGCATGACCGCCGAACAGCGCACCCGCGCCACCGAACGTTTTTTCCGCGGCGATGCCAGCCGCGGCACACCCGGCGTGGGCCTGGGGCTGAGCCTGGTGCAGGCCGTCGCCCGTCTGCACGGCGGCACACTGGAATTTGCCGACCAGCAGCCTGGTCTGACGGCGACTATCCACTTCCCCAGCAAAGCGTAGGTCTTGAGCGTCCGGATCCGGTAAATTGTGCAGATGCTGCACATCTATCCACCCATCCCGACCGGCGCGAATGCCAAACCGCATCGGCCCATCTGGATCGATCTGCAGCGGCCCACGCCGGACGAGGAAGCGCTGGTCGAGAGCGAACATGGGCTGCGCATTCCGACCCATGCCCAGCTTTCGGAAATCGAAACCTCCAGTCGTCTGCGAGTCGAGGGCCAGACCCTCCTGATGTCAATGCCCTTAGGTTTGCAGGACAATCGTTTCGCCAACGGTCCGCTGCCGTTGGGTTTCGTACTGACGCCGGACATCCTCGTCACCGTCCGTTACTGCGATATTCACGCCTTCCCGGACGTTCAGGCCGCCCTGCTCAGCAATCATGCGGCGTGCACCAGTGGTGCGGTGTTCGCGAGTCTCCTGGAGGCCATGGTCGATTTTGCCGCCGACCGGCTCGAGCAGATCAGTGCGGATCTGGGCGGCGTTTCGCAGCGCATCTTCGGCTCACCCGCCCAGCCGCTGCCACCGCGCTCGCGCTTCAACGACGCCATGCAGCAAAATCTGATTGCCGTGGGCCAGACCGGCGAACTGCTGTCGCGGATCCGTGAGAGTCTGCTGGGTCTCGGGCGCATTGCCGGTTTCGCAACCGAGACGGCCTCCTGGCTTGCGGCCGACGTGCGCACGCGGCTGAAGACCGTGCGGCATGACCTGGCTTCCTTGAGCGACTACGAGAACCATCTGTCCGGCAAGACTCAATTTCTGCAGGACGCGGTGCTGGGCTTCATCAATACCCAGCAGAACGATATCTTCAAGGTTCTCACCATCGTTTCAGTGGTCGGCGTTCCGCCCACGCTGATTGCCAGTATCTACGGCATGAACTTCCACAATATTCCCGAATACGAGTGGAAATACGGTTACGAGTACGGGCTCGGACTGATCGCGCTGAGCATCATCCTGCCCATACTCTGGTTCAAGTGGCGCAAGTGGTGGTGAGGCAGTGTCGGGACCGGTAGACTTTGCAACTTCATCAGGGGGTGTCCAGATGTCACTGAAAATTCGCGTAGGCCTGCTGGCCGCGCTGAGCGTGGGTTTCGTAGTCAGCGCCGCCGCGGCCGTGCCCGACCCCTGCAACCGGGCCTGTCTCAAGGACCTCGCCAGCAGCTATGTGGCCGCCCTCGTCGCTCACGATCCGTCCAAGGTACCGCTGGCTGCGGACGTGAAGTTCGTGGAAAACGTGAAGCCGATGAAGCCCGGCGAGGGACTGTGGAAGACGGCCAGCGAGGCGCCCACGACCTTTGCGATCTACGTGCCCGATCCGGTGTCCGAACAGGTCGGGTTCATCGGCATGATGAAGTCCGACGGCAAACCCATCGAGCTGGCGCTGCGCCTGAAGGTGCAGCACGGACAGATCGTCGAGGCCGAACACCTGGTGGCCTCGAACCTGCGCGACACCATGCTCGCGAACCTGCACACGCCGCGCCCTGGACTATCGGCCGTGGTGCCCAAGGACGAGCGCAGCAGCCACGCGCAGCTGCTCAAAATCGGTGCGACCTACTACGAGGCGCTGGTGAAGGGTGACGGCTCGCTGTCACCGTTTGCCGATGATTGCGAACGCCACGAAAACGGCATGATCACCACCGGCAATGCACTGATGGGCGCACCGCCCGGTTCACCGAAATTGGGCTGCGCCACCCAGTTGAACACCAAGGTGATGAGCTACATCAAGCGCATTGAGCCGCGTCGGGTATGGATTGCGGATACCCAGACAGGTCTGGTGTTCGGCCTGTCCCAGTTCCGTCATCCCATGAAGGAAGATCACGTGGATATCGTCGGCTATCCCGGCGTCACCCGGGTACCGATGAAATTCGCGCCCTTCGATCTGCCCGCGGCGCATATCTTCAAGATCAGCGGCGGCAAGATTCACGAAATCGAGGCGATGGGTTTCATGGCGCCGTACAACTCGAAGACCGGCTGGGAGAAGTAATCCCCTCACGGCAGGCGCCCTCAGGTGACCCAGCGTCCCAGCTGGGTCATGACCACGGACCAGGCCGTCGCCTGCGGATCGATGAGCGCAAAGTGTCCCGCACGGGCCACGCGAATCAGTGGCACCCTGGAGTGTGCTGCCACATAGGATTCACTGACCAGCGACGGCACCATCTCATCATCGTCGCCGTGAACGATCGTTGTCGGTGTCACGGGTGACGGCATCTGCCGCGGATCAAGATCAGGACGGCTGACGGGCTCGGCGCCCAGGAAGCGGGCGACGGCCCCGCTCCCGAGACCCAATTCATGGGCCAGCAGCAGATCCGCGACCGGGGCCAAAGCAAGCGTACCGGCCAGTACCGCACACAGCCGTGCGGCGGTGGCCCACAACACCAGATGCCCGCCGGCCGAATGACCGACGAGGATCACCTGTCCGTTGTGATGCTCAATCCGCCCGGGTGACTGCCTCAGGATCGCCGTCACATCTGCGAGCATCGGGGCAGGCTCGTGCGGCACCCGGGCGTACTCCGGCAGCGCGACGGTCCAGCCCGCCGCCGCAATGGCCTCCGCCATAGGCCTCATGTGCCTGCGGTCTATGTCCGGGCGCCAGAACCCGCCGTGAATGAGGATGACCAGGGGGCGCCGGCCGGCGCCCGCGCCGCCCTCGCGAATCTCGATGGTCTGCTCGGGATGATCGCCATAGGCGAGCGTCAGGTCCGGCAAACCGGCGTTGCGGCTCAACACGGATTCATCTTCCGTCATCATTGCCCCCCTTGCGGCCAGGCCCGCACAGTGTGCACCATGCCGCCATGCACACCGGCAGTCACCGCAACACCCTCATGATACGTGCGGCAGCGGCCCTGCTGTTGATGCTGCTGTGTCCGCTCGCCCTCTCCCGCCATCACTCCCACGCCGCCGCATCCAGCGACGCACCGGGACATTTCGACTACTACCTGCTGGCAATGTCGTGGTCACCCAGCTACTGCGTCGTGCATCCGGGTGATCGCAACCAATGCGCGGGCCGCGGTTTTGGCTTCGTGCTGCATGGCCTTTGGCCGCAATTCAATGCGGGGGGCTATCCGCAGGTGTGCGAGACCAATGTGGACGTGGACGGCGCGGCGGAACAGGTCGGTCGCACCTTGTACCCCAGCCCGGGACTGCTGACGCATGAGTGGAAGGTTCATGGGACCTGCAGCGGCCTGGATCCGCTGGACTACTTCCGCACGGCCGACCGGGCGACGGCGGTGCTGCACATTCCGACCCAGTTCGAGGCCCCCAGGGCCGATCAGCATTTGTCGCCCGCGCAGATCCTGGCCGCGTTCGGTGCCGCCAATCCCTCATTGCCGCCACATGCCATGACGGTGAATTGCAGCCGCAATGAGTTCTCGGAGCTGCACCTGTGCCTGACGCGCACTCTGCTGCCGCGCCCCTGCGGGCGCGGCGTACGCGACAGTTGTCCCGCGGCGCCGGTCCTGGTGCGCGCCGTCCGCCGTCCCTAAAGGTCAGTCCAGCGTGGCGAGGATACGGTTGAAAGTGCCGCTGGGTCGCATGGTGGCCGCGCACTTGGCCGCATCAGGGTGGTAATAGCCCCCGATGTCGACGGCACGTCCCTGGGCCGCGCTCAGCTCGCCCACGATTTTCGCTTCCTCGCGCGTCAGCTGCGCGGCGATGGCTGTGAACTTGGCGCGCATACCCGCATCATCGGTCTGCGCCGCGAGCGCCTGCGCCCAATACAAGGCAAGGTAGAAATGGCTGCCGCGGTTGTCGAGCTCGCCGGCCTTGCGCTGGGGCGACTTGTCGTTGTCGAGAAACATGCCGTTGGCGACATCCAGCGCGTTGGCGAGGCATTGCGCGGCCTTGTTGCCGGTCTTTGCCGCGAGGTCTTCGATGGACACCTGCAGGGCCAGGAACTCTCCGAGTGAATCCCAGCGCAGATGCCCCTCTTCCACGAACTGCTGGACGTGCTTCGGAGCCGATCCGCCCGCACCGGTCTCATACATGCCGCCACCGGCGAGCAGAGGTACGATGGAGAGCATCTTGGCGCTGGTACCCAGCTCCAGGATCGGAAACAGGTCGGTGAGATAGTCGCGCAGCACATTGCCGGTCACCGAAATCGTGTCCTGCCCGGCGCGCACGCGCTGCATGGTCGCGGTGGCCGCGGCCACCGGCGCCAGGATGCGAATATCCAGTCCGCGGGTGTCGTGGTCGCCAAGGTAAGTCTTCACCTTCTCGATGAGTCGTCGGTCATAGGCGCGCTGCTCATCCAGCCAGAACAGGGCGGCCTGCCCGGTGGCCCGGGCACGGTTCACGCCCAGCTTCACCCAGTCGCGAATGGGCAGATCCTTGGTCTGGCACATGCGCCAGATATCGCCCTTTGAAACCTTGTGTTCGCTCAGCACCTGCCCCTGGGTATCGATGACCCGTACCACGCCATCCGTGGCGAGTTCGAAGGTCTTGTCGTGCGAGCCGTACTCCTCGGCCGCCTGGGCCATCAGTCCCACGTTGGCGACATTGCCCATGGTCGCCACGTCGTACGCGCCATGCTTGCGGCAATCTTCGATGACCGCCTGGTACACGCCGGCATAGCAACGATCCGGGATCATCGCCTTCATGTCATGCGCCTTGCCGTCCGGGCCCCACATGCGCCCGGAGGTGCGAATCGCGGCCGGCATGCTCGCGTCGATGATGACATCGCTGGGCACATGCAGGTTGGTGATGCCCTTGTCCGAATCCACCATCGCCAGCGGTGGCCGCGACTGATAGACGGCCTTCAGATCCGCCTCGACCTGCGCCTTCTGCGCTGCCGGCAGGGACTGGATCTTCGAATACACATCGCCGATGCCGTTGTCCGGATCGATGCCCAGCTGGCCAAACAGCGCCGCGTGTTTCGCGAAGGCATCCTTGTAGTACACGCTGACGGCGTGGCCGAACATGATCGGGTCGGAGACCTTCATCATGGTCGCCTTCAGGTGCAGCGAGAGCAGCAGGCCTTTGGCCTGAGCGTCCTGGATCTGCGCCTCATAGAACTCGCGCAGCGTGCCCGACTGCATGAAGGTCGCACTGATGAGTTCGGCGGCCTGGACCTTGATCCCATCCTTCAGCACCGTGACCTTACCGGCCGCATCGGTCAGTTCGATGCGCAAGGTTCCCGCCTGCCCGATCAATGCGGCCTGCTCGTTGCCGTAGAAATCGCCGCTCGTCATGCTCGAGACATGGGTGGGGGAGTCGGACTTCCACGCGCCCATGGAGTGCGGATGGGTTTTCGCGTAGTGCTTCACCGCATTGGCCACCCGCCGATCCGAGTTGCCTTCACGCAGCACCGGATTGACCGCACTGCCCAGCACCTTGGCGAAGCGCGTCTTGAGTTTTTTCTGCGCGTCGTCCTTGGGATCCTCGGGGTAGTCCGCAATGCGGTAGCCCTGGGCGTTCAGTTCGGTGAGCGCCGCCTTCAGCTGCGGCAGCGATGCCGAAATGTTCGGCAGCTTGATGATGTTGGCTTCGGGCGTCTTCGCCAGCTCCCCCAGTTCGGCCAGGTCATCGGACTGGCGCTGCTGGGGGGACAGATTGTCCGGAAAGTTCGCAATTACCCTTCCGGCCAGGGAGATATCGCGGGTCTGCACGACTATCCCCGCGCTGCGGGTGAAGGCCTGCACGATCGGCAATAGGGAATAAGTCGCCAGGGCCGGCGCCTCATCGGTCAGCGTATAGATGATCTTGGCAGTGGTCATTTCAATTCCGGGATGGAGTTCTTGTGGGGGATCGGTAAGCGGCAATTATAGAGGGCGGCCGGGTAGTGCTATGATTTAAAATCATAATTGGGGTGCCCCGGGGAACCTCGAGAATCTCAGGGGGAAGTCACGATGTTTCAGTTCAAGAAGCGCGTTGCCGGCCTGGCATTCACCGCTGCCCTGTTGGCGGCCGCCAGCGCGCAGGCCCACCACTCCTTTGCGATGTTCGACCACGATCATCAGATCAAGATTTCCGGAACGGTGACCCACTTCCAGTGGACCAATCCGCACGTCTACATCGATCTGGACAGCACCAATGACAAGGGTGAGTTCAAGCACTACACCATTGAGTGCGCAAATCCCGGGATCCTGGATCGGGTCGGTTGGAAGTTCAACATGATCAAGGCGGGCGACAAAATCACGACGATCATCGCGCCGCTGCGCACCGGGGAGTCTGGTGGCTTGCTCAAGCAGGTCACCCTCGCCGACGGGCGTAAATTTGACAATGGAGCTCCGGCCGGCAAAGCGAACATCCAATAGGGAATATTCATGACCACCAACATTCGCGCCGCCGCTGCGACGCTGGCAGCCGTGACCGCAGCCCTTTACGTGGGATTGGCACAGGCACAGACCGCCGTGCCCAGCCACCCGGCACTGACCGGTGCCTGGGATCGCTACGGCACGGCGAAGATTGATCCCCGGGTGACCAGCGCGCCGCCGGTCTCGGCACCCCCTCTCAAACCGGTCTACATGGCCGAATGGGAGGCGAAGCAGAAGGCCGCCAAGGAAGCCGATGCGCGCGGCCAGCCTCTGTACAGCGGCTACACCCAGTGCCTGCCCGATGGCATGCCAGCCATGATGATGGCGATGTTCCCGATGGAGGTCCTGCAGACCCCCGGCCAGATCACCATCATTCAGGAGGCGTACAACCAGGTGCGCCGAATCTACCTGAATCAGAAGCAGATCCCGATCGATGATGCCGAGCCGGGCTTCTGGGGACACTCGGTGGGCCACTGGGAGGGCGATACCCTGATAGTCAATACCGTCGGGATCAAGGAAGAGGTGCGCTTCCGCGGCGTGCCGCATAGCCCCAACATGCAGATCGACGAGCGCATGCACATGTTGTCCAAGGATATCTTCGAGGATCAGGTGACGGTCACCGATCCGGAGTATCTGACCGAACCGTGGAAATTCACCTGGAAATACGTGCGCAAGCCCGGCTACAAGATCCTGGAATATGTCTGCGAGTCCAACCGGGAGTACGAGGATCCGAAGACCGGCGGTACCCGGATGCGCATCGGAACCCCGGCCAGCTCGGCACCCGCGACGGCCCCACCCAAGCCCTAAAGCCCCAGAGCCTCCCTTAAGGCAAAGGCCCAGCCTCAGTAGCCTCCTCGGCACATAGGAGGCTTTCGTGTACAATGGCGGGCTACCTATGCCCGCGCCCGATCCGCACACTGCATCGCGACTTCAAGCGATCAGCGGTTGGTCGGTACGTGTGTTTACGCCCAAGAAACTGTAATGGAAATCTGACATGGCCCGAACGACCGCCCTTGCCGACATCCGCAATATCGGCATCATCGCCCACGTTGACGCCGGCAAGACCACCACGACCGAGCGCATCCTCTATTACACGGGGCGCAAGCACACGATCATCGACATCCACGATACCAAGGACCTGAAGACGTCCACGACGACTGACTACCTCGAGCAGGAGCAGAAGCGCGGTATCACGATTCAAAGCGCGGCCGTATCCACGTTCTGGCGCGACAAGAAGATCAACCTCATCGACACCCCGGGGCACGTCGACTTCACGATCGAGGTGAACCGCTCGCTGCGCGTGCTTGACGGTGCCGTGGTCGTATTCGACGGTGTCGCCGGCGTGGAGCCGCAGTCGGAGACCAACTGGCGGCTCGCGGACAACTACGATGTGCCGCGCCTGTGCTACGTGAACAAAATGGACCGCAGTGGCGCCAACTTCGAGCGCTGCCTGGACATGATCAAGAAGCGCCTCGGCGCCCGGCCGCTGGCCGTGCAGCTGCCAATCGGCTCCGAGGACGATTTCAAGGGCATGATTGACCTGGTCGAGATGAAGGCCCTGGTGTGGGACTCGGACGACAAGGACGCCGAATGGCGCGTGCTCGACCTCACACCCGATCTGGGCACCCAGGTCGGATTGACGAACCCGGGCGACCTGAAGTTGCTCGGAAAGATCGAGAAATACCGCACCGAGCTGGTGGACACCTGCCTGGAAATGGACGACGAGGCCATGGAAGCGTTCATCGGCGAGGCCAAGGTCCCCTCGGCTGCCACGTTGCGCGAGTGTTTGCGCAGGGGCACGCTGCGCGGGGCCTTCAACCCGGTCCTATGCGGCTCCTCGTACAAGAACAAGGGTGTGCAGCAGGTGCTGGACGCCGTCGTGGACTATCTGCCAGCCCCGACAGACGTGGCCGCCATCAATACGGTAGATGCCGATGGCGAACCGATCGGCGAGCGCAAGTGCTCCGATGACGAGCCGTTCTCGGCACTCGCGTTTAAAGTCATCAACGATGCCTATGGTGCGCTGACCTTCGTGCGCATCTACTCCGGCGTGCTCACCAAGGGCGCCTCGGTGCAGAACACCACGCGCGGCAAGCGCGAGAAGATCGGCCGCATGGTCGAGATGTTCGCCAAGGAAGCCAATCCCATCGAAGAGGCGCGGGCCGGCGACATCATCGCGCTGGTGTCCCTGACCGACACCGAAACCGGCGATACCCTCAGTGACTCCGCCAATCCCGTGATCCTGGAGCGCATGCGCTTTCCGGAACCTGTGATCAGCGTATCGGTGCAGGCCAAGAACAAGACCGAACAGGAGAAGTTCGGCGCAGCCCTTGGCAAGATGGTCCGTGCCGATCCCTCCCTGCGCTTGGAGACTGACCGCGACACGCTCCAAACCATCCTGCGCGGCATGGGCGAGCTGCACCTGGAAGTGACGCTCGATCGCATGCGTACCGAGTTCAATGTCGAAGGCGTCATGGGCGAACCCCAAGTCGCCTACCGCGAGACCATCACCAAGCGGATCGACGAACAGTACGTCCACAAGAAGCAGACCGGCGGGTCGGGTCAGTTCGCCGAAGTGTGGATCACCTTCGAGCCCCAGGAGCGCTCTCAGGGCTTCGAGTTCATTGATGCCACCAGCGGCGGCTCGGTGCCCCGTGAGTACGTGCCTGCGGTCGAGAAGGGGCTGCGCCAGCAGATGGAACAAGGCGTGCTCGCCAAGTTCCCCACCGTGGACTTCAAGGCCACCCTCACCGACGGCAGCTACCACGACGTGGATTCCAATGCTCTGACATTCGAAATCGCGGCCAAGGCCTGCTTCCGTGAAGCCATGCGCAAGGCGGGCCCCATCCTGCTGGAACCGGTCATGAAAGTGGAGACCGTCACCCCGGGTGACTACCTCGGCGATGTGATCGGCGATATGAATCGCCGCCGCGGCCAGATCCTCGACCAGCTCGAACGCGGTACGAACGTCGCGGTCGTGGCCAATGTGCCGTTATCCGAAATGTTTGGCTACATCGGCCATCTGCGCGGCATGACCAGCGGTCGCGCCTCGTACACGATGGAGTTCTCGCACTACGATCCGGTGCCACGCAATGTGGCCGAGGAAGTCATCGAGAAGGCGACCAAGCCGGCCGCCTAAAGTGCCGCACCGCCGCCCGGCCCGCCGGGCGGCACCGATCGATCGCCGGAAGGCGCGGCACTCCCGCCCTTCCGGCGTTTTCGTTTTTTACACCCCCCGAAGGCGCGCGCTATGATCGGTGACGGCGCCGGGCGCCCAAAACACTAACTGAGGGGGATGCAAACATGATCAACACCGGAAAGCTGGGTCTGGGGCTGTGTGCGTCACTGCTCGCCGCATTGAGCGCGCAGGCAGGGGTGACACTGAATTCGGCGCGCGTCGGGGCCGCAGATGTCGCTACGCTGGAGAAGTTTTACGAAACCGCATTCGGCATGCACGAAGTCCAGAAGATCGGGACCAATGAGGTGATGCTGAATTTCGGCGATTCGGTGGCAACCGCGAAGGCCAATCCGGCTGCACAGATCGTCATCATGCACCGCGATGCGGATGACGGAAAAGACACAATCGCCCATATCATTTTCAACGTTACCGACATCAAGGCGACTGCCGCAGCCATCGTTGCCGCCGGCGGCAAGATGGAGCGCGCGCCATTCGTGTTCGGTAACAGCGGCATCACCATCGGCCTGGCGGTGGATCCGGCCGGCAATCACATCGAAATGCTCCAGCAGCCGAAGCACTGACAGGCTCAGATCCGGGCCAGTACCATCCGAGCAGTGGCACCGACGCGCAGCCGCGCGCCGGTGTTGTTGAAGAAACGGGCGTTGATCTCATCGCGCCCGTAGTCCCTGATGGTCGCAAAACCCAGCCGCGTCAGATCCGCGTGCAGTACTCGCGGATCAAAGAACGTTCGCCACGGTTCCCCGGCGGCGGCCACGCGCCGCATCAGCACTTTCAATCCCCAGCGCCGCGCGAAATCCCAGCGCGGCGGTACGGCCAGATAGTCGAAGACGATGCCACTGCGACCGACCATGGGCTGGGCTACAAACCGCAGCGTTTCCCGGATCGCATCCGCAGTCAGATACATGGTGACGCCCAGCCAGGAGAAGAACGCAGGCTCGTCGCGTCTGAAGCCATTGGCGAGGAGTCGGTCCGCGAGCAGCTCGCGTTCAAAATTGACGGGCACATACACCAGCGAGCCTTGAGATTTCAGCCGCGCGTGGCTGACCATCTGCCGTTTCCATTCCTGAGTCGCGGGGTGGTCCACTTCGAACACGCGCAGTCCCGCTGCGGCGTGCGGGTTGCGATAGGCGAAAGTATCCAGTCCCGCGCCCAACAGCACGTACTGACGCACGCCCCGGGAAACGGCCTCGGCCAACGCCTCCTCGGCTAGTCGGCTGCGCGCGACCAGAAACGCACGCAAGTGGCGCGCGTAGCGGCTGTTGAAACGCCGCTCGGCGGCACGAATGCCGCCGGTGATTTTGGGCCCCAGAATCGTCAGTGCCGCCGGATCCTCAAAGACTCGCGGCAGATCGAAAATCTGATGCGCCGCGCGACTCATGGCAACACCATACGCGGTCTGGCTGGGCGATTGGTCTTTCACGAACCGCATTGTTTCACCTCGATATCGGCCACGCCACAGATTGCGCCGGTGACGAAAAATCGTCATATCAGGGCGATAAAATGCGCGTCGTGAACCGTCGACTCCTCACCTCGACCATCGTTCTGGCCGTCGGATTGAGTGGCGCGATTCACGCTGCGGGAGCGACGCCTGATTGGTGCGCGCGGCCCGCGCCCGGCAGCCCCGTCACCGAACCACGTGAGCTGCGCAGCAGCCACGGTGTGCTGCGCGTCGACCTGACGATTCGCAATGCCGTCGCGGCCGACGGTTCGCTGCGCTACTGCTACCTGCTCGCCGACGGATCGCAGTCACCCACCCTGCGGTTGCACCCGGGTGACCTGCTGGATCTGCACCTGATGAATAAACTGGTCAAACCGCCACCCTCAATGTCCGCGGCGATGCACATGGACATCAGTGTCGGCCGCGCAGGTGCGGCGGCCTGCGGTAGTGGCAAGATGTCGGCCACCTCCACCAATCTGCATTTTCATGGTCTCACGGTGCCGGCGAAGTGCCACCAGGATGAAGTCCTGCAGACCTCGATCCAGCCTACCGATCCACCCTTCGAATACAAATTCCGCATTCCCGCCAGCGAGCCGCCGGGCCTGTACTGGTACCACCCCCACATCCACGGCTTCAGCAGCCAGCAGGTCCTCGGCGGCGCTTCGGGGGCCCTGATCATCGAAGGCATCGAGCGGGCCGTGCCGCAACTTGCGGGCTTGCCTGAGCGGGTGCTGATCATCCGCGATCAGGATCTGGTGAATCCCCATGCGCCACCGTCACGGTTCGAACCGGTCGTGCCGAAGAATCTGATCGATCGGGACGGCGACAGCGCCAACAACGGCACCGGCTTCGGCAAGCCTGCCAAGGATCTCAGTGTCAATTTTGTTCCGGTGCCCTATCCGGACTATCCGCCGGCGATCATTCGCCTGAAGCCGCAGGAGCGCCAACTGTGGCGAATACTCAATGCCTCCGCGATCACCTACCTGAACCTGGCCGTCCTGTTCCAGCGCACGCCGCAGCAGCTCGGCCTGGTGGCGATCGATGGCGTACCCATGAACTGGGGCAGCGCTTCCGCGCCGGCGATGACGAACGTCGATCATATCGGCTTGCCCCCCGGGGCACGGGTTGAATTCGTGCTGCGCACACCGGCACTGGGCGTGCCGGCGCTATTGGTGACGCGCACCGTGGATACCGGCCAGGGCGGGGAAAATGATCCGAATCGAGCGTTGGCATCGCTCATCGCCAGCACGGACGCCGCGGCATTACCGACTCTCCCGGCGCAGGCCGCACCGCGGATGGCTGCACGGCGTCCCTGGCTGGGCGACATCGCTCCGGCTCGCACCAGAAAGTTGTACTTCTCCGAGAAACTCGAGAATCCGGCAGATCCCAACAGCGCCACCACTTTCTACATCACGGTGGATGGACAGACGCCCGCCGAATTTGATCCCGCCAAGCCAACGCCGGATATCACCGTACGGCAGGGTGATGTCGAGGACTGGATCATTGAAAACCGCACCATGGAACTGCATGCCTTCCACATTCACCAGCTGCATTTCGCACTCATGGCCTGGAACGGCGTCCCGGTGAACGAGCCGTTCCTGCGCGACACCGTCAACGTTCCTTATTTCTCCACCACGATGCTGCAGTATCCGAGCGTGCGCGTGCGCATGGATTTTCGTGATCCGGACACGGTGGGAACCTTCGTGTATCACTGCCACCTGCTCGAGCACGAAGATGCGGGAATGATGGGCGTCATCCGCGTCGAGCCACGCGAGCCAAGCGTGAAGTAAAGCTGTGCCATGGCATCCGTGGCGCGGGTAAGCTGGCGGAAAGCGCCGATCGGATGGCCGGCGACTCTATAATGCTGCGCTCACGTAGCCTCGAGAAGAATGCATGTTCCACCAGCTGCTGACCCCGATCGACAATAGCCTAGGCGCCTCATTTTGCATCGCAGCATTGCCGATTGTGGCGCTGCTGATCGTGCTCGGAGTGATGCGACGGCCGGCCTGGCAAGCCGCGTTGTCCGCATTGGTCATTGCATTCGTGATCGCGGTCGGTCCCTGGAAAATGCCCTTAGGGCCTGCGGTGCAATCGGTGTTGAGTGGTGCGACCTTCGCGCTGTGGCCGGTCATGTGGCTGGTCTTCAATGGTCTGCTGCTCTACAACCTCTCGGTGCGTTCGGGGCGGTTCGAGGCCTTCCGCTCCTGGCTCTCCGCCAATCTGCCCAATGACCGGCGCGTCGTGCTCGTCGTCGTCGGATTTTGCTTTGGCGCCTTGCTGGAGGGCATCGCTGGTTTCGGCACGCCCGTGGCAATTACCAGTTCGCTGTTGATTCTGATCGGCTTTCCGGCCATCGAGGCGCTGGTTTTCGTGCTGATCTTCAATACCGCGCCGGTCGCCTTCGGAGCCCTCGGCA
>DASYER010000025.1:0-44441 GCA_036498905.1 Steroidobacteraceae bacterium | reverse complement strand
TACGCCATGAACTGACCGCCGTAGGTCTCGGCCATCACCTTCGTCAACGCCGCCGTCAGCGTCGTCTTGCCGTGGTCCACATGACCTATCGTCCCCACGTTTACGTGCGGCTTGGTACGTTCAAATTTCTCTTTCGACATGACTACAACCTCTAGCGCGACTACTTATTTGCCCAATTCTTCAAACAGAACCACATGGTGCTGACGTCCGGGATCGAACCGGAGACCTCGTCCTTACCAAGGACGTGCTCTACCAACTGAGCTACGTCAGCGGATCTTGCGTCACTGAGTGCGCCCGATGATGCACTCAGCTTCTTAAAATTCATTCGTTCACGATGGAGCGGGTGATGGGAATCGAACCCACACCATCAGCTTGGAAGGCTGAGGTTCTACCATTGAACTACACCCGCCGATGGCAACCGCAACCTGCTTCGTCTGAACCCCTCGGTCCTTCGTTCCTACGCAACTCCTTGGAGCTGCACTGTTTTACTAACGGACCCTCCGTTTTGGTGGAGGGGGTAGGATTCGAACCTACGAAGGCGTAAGCCGGCAGATTTACAGTCTGCTCCCGTTGGCCGCTTGGGTACCCCTCCGCGAAAACGAGCCGCGTATTCTGATTTCCACCTGCGGGGGTGTCAATGCGCCGGGCAGGTAAATTTTCTATGCTCGAACGAGTGTTCGAGGCCCGAGGCACCGGACTGCGCAGGCCGATCCGATGCCGCGCGGTCCGGGCAACATCCTCCCGGACCGAGTTCTTTGATGAAGAACCACGCGGGCCGGACGCGCCATCACCCGCAGGGACCGGTGCGTCGGCCGACGGTGCAGGGCTGGCAGTGCGATCCGCTCGGGAATTGGCGTTTTCGCCGAAGATGCCGACCGGATCGCCCCATTTTCGGCGCTGTTGTGGGCACCTGGCCTAGGGCTTGTTCCGATCCGGCGCGCGCCGCGCCGCCGGCCGCACCGGGCCGACGCGACGCCGCGCGCGTGCAGCCTGCCACACGGCCGGCTCATCCTCTGACGGCGTGACGCTGGCGCGCACTGGCTCCGCGACGGGAACGGCGCCGGCGCCGGAGCCCCCGGGGCCCATCCTGGTTGCGCCGGCGGCGGCGGCCGAGAGTTGCGCGTGCATTGGCGCAGGCAGCAGCTGCCAGCCACCGGTCGCCAGTTCCCGGGGCAACTGCACCGGGCCGTAACGGATCCGCAGCAGGCGACTCACTTCACTGCCCGCGGCCTGCCACAGGCGTCTCACCTCACGATTGCGACCTTCACGCAGGACGACGCGGTACCAGGCATGAGTGCCCTCGATGCGTGTCTGGGCGACACTGTCGAAACGCGCCTCGCCATCCTCGAGTCGCACCCCGGACTGCAGCAGGCGGATCTGCCCGGGGCCGAGGATGTCCCGTGATCGCACCAGGTACTCGCGATCGACTTGTGCCGAGGGGTGCATCAGCCGATGCGCGAGCTCCCCGTCGGTGGTGAACAGCAGCAGACCGGAAGTCATGAAATCCAGCCGTCCCACGACAATCCAGCGACCGGTGGGCGGGGGCGGCAGGCGATCAAACACCGTCGGGCGGCCCTCCGGATCACTGCGCGTGGTGACCTCACCCAATGGCTTGTTATAGAGAAGGACGGCATGACTGGCCGCGCCGGCCCCCGTCTCCAGATGCTTGCCGTCGAGACGGATATCGTCACCGGGCGCGGCCCGGTCACCCAGCTGGGCGAGCTTGCCGTTGACCGTCAGCCGGCCGGCGCGGATCCACTCCTCAATGGCGCGGCGCGATCCGTGTCCGGCGCCGGCCAGCAATTTTTGAAGTCTTAGCACAAAGAAATCGGTTCTTAGCCGGCGCCACTTCTGGCGTGGCACTATTGCGACCCCGCAGGGCCTGGCACTGGAATACTAGCTCAACCGAGGTATCCGTATGATCTACGACAGCATTCTCGGAACCATCGGCCGCACGCCGATCGTGCGTATCCAGCGCCTCGCGCCCGCGAACGTCACCCTGTACGCCAAGTGCGAGTTCTTCAATCCCGTCTCATCGGTGAAGGATCGTCTGGCGATCGCGCTGATCGAGGATGCCGAAGCGCGCGGCGCACTCAAACCCGGCCAGACGGTGATCGAGGCCACTTCGGGCAATACCGGCATCGCACTCGCGATGGTGTGCGCGGCCAAGGGCTATCCCTTTGTCGCCGTGATGGCCGATTCGTTTTCGACGGAGCGCCGCCGCATCATGCGCATGCTCGGCGCCAAGGTCATTCTCACGCCCGCCGCGGCGCGCAGCGGGGGCATGGTGAACAAGGCCCGTGAGCTCGCCGAAAAGCACGGCTGGTACCTGGCGCGCCAGTTCGACAGCGCGGCGAACCCGGCCTATCACCGCAACACCACAGCGGCGGAGATCCTGTCCGATTTTGCCGGCAGGCGGCTGGACTACTTCGTGAGCGGCTGGGGCACGGGGGGGACTCTCACCGGCGTCGGTGAAATGCTGCGCCTGGCGCGACCGCAGACTCAGGTGATCGCCGCCGAGCCGGAGAACGCTTCGCTGCTGGGCGGCAAGCCTTTCACCCCACACAAGATCCAGGGTTGGACACCGGACTTCGTTCCGAGCGTGCTGAACCGCGAAGTCGCGCATCGCATCGTCACGGTGTCCGATTCGGACGCCATTGCCCAGGCACGCGCGCTCGCCAGTCGCGAGGGCATCTTCTGCGGCATCTCCTCGGGCGCGACCGTCGCGGCGGCGCTGAAAATTGCCGCCGAGGCACCCCAGGGCACGGTCATTCTCGCGATGCTGCCGGATACCGGTGAGCGTTATCTCTCCACACCTCTATTTGAAGGAATCGGTGACGGTGGCGACTCCGAGCCCTGAGCTGTCGCGGCCCGCGGACTCCTCCGGCGGCGATACCAGTACGGTATTCGATGCGCGCCGGTTCGCGGCGCTGCCCGATCCCTTTCCGATGTGGCGAGGAGGAGTGTTGCGCGGGGCGCGCATTGCCTATGAAACCTGGGGGGAATTGAATCCCCAGCGAGACAATGCCGTATTGCTCTTCACCGGGCTGTCGCCGCCGGCGCATGCCCGTTCATCGGAGGGCAATCCGGCCCCGGGGTGGTGGGAGGGCATCATCGGACCGGGCCTTGCGATCGACACGAATGAGCTGTTCGTCGTGTGCGTGAACTCCCTGGGCAGTGCCTTCGGCTCCACGAGCCCGCTGTCCATCGACCCGGCCACGGACGCGCCGTATCGGATTACCTTTCCGGACCTCGCCGTCGAGGACATCGCCCGCGGAGGCTACGAGACTCTCAGATCCCTGGGGATACAGCGCGCCCACACCGTCGTCGGCCCTTCCCTCGGGGGCATCGCCGTATTGGCTTACGCCGCCCTGTTTCCCGGGGCGGCACGCAATCTCATCAGCATCTCCGGCACCGCCGCGGCGACGCCGTTCGCGATCGCTCTGCGTTCGATACAGCGCGAGGCCATCCTGCGCGATCCGGACTTCAAGGCCGGTCAGTACACCGCCGAGCACCCGCCGGAGACCGGCATGCGCATCGCGCGCAAGCTGGGAATGATGACCTATCGCTCGGCCGCCGAATGGGTCGAACGCTTCGGCCGCACTCCGGCAACGCCGGAGATGCAGGATGGCGGCCCGTTCGGCCCCGAATTCGCGGTGCAGAGCTACCTGGAACTGCACGCGCGGCGCTTCGTACGCGCGTTTGATCCGAACTGCTACCTGTACCTGTCGCGGGCCATGGACCGCTTCGACCTCGCCGCCCATGGCGAGAGCATCCCGGCGGTGCTGAAGCGCTCGGGCGTGGAGCGGGCGCTGATCATCGGCGTCGAGTCGGACATGCTGTTTTCGATCGCCGAGCAGGCATCCCTGGCGAAGGCCTTCACCGCAGCCGGCACCGATACGCACTACGCGCCGCTCGATTGCATCGAGGGACACGACTCCTTCCTGATCGACATCAAGCGTTTTGGGCGCGAAATCAGCGGTTTCCTGGCGCTCGACGCCAGGCGCTAATGCAGGATCGGCATCGGACAGTGCAGTAGCGCGCAGGTCGTACGCAGCAGTTCGGACTCTTCGACCTTGAGTCTGCCGTCGTTGGCGATGGTGCGCACCAGCCCTTCGATCAGCTGCTGCTTGGCCGGCGGCTGCAGCAGGTCCAGTTCATTCAATGCCGCACCGGTGCGCTGCGGCCAATCATCGTAGGTGCGGTACTCGGGATAGTTGCTGAGCACGCCGGCGATGCCGGCCACATAGGCGGCGCGGATTTCCGACTCATCATCGCTGCCGCAGCGCGCCAGCGTCGCGAACAGCACGTGCACCGATGCCGCACAGCTCTCCAGCGCCAGTTTCCCATACGGCGCTGCGTTACCGGCCGCATCATTCAGCATCGACTCCAGCAGCTTCGCCAGGCAGAACTCGAACACGTCGATGTTTGCATCGATGTGGATCAGGTCGAGCACCAGGGCGTTCAGGCGCTGACGCTCGCCAAGCGGCAGGCGCCGCAGGGTCGGGAACAACTGCAGCAGCGCCGGCAGGCGCAGCATCGGCGCGATGGTTCCGGCTGCGGCGATCGCGGTATTCACGACCTGCAGCTGCGCCTCGCCGTACTCCTGCGCGACCCGCCGCGCCTGTGCATCACGGATGGCCGGATCGCGACTGAGCAGCAACGCGAGCACCATCGAGCGGGCATGCGCGCCGGTGTCGGCGAAATCGCGCAGCACCGCCGGAATCTGTTCGCGCATCATCTGTGCCTGATCCACGTTCGCGGGTTGCGGCCGGCCCACCTGCGCGGCAATCGCACCCGCATCGGCTGCAAAGCCGCTGGCCGCACCGGGTACCGGGATCGCCGGGCGCGCCGGCGCGGCGGAGGCGGGCGTGGCATAGCCGCCGCCTTGCGGTCCGCTCACGCCATGCTCAATCAGCTGCTGCAGTTCGGCCGGATTGAACTGCGGATCAAGCTCCCGGATGCGTTCCAGCAGCGGCGGATGCGTGGCGAATATCCGGTCCAGGCCCGGCGCAAACAGCATGTGCGCCACCTGCTCGGCATCGGCTGCGACAAACTTCGAGCCTTCCTCGAGTGCCGCGATTTTCAGCAGTGCGCCCTTCAGTCCGGTGGTGTTGCGCGTGAACTGTACCGCCGATGCATCTGCCAGGCGCTCACGCTGGCGTGAAACGGCAGCCTGCAGGATGCGGCCCGCCAGCAGGCCGAGATAGCCCAGTGCGATCGCGGCAAGTCCCACGCCCACCCAGCCTAAGCCGCCGCGACGATCCCGATCATTACCGCCGCGCGGTGCAAAATTGAACACCAGGCGGCCGATGATCGCGATGACCAGCAGTCCGAAGATCGCACCCATGAGCTGGATGTTCAAGCGCATGTCGCCGTTGAGGATGTGCGAGAACTCATGACCGATCACGCCCTGCAGTTCGTCGCGGTCCAGGTGATCGAGTGCCCCCTGGGTCACCGTGATGCAGGCATTCGCGGGCGTATGCCCCGCCGCGAACGCATTGATGGCCGGCTCCTGCTCCAGCACGTAGATCTCAGGCACCGGCACGCCGGAGGCGATCGACATCTCCTCGATGATGTTGCGCAATCGCTTGCGCGCCGGATCGGCCGTGTCACGCTCCACGCGCACACCGCCCAGTGACTGGGCGACCACCGCGCCACCCCCACGCAGCTGCGCCGACTTGAACAGGCTGGCCAGCGCGATCACGCCGATGATGAGTACCGACACCACGAAGGCGACATCGGGATTGCGCATCGCGAACTGCAGTGGATCCGCGGACGCGTCGCCATACTGCCCCCCATAGCTCGCCGCCGAACTGCGCGCGGCGAGTACCGTGAAGATCACCGCATCCAGGCCGATCACCACGGCGGCAACGGCCGCCATGAATATCACGACAAAATATCGTGACTGGCGGCGCGCCTTGGCCTGATAGGCGTAGAAATCCACGGCTCTTAGGTGAAGCTCACCTTGGGCGCTTCGCGCGCTTCGGGCTTGGCGATGTCCAGCTGCTGCGCGGGCTGAAAGCCGAACATGCCGGCGACCATGCTGGCCGGAAACACTTCGCGGTGATTGTTGTAGCTCATCACCGAATCGTTGTAGGCCTGCCGGGCAAAGGCCACCTTGTTTTCGGTCGAGGTGAGCTCCTCCGACAGCTGCATCATGGTCTGGTTGGCCTTCAGGTCCGGGTAGGCCTCGGACAAGGCGAACAGTCGGCCCAGGGCCCCACCCAGCTGGGCTTCGGCACCGGAGAGTTGCTGCACCGCGGAAGCGTCGGCCGGATTGGCGGCAGCGGCCTTCAGGCCCGACACGGCGCCATTGCGCGCCTGGATGACCGCCTCGAGGGTTTCGCGCTCATGCTTCATGTAGCCCTTGGCGATTTCGACCAGATTCGGAATCAGGTCATAGCGTCGGGTGAGCTGGACATCGATCTGCGCGAATGCGTTCTTGAAGGCATTGCGGGAGGTCACCAGCCCGTTGTAGGTGGAGACCAGGAACAGTACGACCACCACAATGATGACCAGGATGACAATCAGGCTCATAGACACCTCGAGGGGCATTGAACGTAATGTGGTGCAGACAAGGTACCCGCGCCCGCTACGTAGTCAAGCCATAGCTGGCAGTGGGGTGGCACAGACCTTGCTCTCGGCCTTGTATCACGATTAATGTTGAGTCAACCGCGAAGGTAAAGTCCGGACTGGCATACTGCCCAGGCGATGCAGCACAACAGCAATAAATCGAAAATTCGGAGCTGATGATCTTGGAACGACGACTTCACACGCGGCATCGCGCGCGCACCACCGTTTATATCACCGTCCCGGGAAGTGGCCGCCGGCTGTGCCGTGCCGTCAACCTGAGTGCAACGGGTGTGTTCATCCAGACGACCAACCTCGGCCTGCGCAAGGGTCAGAATGTCGAACTGGTATTCGCCATCAATCTTGGCGCCATCACCAAACTGCACCGGCGCACGGCCGTCGTGGCCCACGTCTCGCGCGGCGGCACGGGTTTGATGATGGAGTCCTACTCCTCGGCCGCCGCGCCTACGGCACGCGTGGGCTAGAGTCCCGGCGCCCCGTCGGCGGCCGCCACCGGGGCATCCAAAGTTCGCGAATCAGGAATGACGCTCGCCGGCACAGTCTCCGGCGCTGCCGTATTCACATCTTTTGCAGGCAGCGTCTGTGGTATCGGACGGATGACCGGTGCGGCGCTCGCTTTCGCCGGCGCCACGGTCGGCACCGCTGGTGCGGCGATGACCGGCGGCGCAACTGCGGCACTGCCGGAGGTCGTCTCCGGACGTGACTCGGTCTTCAACGCCGTATCCTCGGCCTGCTTCGTCATCACGATGATGCTGATACGGCGGTTGATCGGGTTCTGCGGATCGTTCTTGTCGAACAGTACCGACGATGACAGTCCGACCACCCGCGCTATTTTTGCCGCAGCGAGACCGCCGGATTCCAGCGCACGCCGCGCGGCGTTGGCCCGGTCGGCCGACAGTTCCCAGTTGGTGTAGTTTCCGCCGCCCGGATAGGGACGGATGTCCGTGTGCCCGGTCATGGAGATGCGATTGGGTACGGTATTGAGGTAACCCGCCAGCGTCTTGAGGATGACGGTGGTGTAGTCCTTGAGTTTCGCCGAACCGATATCGAACATGGGCCGGTTCTGCTGATCCACGATCTGGATACGCAGGCCCTCGGGCGTAATGTCCAGCAGCAGCTGATCCTTGAAGGGCTTCAGGGCCTGACTCTTGTCGATGGCCTTGCGCAGTTCCTCCAGCAGGCTTTCCAGTTTCTTGTGGTCAGCCTCGTCGGCGATCTTGCGCGCCTCATCCACCGTCATTTCATTTTTCTTATCCTCCTCCGAGGGCGTATCGGTCTTCTTGGCCTGCGTGACGGTCAGGTTGAAAGGCTGCGGCTTGGATTTCGCGTCGCTGGGCGGTGCGTTCACGACGGTCACGCGCGGTGCGTCCATGCCGCCGCCCATGTTGATCACGCTGGTGCTGGCTCCGCCCGGACCCATCTGCCCGGGCGCCGCGCGAATGTTCTTGCCCGGCTCCATGCTCGGATTCTTGAAGTAGTCGAACACCGCGGCCCGCTGCTCTTTTGAAATTGAGCTCACCAGCCACATCACCAGGAAGAAGGCCATCATGGCCGTCACGAAGTCGGCGTAGGCCACTTTCCAGGCCCCGCCGTGATGCCCACCGCCGCCCTTCTTGCGGCGCTTGACGATGATGATGGAGGCTTTTTCTTCCTTGGCCATGGCTTAGCTGTGTGCGGCTTCGGCCCGGCTCTTGCCCTTCAGATGAGCTTCCAGATCTCCAAAGGTCGGACGAACGCCGGCGAACAGCAGCTTGCGCGCGAACTCGATCGCCACCGGCGGTGCATAGCCGCGCACACTCGCCACGAAGGCCATTTTCACCAGCTCGAACGGCTTGCTGTCTTCGTTGGCACGCTGCTCCATGGCGGCCGCAATCGGGCCCACGAAACCATAGGCCACCAGGATTCCCAGAAACGTCCCGACCAGTGCCGCAGCCACCTTGTGGCCGATCGTCGCGGTATCGGCGCCTTCGATCGATGCCATGGTGTCCACGATGCCGAGCACCGCTGCGACGATGCCGAATCCGGGCAGGGCGTCGGCAACTTTCTGCATGGCGTGGGCCGGTTCGGCGGCCTCGTGATGATGCGTCTCAAGCTCCGTTTCGAGCAGGCTTTCCAGTTCATGCGGATCGAGGTTGCCGCCGATCATCAAGCGCAGGCAGTCGGTCATGAAGTCCGTCATGTGATGATCGGCGAGGATGCGCGGATACTGGGTGAACAGGCTGCTCGCGTGCGGGTCATCGATATGCGATTCGATGGCCAGCATGCCTTCCTTGCGGGCCTTTACGAGGATGTCGTACATCAGCTTGAAGATGTCGACGTAGTCCTCGCGTTTGTATTTCGGAGGCTTCAGCAGCGCCATGATGCCGGCGAGCGAGGCCTTGACGACCTTCGGCGGATTGCTGGTGACGAAGGCGCCGGCGGCGGAGCCGCAGATGATCAGCACCTCGGTGGGATGCCACAGCAGCAACAGGCTGCCGCCACCCAAAATGAAGCCGACGCCGACACTCAACAGTACGACGACGGAGCCAATGATCACGAACATTATGGAAACTAGCTCCTCGTCAAAAACCAAGGCCGGGGACATAACCCTTATCGGCGCGATTGTGCGTCTCTTGAGCGACCCGAAAGCGGGCTAACATCGCAGAAACGAACGATCACAGAGGGATGCTTCAGATGCGCGCCAGACCATTGATTTTCATTGCGAATCTGCTATTCGCGCTCAGCGGCTGCGCCACCTCGGCGCAGTTGCAGCACCCAGGCGTGAACCCTGCACCGATCAGTGCTTCCGCGCCGCCCGGCGCGTCACAGTTCCCGCTCACTGCCCGCGGCACCTACCTCACCCGCGACGCGGTCGATCTATATCGGCTGCTGCCGCCCCCGCCTGCGGCCGGTTCGGCCCAGGAGCGCTCTGAACTGGATGAACTGCTGCGGCTGCAGGCGACCCGGACCCCGGCCGAAGTGCGCCGCGCCAAGGACGATGCCGCCGTGAGCATCTTCCGGTTCAGCGATGCCCTGGGGAGCCCGCCGCAGTTCAACGCGCAGCAGCTGCCGCTCACCACCGAACTGTTCGCAAGGATCGGCAAGGACGAGGGCCTGTTCATGAATCCGGCCAAGGACGCCTTCGGCCGGGCGCGCCCCTTCACGACAGAGAGACGCCTGGCACCGATCGTTCAGAGGCCCCCATCGGCCTCCTATCCCAGCGGCCACAGCACCTGGGCGGTGGCCTGCGCGATCGTGCTGGCCGATATGGTGCCCGAGCGACGCGCACAGATATTTGCGCGGGCGGATGAGTACGCGCACAACCGCGAGGTCGGCGGTGTTCACTATCCCAGCGACGTAGCCGCGGGGCATCTGGCCGGCACGGCGCTCGCCGAGGCGCTCTTCGACCAGCCGCGCTTCCGCGCCGATGAACGCGCGGCGGCAGCCGAGCTGCGCCACGGCCTGGGACTGCCGGCGGCGCCCGCACGCCAGTTGTATCGGCAATAGCCGATTGACCTAAAGTAGGACCCCTTATTCCGCCAAGGGAAAATCATGACGCGCATCGTCCGTATCGCACGCCTGGGACTGCTGGCCGGCCTGCTCGGGCTGTCCGGCTGCGCAACGCAGCAGGTCGCACACGGCGGCGGCGCCCACGCCGACTGCAATCGCGCCTGCCTCATCGCGGTGATGACGGACTACCTGGCGGCGCTGCAGGCAGGCAATGCCTCGCGCCTGCGCGTCATCGCGCCGGTGCACTTCACCGAGGATCAGACGCAGCGGGCCTTCGGCAAGGAGGGCATCTGGTCCAGCCACGTCGAACTGATGGGCTATCGTTTCGACATCATCGACGTGCGCGCCGGCACGGCCGCAACCCTGGTGAAGGCGAAAATCGACGGCGCGCCCTCACTGGTGGCGCTGCGCCTGCTGACCCGTGGCGGCCGCATCAGTGGTGTCGAGAGCATCGCGGTGCATTCGCGCGATGAGGGCATGATCTTCAAGACCGATGCCATCCAGAAGCTCAGCGCCGCGATGGCCTATACGCCTGCGTCGGCGCAGCGCAATTCGCGCGAGGAAATGATCGCCGCGGCCGCGCGCTATCCCCGCGGCCTGCAGGCCGGCAGCTTCGAGAAGGTCGATGCGCCGTTCGCCGAGGACGCCTACCGCTTCGAGAACGGTCAGCTGATGGCAGGCCCCGGCTGCACCTTCTTCAAGGGCTGCGAGCACATCAGGAGCCAGAAGATCCCGACACTGGCAAAACTGGTCTACCGCATCGCTGCGGTCGACGAAGAACAGGGCGTCGTGCTGATTCGCATGGACTTCGGCGCCGGTTCGGTGTTCGCAAAGCCGAATGGCCCCAAGGAGCAGTCCTTGAGCGTGTTTGAGGCCTTCAAGGTCTATGGCGGCCAGATCCACGCCGTGGAGGCGTTCATGAAAGTGAAGCCGGCCGCGCAGCCCCTGGGCTGGGACGACTGATGCACACCCGTACGATCTGCTCACCCTTAACTTGTGCCCAGTAACTTGCATAATGATAGTTACTGGGGTATAAAGCTTTCATGTTGATAGTGACCAGGTGACCCGGATGCGACGCAAGAGTCTGAATACCACGCAATGCCCCATCGCCCGCAGCCTCGAACGGGTGGGAGAGTGGTGGAGCATCCTCATCCTGCGCGATGCCTTTCTGGGGCTGACGCGCTTCGATGAGTTTCAGGACAATCTCGGCATTGCGCCGAACATGCTCGCGCGCCGGCTCAAAGGCCTGGTCGAATCCGGGCTGCTGGAAAAGCGGCGCTATCAGGAGCGCCCGCAGCGCTTCGAATATCTGCTGACCGAGCGCGGCCGCGACTTCCGTCCGGTGTTGTGGTCCCTGCTCAGTTGGGGCAACCGGCACTTCGCACCCGAGGGGGCGAGCGTCCAGATCATCGACAGCCACACCGGTGCGGTCGCCGAGCCGGTGCTGGTCGATCGCAACACCGGCTATCTGCTGGCGGCCCCGCAGTTTCACGCGGCGCCCGGGCCTGCGGCCAACGCGCGCACGCGTGCCCGTTACCAGGCGCGGGGAGTGTCATGAACGCCGTCGTCGATGTCGCGCTACCCCGGCCGCGTACCCTGCCCTGGCGAAAATTGCTGTTGAGCGGCTGCGGTGCCGTGCTGGTGGTCGCGGTCGCGGCGCTCGGCATGCACTGGTACAGCGTGTCGCGCTTCATCGAGAGCACCGATGATGCCTTTGTGGGCGGGGACATCACGGTGCTGGCGCCGAAGGTGCCGGGTTTCATCGTGCAGGTGGCGGTGAGCGATAACCAGAACGTCCACGCCGGGGATCTGCTGGTGCAACTGGACAATCGCGACTTCAAGGCCGCGCTGGACCGGGCCGATGCGGCCGTCGGCGCGCAGCAGGCGCGCTTGGCGAATCTCGCGGCCACCGAGCATCTGCAGCTGGCGCTGATCGCGCAGGCGCGGGCATCCATTGGCGCGGCCGCTGCGGAAGTCGTACGCACCCGGGATGACCAGGCGCGCTTCGCGCGCCTCGCACAGCGCGGTGCGGCCTCGGTGCAAAGCGCGCAGAAGGCGGATTCGGACTACGCCCAGGCGCAGGCCGAAAGCGCCCGCGCCCGTGCCGGCCTGGATGCGGCGCAGCGCCAGTCGGATGTCATCGGCACCGAACGGCTGCAGACGCAGGCACAACTGGCCCAGGCGGTCGCCGATCGGGACATCGCGCGACTGAACCTGCAATACACACAGCTGCGCGCGCCCGTCGACGGCGTCGTCGCCAATCGCAGCGCACGGGTCGGCGCCTATGCGGCGATCGGAACGCAGCTGCTCTCGGTCGTGCCCGCACAGGGTCTGTGGGTCGATGCCAACTTCAAGGAGAACCAGCTCGCGGCCATGCGGCCGGGCCAGATCGTGAACATCCGCGCCGATGTCCTGCCCGGTGTCACCTTCCATGGGCATGTGACGAGCCTCAGCCCCGCCACGGGCGCGCAGTTCAGCGTGCTGCCGGCCGAGAACGCCACCGGCAACTTCACCCGCATCGTGCAGCGCGTGCCGGTGCGCATCGCATTGCTCGGGGATGCCTCGCACCTGGGGGTGCTGCGGCCGGGTCTGTCGGTGCGGGTGGACGTCGATCAGCGCGGCAGCGCGCCGCTGTGAAGGACGTGACGGCGCCGGATGAGTTGCCGCTGGCCGTGAGGGTACTGGCCTTCGCGGTGATGAGCGTCGGGTTCTTCATCGCCCTGCTCGACATCCAGATCGTCTCCGCCTCGTTGCGCGATATCGGCGGCGGCCTGTCCGCCGGGGCCGACGAGACGGCCTGGGTGCAGACCAGTTATCTCATCGCGGAGATCATCGTCATTCCGCTGTCCGGATGGCTGTCGCGCGTGATGTCGACGCGCTGGCTGTTCAGTGTCTCGGCAGCCGGGTTCACCCTGACGAGTCTGCTGTGCGGCTGGGCCTGGGACATCCACAGCATGATCGTGTTCCGGGCGTTGCAGGGGTTCCTGGGCGGCTCGATGGTGCCGACCGTCTTCACCACGGCGTTCACGTACTTCAAGGGACATCAGCGCGTCATCGCGGCTGCGACGGTTGGCGCCCTCTCCTCCCTCGCGCCGACGCTGGGCCCGACGGTGGGCGGCTGGATCACCGATCACTACTCCTGGCACTGGCTTTTCTTTGTGAACCTGGTGCCCGGCGCGATCATCACGGTGGCGGTGCCGCTGCTGGTGCATATCGACAAGCCTGATCTGAAGGTGCTGCGCGGCGCGGACTATCTGGGGATGGCGCTGATGGCACTGTCGCTGGGCTGTCTGGAGTACACCCTGGAGGAAGGCCCGCGCTGGGGGTGGATGGATGATTCGACCATCGCTCTCACCGCCTGGATTGCCGGCCTCGCCGGCGTGGCGTTCATCATCCGCAGCCTGCTGCATCCGCGCCCGGTGGTCGATCTGCGCGCCCTGAGGAGTCTCAACTTCACCCTCGGCTGCTTTTTTTCCTTTGTCGCCGGCGTCGGGATTTTTGCGACCGTGTATCTCACGCCGCTGTTTCTCGGACGGGTGCGCGGCTTCAGCGCACTGCAGATCGGCTTCGCGGTGTTTTCGACCGGGCTGTTCCAGATCGCCTCGATCCCGATCTACTCGGCCCTGTCGCGGCGCATCGACCTGCGCTGGCTGATGATGTTCGGCCTGGGCTGCTTCGCGCTGAGCATGTACAACTTCACGCCCATGACGCATGAGTGGGGTTGGCGCGAGCTGCTGCTGCCGCAGGCGTTGCGGGGCTTCGCGCAGCAGTTCGCGGTGGCCCCCGCGGTGATACTGACCTTGGGGGCACTCGCGCCCGAACGGCTGAAATTCGCGTCCGGGCTTTTCAACCTGATGCGTAATTTAGGTGGCGCCATCGGCATCGCGGTGTGCGGCACCTTGCTGAACAGCCGCACGAACCTGCACTTCGAACGTCTCGCCAGCCACCTGACGACGGCAAATCCCGCGCTCGGCGGCCTGCTGGTCCACTCCACCGCCGTGGCCAATGCCGCAAGCGGTGATCCGGTACTGGCCCACACCACCGCCCTCGCGCAGCTGTGGTCGCTGACACTGCGCGAGGCGCAGACCCAGGCGTACGCGGATTCCTTCCTGGCCATCACCTGTGCATTCGTGATCGCAACCCTGATGGTTCCGATCATGCGCAAGGTGGTCGCGCCCGCCACACCGCAGGCGCAAGCTCACTAAGCCGGCAGATCGAATACCAGCACTTCGGCGTCCTGAGCGTTCTCGATCACGAGGCCATCGGCCTGCGTGACTTCAAGCGCATCACCCGTCATCAGCGCTGCCCCGTTGACCGTGATGCTGCCGCGAACCACCTGCACATAGGCCTGGCGCTGGGGTGCCAGCGACAGTTGCGCCCCTTCATCGCCTGCGAACATTCCGGCGTACACGCGCGCATCCTGATGGATGAGTACCGAGCCCTGCGCCCGATCCGGTGATGCGATCAACCGCAGCCGGCCGCGCTTGTCCTCGTTCGTGAAGCGCTTTTCCTCATACCCGGGCTCGATGCCGCGGTCCTTCGGCTCGATCCAGATCTGCAGGAAGTGCACGGGCCGATCCTTGGATGCGTTGAATTCGCTATGACGAATGCCGGTTCCGGCGCTCATGCGCTGCACATCCCCGGGACGCAGCACCGAGCCATTGCCCATCGAGTCCTGGTGCGCCAGCTCCCCATCCAGCACATAGCTGATGATCTCCATGTCGCGGTGAGCATGGGTGCCGAACCCGGCGCCGGCCTCGACGCGATCCTCATTGATCACCCGCAGCGGACCGAAACCCATGTGCGCGGCGTCGTAATAATCCGCAAAGGAAAACGTATGCAGGCTCTTCAGCCAACCATGGTCGGCCGCGCCCCGTTCATTGCTGCGACGAATCCCGTTCATACCTACCTCCAATTCCATGTCAGGCAGGATAGTCTCGATAATATGAATTAAAAAGCGCACTATTCGGGTCTTAATGATCGTATTATCGAATATATGAGCCTTCCCCGGACCACTGTGGAGCAGTGGGCGGTGCTGGCCGCCGTCATCGATCGGGGGGGATTTGCCCAGGCCGCCCAGGCCCTGCATCGCAGCCAGTCGGCCATCAGCTATGCCGTGGCCCGACTGCAGGAGTCCCTTGCGGTCCCCCTGCTGAGCATCCAGGGGCGCCGGGCCGTCCTGAGCGACCACGGGGAAACACTACTGCGACGGGTGCGCCCACTGCTGCAGGAGTTCTCGACGCTCGAGGATCTGGCCGCCAGCCTGCAGCGTGGTTGGGAGTCGCAGCTGAAGCTGGTGGTGGATGTGGCCTATCCCCGGGAGCGGCTGCTGCGCATCGTGTCGGAACTGGGAAGCGCTTGTCCGCACACCCAGCTGCAGCTGGCCGATGCCGTGCTCTCCGGCGCCGAGGAGGCCATCAGCACCCGCAGCGCCGATGTGGTCGTCACCAGCCGCGTGCCCGCCGGCTACCTGGGTGATCTGCTCCTCGAGGTGCCGTTCACGGCGGTTGCGCATCCCGACCATGCACTGTTGAAGTTGCAACGCCCGCTGGCGGCGGCCGATCTGGCGCACCACACCCAGGTCGTGGTGCGCGATTCGGGACTGCATCAGCCTCGGGATGAAGGCTGGCTGGGCGCCGAACGGCGCTTCACGGTCAGCAGCATGGAGGCTTCACTGGCGCTGGTGACCGCGGGCCTCGCCTTCGCGTGGCTGCCGGAGCATCTGGTCGCCCCGGCCATCGCCACCGGCACCGCCCGTGCGCTGCCCCTGGAAACCGGGGCGACGCGCAATGTCTCGCTGTACCTGGTGCTGGTCCAGGGTCCGGTCGCCGGACCCGCGGCACGGGAGGCCGCGCACAGCTTTGCACGCCACGCGCCGATCTCACGCGCCGCGCGTTAAACCTACTGTGGCGTCGTCGCCAGGTGTCGCAGCAACTCGGCTTCCTCAGCCGGATCCGCGGTGGCGGCATTGGTCTTCGCGGTCTTGAACCGCAGCTTCAGCGGGTATTCTTCGGGCTCATGGATGCGCATGCCCTCGACGACCTGCCCATGAAACGCCATCGCCTGTTCCACCGTGTCCTCGCCCGTGACGATGTCATTGGCGATATTGAGGATCAGGGTATTGGACTCTTCGGAGTCACAATGCACGGTGACTTCGCCACGGGTCCGGTCGACCACGATGCTGCCGTCATAATTCAGCAACGCGACGACCTTGTTCATCGGTACCTTGTAGTTGATGGTCTGCCACAACACGTCCCGGTGCGGCAGGGGAAAGCGATGCAGATCACCGTCTTTGTACAAAATCGTGCGCTTCCATGGCCCGTTGTCATACCAACTCACCGAGCGCGGCGTCACTTCCTGGGGCTCCCCGTAGCGCGTCACCAGATGCGCCGCCAGTACCTGCCGCTCCACCGGCCAGTCCTTCAAGGTGCGCGCTGCCCAGTCATGGGCCGCCGGAGTCGAAGCTGTCGGGGAAACGGCCTCCTTTGGCGAAGGCAGCGCCGTGGGCGAAATCACCTTTTGTGCCAGCGCCGCACTGGCCGGCAACAGGCACAGGACCAGGATCTGGATGGGTAATTTCACGAAAGTCTCTCCTTAAGACATGTCCAAGGGCTGGCGCGAGTCTGTACCATAGCGATATTCCCTGCTGGAGCTTCAATTTTGCCCGGGCCGAGCGACTCCACTGCCCACAAGACAGCGCGCTACGTCCTGGTCGGCGCGCTCCTACTGATGGGGGGCTGGATGCTGCAGCGGTTCCTGCCCGCGCTGTGCTGGGCCGCGGTGCTGGCCATCGCGACGGCTTCCTTCTACGACTATTGGTTGAAGCGCTTTTCGGGCCCCCGACGGCATCTGTGGGCCGCATTGACCTTCACGGCGATCATCGGCGCCATCGTCGTCGTGCCGCTGATCTACTTTGGCTTCGTCGCCGTGCGCGAAACAGCCACGCTGCTGCATGCCTTCGCGGAGGCCTCCGACGGGCCACCGCCGCTGCCACAATGGATTTTGCAACTGCCCACCGTGGGTGACTGGATCCAGACCCAATGGCTGCAGCTGATCGGGCAGGCTCACGATGAGATCGGCAGCGCCGTGGTCACGGCTCACCCGTCGCTGGTGCAATGGACCCGGCGACTGGGCCTGCAGATCCTGCATCGTGCCGTCACGCTGGGCTTCACTTTGCTCACCTTGTTCTTTGTGTGCCTGAACCGGGAGCGCTTGAGACACGACGTACCCTTTGCCGCGCAACGTCTGTTCGGGCCCACGGTGGTGCCGATCCTCACCGGCGTCGTCGCCGCCATCCGTGCGACCGTCGATGGGATCGTGCTGGTCGCCATCGCCGAGGGCGCGATCATGGCCGGCGTGTATGCGCTGGCCTCGGCCCCGCACCCCATTCTGCTGGGCACGATCACCGGCATTTTCGCCATGATCCCCTTTGCCGCGCCGCTGGCCTTTGGCACCGTGGCTTTGATTCTCGGACTCAATGGAGCCATCGGCGGTGCGATCGCGGTGCTGGTGGCCGGCGGCATTCTGTTATTCGTGGCCGATCACTTCGTGCGACCGGTTATCATCGGCGAGGGGGCCAGTCTGCCGTTCCTGTGGGTTCTGCTGGGAATCCTCGGGGGCGTGGAGCAATTCGGTCTGGTCGGACTGTTTCTGGGTCCGGCGCTGATGGCGGCTCTCGTTTCCGTCTGGCGAAGCTGGGTGCGCACTCCGGTGGAGGACTTGCGCGATTGATCGCGCGCACAACTACTCATGAGGCATTCCTCCCAGTACACTGCACGACTTTCGTCCGCCCGCTCGTCGCTATGAACCGACCCGCTGAACTCACCAATCAGGAAGCCGCCCTCGAGATCCGCTTCGGGCCAGTGGACATGGCCCAGGTGCGTGTGCGCAGTACCGATCCGGGCATCATCGTCGATGAACTCACCGGACGGGTCGCGACGGCGCCAAAATTTTTCCAGCGTACGGCCGTGTGCCTGGACTTGAGCGAACTCGGTCGCGAACCGGACGCCGCTGAATTGCGCGCCGTGGTGGAAGCCGTGCGTCGTGCCGGCATGCTCCCCGTCGGCCTCGTCAATGGTACGGCTGCGACGGATGCCCTCGCGCGTGAAGTGGATATGCCGGTGCTCGCGCAGTTCCGCGCCACGAGCAAGTCCCCGCCGGTCGTGCATGCGGCGCCGGTCGTGGAGCCGGAGCCGGATGTCAGCCCGCTCATCCATACCCAGGCGGTGCGCTCCGGGCAGCGCCTGTACGCGCGGCACCGGGATCTGATCGTCATGGCGCCGGTGGGCGCGGGCGCGGAACTGATGGCGGATGGCTGCGCGCATGTCTACGCCGCGCTGCGCGGCCGGGTCATGGCCGGGGCGCGCGGCGATACGCGCGCACGGGTTTTCTGCCAGGCGTTTTATGCCGAGCTGGTCTCGATCGCAGGAGTGTTCCGCGTATTCGAGACCATACCGCCGGAACTTGCCGGCAAGCCGGTGCAGGCGTGGCTGGATGGGGATGCGCTGCGCTTCGCGCGGCTCGACGAATAATTGAAACCTCGAACGGAGATCAGCTATTGACTGAAATCATCGTTGTCACTTCAGGCAAGGGGGGCGTCGGGAAGACAACGACTTCCGCGAGTATCGCGTGTGGTCTTGCGAGCCGCGGCAAGCGGGTCGCCGTCATCGATTTTGACATCGGGCTGCGCAACCTGGACTTGATCATGGGCTGCGAGCGGCGAGTCGTATATGACTTCGTGAATGTCATCAACGGCGAGTGCACGCTCAAGCAGGCGCTCATCAAGGACAAGCGGCTGGAGAGCCTGTTCGTGCTGGCCGCCTCCCAGACCCGGGACAAGGACGCGCTCAGCGCGGAAGGCGTCGAACGGGTGCTCAATGAACTGCGCGCCGACGGTTTCGATTATGTGCTGTGTGACTCCCCGGCCGGCATCGAGAAGGGCGCGCACCTGGCCATGTACTTCGCCGACCGCGCGATCGTGGTCGTGAACCCGGAGGTCTCCTCGGTTCGCGACTCGGATCGTATCCTCGGCCTGCTGGCCAGCAAGACCAAGATTGCCGAGGGCGGCTCGGGACGCGTGCAGGAGCATCTGCTGCTTACCCGCTACAGTCCGCGACGCGTGGCCGCCGGCGAGATGATGGGCGTGGACGATGTGAAGGAGATCCTCGGGCTGGACGTGGTGGGTGTGATCCCCGAGTCCACCGATGTGCTCTCGGCATCGAACGCCGGGACGCCGGTCATCCTGAATGCGGATTCCGACGTGTCGCGCGCCTACCAGGACGCGGTGTCGCGCCTGCTCGGTGAAACGGTGCCGCTGCGGTTCATCGAAGAACCCAAGCGAGGTTTCTTCGCTCGCCTTTTTGGAGGTTGAGCATGGGGCTACTCGATATTTTCCGCCGCCAGCCTCCGTCGGCCCAGGTGGCAAAAGAGCGCCTGCGCATCATCGTCGCTCAGGAACGCGGGGCACGGGGTGGTCCGGACTATCTGCCGCTGCTGCGTCGGGAGCTGCTCGAAGTCATTCGCAAATACGTGAATGTCGACCCGGAGGCCGTGGTCATCAACCTGGAACGCGATCAGGGTCAGGAAGTGCTCGAATTGACCGTCGCGCTGCCGGAGAAGATCCGGGGCTCGAAGCCGGCAACTGCCACGGCGGCGCCGAAAGCCAAGGGCTGAAGATCAGTCTTCCTTGCCCTCGCCCATCTGCGACTGGCTGTAGTTCTGGATGCCGATGCGCTTGATCAGGTCCAGCTGGGTTTCCAGGTAATCGATGTGCTCTTCCTCGGACTCCAGGATGGACTCGAACAGTTCCCGTGAGACGTAGTCGCCGAGGGACTCACTGTCGGCGACCGCGGCCTTCAGGTCCTTGTGCGCCATCATCTCCAGCTTCAGGTCGCATTCCAGGCATTCTTGAATAGTCTCGCCAATCAGTAGCTTACCCAGGTCCTGAAGATTGGGCAGGGCATCGAGAAACAAAATGCGCTTGATGAGCCGGTCGGCGTGCTTCATCTCATCGATGGACTCGTCCTTCTCGTATTCCTCGAGCCGCGAGAGCCCCCAGTTGCCGAACATCCGCGAGTGCAGAAAGTACTGATTGATGGCCGTGAGCTCGTTCTTCAGCACCCCGTTCAGGTGCTTGATGATCTGCGGATCGCCCTTCATGAAGCTCACTCCAACATCGCCACGGGTGGCGGCTCATGATGGTCTAGGGCAAAGGCACGCGCAATGAGTGGGCGCGAAGCGCCGCGCGCAAACGAAGGGATTAGGCCGCGTTCTTGCGGCGGCTGGACAGAACGTACTCGTCGACCATGGCCTTCGCCGTTTCCTGGCAGCGGCCACAGCACATGCCCACCGGCAGACGCGATTGCACGTCGCAAAGCGACGAGGCACCGCGGTCAACGGCTTCATGGATCTGGCGGTCCGTGACCGCGCTGCAAACGCATACGTACATGATTGCTCCGGGCATCCGAACCGAAGCCAGTATAAATGAGAATGATTCCGGATTGCAAATGAGGCAGATTCCGATCTGTGCAGCGCCCAGGTCACCCGCCAAGCTTGAGCTTCAGTTATCGGGCCCGGCCTAGCGGCCGGTCTTGGGCTGGTAGGTGCCGACCGTCCACAGGTTGCCTTCCGGGTCCCGCAGATCGAACTGGGCGCTGCCCTGAGGAAAGGCGGGGGTGCGCGACACGTGCAGATCGCGCACGACCTCGGCGCCGGCCGCCACGGCCTGGTGGAAGTGGCGCCGGACCGTTTCGGCATCCGGTGCAGCCAGCGCGATCGAGGCCACGCCAACCTTCGACCAGGGATTGTCCGCCGGCGGACGACTGGAGACGAATACGACGCCCGTGCGCCAGGCAAGTTCGGCGAATGCGACCGAGCCGTCCGGCAGCGGATGCCGCGACAGCAGCTTCAGCCCCAGGATGCGGGTCAGCCAGTCGATACCCGCAGAGGCGTCGTCGTAGATCACGGAGGGCGTGACGGTGGGTGAGTTCATTGAATGGACGATGCCGCTAATGGCCGACGGGGCTGCCGCGGAATACGAAAT
Source organism: Steroidobacteraceae bacterium (assembly GCA_036498905.1). GTDB lineage: Bacteria > Pseudomonadota > Gammaproteobacteria > Steroidobacterales > Steroidobacteraceae > DAIDKA01. The sequence goes on along the minus strand of DASYER010000025.1, from coordinate 23,317 downwards.
ATACCGCCCCCAGCACGCATAAGGCGGCCCACAGGTAATCCAGGCGCAGCGGCTGCTTCAGAAAGAACACCGAAAAGGGCAGGAAAATCGTCAGCGTGATGATCTCCTGGATGATCTTCAGTTGTCCGACACTGAACTGCGTATACCCGATGCGGTTCGCCGGGACCTGCAGCAGATATTCAAATAGGGCGATGCCCCAGCTCACGAGGGCCGCGACCACCCAGGGACGCGTGTTCAATTCCTTCAGATGCCCGTACCAGGCGAAGGTCATGAACACATTCGACAGGCACAGGAGCACCACCGTCTGCAGCAGAACGATGCTTTTGCTCACCTTAAGTCCACCGGTCCTTTGCGCGTCGCACTCACAGGTACCGGAATACCGAGGCGGCCTTCTTGCGCTTCGGTGGGCGGCGGGCGGCCGCCGCAGCCGTCACGAAACTCCACGCCTCCTGCAGTACGGCCTGCAGGCCCTTGCGATCGACGCTGCCTAAGCGCACCAGCACCGACTCATGAGCCGCGTAGTGCGCCGTCAGGTAGTAGCTGGCCGGTTCGGCCTTGATCAGCCGGTCGCGAACCGCATTGCCCACCCGCACCAGCAGCGTTTCCGGTTCCGCCGAACGATTTACCGCCTTGCAGGCCAGCAACCTGCCGCGCACCTTGAACGCAAGGCCACGCAGCTTCGAGGTGTCGATGACATCCGGAAGACCCAGCGCGAGTTCGCGCACGGTCGCAGGGTCGACTCCGGCTTTGCGGGATGTTTTTCGCTCAGGCACTGACGTCCCCAACCGGGTTCGCCGTCAGGGCAGAAACGATATACGGCATCTTGCCCTCGAAGCCACCGGGCACATTGATGCTCATGAACCCGGCCCGTGTCTCACCGCGATTCTCGAAGTCGTGCAGTGTCCCGCCGGGTATCAGCACATATGAACGCGCTGCCGCGTGCGTCCAAAGTTGCGCGACCTGGACGCTCACGGTGCCTTCGATGATGTAGAAAACATGGTCGTCGGGATGCGCGTGGGGGCCGGGACCCCGGGTGTTGGGCTGCAACCACCACTCCGATATCGAATAGCCGAGCTGGGTTTCCGCGCCATCAGCTTTGAATACCGCGCTCATCCGGCCCATGGAATAGCGGCGCCCTTCATCCGGGCCGATGAACAATGGGGTTTTCATTCAGCCCTTTCAGGTCCCGGCGATATCCCGCTTCTGGGTCGCGCGGCGATGATTGATCTCCTGCACGTACATGGGCGAGCGGAAGACGCCGGTCCTGGTCTGGGTCGCAGTCGCCGCGTTTTCCAGCGAAGCGGGCAACGGCTTGAACGGATTCATCGATTCGAGCAGCGCGTTGCAACGCGCCTCGACACCCGCGCGATACTCAGGCTCGGCGACGATGTACAGATCATTGTGCAGCATTCCGTCCAGCACGAAACGTGCGGCCACCATCGGATCCATGGGCCGCACCGCGGCCGGCGCCAGACCTTCCGGGGGCGCGGGTCGGGGCGGACGTGGCGGACGCGGACCGCCGGCACCGGCAGCCGGACGAGGACTGGCTCCCGGAGCCAGGGCCGGCGGGCCGTCATTCTTCAATGCCGCCGGCCGATAGCTCTCGCTCACGCCGATGTTGGTTGCCGTCAGGCCCGGGACGAAGCAGGAGGTGCCGATGTTGGTGTTGCGCAGCTCCAGGCGCAACTCTTCCATCAAGCCGACGGCGGCGATCTTCGCGACCGTGTAGATGCCTGCGCCGCTGCCGGGCAGGATGCCGCTGGTCGAGGTGGTGGTAATGATCTGCGCGCCCTGCTTGCCGGCCAGCATGCGCGGAACATAGGTGCGGGTGCCGTAGATCGGGCCCCACAGGTTCACCCCCAGACCCCATTCCCAGTCCTTGTACGTGCCCGTGCTGGCCGGTGCCTGCAGGCCGACGCCGGCATTGTTGACCAGTACCTGCAAGCCGCCGAATTTCTTCTCGATTTCGTCGGCAACTTTTTCCCAGGCGTCGCGTTCCATGACGTCATGCTTGATGGCATGAACGCGCGGATCGCCCGTCGGAAAATGCTTCAGCGCATCCCCGATGTGCTGCTCATCGAGGTAGCCGATGACGACCTTCATGCCGGCTTCATGGAAGACGCGCGCAATACCCAGCCCGATGCCACTGGAGCCGCCGGTGATATACGCCACCTTGCCCTTCACGTCGGTGATCGTCGGCGCCTGCGCGCTGCCCATATCGGGCAGATCGGCGGCCTCGGCCGGGCGTGTGCCGGCCCCGATGAGAAGACCCGTCGCGCTTGCCGCCGCCACGCCTCCGAGCATCTGGCGTCGGTTCAGTGTCTGATCGTCCATGGTCGTCCCCTCGTTTGTCGTCAGGTTGCAGGCCGTAGTTGCCGATCATAGGCGACTCGGGAGGCGGCGCAACAGGGGAGCGGCAGGTTGCGCTGCAATGCGGCCGTCAGAGCGCGTCGTTCACATCGGAAAACTCGCACTCGGTGTGTCCCGGCCCTGAACATGAAGCACCAGCGCCCCGATCATTTCCCCAATCATCCGGCTGACGTATGCCGAGCCGAGCATATCTGCCTCCGTGGTGGAGGTTCCAAGCAGGGGCACCGTCAGCGAGGCGGAACCGACGATATCGACGGACATCGTCGTCAGAATCTCGCGCAGCGCGTCATAGGCATGGTGCGCGCGCGGTGAGGTGTTCACGATTGCCGCGGGCTTGCGTACCGTCGGCTCATAACTGACCAGCCAATCCAGCGCGTTCTTCATGACTCCGGAAATGCCATGGGCATATTCGGGGCTGGCGATGAGCAAAGCATCAGTGTCGCGAATTGCCACGCGCAGCCGCTTCACGGCAGGCGGGGGCGAAGTTTCCATATCATGGTTATACAAAGGCATCTCGCCCAGGCCCGAGTACACCTCCACATGCACGCCGGGTGGCGCCAGTGCGGCAGTCGCGCGACAGAATGCGCAATTGATCGAATCCGCGCGAAGACTGCCGGAAAGGGTGAGAATCTTCAGGCCGGATTTCACGGCAGGATGAGCTGCCATGAGACGCCGAACCGGTCTTCGATCCAGGCGAAGTGCCGGCTGAAGCCATAGGATCCGGCAGGCATGAGGACTTTCCCGCGCTCGCTCAATGCGCCGAGCACGGCCTGCAGCTGTTCCTGCGAGTCGAACTCCACGAACATCGAGAATGACGGCGTGAAAGTGAAGGCGTGCTTCACCGGGCTGTCGATGCAACGGTGCCGAACGCCGCACAGCTCGAATATGGCATGCCTCACCGACCCCTTGGCGCCGGCTTCACCATCGCCATAGCGCTCGATCGATACGATGCGTGATTGGGGCAAGAGCGAGACGTAGAGGTTCAGTGCCTCCTCAGCCTGCCCCGTGAACATGAGTAGATTGCAGATCTGCACTTTAAGCCTCCGAACGCAGGTCGGTTTTCATTGCAGCGCCGCCCGGATGGTCCGAATGTACTCGCCCTGGGCGGCGATATCATTGTGGCCGACGCCTTCAATTACTGTCATCGAGGCGATGCCGGAGTGGAACCGGGCCAACAGTTTCTCAGTGCTGGCGCGCGGAATCACCTCGTCATTCTCGGCAGCGATGATCCTCGTCGGACACTTGATGCCGGGCGCATATTTCCAGGACTCGTAGCGGTCCAGCAGCAGCCACCTCACGGGCACGAAGGGATATTCGGCCGCCGCAATGGCTTCGATGCTGTCATACGGCGTGACCAGTATCAGCCTTGAGGCGGGAGTTTCCGCGGCAACCCGTATGGCAACCCCACTGCCCAGACTGCGACCAATGACCGCGACATCCGGATGGAGAGCGTACACGTGACTGAAGAGCGCAATCGCGTCGCTGTGATTGGCCTGCTCCGAGAGGTGTCCGGTACTGCCGCCATAACCTCTGTAGTGCATCAGGAACAGGGCATGATCCGGAAACGCCTTGGAGAAGCTTTCAAGGCTTGTGGAAACATCCTCCGCGTTTCCACCGAAATAAATGAGGGCCTTCGGACCGGAATGCGGCCGTACCGTGACCGTGAGATCCGAGCCCGGCACGTGCAGCACCAGCGTCGAATCCGCAGCAGTGACCGCCCGAGGCTGGGGGAAATACAGCAGTGAGCGCTGGAACGCGAACATCGCCAGACAAATGCCCGCGTAGATCGTCGCCACGGCTGCCGATGCAATGAAGAGCCACTGCTTCACTGCCTAGTCGACCAGTTTCAGGGTGCCGGTGATCTCATCCAAATCGGAACTCGCCGCGGGTCCGAGCCCCAGGCAGGTTGCGGTCCCAGGTTCGACAACAGTGCGGCCGGCGTCGCATATCAACTCGAACGGTATGCCCATTTCAGTCGCGCGCACCAGCAGCGCCGTGAGTTGCGCCGCGGATTCGCCGCGCAGCACGATTTTCCGCATGCCTTCGGCAAGCCAGCGTTCCTGTGATTCCGGCGACGCACGCAGAAACGCCGCGACGGAAGCGTGAGCCACCTGGGAGGCAAGCTTGCCCCGCGGCAGGCGCAGGGATTCATTGACGACGATGACCTGTTTCACCGGACTGGCGCATCCACCGCCCTGACCGGCGTCGCGGCCATTGCGCCGACCACGGTGGTCCAGGGTCGCAATGTCCAACGCATCACCAGGCCGGACTTCACGTAAGGATCCGCGGCAGCGAACGCCCGCGCGGACCTGTCGTCCTCGCCCGTAAACAGCAGCACTGCGCCGGCGGGTGAGTCGGCGAGGGCGCCGCCCAGGATCAGCTCGCCGCGCTCATGCGCCTCCCAGGCTAGGCGCAGATGCTCGGCCCGATACGGCATCCTGCGCTGCAGGTAGTCGTCGGTGAATTCGTAAAGCAGCAAGAAAAGCATATCGCCTCCGCCATGGGCCGAGGCAATGATAGCAGCAGGTGCCGTGGCGGCCAGCGGCCGCCGGTCTGGCGCCTACACCTGGGCGATGGCTCCGGTGCTGTCGCCGACGCGTTCGATGTTCACGCCGGCGCGCTGGAGCATGGTCAGGTGCACGTTCGCGAGCGGGGTGCGTTGCGGAAAATTGATGTGCTGGCCGCCGCGCACCTTGCCACAGGCCTTGCCGACGATCGCCGTGGGCAGCGGATACTGGTTGTGCGCATTGCTGTTGCTCATGTTGCTGCCGAACAGGATCAACGAATGGTCCAGCATCGTGCCGTCGCCGTCCTGCATCTTCGACAGCTTCGTGAGGAAGTCGGCGAACTTCTGGGTGTGATAGCGCTGGATCAGTGCCAGGCGCGCCTTCTTCGCCGGATCGTTTCCATGATGCGAGAGTGCGTGGAAGGCGTCGGGCACGCCGATCCACCCGTAGGTCTGTTCGGTGACTTCCGCCGCAATCATGAAGCTTTGAATGCGCGTGAGGTTTCCCTGATAGGCGAGCGCCATCAGATCGAACATCATGCCCAGATGCTCGTCAAAATTCTGCGAGGTGGCGCCGGGAACCTCGGGTAGCCTCAGTTTGGCGACGTCGCTGTGAGCGACATTGTTCACACGCCGCTCGACCTCACGCACGTTGCCCAGGTAATCGTCCAGCGTCGCGCGGTCCGCGGGACCGAGCTTGCTCTTCAGCGCCGAGGTCTCATCGGCGATCATGTCCAGCAGACTGGTCGTCTGATGCGCGATGTACTGGCGCTCGCGGGCGGAGTCACCCTGACCGAACAGGCGCAGGAACAGCGTGCGCGGATTGCTTTCGATGGGCAGCGGGGTGGTCGCATTGCGGAAGGACAGCGTGCCGGAATAGGAGCAGCCGAAGCCGCGCTCACAGGCGCTGCCCTGTCCATGTCCCTGGGCCGTCGCCACTTCCAGCGACGGCCACGGTGTGTCCTGGCCCAGCTGCAGCGCGGCGATCTGGTCCACCGTCGCCGCCATGTGGGGCGAAAGGGTCTCCTCCGGATGCACGCACGACAGCCACGTCGCCGGCACCAGCGCATGGACCGCGCGGCTCTCGCCGGGCTTGTTGCCGATATTGCTGACGACGGTGAGGTGATCCTGAAATGGTTTCAGCGGAGCGAGGATGGGGCTGAGCTCGAAGTCGGTGCCCTCCTTCGTCGGGGTCCACTGCTCCATCACGGCGCCATGCGGAAAATAGAAGAATCCGAGACGCGTCTGCGGCGCGGCGGCCGTTTTTGCGAGTGCGGTGGAGGCCGGCACCATCGCATCGAGGAACGGCAGCGAAACTGCCGCGCCGACGCCCTGCAGGACATGGCGCCGGGAGATGTGCTTTCGGGTAATGAACATGTTGGCTATCTCCGCTGCTCGGGTCCGATGGAGGCGGTCTGCGTCGTCGGGGTGGTGGCTTCCTTCATCCGGAAGGCCGGGCTGTTGACGACACCCCGGATGAGGGATTCGAAACTGTCACCCTGCGTGGCCGCCGTGTGCACGATGGCGCGCACCGATGGCATGTCCTGGTAGCGCAGGCTGCGGCCCAACGCAAAGGTCATGAGTCGCTCCGTCAGTGCCTGCACGAACTGATCGGATTGCGCGACCAGCGCCTTGCGCAGCGCCGCCGGCGAATCAACCTTCGTGCCGTTCGTCAGCGTACCGCCGGAGTCGATCGCGACGCCTGCGTCGAGATCCTTCGCGCGCCAGGCGCCGGTGACATCGTAGTTCTCGAGCGCGAATCCCGCCGGATCGATGACGGCGTGACAGGCGAAGCAGGTCTTGTTGGCGCGATGCGCCTCCAGGCGCTGGCGTACGCTCAGAACCTTCTTGCCCAGCTCGGCTTCCGGCAGGGCCGGCACGACCGGCGGCGGCGAACTGGGCGGGGTGCCCATGATGTTGTCGAGCACGAATTGGCCGCGCAGCACCGGTGAGGTGCGGTTGCCGTACGAGGTGCTCATCAGCAATGCGCCCTTGCCCAGCAATCCCCAGCGATTCGGGTCCTGAAGCTTCACAGGCCGGAACTGCGCACCAATGATGTTCTTGATGCCGTAGTGCGTTGCCAGCCGTTCGTTGAGGAAGGTCTCATCGGAGCTGAGCAGATCGACGACGCTGCGATCCTTGAGCAGTATGCTGCCCAGGAACAGACGCAGCTCCTCGTGCAGCCCGTCACGCAGGTTCGAATCGAAATCCGGGTACAGCTCCGGATCAGGCTCGATGGCATCCATCCGCGCGATATTCAGCCACTGGAACGCAAAGTTCGTGACCAGCGACTGCGCGCGCGGATCCGCGAGCATGCGATGGATCTGGGCATCCAGCATCTGCGGATCGCGCAGCTTGCCGGCCGTCGCCGCATCGAGCAGCTGCCGGTCGGGCACCTCGCTCCACATCAGAAACGACAGGCGCGAGGCCAGCTCGAGGTCATTGAGCGGCACCGCACCCGGGGCCGTGGTGCTGGCCGTGCGCAGTGCCGTCGCCTGCGCTGTGGCCGGGGCAGGTACCGGCTCGGCACGGAACAGGAACTTGGTGCTGGAGAGGATCGCGGTGAGGCCGCCTTCGATACCCGTTTCGAAATCACCCTCGGCGCGGCCCATCGCAAAGAACGACATCGGCGCCTTCAGGTCCTCATCGTTGACCGGTCGGCGAAATGCCTGGCGCGCAAGATTTGCGAAAATGCGCTGTGCGCACGGGGTCTCCTCCGCCGCTGTGGCCGGGTGGCAGATGAAGACGCGGCGACGGCTTTCGGTGTCGCCCACGCCGGTCACATTGAAGGGGCCGGAAATCTCGACACCGGGAATACGCGGCACCCGCTCCATTTCCGGCAGCATCGCCACCGGCCGCAGGGTCGAATCCGACTCGGCGAGGGAGCGCTCGATGAACGCGACTCCCACGCGCCGTTGGCCGGCCTTGACCTTCACGTGGATGTTGTTGAACCGGGACTGCATCTCATCGGCAGCGGCCGCCTGATGCTGGTCCACCGCCTTCAGATCCGCAGCACCGCCGGCGGCGGCCCGGAATACCCGCTCATCATCGATGGTGAGGATGACCTCGTGCCGGGAATCAACCTTCGTGACGTACCCCGCGCCCATCCAGTGAAAGTCGGTGATGTTGAAGACGTACTCGCCGTCGGCCGGAAAATAGAAGTCAACGTAGAACCCACCGCGGGTGCCCAACGGCAATCCATCGACATGCGAATTCTGATCGGCATAGATCGCCGTGCGGTACTCGTGGGTGCTCGACTTCGCATCCACCCGTCCGATGGCCTGGCGGCTGATGTTGCGGGCCGCCTGGATGTACTGCTCAAGGTACGCCGGGGAGGTGCGCAGCACGGCAGCGATGTTATCGAACCCGTCGCTCGATACATCCTTGGGCAGCATCGTGTCCACGTCGACGTCCAGCCCTAGGATGGCCTTCACGGAGCGCGCGTACTCGGTGCGGTTCAACCGATGCACGCCGACGCTCCCCGGGGAGGTCTGTTCGGCGGCCGCCGCATCCAGTCGTCCCTCCATCCAGTGCACGAAACTGTCGATGCTCTGCGCGCTGGGCTGCGGCTCCCCCGGCGGCGGCATCTGCCGCCCACGCAGCTTGAGGACCGCCTTTTCCCACACCTCAGCGTCCGCGCCGATGGTCTTGGGGGACATGGTGTCGAAGGCGATGCTGCCGGCCCAGTCGGTCGCGTTGTGACACTTCTCGCAGCTTTGGTTAAGCATCTTCCAGTGCGGCGCACTGTCATCTTCGTGGGCAGGTTGATCCTGTGCGGCCAGCGCCGTAGCGCCCGCGAAGCCCGTCAGCGCGAGGCCCGACAGCAGCATTTGCACCGCGAAGCCGGGAGATTTCGGCAGGCGCTTCATACGATCGAAACTCCCATGGTCTGCGGCCGCAGCGATATGCCGATGAAGGCATTGCGGATGAATAGTTGCGGATCACCCCACATGGCATCGAATTCCTTGGTGGGATGGGCGTCGATCATTTCCTGGGCGCTCATTCCCTGGGCAAGCAATTTCGCCATGCGTTGCCGGATGGTGGTCAGCATCACGCGCTGCGCCTCCAGGTGCTCAGCCGTCTGCACGGCCCCTTTGCCCGGCACGACGCGCGTGCCGTCGCGACAAAGACCCTTGAGGGTCGTCACGCCATTGAGATTGCCGGTGATCCAGCCGTTCGAGGCCGTATCCAGGATCGGGTAGCGGCCGACGGAAACCACATCACCGCCCACCAGTACCTTGGCCTCGCGGAAGTGCACATAGATGTCGCCGTCGGTGTGCGCCTCGGGCATCAGCGCATAGTCGATGGTCGCGCCGCCGAATGACAGGCTCCCGGGCGTATAGAACGTCTGATTCGGGCGCGCTTTGACCGGCAGCGGCGGGTACTTGCGGTTCTCCCACTTCGAATTCACCGTCACGCCCAGCCACAGGCGGGTGTTCTCGTGGGAAATGATCTGGGCTCCGGCCTTTCCCAGTGCCAGATTCGAACCGGTCTGATCCCAGTGCCAGTGCGTATTGAATAGAGTATGGATGCCCGGCTTCCCGGTGCGCTTGCGCACCAGGTCCAGTACCGCCGGCGACTCGGCCATGGATCCGCCGTCAACCAGCAGTACACCCTCGTCCGGATGGAATACCGTCACGTTGCCGCCGCCACCGGACACCATGAACAGGCGCTCGCCGAGTTCGGTTACCTCAAGCTTCTCGGCGCCTGCACCCTCGGCCGCCCAAAGCGGACGCAGCGAGGTCACAGAGGCGAGCGCGGCCGTCGTTGCGGCCGTCACCACGAAGCGGCGCCGATTCATCGCGCGCCCCCGCGTAAGCCGGTGTCGGCCATCAGTTTCTTCAGCAATGCCGCCGTTTCCGGATAGGTGTCCGGCACACGACCGAAACCGCCGCCGCCGACACCATTGGCGACATCCGCCGCAGTTCGTCCGCGGGCATCCTTGATCGCGGGGTCCGCATTGTGCGCAACCAGCAGGTTGACGATGGCATTGCGGCCACGGCTCGCGGCGCCGTGCAGAGCCGTGCCGCCATCGACGGCGCGCGCATTGATATCCGCGCCGGCATTCAGAAGCAACTGGATGACCTGCCCGGCCTGCTCCTCTGTCTGGTAGCGGCCGCGTGAATCGCGGCCCGAGTATTCGGTGCCCGCGGCCATCATCATCGGCGTGACGCCCTGCACTGTCGGCAGTGACGGATTCGCGCCATGCGCCAGCAGCAGGCCCACGACCGCAACGTCGCCGCCTTTTGCCGCACGCGCCAGTGGTGTGGTCCCGGCCTGCAGGGCTGCGTCAGGCCCGCGATCATCACGCAGCGAACGCAATGGCGGCACGAGCTTCAGCTGCAGATTCGGATTCGCACCGTGTTCGAGCATCATCTTGACCAGTTGCGTACCGGTGGTCGCATCGGTGGGTGGCCGGTCGGCACGGCCGCCGGTCGGAACGGTGTTGAGGTCCACGACGGCGTAGAGAGGCGAGCGCCCCCAGGTGTCCCAGACGTTGAGTTCGGCATCCTTGCTCACCAGAAACGCCGCGACGTCAAAGCTGGCATTGATGCCCGCCATGATCAGAGGCGTGATGCCATCGGGATCCGGCAGGTTGATATCCGCGCCGCCGCGTACCAGTTCCTTCACACATTCAAGGCAGCCGGAACGGGCAGCGTACAGCAAGGGGGTCAATCCGCCGGAGGGACGTTGCTGCATGCGCGGCTCTGCGGTGACCTGACGCTCGAAGTGCGTCAGCTTCGAAACAGCGTTCACGTCGGCGCCGTGTTCGATCAACAGATGAACCATCTGCGGCTGCGATTGGGCCGCTGCCCACATCAACGCGGTCTGCCCACGCCAGGTCTCATGTGCGTTGACCTGGGCGCCCGCTTTGAGGAGCACCTGGGCGGCCTCAACGTTGCTGGTGCGTGCCACCACCATCAGCGCCGTCTGGCCGTCGGCATTCGCCGATTCCGGATCTGCGCCGGCCTTGAGCAGCTTGTGGATCACGTCCGCGTTGCCGACCACCGCTGCCTCGGCCAGCGGCGTCGCGTTGTAGTCATTGCGCAGATTCGGCTTGGCACCTTCGGCCAGCAGGCGATCGATGACGGCAACGTCGTTGTCGTAGACCGCCCAGTGCAATGCCGTGGTGCCATCGACCGAGCGCTGGTTCACGTCCGGCTTCGGCTGCACTGCCAGGATTGCAAGCGCCTTGCTCGTATCGTGGGCGCGAATGGCGGCAATGAGCGGCGGAGGCGCCCTCCCGGAAGCCACGGTCACCTTGTCCCCGGCCCAGGCGAGCGAGCAACCCAGCATTACCAAGCTTAAGCACCATCGCCGCATTCGATCAGTCCCCCTATGCATGGCCGAAAGACTATTCCGATGGCCGGCCAATGGAATCAGCGCAAGACCAATTGTTGGCCGGTAACCTATTGGTGGCAGTCATAGGCAAGCGCCTAAAATCCCTTCTCAGCTCCGACAATCCACAATTAAAACAGATACTTATATTATCATGTCGGCGCTGGACCGACCATTGTGGGCGGATATGGCCGGTGTAGCGGACGCAGGAAAAAGCACGGTGATAGGATCCTAAGGGGTAGCAGACCTTCAGTCTCCTCCCGGGCTCACCCCCATCGCCAGGTTCGTCAGCTCCTGCTCTGAAACATGCGCCTGCTCCATGGTTCGCTGCGCCTTGCGCATGAACTCGGTGGGCACGAGCACCGCGAACTGCGTTCCAAGGCCCGGCACCGCGGCATTCGAGGAGAGGTAGCAGGGCAGCTTTTCGGACTCCAGCAGTCCCACCAGCGCCTGCGCCGAAATACGGTCGCCGAATATCGCGACGACACTCCAACCTTCGATGGCCACCAATCTCTCCCCTAGTGCTTCGGTCCACCGGCCAGGACTCTTGCCGGCAGCAGCAATATCGCCCGCAGCAGTGCGAAGAGTGCCTCAAAGGTGATTCCGATGAGACGGAAGGGTAGCGAAATCAGCCACAGCAGTGGCCACAGAATGAGCGCCAGCAGCGCGAGGGGCCAGCACAGCACCAGCAGAATCAACCAGCCTACCAGGACAAGGGCGGGAGACATTGTAATGCGAGACTAGGGGGCGGAAGGGTCCTGGTCAAACACGGCCGCAAGGCGCATCTGTACCGCAGGCAGCGGCAGCTATCTGCATCTGCCCGCGCGGGCCCTGAAGGCATAGGCTACCCACATGAGGATCGCCAAACCCATTCTCCTGGTTTCCACCCCGCTCGGCGTGGCGCTCGGCCTCATGGAGGGCTATCGCCTCGCGGGAGGGCTCGTCGTGCTCATGGCGGCGATGCTGGGCGTGGTGTTCATCGCCGCGGGCAGCGTCGTGCGCACGGTACGCCGGGAACAGCTCACCGGACGCAGCCGCGACCATACATAAGGTTATCCCATGCCTGAAGAATTCAAGTTCGTCGTCATCGTGCTCCTGGGGTGCATCGTGGTGTCCCTGGGTAAGGCCCTGTTTCACATGAGTGCAGGTCCGAGTCACTCCGGTGAGATGGTGCAGGCACTGGCCTGGCGGGTCGGACTGTCGCTGGCGCTGTTCGTGCTGCTGATGGCCGGCTTCTACATGCATATGATCTCGCCGCATAGCGGACCGTGAGTCTTTATCATGCTGGCAGCGATCGGAGAGCTGCCAGTGAGATTGTACGAACGGCTCGCGAATGATCTTGAAGGCCTGATTCGGGACGGAACGCTCCGTGTGGGCAGCCGCGCTCCCTCGATCCGCGGACTGTGCCGTGAGCGGGCGACGAGTCCCGCGAGCGTCGTCAGGGCCTACGAACTGCTCGAGGCGCGGGGCCTTCTCGAATCGCGTGCCCGCTCCGGCTTTTTCGTGACGGGCCCTCCCTCGCCGCCCGCGAAACTCCCGAAGGTTCGCCGCCCCGAACATGTCGAGGTGAGTCAGCTCGTGTTCCAGATCCTGGAGGCCACCCGGCAGCGCGAGGGTGTGCCGCTGGGCTCGGCATTCCCCAGCCCGGAGCTGTTTCCCCTGCGACAGCTCGGGCGGCATCTGGCGTACGTCGCACTACGGCCGGATCCCTGGAGCACCGTCGAGCACCTGCCTCCGGGCAGCCTCGCGTTGCGCACGCACATCGCACAGCGCTATCGCCTGATGGGAGCGCAGGTCTCGCCCGAGGAAATCGTCATCACCGCCGGAGCCCTCGAAGCACTCAACCTCGCCCTGCAGGTCGTGACGGCACCGAATGACATCGTCGCCATCGAATCACCCAGTTTTTACGGCTGCCTGCAGGCCATCGAAGGTGCCGGGCGTCGCGCCGTCGAGATTCCGACCAGTCCCGAGCACGGCATCGATCTGCATGCACTCGAGCGCACATTGCGCCAGGTACCCGTCAAGGCCTGTTGGTTCATGACGACGTTCCACAATCCGCTCGGCATCACGATGCCGGCAGAGTCGAAGGAGCGGTTGGTACAGATGCTCGCGGCGCGTGAGCTGCCGCTGATCGAGGACAACGTATACGCCGAACTGTTCTTCGGCAAAGAGCGGCCCAGGATTACGAAGGTCTGGGATCATCAGGGATTGGTTTTGGATTGCGGTTCGTTCGCCAAGACCCTTGCACCGGGTTACCGGCTCGGCTGGATTGCGGCCGGGCAATTTGCCACCGCCGTGCGCAACCGCAAGATCACGACGTCCCTGGCCACGAGCATTCCCATTCAGGCCGCGATTTCGCGCTACCTCGACACCGGCGTATACGACCGGCACCTGGGGAAGCTGCGGCGCACGCTCGAGAAGCAACAGGCGAAGCTGATATCCGCGCTCGAGAATTATTTCCCGCGGCAGTGCCGCTGGTCACGCCCCATGGGCGGCTATCAACTCTGGGTGCACTTGCCCGAGGGCGCCGACGCCTTGGATCTGCAATCGCGCGCGCTCGAGTGCGACATCAGTGTGGCGCCGGGACCCATCTTCTCTGCGCGGCGCGAGTATTCGCGTGCCATACGGCTCAACTATGGTCATCCCTGGACGGCCGCGTCCGAGCGTGCAATGAAGACTCTCGGGGATCTCGTCACTCGACAATGCGGCGGGCGCCGCAACCTCTAGGTACGGACGGGCCGGCACTGCTGCCGGCCCGTCCACTCATTCGCGGCGCAGCTACCGGCTCACCGCCAGATCCGCGCTCGCATCACCGCCACTACTGAGTGACCCATGGCTTGCCGTACCCTGCCCCGACGCGCTGGTGTCAACGCCATTCTTTGCGGCACTCGTACTCCCCGCGAGCTGCCCACCGACCTGGGATGCGGGCGGTGCATTCGAGGTGGCGTGAGTCGCCGGGGTCGCGGCCACACTGCTGGTGGGCTTGGGCGCAGCACTCGCGGAGCCGTGCGCGGCCCCGGCTACCTTGCCCCCATCGTCGGTCTTGGTCGTCGCGCTCGTGGCTTTCGCGGCCGTGGTCGAGACATTCGCTGGATTGGTGTTCTGCGTATGGCTCGCACGGACCAGGGCATCGGCATTGCCGCCGAAGCGGCTGCCGTTCGCCGCACCACTGAAGCCACTCATGCCGCCGAAGCCGGCCGGACCGGCGTGCGCGCCGCCGCCGAATGCGCCGCCCAGACGTCCACCCACCCCGCCCAGGCCCTGGGCCTGCGCCGCCGCGCCACAAATCAGCCCTGCGACGATGGCCGCGCCTACAATCAGTTGATTCGCTTTCATGTACGTATCTCCCGTTGAGACCGCGGCCAGTCCGCGACCTTCATAGGGAACTACGATCGGCCAGCTCGAATCCTTCCCGTCGCCGCGAAAAAAGGCGTTTTACTTATTTTTGAATCAGCGGGCGTGCAGACCGGCCAGGCGAATGTCCGGGCCCAGATCCGCAGCCACCAGGCCATAGCCATAAACCGGATCGAGGCCGTGCGCGCCCAGATCTACGGCATGACCCGCCAGGTCGCTGATCGCACGCGCAGCGAGCACGGCATCGGGCTCACGCAGTTGCGCGGCGAGCAGACAGGCCACGAGCGGTGCCGCGAAGGAGGTGCCGCGTACTGCGGCGAATCCCTGTGGTGATTTCGCCGCGACCATATCCGCGCCCGGCGCCGCGAAACGCACCTGCGGGCCGCGCGCGGCTTCGACCAATATGTGCCGGCGGGCATCCACCGCAGTGACGCCGATCACGCCGGGATAGGAGGCCGGGTACAGCGGCGCGGCAGCCGGCCCATCATTGCCGACGGCGGCAACGATGATGAACCCACGGGAAATCACATTGCGCACTACCGCTTCGAGTATCACGTTCGGCGGCCCGACCAGGCTCACGTTCATCACGGCCACGCGCTCGTGCACCAACCACGCCATCGCTTCGGTCACGGCCTCGACTGACCCACCGGTCGGAATTCCGCAGTAGACATCACCGGCATACAGTTCGGCACCGGGCGCCGCGCCGTGAAATTCCGCGGACCGTCCGACCATCAATGAAGCCACCGCCGTGCCATGCGCCGAAGGAACCCGCACCGCGCCGCAGCCATGACGATGCAATATCAGATCCTTGAAGACCGAGTGGGCATCATCGATGCCCCCGTCGATCAATCCCAGACGGGTTCGCGGCAGCGCCGCGGTCTGCTCCGTGGCCGCAACTTGCGCAGGCTCACTCCCGGTGGCTTCCACGCTCGCCGTACCGCTCTCGCCGTAGATGTGGTTGAAGTCAAAGCTCCCCGCCGGAACCAGCGCGCGTACGCGCACCAAGGCTTGTACCGTGGACATTCCCTGCGGGGCCTGCAGAATCACCAGGCGCATGTCGAGGCCGTCCAGGGTGCGCACGCCGAGGACGCTGAATCCGGCAGTCTGGATCAGCGCCAGATCGGCATCTGAAGGGGACAACGCGACGATTTCATTGCGCACCATGGCAGCGCCGGCCGGATCCGCCTCAAGCGTCGTGCGATTGCCACGGATGAGATTGCGCACCTGCAGTTGGCGTGCCCGCTCCAAAGCATCGGTGGCGCTCTGCAAATCGACACCCTGCAGCGTGCGATCGAGGAGTGGCGCTTGCGGCGCGGGTAAGCGCAACGGTTGCGGCAGAGGCAGGGGCACACGCACTCCCTGCAGGCCCAGCTGCGCATGCGCAACTGCGACCATGAGGCTCAATACCAGTGCTGGAGTCGCCCGCAACATGCAAGTAATCTAGTTGAATCCTTCGCCGCATGGAAGGAACTGGTCGCCTCGATCGTATGACAGACATAACGTCAAATGCCGCCGCTTAGCGAGGCCCTGAGTGTCGAGCTCATTGAACTGCTGCCACGATTGCGGCGCTTCGCGCGGGCATTGGCCGGCAATATGAGCGACGCGGATGATCTGGTGCAGATCGCGGTCGAGCGCGCGCTGTCCCGGTCGGATCAGCTGCGCGATGGGGCGCCATTGGCCGGCTGGATGTTCGGCATCCTGCGCAATGCCTGGATTGAC
Organism: Steroidobacteraceae bacterium; assembly: GCA_036498905.1. Lineage (GTDB taxonomy): Bacteria > Pseudomonadota > Gammaproteobacteria > Steroidobacterales > Steroidobacteraceae > DAIDKA01. The sequence continues at coordinate 7,029 of DASYER010000025.1, read as the reverse complement.
GAGGCGCGTGGGCGCGCGCGGCGCAAACGGGTATTCCTGCCCGAAGAACTCGGTGAACAGGTGCCGGACCCAACGGCCGGGGACGCGGCGCTGCTGCCGGTACAACAGGCAATGCAACGCCTGCCGGATGATCAGCGTGAGGTGATCGGCTTGGTACTGATTGAAGGACTCTCGTACCGCGAAGCCGGGCAGATCATCGGCGTGCCCGTCGGCACGATCACGAGCCGTCTGGCCCGCGGACGTGAGGCCCTGCAGGCAATGCTCGGCGACAGCGAACAGGAGCGCGCGTGAATCCTTCAGATGAAACCCTGATGGCGTATGCCGACGGTGAACTCGATGAAGCCACGCGCAGGCAGGTCGAAGAGTCGGTCGCGGCCGATCCGCAGCTAGCGCAGCGCCTCGCCGCACACAACGCCCTGCGCAGCCGGTTGCGTACCGACTTTGATCCGGTGCTTCAAGCACCGGTGCCACCGCATCTGCTCGCACTGGTGCGTTCGGCGGCGGATGGATCCCGGCCTGCTCAGGTGCTGCAATTTCCCGCCAGGCGAAAGGAGCGGCGCCCGTGGTTGCAATGGAGTTCGCTGGCCGCAAGTTTCGTGCTCGGGGCGCTGCTGTGGCAATTTGCCTCGCGCCTGTACCCGACCGGGCCGATCACCGTATCCAAAGGCGGCCCGGTGGCCTCGGGCGTACTGGCACGGGCCCTCGACAACCGACTTGCCAGCCAGCAAAGGGCTTCTGACACGGTGCAGATCGGAATCTCGTTCCGCTCGAGGCAGGGCGCCTACTGCCGCACCTTCCAGCTGCGCGACAGCGCCGCGACGGCCGGTCTGGCCTGTCACGGCGACAATGACTGGAAAGTCCAGGTGCTCACGCGCGAGGAGGCATCCTCGACGGCTCAAGGCCAGTACCGGCAGGCTGCCTCGGCGCTGCCGCCATCGGTGCTCAAGGCTGTACAGGACGCCATCGCGGGGGAACCTTTGGACGCCGGTGCCGAGGCACAGGCACGCGCCGGGGGCTGGCGGGCCGCTCGCTAGACTTTCGACGCTTCAGGATGGGGCACGCTGCTGGCTGCAGGCCGTCCCGTGGCCGGCACGCCCGCGGGCCGCAGCACTTTTTCCAGCTTGGCGCGCAGCACTCCGATCGTGAACGGCTTGGCGATGAAATCGGCAGCGCCGGCTTCGATGCTGCTGATGAGCTGCTCGCGACGCGAGTCTCCGGTCATGAGAATTATCGGGATGTGAGCGATGTGCGGGGAGGCTTTGAGCTGCCGTGTCAGCGTCACACCGTCGGAGTCCGTCAATCTGATATCCATCAGGATGGCGTCGGGGAGCGAGTGCGCCAACTCACGCAGTGCGTGATTGCCGCCCACGGCGAGAGTCACCTCGTACCCTAGGGAGATCAGGACGGGCTCGAGTATGTCGCGCATGGCCCCATCGTCATCGACCACCAGCACCTTGGGTTTGATCCGTTCGACCTGACTCGACAGTGCCCGTGCGCCGGTCAGGGACGGCTCCACCTTCGCTTTCAGATCCCGCGCCCAGGCGCTTATCGGCTTGATGCCGCGGTCACCCGCCATACGGGTGCGTTCGATCTGCCGTTGTTTGAATTGCGCGAGGTCCCTTGCCAGAGCCTCGGAGTCCTTCACTTCGATGGCCCCGTTGGCGCCGCCGCGCACCAGATGGCTCGAAAGCTCATCGTTCGCACGCGAGAGGTCATGCTCCAGATCAAGCAGGGAATCATGAGCCGCGGCGGCCTGCCTTTCGCCCTCTTCGAACTCATGGGCGAGCTTGCGGTCAAGACCCTCCAGATGACTCACGTGAGTGCGCAGATCGCGGCTGGTGAGGTCCTCGCTTTTGCGCCCCAACAGTTCGCGACATGCGAGCCAGACACTCATGACGACGCGCAATCCATCCTGGGGATTCGGCCAATACAGATTGTAGTCATCGAAGTAGCCCTTCTTGCACAGCTCAAAGGCGCCCTCCGTGTCTTCCCTGCGGCACAACAGCACGGTTCTGTGCGGCCGCTGGTAGATCGATTGGCCGAAGCGGTGCAGCCCAAGGTAGTAACGCTCTGCGTGCTCCAATCCCTTGAAAGCCAGCACGATGACTTCGGGCGCATGCTTCTCGAAATCGGCCGCGGCCGTTTCGGCATTGGTCTCGATGGAACTCGCTACATGGTCGAAATGCTTTTTGAGATGTTCGACCAGCTGCCGCGCCTCCGTCGCCTCATCCGCGGCGACCAGTACACGTGCGGAAGACGGGGATTTCATGATGCGACCACGCGCCACCGGCGGCTCTGCGACTGCGAGCCGGTATGCAGCTTCAAGCTCGCTGCGCGTGGCGCTGACATCAGCAGCAATCCTTTACGAAAACGTCATTCTTTGAGGAAATACTCCCTGCCGATAACACCCTGCTGAGAGCCGGCTGTCTGCGACAGGCGTCTGATTCTCCGACGCTGGGGTTATTGTCTAGTCCAGGCTGACGAAGCGAAAGCAGGCTTTTTCCCGCGGCTTGCGGCCCGGACCCTTGAATCCGGAAATTATTACCTATAGGGAAATGCACTTTGTATCGAGCGGCCTGATGAGCATGCGCATCGCGTGCCCGAGGGACGCCGCGGGTGTCAGGGTGCATAATGATGCGGTTATAAGGAGGAGGCCCGACATGCGTAAAGGTTTATGGATTGTGGCTGGGGTGGCGCTGTTTGGTTCCAGCCTGGCGTTGGCCCAGGATCAAGGTCCGCGACGCGGCGGAGACCGACCCGACAAGGGACGACCGGATACGGCCCGGCCCGAGTCGCCCAGGCCGGCGCCTTCCGCGCATCGTGCGCCGTCGCATCGCGCTCCGGTGGTCACCGAAAGGGCGCCGCATATCGGACGACGTCCCCCGCACCGCTTCCTCAGTGGTGGTGGTTGGCACCGAAGCATTCGCGGGCCGGCCTTCAGCTTTCCCTCGGGGTTCAGGTATCAAACCTGGGCTACGGGCGGCATTCTGCCGTCGGTATTCCTTGGGGCGCCGTACTTCTATGACGGCTATGCGGCATTGGGCCTCGCGCCGCCGCCGGCGGGCTATCAATGGGTGCGCTACGGGCCGGATCTGCTGCTGGTCAACGTCCATACCGGGCGTATCGCCGACACGGTCGACGGAGTCTTCTACTAGTCTCAACAGTCCGGTAAGACCAAGGTCAGTCGCCGCATCACTTGCGGCGACTGCGCCCTGCCGCGGGTGACCCACCATGCCCACGAAACTTCCCATTACGCTCTTCCATGCGCCGCAGACGCGCTCAGCGGGAACCTTGGCGCTTCTGGAGGAACTCAAGGCGCCGTACAAACTGCACACCTTGAACATGAAGGCGGGCGAGCAACGTCAAAGCGCCTACCTGTCCGTGAATCCCATGGGCAAGGTTCCGGCGATCCTGCATGGCGATACGCTCATTACCGAGCAGGTGGCCATCGGCATCTATCTTGCGGATCTGTTTGCGGAGGCCGGCATCACGCCCGCACTGGGCGATGCATTGCGCGGACCTTATCTGCGCTGGTACGTCTTCTATGCCGCGTGTTTTGAGCCGGCGCTCGTCGACAAGGCGATGAAGCGCGAGCCCGGACCGGTGGCGATGGTTCCCTACGGCGATCTGACCACGACGATGAACGCTCTCACGGCGCAGCTTGCCAAGGGCCCGTGGATTCTCGGCGAGCGCTTCACGGCGGCTGACACCTTGTGGGGCACTGCGCTGACCTGGATGACGGGCTTCGGTCTGGTCGATGCGGTCGCACCCATCAGGAACTACATCGATCGGTGGAATGCGCGACCCTCGGTTGCCAAGGTGGCACAGATCGACGCTGACCTGCTCAAGGCGCAGGGCAACGCGTAGCCGAACCCTAGCCCGCCGCCACCGTCCGCGAACTTTGCCGCAGGGCCTGGTCGGCGAGAAACAGATCGGTCAGCAACGCGCGCACATGGATCGAGGCGTTGAGATTGTCGATCAGCTGCGAGCCGATCGCGGCGCAGTTGAGAGTGAAGGCGATGGCGCCACCGGCCTTGAGGGCATCGTCACGGACCGCGGCAATGAAAGCGCTGGCATCATGGCGCTGCGAGCGGGCATCGACCTTGGTGCTGGCCGTGAGGATGCGGTCAATGCCCTCAAGCGCCGCGTGCATGCCCAGCAGCGTCTCGCGCACTTCACTGCCCGCCTCATTCATCCGCCCCTGGGCGGCGAAGGCCAGCAGGTATTCGTAGCCGCGCTCGATGATGTCGATGCGACGGGCCAGCTCCGGGTGTTGCTGGGTCACGTCAGATGTTTCTCACCGGCACGAATCCCGGCCACACGGGCGCGCTGCTCGTTGCGCGACATCCAGCCGGTGATCATGGCGCGCAGGTACATGCGGTTCTCGGGCATCAGCCCGAAGTACACATGCACGATCACCAGGGTGATCGCGCTCAGGGCCGCCAGGCCGTGGATCACGTAGATGACTCCCCAGGTGTGGGGATCGAACAGGTACGGGTCACGCACCAGCAGCGGTGTTTGGATCTTCTTCAGCATCAGTACGCCGGTGATCGCGGCACCCAGCGCCATCGCGGTCATGGCGTGATGCATCAGCTTCTGCGCGATGGAATACTTGCCGACCTGGTGGGTGCGCAATTCGGCGATGCTGAACCACATGGCGCGCAATTTGCGCCACACGGCCGAGCGCAGCACATGAAAGACGATCAGGGCCACCAGCCCCAGGCCCGCGACCCAGTGAATGTTGACCCAGTCGAACTGCACGCCCATGTGCGGCAGCAGACCCGTGGCCATCAACGTGATGACGCACAGGGCCGTGAGCCAATGGAACAGCCGATCCACGCCCGCGTGCCGCAGCACGCGGTCCGAACGCGCGGGAAGCTCTCCGATCCGGTCCGCCGCAACAGCCATGCTCAGGTGCCCCGGGGACGGATGGCACGGTAGATGGCATGACCGATGATCATCACCGCCCCGAGACCCACGGCGACCCAGATCAGGTGCCAGGAGATGCCCTCGAGAACCGGACGACCCCAGATGTCACGACCCATGCGAAAGATTTCCATAGCTTGCGACCTCGGGTATGGGTAGCGCTCAGGTCGTCTCGGGCCGCAGCGCACGGCGCACGAGATTCTCCATCAGCGCTACCTTGAACCCATTGAAATGCAGGGGCGTCGCGCCTTCGATCGCGAGCTGACCCGCCAGCACGGCGGTGGCCTCGTTTTGCGGCTTGCCGATCACGGCCCGCTCAGCTGCCGGCAGGCGGCGTGGGACGCACTCGACTGCGCCACAGACCAATCGCGCCCGGGAGATCAGACCGTTCTCGATGACCAGTGCCGAGGCAACGCTGACCAGGGCGAAGTCCCAACTGTTGCGGTCGGCGACCTTCTCGAAATAAAACCGCGCACCCGCCCACTCCTTCGGCAACCGCACGGCCACCAGCAGTTCGCCGGGCTGCAGGGCCGTCATGCGCGTGATGTCGTGGGCCGGTCCGACGAAGAACTCTTCGGCGCTCAGGATCCGTTCACCGCCGGGGCCCCGGATCACCATGCGGGCGTCCAGCGCCATCGAGGCGGTCGCAGTGTCCGAGGGGGACACGGCGACGCAGCGGCTGGCTCCATACAGGCAATGCTCGCGGTTCATGCCCTGCGGCGTATCGGCATAGCAGGTGTTGCCACCGGCGCGGTAGCAGCTGACGCCAAAGCGGTAGTACCAGCAGCGCGCGTCCTGACACAGGTTGCCGCCGAGCGTGCCGCTGTTGCGGATCTGTGGACTCGCGACGCGGCCGGCGGCCGTCGCCAGCAGCGCGTAGCGGGCACGCACCAGATCGGAATTCTCGACATCGACCAGTTTGGTGAGCGCGCCGATCTCAAGTCCGTCCGCGGTTTCGCGGATGCCGTACAGCTCCCTGATACCCGTCAGGTCGATGACCGCATCGGGGCGTTTGTTGCGGTCCTTGAACCAGTCCAGCGAGTCGTTGCCGCCGGCCATGAACCAGGCACCGACGCCGATGGAGCGGGCCAGATCGAGCGCGCCCTGCACGCTGTCGGGCTGGTACAGCTCAAAGTGCGGCATCATGTCGCGGTGCATGGCCATGGCTAGTCCGTGTTCACCTGCAGCGGCGTATGTGCCGCCGGCCGCTTCATCGCCACGTTCAATACCATGTCGGTCTTGATGGGAGTCCGATTGAACACATGGCCCCCCAAGGCATCGGAGATGGCGCAGATCACCGCCGAGGCGGCCGCGCCCAGCGGTGGCTCGCCGATACCCTTCGTGCCCATCGGGCTGGTCGGATCCGGCTTGTTCACCCAATCGGCATTCAGCTGCGGCGGCACATCCAGATAGGTCGCGGGCCGCGCCTGATACAACCCCACATGCCCCGGCAACCCGTTCTGCGGGTCGAAAATGAGGTGCTCAAGGGTTGCGATGCTGATGCCCTGCACCGTTGCGCCCTTCAGCTGCGTGGCCAATCCCATCGGATGAATCACCGTGCCGCAGTCCCCGACGTTCAGGATCTCGACGATGCGATGCTGGCCGGTCTCCAGATCCACCTCGACTTCCGCGAACGCGCAGGCGAATGCGGCGGTCTCCCCGCCCACCGGCAGGGTGTCCTTCGCCACGCCCATCAGACCACTGCCGGCGAGCGCCGTCGCCGAAGTGCGTGTCATGGGATTGATGTCGGTCGGTAGCTCGCAGCCTGAGTACTTGCCGGCCAGCTGCACGGCGCGCTGCGCGACCGCGGCATAGGTCATGCCGCGGTGGGCATTGCTCTTGGCGAAGATTCGCGTGCCGTCGATGGCGTAATCATCGGGATGGCCGCCGAGGTCGCGGGCCGCGATCTCCTTCATCTTCATCAAGGCATCCATGGCCGCTACATAGTTCGTGCGCGCCATGGTGAAGGAGGTGTTGCTGCCGAACTGGCCGATGTTCCAGGGCAGGTGCTTGCGCGAATCCCCGCGCTCCACGATGCAGTTTTCCCAATCGTACTGCAGCACCTCGGCGGCGATGCGTGCCGTGCCGGAATGCGAGAAGGTA
>DASYER010000024.1:0-7383 GCA_036498905.1 Steroidobacteraceae bacterium | reverse complement strand
CATGCTCATCGATGTCGATTTCTTCAAGGCCTTCAATGACAGTCTCGGACACCAGGCCGGTGATGCCGCCTTGCAGAGCATCGCGAATGTGGTGGCCGCGACGGCGCGCCGGCCGCTGGATCTGTCGGCCCGTTACGGTGGCGAGGAGCTGGCCATCATCCTCTTCGACGTGACCCGCGAACACGTCGCCCTGGTCGCCGAGGGCGTGCAGCGCCGGGTCGAAGCCCTGAAGATCCGCCATCCCACCTCCACCGTCGCACCGGTGGTCACGGTCAGCACCGGCGTGGCCTTCGTGCGGCCCAGCTCCGAGCGCAGCCCACAGGGCGCGATCATGCTGGCCGATCGGGGCCTGTACGCGGCGAAGAACGCCGGTCGCAATCGCACCACCATTCTGGACCGGGATCTGGAAGCCATCACGACGGGAGTCTTCTCAGCCAGCGAAGCGCCGTTCGCCAAGGCCGTCTCACACTGATCTAAGGACCGACCTTCCAGTCCGTCCAGATGTTCGTCAGGTGTTGCCAGCGCGCCTCGCGGAGGGTGAGATCATGGTGCCAGACGCGGAAGAATACCGCGTAGCGATCGAAATCCGCGGTGTTGACCGCAGCAGCATGCGCAAGCTGGTAGTGACAGAAGACCACATCGCCTGCTGAACACAATAGTTGCTGCGGTTTAGGCAGCGCGACTTGCGGCATATCCTCACGCATCGCCCGGGATCCGCGCTGCCTGAAATAGGCCTCGATCAGGTGATGCGAGCCGGGCCAGACCGTAAAGTTCCCGGCAAACTGTGTTGGCACATCGCTTAGGAAAACCCCGACCAGCAGGCTGAACGGATTCAGTTCGACGCTGCTTTGCTCATTGGTGGGTGTTTGAATGCCATCGATGTGCGGCACGGGCGGTTGCGGCCGCTTGACGTTGTGGGCGCGCCGGATGGCGATCTGCCCGCCGTCAAAACCGACCCGGTCCATGCCGATCAGCGCATCGATGCGCCGGCGCACCTCGACATGATGGAAGAGGCTCATGATCTGCGGGCTGCCACGCAGCGTCGGACAGAAACTGCGCGCGTCGTACTCGCTCTGACGGGCCGGATCGTAGTTGTCCCGCAGGTCCGCATCGATCCGCGTGCGCACCGCGGTGATAGCGTCGGGCGCGATCAGACGCGGGAAGACGGCGAAGCCATCCCGGACGAAATCCGCGAGTAGTTGCCTATGCGGCATCGGCCGCGAACACATCCTCAAGATCGCAGGCCGCAACCTTCAGCATCAGATCGGCGCTCAATTGCAGCAGCATCCGCTCGGTCGGGCTCAATGCCTCTGTCATGGCCCGCTCCAGCCACTCGCGCCGCGCGCCGATATCATGTGCGAGGACACGTCGTCCCTTCGTCGTCAGTTCTATCATCAGCGTGCGCCGATCCGTCGTGCCGCGCCGGCGCAGGATCAGCTCGGCCGCCTCCATTTCGGCAATCACGCGGGTGAGCGACTGCGGTTGCAGGCGTTCATGTTCGGCCAGACGCGCGGCCGACATTACGCCCAAGCGATGCAGCGTTCCAAGCACGCTCAATTGCGACAGACTCACCGAGGAGGCCGGGCGCTGCGCACGCAGTCGCCGGCTCAACTGCAATACTGCCGACATAATCGAGCGTGACGCGGCCTCCGGCTGCGGCTCCTGCCCGAGACCGCTCATTTTCCGGCGTGATCCTGGGCGTCGTGCCGCGCGATCGCATCGAGGGCGGCCGCGTCCGGCGTCTTCTCGACGACAGCCTGATCGCGAAAATGCATGAGCAGGTCGCTTTGCGGTTGATACGCGGGCCACGCCGGCGCGCCTTTGCAGGTGGGCGCGCCGCCGCGCGCGAACGCGACCCAGCACGAGTGCATCACATCGGTCACGCTGTGGTCCGTCTCGGATATCGGATAGACGCCCCAGGTGGAGAAGACATATGGAATCTCCGAGCCGTGATCCGCCCCGGTGCGGCGGGCACGCAGCAGGCTCAGCACATAGTCGAAGCGGTACAGGTATGCGGGCGCCGTACCCGCCCGGTGTCCGGCAATGCGGCGCGCCGGTATCGCAAAGCGCGAGTCGCGGAACAGGCGGCGCGCAACCTCAGCGTCCGATTCGGATGGCGTGCCGTAGAGGGTGCGCAGCGCGGCCAGATTGATGCCGTCGAAGTATTTGAGATCCGGATTTGCGCCAAGCAGCGAACCCTCATTGCCGTTCGTGCCGATCACCAGCGGCACGTCGATGCCGACTCCGTCGGTGAGCGCCTTGAGCGGCGCTTCCCGCAGCAGCACCCCGTCGATCACGGGCGTACTGCCGCGCAGGTCGTCCTGAACGAGGCGCTGCATCGGTATGGCGCGCAGCTGTGCCGCGGTTGCCTGATCTCCCGACAGGCCGAGTGCCGTTGCCGTGCGCGCACCGGCGCTGCTCGCTTCGGCAAGCGTCGGCCACTCATCATCCAACGGCGCTGACTCGACGATCGCCTTTTGGAACAGCCCCTTCGAGGCGGGAGAGGCCAGCAGGGCGACGGTATCCTCGGCGCCCGCCGACTCGCCGAATACGGTGACATTGCCCGGATCACCACCGAGGGCGGCAATGTTGCGCTTCACCCAGGCCAGCGCCGCAAGCTGGTCGAGCAGCCCGAAGTTCGCCGTCGCGCCGCCGGCCGCCTCGCGCGCCAGTGCCGGGTGGGCGAAGAAACCGAGCAGTCCCAGACGGTAGTTGATCGTGACGAGCACCACCCCGTCGCGCGCGAACGCCGAGCCGTCGTAGTACACGCCGGCACCGGTGCCTTGGGTATTGCTCCCACCGTGGATCCACACCATCACCGGAGCCGACTTCACCGCGGGACTCGGCGCCCAGACATTCAGCGTCAGACAGTCCTCGCTGGTGTGCTCAGCCCCACTGCCCGCCGGAACCCGCGGCGGCGGTGTCTGCGGGCAGGAGGCGCCGAAGTCCGCGGCCGCGCGCGGCTGCCTCCAGCTCGCAGGCGCGCGGGGTGCACGCCAGCGCAGTTCCCCGACCGGTGCCGCTGCGTACGGAATACCTTTGAAGGATTCGACCCCGGCGCTCGCCGTCCCGACGAGCACACCGCTGTCGATGTGCACCTGAGCCGATTCGGCCCGGGAATAAGCGGGTGACAGGCCGATGCACAAGGTCACGGCCAGGAGCGGGAAGGGCTTTGCGTTGCTCGCCACGATGTTCTCGACGAGGGATTAATAATACGTATAGCGTAGCAGTATCGATGAAAAACAGCAAGAAAAACATGAAATAAATATGTGATACGTATCATATTGCGTCCTGAAATCAAACTGCCACGCAGCTGACACGGGCCAAAAAGATCGGGTCAAGAGAATGACCGCCTGTGAGCCCTGTATCATTCCAATCATGAAGCGATGCCTGGCGCTGGTTGCCGCGATGTGCGCGCTGAATTTTCCGGGGGTGGTGTTCGCCTGGGGATCCGAAGGCCATCAGATCGTCGCCGCTATTGCGCGCGGCTACCTGACGCCGCCGGTGCGCGCGAAAGTCGATGCGATGTTGGCGGCGGATCAGGATTCGCTTACCGCCCATGACATGCTGGCGGAGTCCAACTGGGCCGACCGCTATCGCACCGGCCATTCGCAAACCGGCGAATGGCATTTCGTGGACATCGAGCTCGATCACCCGGACATCAGCGCGGCTTGTTTTGGCTTTCCGGCCGCCGGCCCGAATGCCTCCGACGGACCCGCGCACGACTGCATCGTCGGCAAGGTGGTCGAATTCACCCAGGAGCTGGCGAATCCTTTAACCCCCGCGGCCGAGCGCCTCCTGGCCCTGAAATTCCTGCTGCACTTCCTCGGCGATATGCATCAGCCGCTGCACGCCGCCGACAACCATGACAAGGGCGGCAACTGCGTGCTGCTGAGTCTCGGCGGCCCGCGCCTGGTCAACCTGCACCGCTACTGGGATACCGTGATCGTCCAGGGGCTGGGCGATGACCCGCAGACGGTCGCCGACATGCTGGCGCGAGCCATCACGCCTGAGAACAGGTCCGGGTGGGAGCAGGGCGATGCGAAATCCTGGGCCCTGGAAGGATTCGAGATCGCGCGCACGGTGGGCTATACCCTGGGGTCGAAGCCCGGATGCACTCGGGATTCCTCACCCCTGAGCCTGCCGCCCGGCTACGCCGAGACAGCCCGCGCGACCGCTTCGATCCAATTGCAGAAAGCCGGGGTGCGGCTGGCCGCGGTGCTCAACGGCGCGTTGGGCCCTTAGGCCGCGCCGCCAAGCCGCTGCAGTGATTCGGTCACCGAGGATTGGGTAAAGTCGAAACCCACGGCCGCCAGCCAGCGGCGACCGGATTGAGAGTCCACGTACTTGGCGGCGCACAGGGTGCCCAGCACCTTCGCGGCCTGGGCAATGCCGACGACACGCGCCTGGGAGAGTTTGTCCCGCAGCGCCGCCGTCACCAGCCGCGCATCGACCTTCAGCATCCGTACCGCACTCGAGCGCAGCAGTTCGACGGTCGCGGTATGGAAGGTGAAATCATCGATGACGACGAAGCAGCGCGACTGCTCGCACTGCGCCACGAACTTTTCGGCCAGCGAGTAATGGCTCACGCATGCCGCTTCGCGCAATTCGAATCCGATCATTCCCGGTTCCAGGCCCGCCGCGGCCAGCGCGCGTGCGAGCGCGGCCGGTAACTCGGAATCACCCAGAGCCTGGGCCGAAACGCCGATCGTGAAGCTGAGCGGATCACCCTGCAGCACCTGCGGATGGTGGCGCAGCCAGGCGAGCAGCTGATTGAGGGTGGCGAGCGCATCCCCGCGCTGCTGCTCGGCCGTCGGCACGACCTGGTAGCGGCGGGTGCGTCCGCCGGCCCGCAGACGGATCAGTTCGCGCAGCCGCAGCTTCGGAGCGTCGGTGTCGACCGACGGGGTGGCAGGGGCCGCGACGTTCGGCAGCGTCTGGACTTCATCCGTCCGCAAGGGTGCGGCCACCGGCTCGGCGTCAAAGGCAATTTCGGCTGACTTGTCGGCTTCCGGTGGGTCCCAGGTCAGCAGGTCCTCCGCCATGGCCGGTTCGGCGACCGCCGCCGGTTCGAGTATCTGCAGTGCCACCAGATCGTCCGGTACGGCGACCTGCAGTGGCACCTCCGGGCTCCAGTTGGCCGTGTCACCCAGTCCCGCGCCGGGAACCTTTGCCACGGCCACCGGCAGCGTGCCGGTCGAGAACGTTCTGATGCCGGCGAACGTCGCAGTCGCCGCCAGCGGTGGCGGCGGTACGAGCAGCATCGCGATCCGCTGCAATACCGAACGCATGCTCGTGGTCAGAATGCGGGCCGCGAGGTTGCCGGAGCTGAGTTGCTTCGCGTCCATCAGAATCATGATCACGCCGGCGAGGGTTGCCCGCGGCGTGCGTACTGCGAGGAACAGCGCGGCGCGACTGTCGGCGAGGGAGGCTTCCAGATGCGCGCGCGAGGTGGCCGCGGATAGAGTCGCGATGGATTCCTCCACCACGCCTTGTTCATCCGGTCCGAGTGCGCCTTCACTCAGCCACTGAACATCGCCCTTCGCATCGAACAGAGAAACGGAATGCAGCCGCAGCGAGGGCAGCAGGGACAATACCTGCCCACCCAGCATTTCGGCGGTCTCGACCGGCACCTCGGATTCCTGGCGCACGGCGGTATTCTGATTGGCGTTCGGCAAGTCGCGGCACCTTATCTATGTGCCGCTAGAGTGGCAGTCTCTACGTTGCGACACCGTGACCGCGCTCGCGTTCTGCGACGCGAATCGCAGCGTGCCGCGCCATGCGCGCTTTGCGCTTGTCATAACTTCCAATGCGTACGAAGTTATGTCATTGCCACGCATCGGCGTGATCAGTTGACTTACTGCGTCGGATGATATTTGTCATAAGCAGGGAATTGTTTGAACAGATCGCTGCGCGGCCCCGGATCTCTTTCGCATTGAGTGTGCGTCAACGCTGCATGTGCAAAGGCATTGGGCGTGCCGGCCAGGGCAGGTTCTGCGACGACGAAGCAGTGATCGCTCACCCACACCACGAGCTCCCCGGTATTCAGTTTGTACTGCTCGCCGTAGCTGTGAGTGCGAGGTGTCCACAACGAGTCCGGTTTGGGTGGCGCGCCCGTGACCGAAGCGCCGGACCTGGACTGCGATCCGACGATGTCACCAGCGGCTTTGCTCAACGCGGACGCCCAATCGATGGCGGATTTGCCGGGAGTTGAGTCTGGCGCGGCCGTGATCGGCAATGCCGCCTCGGTGGCGGGTGCCTGCAGGTTGGGCCGCGCGAGCGCGGCCGACTTCCTGGGTTTGAGATCGACGGGTGGCGGTCGCGGCACGGGGGCCGTCGGCACGAACAGCAGCGTCGACCATGCCGTGGTATCGGCAGTGGGAACCTGCGAGCGCGGGGCGCGGATCAGAATCTCTATGACCAATACATGCAGCGCGCCGACGATGACGATCGCGAGATAGCGCTGCCGGTCGAATCTGACATGCACGCTTTGTCTGAGCGCGCCGCGCGAGGTAAGTTCCCCGGTCCTCGACCGGACGTCAGGGGAGCGTCGGCGGCTCGAAACCGTCGGCCGGAACGCCTTCGGTGTAGCCGGAACTCTGGAACGGCACAGTCACTTCACGGCGGAAGACTCGCGGATCAGGCGGCTCCGGCAATGGCGAAGACGACTGGACCGCATGGGCCACGGACAGCTGCCAACGTGTGTCACCATTACAGGCCTGCAGTTCCACGTTCTTCATGTTTCCGAACGCATCCCGGTTGATTATTGCGCGACAGCTGAATGACGGCGAACCTATGGGCGTGCGGGGGCGCATCCAGGCACCAAAGATCCGAGCATCGATCTGATCGACGTAGCGTCCGTAAAGCGCGGAGCGATTGCTCGAATCATCCATGGAATCTGCTGCGATCGCCCATCGGAGTTGTGTATGGCAACCTGGCGAACGGCCGACAGGGCCGCCTGAACATCGGCTGAAATCTGGGTTGCCGCAGGATCGACCGGGAGAAGCTCGAAGGACCTCTCCGTGTTCTCACCGGGCGCACCAGCATCGAGTACGACCCATTGCATGGCCACTTCATTCTGATCAGGAGTACCGGATGCAACATCCGCCAGTCGGGTCGGCCTGGAGGCGGGCGAACCATTGCCCCACAGGGGGCCGGTGAACATCAGTACATGTATAGCCAACGACAGCGACGCTGCGATGACGGCGGCCGCCAGTTTCGATGAGATCCGCGGCCGGTGCTCCGGCGCTACATAGACCACTATTTCTATTGAACCTTGTGGCACTTGCCAGCGTCCTGTCCACCAACATGAAATCCACCGTGTAGCGCGGCGCATCAATATATCGCCCCGCCTGATCGCTGTCTGCTTCATTGATGAATGTT
>DASYER010000023.1:0-245784 GCA_036498905.1 Steroidobacteraceae bacterium | reverse complement strand
CCTTGCGCGTCCTCACAGTCGCCGACGGCACCGTACTAGAGGTCCTTGATACCGGGGTCGGCATCCCGGCCGCCGCGCTGCCCAGAGTGTTCGACCGTTTCTACCGGGTCGACGAAGCCCGTTCCCGAGAGGAAGGGGGAGCGGGGCTGGGACTGTCGATCGTGCGGGCGATCTGTGTCGGTCACGGCGCTGAGATTGCGGTCGAGAGCCGCGTGGGGCATGGCAGTCGCTTCCGGGTGCATTTCCCGCAGCATCACGCCCCGGTGGGGGAAGCACCATTGCAAACGGTGTAGGTATCCACCGGCACCCAGGGAGAAATCTTAATAAGATCAATTAAATAGACACCGGCGAAACCAGCAGATGTAGGGATTGGCGAAGCGCATAGCTCCAATGCACTGACAGGTGTCACGAAGCGCCGGATGTACAACATGAGTGTCACCTGTAACGAACGAGTGCTTAATCATGAACTCAACTTCTACTGCATCTCCTTTGCCCAGAATCGTGGTGGGCGTTGCTCTGGCGGCGCTCTTCGGCGGAGGGATGTACATATACATAGCGCGCAATGAACACGCGATGCAGGTCGCCCGCGCCACCCCTGCGGCGCCGGTCGCGCCGGCTGCCGCGCCAGCTCCGCCGGAGGCTTCCGCACCGGCCGCCACCTCGGCGCCGGTCGATGAGGCCGCCGTCGCCCGCGAGGCGGCCCTCGCCGCCACCCCTGCGCCGACTCCGAGCGTGACGCAGGACGACACGGCGAAGGCTTCGGACCAGGCCAATGACTCAGCCAAGTCTTCGAAGAAGAAGACTGCCGCTGAACGGCGTGCCGCGCGCAACCGCTCCAGCGACAGCGACTCGGACACCAGTAGCGAGTTCGCGGCGAACACCAAGGCCAAGTCTGCCGCCGGCAAGTCGGACAGCTCCACCCGCGTAGCGAGCAATAGCCCGAGCCCGGCAAGTCCGCCGGCGAGGCCGGATAGTGAGGCCCCCGCAGCGCCTGCGCCGGCCACACCGACACCGGCAGCCCCCGATACCGCCACCGCGGAAAATCAGCCGGCCGCGGCGCCAGCCGCCGCCGAACCCGTCGCGTCTGACAGCAAGATCTCGGCCGATGTGAAGTCACAGATTGCGACGGCCGCGCCGAACGTCAACGTCACGACGACGAACGGTGTGGTGGCGCTGGCCGGCTCGGTACCGAGTCAGACCGCCGTTGATCAGGCCAAGCAGGCGGCGTTGCAGGTTCCCGGCGTGAAGACCGTTGATACCTCGGGCCTGCTGGTCAACAATCAGTAAGCGATCAGGTGCTTCAAGGACCGACGTGGCGATCGCCCGTCGGTCCTTTTTCTGGCCAGCGCGGCAGCCACCGGTTGCACCACAGCGCACCCAGCGCGACGCCGATCAGGGCACACAGCCACGGCCAGATGAAGGCCGTCAGGATCATTACCGGATGTACTGCCAGGTTCGTGCCGTGCACGATCTGCTCGATGAAACTCGAGACCTCGGGCATCAACGCGAGGATCGCGATCGGTACCGCGCGCGAGCGGTACACGAGTGCAAAGGGCAGTGGCATCACTGTCGTCAGCGCCGCGCCGAAGGTAAGACCGGCGATTCCATATTTTACGAAGAACCAGCTCTGGCCGTGAGGCCATGGTAATGAGGTAATCAGACCGCTGGCCTGAATCGCAATCCAAGCAACGGCCAGAAAGCTCAGGAACGCCAGAAAGGGAAACGCGGCTCCGGCGATCACGCGCCACCGCCAGCGCCCCCGCGCTGCCGCACCGGCCAGGCCGACGACGCCAAGACAAAGGGCGAGCTTCGACAGCGCGAGCGCCCGGCCATCCGGCAGACCCAGACCGCGCAGGGACACGCCATACCAGACCAGAAAGGCCAGGAAATAGCGTCCGATGAGCAGCAGGCCGACGATCAGCAGAACTCCCGACAGCACGGGGCGCGACCTGCTCGCATAGCGATCGATATAAGCGGCCCATACGCAGCCGATGGCCCAGATGAGAGCGCCATTGTCGCTCTCGATATGCTCCAGCTCATTCACCATGGCTTCCGACCAGGTCGAGCGGGTGCCACGAAGTGCGTGAGCCGCGTGTCGTACGAGCAGACGCGCAAGCCGTTTCATGCAACGGTCCCAACCGGGCGGCGCGCGATGTATTGCTCCACTGACGGCGTCTTGCTTGCGCGTGCCAGCGCGAGACCACTGCTGTTCAAGCGATAGGAATGCCGAGCCGGTCTCCCGGGTCGTTCAGGCTCCTGCCATCTGGAATCCAACAGCCCCTGATCGCTGAGGCGCATCAGAAGCGGGTAGAGAGTGCCTGAAGTCAGGCCGGTCTGTTTTGACAGCTCGTAGCCGTAGCGCCACGAGCGCGGTCGCTCCAGCATGGTGGCCAGAAGAAGACGAGTCTGGGGCGAAGCATTGGAAGGACGCGACATCCCAGGACATCAACATATGTCGACTTACTCGTCAAGATTTGCAACAAGCACGTGGCGATGACGTCAGCTCCCGGACAGCTCGAGCAGCAAGGGCCTTTGTTCAGCGGCTGATCCACTATATGATCACAGGCTGGCGTTGCCCGATTCGGCCTTACGCAAACAAACAACGGCCTACGGGATGAGAATCGATTCCACACTGATCCCCGCACTGCTGGCGTTATCGATCGCCGGTTGCGCGGTCGGTCCGGACTTCAGGCCGCCCGCCGCGCCGAGCGTCACCAGGTACACCGCAGGTCCTCTCGCCGCTACCGCTGCCACCGCTGCGGTCGCCGGGGGCGATGCACAGCGCTTCAGCGAGAATGCCGAGCTTTCCGGTGACTGGTGGACCTTGTTCCATTCCCGCATCCTCAATGACCTGATCGAGCAAGCGCTCGCGAACAATCACGATCTGAAGGCCGCCCAGGCGGCATTATCGCAGGCGCGCGAAACCGTGCTGGCGCAGCGCGCCGCCTACTATCCAAGCCTTGGTGCAGATTTCTCCGCCAGCCGCCAGAAGCAACCGGCTTCACTTGCCCCGGTGCCCGCCAACAATGCGCTGCTGTACAGCCTGTTCACGCCGCAACTCAACATCTCCTATGTGCCGGATGTTTTCGGCCTGAACCGGCGCACGGTGGAATCCTTGCAGGCGCAGGCCCAGACCGTGCGCTTCCAGATGCTCGCGACCTATACGACACTGACCTCCAACGTGGTGGTCACGGCGATCCAGGCCAGCGCGATGGACGCGCAGGTCGAGGCGACGCGACAACTCATCGCGCTCAATTCGCATGGGCTGGAAATCCTGAACTACCAGCTGCGCAAGGGTTACGCCAGCGGCGTGGATGTGGCCGCGCAGGAATCGCAACTCGCACAGGTCGCCGCCACATTGCCGCCGCTGATCAAACAGGCCGCGCAGCTGCATCATCTGCTGGCGGTGCTGACCGGTCGCTTCCCCAGCGAATCGGCTGCGGACGCATTCGAGCTGTCGAGCCTGCAGCTGCCCACCGATCTGCCGGTCAGCATGCCTGCGAAACTGGTTGCGCAGCGTCCCGATGTGCGCCAGGCACAGGCCAACCTGCATGCCGCCAGCGCGCAGATCGGTGTCGCCATCGCGAACCGGCTGCCAAACATCACCCTGACGGCTGATGCGGGCAGCACGGGATTGGCCATCAGCCAGCTTTTCAATTCGGGCACCGGCTTCTGGGGGCTGACCGGGGATATCACCACACCCATTTTCGAGGGCGGCAAACTGCTGCACCAGGAACGCGCCGCGCGAGCTGCCTTCACGCAGGCCGCCGAACAGTATCGCAGCACGGTTCTGACCGCGGTCCAGAATGTCGCCGACACTCTGACAGCACTGCAACAGGATGCCGAGGGCCTCAAGGCAGCCGCGACCGCCGAACAGGCCGCCAAGACCACTCTCGATCTGGCGCAACGACAGCTTCGCGACGGCTATGCCGGTGATCTTGCGCTGTTGAGCGCCGAACAGGCGTACCAGCAGGCACGGTTGAACCTCATCCAGGCACAGGCCAGCCGCTATGCCGACACCGCAGCGCTGTTCCAGGCGTTGGGTGGCGGCTGGTGGCAGCGCGCCGAACTGACTGAGTCGACTCATGGGAATTGAATCACGGAGTCGATCCGCTTCAGTTCTCTTGCTTATCACCATTCTGACAGTGGCCGGCTGTTCATCCCAGGGGGTGGAGAATTCACCGGCTGCAGCCTCGAGTCCCAGCAATGTCACCCTGACCGCGGCACAGCGGCAACATCTGCAGATCGATACCGTCGCGCCGACCACGTTCCGCCGGTCGATCGATACCACCGGAGTGGTCGATTTCGACAACGACCAGGCGACCAGCGTTCTGGCGCCCTTCTCCGGTCCGGTTTCGCGGCTGCTCGCGACCCTCGGCGAGAGCGTCAAGAAAGGGCAGGAGTTGGCGACGGTGAGTTCACCGGATTTTGCCGAAGCCTTTGCCACTTACCGCAAGGCGATCGCGACCGCCGCGACTGCCCGCAAGCTCGCAGATCTGGACAAGGATCTGCTCGAGCATCAGGGAGTCTCGCAGCGCGAGGAAGCACAGGCCCAAACGGACGCCGACAACGCCGAATCGGATAGCTCTGCCGCGCTGCAGGCGCTGGTCGCATTGAATGTCGATCCGCAGACCATCAAGGATATCCAGGAGAACCGGCCCGTCACCCGCATGGAGGGGACGATCCGCTCGCCGATCACGGGGATCGTGGTCGAGAAGCTGATTACGCCCGGACAACTGGTGGCCGCCGGCACGACGCCCTGTTTCACCGTTGCCGACCTGTCGCGCGTGTGGGTGCAGGCACAGATCTTCGGCGCGGATGTTTCCTCGATACAGGTCGGTGATGGCGCCGAGGTCGAATCGGACACTGCGGCAGCGCATTTGCAGGGAACGGTCACCAATGTCTCGGCGTTGGTCAATCCCGATACCCGTTCGGTGGTCGCGCGTGTTTCGGTGCCGAATCCGGCGCAGATTCTGAAAAAGCAGATGTACGTGCGAGTCCTGATCCGATCGCAACACGAGGAGAGCGGCCTGTTGATTCCGGTGTCCGCCGTTTTGCGCGACGATGAGAATCTGCCCTTTGTGTACCTGGAGCAATCCGACGGCAGTTTCGCGCGGGCCCATGTCACGCTCGGTTATCGCGACGGCGACCGTTACGAGATACCTTCGGGCCTCAAAGCCGGTGAGAAGGTAGTCGTCGAGGGCGGCATCTTCGTTCGCTTCATCCAGAGCCAATGAGCGCCCAGCTGCCGCCCAACCCGCCGGTGCCGCGTTCCGGTTCGGCAATCAATCGCATTGTTGCCTTTGGGCTGGAGCAGCGCTTCCTGATCATTCTGCTGGCGGCCGGCCTCATCGGCGCCGGCTGGTGGGCGCTCAAACGGCTGCCCATGGATGCCTATCCGGATCTGTCTCCGCCGATCGTGGAGATCATCACGCAATGGCCGGGACACTCCGCCGAGGAAATGGAGCGTCTCGTCACCGTGCCGGTGGAGCTCGGCATGAACGGGATTCCGGACCTGGCCACCAAGCGTTCCATTTCATTGTACGGACTGTCGGACGTCACGCTCACCTATCACGATCGCGTCGACAACTACTTCGCGCGACAGCAGGTCTTCAACCGGCTGGGCGGCATCACCTTGCCGACCGGCGTGACGCCTTCGGTATCGCCGCTGTCCTCGCCTTCGGGTTTGATCTATCGCTACGTGCTGGAGAGTCCCGATCGCTCCCCGATGGAGCTGAAGACCTTCGAGGACTGGGTGGTCGCGCCACAGTACCGATCGGTTACAGGGGTCGCCGACGACTCGGCGTTCGGTGGCGGCGACATGCAGTACCAGGTGCTGCTCGATCCGGCGCGGATCGCCGCCGTCGGACTGTCGGTGTCGCAGGTCGAGGCGGCGCTGGCCGCCAATAACAGCAACGCCGGCGGCGGCTTCTATTCGCAGGGCGGACAGTTCTTCTACATCCGCGGGCTGGGTCGGCTGACCACGACACAGGACATCGAGGAGGTCGTGCTCGCCGTGCATAACGGCATCCCGGTGCTGGTCAAGGATGTCGGGCGCGTGGCGATCGACATCGCACCCCGTCTTGGCGAGTTTGGCTACATGCAGCGCAACGACGCGGTCGAGGGCGTGATCCTCATGCTCACCGGGGAGAAGACCCAGGATGTGCTCAAGCGCGTCGAGGCAAAGACCGAAGAGCTCAATCGAGAGGTACTCCCCCGGGACGTGAAGATCCGTCCCTTTTACGATCTGGCCGACCTGATCGCCCAAACGACTCAGGTGGTCGAACGCAATCTGCTGCTCGGCATGGTGCTGGTCATTGCCGTGCTGGTGTTTTTCCTCTACGACATTCGCGCCGGGCTGATCGTCGCCGTCACCATCCCATTGGCATTGCTGTTCGCGTTCGTCTGCCTGGATCTGCAGAATGCCTCGGCGAATCTGCTCTCGATCGGCGCGGTCGATTTCGGCATTCTCGTCGACGGCGCCATCTTCATGGTCGAGAATATTTTCCGGCAGATCGCCTTGCGTCACGGGACGACGCTCAATATCCGGGAAATCATCATCGATGCGGCGGCTGAAGTCGATCGTCCGCTGGTCTACGCGGTGGCCGTGATCGTCGCGAGCTTTTTGCCGATCTACGTGTTGACGGGGCCCTCCGGTACGCTGTTCAAGCCGATGGCCGATACCATGATTTTCGCGCTGGTCGGCTCCCTACTCGTCACCCTGACCCTGTTGCCGGTACTGTGCGCCCTGCTCATGCGGCGTAACGTGCGCGAGCGGCGCAATGCGCTGTTCGACAAAACCAAGGCCGCCTACTCTCGCGGTCTGCATTGGTGTCTGCAACGGCCCTGGCCGACGGTCCTGGTGCCCACCGCGGTGCTGGCTCTGTCGCTGCTGCTTGTGCCCAGCATCGGCGCGGAATTCATGCCGCATCTGGATGAAGGCGCGCTGTGGGTGCGCGCAACGATGCCCTACACCATTTCATTCGACGAAGCCGCGAACGTCACGCCGAAAATCCGCGAGGTCCTAAGCTCCTTTCCGGTGGTGACCACGGTCACCTCCGAACTGGGCCGGCCGGATGACGGGACCGACTCGACCGGGTTCTTCAACGTCGAGTTTTTTGTCGGCCTGAAGCCCTACAGGCAGTGGCATGGCGCCTACCGCGACAAGCCGGCCTTGATCGATGCCATCAACAGCAAGCTGCAATCGTTCCCTGGCATCGACTTCAACTATACGCAACCTGCGGAGGACGCCGTCGATGAAGCCGAAACGGGTCTGAAGAGCGCATTGGCCGTCAAGGTCTTTGGCGCCGACCTGCAGACGCTGCAGCAGAAAGGCAAGTCCATCAAGGACGTGCTGGCGCATGTCCGCGGCATCAGTGACGTGACGCTGGTGCATGAGCTCGGGCAACCGAGCCTCACCATCAAGATCGATCGCCAGAAGATCGCCCGCTACGGACTGAATGTCTCCGACATCAACGGCCTGATTGAAACGGCGATCGGCGGTGATGTCGCAACCCAGGTCGTCCAGGGGGAAAAGCAGTTCGATCTCATCGTCCGGCTCGATCGGCAGTTTCGTGACAATCCCCAGGAAATCGGCGACATCCCGGTGGCAACGGCGGGCGGTCAGCAGATCCCGCTCAGGCAGCTGGCCGACATCGAGGAAACCGATGGCGCTTCATTCATCTACCGCGAAGACAATTCGCGCTACATCGGCGTGCAGTTCTCGGTGACGGGGCGCGACCTCGCCGGCGCGGTACAGGATGCGATCAGGCAGGTTCATGACAAAGTCAGCCTGCCGCAGGGCTATCGCCTGGACTGGGGTGGTGAGTACAAGGAATACACTGCTTCGCGCGCACAGATGAATGTAATTTTGCCGCTGACGCTGCTGCTGATCTTCATGCTTCTGTTCGTGCTCTACAGCAATTTCAAATTCCCCTTCATCACGGTGCTCGGGGTACTGCTGTCGGCGCCGGTCGGTGGCATCCTTGCGCTGTGGATTACCGATACGCCGTTTTCAGTCTCCTCCGGCATCGGATTCATCGTGCTGTTCGGCGTCTCGGTATTGACCGGCGTGGTCTACATCTCCTACGTCAATGAATTGCGCCGCAGCGGCACGCCAACCGAAGAGGCGATTCGCGAGGGCGCGATCCTGCGGCTGCGCCCGATCATGATGACCGCGCTGGTAGCCGCGCTCGGATTGCTGCCGGCGGCACTCGCCACCGGCGTCGGCACCGATTCACAACGGCCGTTCGCGCTGGTGATCGTCTGCGGCATGCTGTCGCGCCTGCTGATCAGCATCTTCCTGATGCCCGCGCTGTATGTGCTGGTGGCGCGGCCCAACGACCGGCTGGAAGTGTAACCAACTGTAACGGTGCGGTTGACCCCGGCGACTGATCCAGTAACGTAGCGCGCTGGCTTGGATTCATCGGGATTTGGATATGCGCCGTGGTTGGTTGGCCTGTGTCATCGCGACCTACGCGACGGGCACCGCTCTTGCGCAAGCGCCTGATTCGCAGTCGACATCCGAGCAGACGCTCCAGGAGGTGACGGTCACCGCCACCCGAGCCCAGGATCACCGCACCCTGGCGCATGCCGTCAGCGGTTTTGTGGAATCACACTCGGCACCAGGTGCCCGGATCAACCAGCTTGGCCGCTGGCATGCGAACGTTTGCCCGCTGGTCACCGGATTGCAGCCGCAGGGTGCGGATTTCGTCACCCGGGACATCTTGAACGTGGCGCGGGCGATCGGCGCTCCCACCGGATCGGTCGGCAAGAAGTGCCCGATCACGGTGGAGATCGTCTTCACTCGGGAGCCGCAGGCGCTGCTGGATCGCATCGCAAAGGCCTTTCGGCCACTGCTGGGGTTTTATCCGGCAGCGCAGATCAAGCAGGTCGCCACCTTCAGTCGTCCCATCCAGGCATGGTACGAAACCGGTACGCGCTCCATGGAGGTCGAGATGCCCATCCCCGGCATGGGGAAGTCATCCGGCGATCAGAGTTTTGGAACCGGCCCGGGGTCCGATCCACCACTTCTGTCGGGCGGGCAGATTGATTCGGACGTTTCGGCCATGGGCATGCAGCCTTCCGGCGTCGCCGGCAGCTACCTGGGCCACAGGGTGCGCAGCGAATTCGTACATGTGCTGATCATTGCCGACAGCGGCCAACTCGCGCGCTATTCCATGCAGTCGATCGCCGATTACATGGCCGTGTTGTCACTGACCCGCATGTCACAACTGGACCACTGCGCCCCGCTCCCGAGCATCACCGATCTGCTGGCCAACGGATGCAACACACCCGTGGCCGGCTCGCTCACCGCGGCGGATCGCGCCTATCTGAAGGCGCTATACTCCGCCGATCTGGAGCAGAATCTCAATGTCGAGCGTGGCGACGTCCACGAACAGATGATGCGAGCAATCGAAGGGAAGTGAAGTTCCTTGACATGATGCAGCAAGACGCAACGGCCGAGAGGCAAATCAGAACACTGATCGAAGCATGGGCGGATGCGGTCCGACGGCACGATCTTGCCGGCATTCTTGCCCATCATGAACAGGACATCGTGATGTTCGACCTCCCGCCGCCACTGCAGTCGCGCGGAATGGACGAGTACCGGCAAACCTGGGATCTGTTCTTCAGATATCACAAGCCCTCCCAGGCCTTCGACATCGAGGAGCTGACAATCACCGCCGGCGCAGATGTCGCCTTCGCCGTGGCAATCATGCGCTGCGGCTCGGGTACCTTCAGCGGCCCTCCCGAGCCGGGCGGATTTCCATTTCGACTGACGGTCGGACTGCGCAAAATTGCCGGCGACTGGCGTATCACGCACGAACATCACTCCGTGCCGGCGGCGGACTAGGATGAGGAGTGTTGAATCGGTGTGCACCTGAGAGCCCTTCAGTAACCAAACTGGTAGTGGATCTGCCCGTAGATCTCCCGCGGGCTATCCCAATGCAGTCCGTCGAAAGTGAGGCTGTTGTCGATGAGCAGATGCTTGTCGGTCACATTTACGACGGTGAGCGAAGCGGTGAGGTGCGTACCGAACTGCTTGCCGAGACTCATGTCCAGGGTTCCGTGACTCGGCAGATGACTCGGGAACTCATCGGCATTGGCGAATCCGGAGCCGAAGTAAAGGTTCATCGAGGCATACGCGCGCCAGGGCAACTGTGCACGCAGACCGACATTGAGCGTGTTGCGCTGATCGTGATCGAGGGCGTAGTAGCCGCCCGGAGGTGAAAAATCCGTCAATCCTCCCGTGATTGTTCCGGTCGCGTTGGCCGTCTGGTTCGAATAGGTGACATACACTTCCTCACCGGCCCAGAAGCGGGGCGAGCGCACCGACAGTTCGTTGCCCTCGATCAATGCTCCCGTAATCGTGACCGGCAAGAACACATTCGAGTCACCGATCGGATTGTGGTCGAAGAAGTTTTTCGACTGCGTCCGGAAGTGATCCAGGTCCACCGTCCATCCGCTCACCGGAATAGTCAGCCCGATCTGGTATTCCTCGTCGCGTTCGCCGTGCAGCGGCAAAAATCCCAGGGCGCTGCTCTGTGCATAGGCCAATAGCGGTCCGGAAATGGTCTCGAGTGGCGGCGGCTGATAGAACTTTCCCCAAAAGCCCCGCAGTACCCAACCGACCATGGGGAGGCTGATCGTAGTTCCCAACCGCGGATCCGTCGCATTTTCGCTGATGAGTCCCTCGAAGTGCGTCTGCCGCAGACCCGCCGAGAGTGCAAACCAGTCGGTGAGCTGGAAGGTATCCTGCAGCCATGCCGCCTCGACATTGCCCTTGGGTCTGAAGGACTGCACGACCGGGGGATAGCTGCCGTCGTTGAACAGGACGTTGAAGGCCTGACTGTCCGCCTGGCCAAACGCATACAGCCCGGTGTCCAGTGTATTGCGGCCCGTGCTCACATGCAGGCTCTCCTGGCCGCCGAAATAGCCGGAAGAGCGCTCCGCCGTGGTACTGATCGGCTGATCCCACGATGCGCCGTCATAGTCGGCCCGGTTGTAGTGATAGAAAATCGAACTCGTCAGCACGGTCGAAGTACTCAGGCTGTGGACCCACGACAACAGCGCATAGGAGTCAGCCTCACGCTGTACGTCGCCGGCAATCTGCCCCGGAGCATTCGGGATCTCATAGTCGTCGCGCCGCGCGGACAGCACGAGGCGGAACTGATCGTCCGGCGTGAGGTTATAGGTCAGTGTCGAGAAGCCCCCATAGCCGTCCTGCGCGTCGTGGATAATCTGGGCGTCCGGCGTCATGAGCCCCAGACTGCTGTGATTGCCGTTCACGCTTGCGTAGTAGGCAAATTGGTCGGAATGGCCACCGACACTGGCATAGTCGTTGGTCTGGCCGAAATTGCCGCCGCTGACCATCAGGTCCGCTTCAGCGTCGCGCTCAAATCCCGTGCGCGGCACGACATTGAACACGCCGTAGGTCCGATCACCCTCCGCCGCGCCATAGCCGCCGCGATTGACCTGCATGTAGTCGATGTCTTTCGGGTCGATCTGCGGTCCCACGTTGCTGGCGATATTGGTGTTGGGAATCTCCACACCGTCGACTTCCCAAGTGACCTGATGGCCGCCGCGTACATGCAGCTGGTCATGCACGAAGTACGCACCCGGAACGTAGTCCGTGATCATGGCGAGGCTGTTGCTGCGATCGGCACCCGGAGTCATCTGGATATCCTGCCGATCAACCAACGTACTCGTCGTAAAGGCCTCCGCGTTCGGCAAAGTGGTGCCTGTCACGGTGACTGTCTGCAATGAGTCGCCGGCGCTGAGCTGAATGTGAGTCGACGGGGCCGCACCGGCGACGACCGTCAACGGCAACGCCGCGGTCACAAATCCGCTCTGACTGACGTTCAGCTCGTAGTCGCCCAGCGGCACCGCCGCGAAGGCGAACTCACCATCAGGGCTGCTTTGCGTGGTGCGCGACCAGTCAGCCATGGCCGCCTTGAGCTGCACGCTCGCTCCGCCGATGGGCCGATGCTGCGCATCATGCACGACCCCACGGACGTCCCCGATATCCGCGGCATGCACGCCGGCGGGCAAAACGAGAGTCACCGCCAAAAGCAGGGTAAACAGCGCCCAGAGGCGCTTGACGTAAGCGTCACCCATGAGAAATCTCCCAAAGAAGCAATACCGAATACAGCCGCGAGAACGCGTCCTGCTGGCGAACGCGCTCTCGTGGAACGCTGGACAGAAGCTCCAGCGGATGATGATCGGATCAGGCTAGGGAGGGGGGTCCGCGCACGCGCGGCAGATAGACGAGTCGAACCGAGGCGGCGACCGTGATGCCGGGCGCACGGCGTACCAGCTTCGCGGGCAGGAGCTGCGCGAGCAAAGCAGGTTGCGACGGGGGCCCGCTCGCACATGCCGTGCCGAACACGCAGTGTTCGGTCTTTGACTGCGGCCCGCCGTGGTGATGATGGTGACCACCGAACATCAGCACTTCCGCGGGGAAGCCCTCGGGGCAGATCTCCACCATGAAGGGCCGGTCGCTCGCAGGCATGAAGCCCTGCGGTACAAGCGCGCGCAGGGCAAAGGCGAGCAGCATCGCGCCCGCGATGAGCCTGCGCGTGACCTTATTGGATTGACCGATCCGCATCGTCCGTTTGATCAATCCCGCTGCGAGAATGCGCAGGATAATACACCTTGCGCTATACACAGGCCTAGCGCCGCACCCCCGCTCACTATGACTGCGTCAGAAAGTGATAGCGGAACACGGCCCCGTCGCGGACGACCCGCCCGGCCGAAGGGTCGCGGAAATGGGCCGGGAAGCAGACCAGGGCCTCATCGACGGCACGCGCAATGGTGCGCAGACGGGTGGCGCGAGCCGCCTCCGGATCGGCATCAAAAGACATCTTCAGGTCCGGTCGGACCAGCTGCACGGGATGGTGGATCACATCACCCCAGAAGATGGCGCGCTCGCCGCCGCATTCGGCAAGCACCGAGAAATTGCCCGGCGAATGCCCGAAAGCCGGTTCGAGCCACACACCGTCGCCGATCTGCCGATGGACGACCATATTCTCATCAATCAGCTGCGCTCGGCCCGCCTCGTAGACGGGCAGTACCGAATCCCGGAATGCGCGCACATGATCATCCTCCAATTCCTGCTTACCGAAGTGCTCGAAATCGCGGCGCGAGAAAAGGTAGCGCGCGTTGGCGAAGGTCGGCACCCACTTGCCGTTCTGCAGCCGTGTATTCCATCCGACATGGTCGAAATGCAGATGGGTGCACAGCACCAGATCAATATCGTCCGTGGTGAGGCCAAGCTTGCCGAGATTCGCAAGGAATGGGGTCTGCAGTCGGTCGACATCCGGGATCGAGCGGTGTTTGTGGTCACCGTTACACGCGTCGATGAGCACGGTGAGCCCGTCGAGCTGCAATACATACGAGTGCATGCTCATCATGAACGCCGACTTCTCTGCGCTCGCCCCGAGCGTCTCATCCGTGTACCACGCCGCAAGGTGCGCAAGGTCGTTCGGCGTGACCCCGGACAGGATCAGCGGCATGGGTGGCCCGCTTTCCATCTCAAAGACCTTCCGAACAGTCATCCGCCCGAGCGTTACCGGCCGCATCATCTTCTCCCGTGCCCTCGGAATTCGTGACAGCTTGACCTGCCTTCACCGACTTGGCAAAACACTTGTTGTCGCGATGGGCAACACCCCGCTGCATTCGGTCAGCCAGGCCAAGCAGGACGGGCCGGCGGACTACCTTTCGGGGCGGGTGGGGACCGGCTGAGTCAGGTTCGAGATGATGCGCGCACTGCGATCGTAGGTGAAATACGCCCAGGCCCAGTCGATGAGGACCACCAGGCGATTGCGGAAGCCGATCAGAAAGAAGATGTGCGCGGCCAGCCAGAAACACCACGCGAATGTGCCCGACAGCTGGTGGCCGCGCATTTCAACAACGGCAGCGCGGCGCCCGATCGTGGCCAGTGTGCCGAAGTCACGGTAGCGAAACACCGGGCGCGGGCGCCCAGCGAGGCTGGCACAAATGCACTTCGCGGCATGCGTGCCCATCTGCTTGGCCGCCGGAGCTATGCCCGGCACCGCGCGTCCGTCACAGGAAACGCTTGCCAGATCCCCAACCACCAGTACTTCCGGATGTCCGGGAAGCGAAAGGTCCGGCTGCACACTCAAGCGGCCGGCCCGATCCAGTGGCATCCCCAGCATTCGTCCGAGCGGCGAGGCCGAAACGCCCGCGGCCCATAGAATCGTCTGCGTAGGGATGCGCTCCTCGCCCAGTTCGATGTAGTCAGCCCCCATGCCGGTGACCGCTTGACCGGTTCGCACCGTGACGCCCAGGCGCACCAGCTGCGACGCCGCCTTGGCTGACAACCGGGGCGGAAGATTCGACAGTACCCGGTGGCCCGCCTCGATCAGCAGTACCCGCGCCTGGCGTGGATTGCTGTGCCTGAACTCCGGCGCGAGTGTGTGGCGGGCAATCTCCGCTAAGGTACCCGCCAGCTCCACGCCCGTCGGCCCACCTCCGATGATCACGAAAGTAAGCCAGGCCGCGCGGCGCTGCAGATCGGATTCCAGCTCGGCCCTTTCAAAGGCGGTCAGAATTCGCGCGCGAGCGGCCAGCGCGTCATCCAGAGTCTTCAGGCCGCGCGCGTGTCGGGCCCAATCGTCGTGACCGAAGTAGGCATGGGTCGACCCCGAGGCAACGATCAGGTAGTCGTATTCAAAGGTCTGCGCGTCCAGATGTACGCTGCGCGCGGCCAGATCAATGATCTTCACCTCGCCCATCAGGACCCAGACGTTGGATTGCCGACGCAGAATATGGCGCAGGGGCGCCGCGATCGAGGGGGCCGCCAGCCCCGCGGTCGCCACCTGGTACAAAAGAGGCTGGAAGAGGTGGTGGTTGCAGCGATCGATAAGCGTGATATCGACATCCGCGGCCTTGAGTGCCCGGACGGCCCACAGACCGCCGAAGCCACCCCCGATCACCACGACTCGTTTGCGGGATGCCATTGCGGGAGCATAGCAAGGGGACCGCAAGTGGGTGCACTGCCAGATGATTTGAGCACGACACCTCGCCTAAAATGGCCACCGCCCGCAACAACAATCAAGCATGGGTGCCAGAGCTGATGCTCCACAGTTGTGTTCAAGCCGTGCGTACCGTAATGCGGCGCCTCGCGCCTGCCATATTGGTCGCGTTGCCCTGTGCTGCGGCTCTCGGGCAATCGCAGCTGCCTGGCGAACCGGCAACCTCGCAGACCATCCATACCGATGTGCTGGTCGAGCCGCGGCCCGCCCGGCCCATTTCGATGTCCTATCCCAAAGACGAAATCGAGGAGGAGGGTTGGGTGCAACTCGGCTTCATGGTGGCTGCGACCGGCAAGCCATTCGAAGTGACCGTCAATTCATCAAGCGGCAACCGGGTATTCGAGCGACAGGCAGTTGCAGCGATCGAACGCAGCGCTTTCACGCCCGGTCTGCTGAACGGACAACCCATCGACTCCGCGACACAGATCAAGGTCGTATTTCAGTTTGCGACGCCGAGCACGGGGGCCCGGACTGAATTCATTCAGGAATATACAAGGCTCGAAAAGGCCATTCGCGCCAAGGATCGAGCCGCCGCAGATGCCTCGATGAAGCGCCTGGACGTGAAAAATCTGTATGAAGACGCGTTTCTTGGCCTAGTGAGCTATGCCTACGCGCTCGAATGGGGCAACGAGTCCCAGCAGCTCGCCGACCTGCAACGCGCGATCGCGCATGAGAATGCCGCGAAGTATCTGAGAAAAGATGCCTTCCAGGCGGTGCGGGTGCAGGCTTTGATATTGGATGTCAAACTACGGCGCTACGCCGAAGCAATGGACCTGTGGCGCAATATACTCAAGAGCCTGGATCCGGCGACCATCGAGAAAATCAAACCGATAGTGAACGAGATCGAACGCGTGCGAATTTCAGGCGAGCCATACGACATTTCCGGTGCGATGCCTGAGGGAAACTGGCAGGTGCAGCTGTTCGAGCGGAATTTTCGCATCCGGGTCGCAGCGGGCCATGTCTCGCAGGTCAAACTGCGCTGCGCGCGAGGCTTTGTGCGCTTCGCCTTCGATCCGGCAATCGAATACCAGATCGAAAGGCGCTACGGCAACTGTGAGATGGAGCTCGACGGGGACCCGGGAACGACATTCACCATCACCCAATTCTCACCTCGGGGCGGATGAATGGGGCTTGCTGAGGCGTCCGCCTACATAATCGAGTCCACTGTTGAATTCAATAGTCTGAGCTCGCTCGCGCCCCCGACTGAATTCCTACGTACGCGGTCGCATAGCGCCGCACTGCGACGTGATTTGATGGCCGTCCATTGCTTACAGTACCTGCTCCAACCAACAAACATCGGACGGCGACCATGGCTATGCACCCTTTCCGTGTTCAATCCATGCGCCTGCCAGCCGGGTACGTCCTCGCAGTAGCACTTGCGGCGCTACTCCCGGCCATCGCCCTGGGCCAGACGCCGGCAGCCGCTTCTGACGGGTCAGCGCCGGCACAACAGATTTCTACGGAAGTCCTTATCGAGCCGCGAATGGTCAAGAGGCTGCCAATCGACTATCCCGAGGAGGAGGTACGCGCGAACGGCGAAGGCTGGGTATATCTCGGCCTGATGGTCGACCCGACCGGAAAGCCATTCGAGGTGACGGTCGATTCGTCGAGTGGCAATAAAGTGTTCGAAAAGGAAGCCATTGAAGCTATGGAGCATGCGAGATACAAGCCCGGAATGCTGAATGGACAGCCAGTAGAATCGGCAACCGAATTCAAGGTCATTTTCGTATTGCATGAGCAGCCAAAGGGGGCCAGACCACAATTCGTTGGCCGATATCAAGCTGTCCAGAAGGCGATACGGTCCAATGATCGGGAGGCAGCAGATGCCGCGATGAAGCGTCTGGACGTCAACAACTTGTACGAGGATGCCTTCTTTGGGTTGATCAGCTACGCCTACGCGCTTGCATGGGGCGATGAAAGCCAGCAGCTCGCAGGGGTGCAAAGGGCTCTAGCCAACGAAAGTACAGATCACTATTTGCCCCCCCGAGAATTCGCGTCACTGCGGCTCGCAGCCCTCATACTGGATGTCCAATTGCGCCACTACGCCGAGGCTGCGGCCCTATGGCCAGGCATTCTGAAGTCGGATATAAGTCCGGCTGCCGTCGACAAACTCAGGCCGATGATCCATCAGCTGGAACAGGTTCGTTTGATGGGCCAGCCCTATGATGTAGCTGGATCGATGCTGGACGGGAGCTGGCACCTGGGATTGTTTGAACCCAATTTCCGAATCCGCGTCAGCCAGGGCCACATCTCCCAGGTTAAGCTGCGCTGCCGCAAGGGCTTTGTCCGCTTCAACTTTGATCCCGATATCGAATACAAAGTTGGAGACCAATACGGCACCTGCAAGATGGAACTGAATGGAACTCCGGGAACCTCCTTCACTCTGACGCAGTTTTGACGAAGCCGTAGCAGTCCACCAGATTCGCAGCCAGTCGGGTGGCTTTCGGCGGGACCTCGCAGCGCTCGAGAATGCCCTTCTCGAATGTCTTGAAGACGGGCAGACCCGTGACCGGGGCGGCCTCGTCCGACTTGAGATTCACGAAGAGGTGCATGAACTCGTTGCCATCCCTGAACAGTGCATAAGCGACGCCTTCGGGCGGGGCACTGCGCAGCTGCGCGAATACCGCGCGCGACAAAGATTCGTTCTCGGCGGTGTGCTCCGGCTTGGTTGTGTAGCGAACCAACGTGACTCTCTGCATGATCGGTATCCTTGGTGTTGTGAGGCGCGCACATTGCGTGCCTTCCATCACAAGGACGAAGTCACCCGTCAAAAGGATTCGCCGCAGCATATTTTTCGCAAGGCGCATCCTTTGGCCTGCCTGAATCGTCTAACCCCGGTGGAGACTATGGAAAACGATGCGCTGAGCCAGCTGCTGACGCGGATGCGACCGCGCCTGCATCGATACTGCGCCCGGATGGTGGGCTCGGTATTCGACGGGGAGGACATTGTGCAGGAGACGTTCGTCAAGGCGGCGCAGGCGCTGCCCTCGGCCGGTACTATCGACAAGGCCGAGGCGTGGCTGTTCACCATCGCGCACAACACCGCCCTTGACGCACTGCGCCGCCGCAAGCGGCAGGCCGAGGTGGCGCTTGACCCCGGTACGCCTGACCTGCCCGATACCGCCCCCGAAGCGGATTCGTGGGTTGCAGCCGGCGCGAGCCTTGCTACGATCATGCAGCTGCCGGTAATTCAGCGCTCCACCGTAGTATTGATGGATGTACTCGAATATTCATTGGCCGAGACAGCGCAGATTCTCGGCACCACACTCCCGGCAGTGAAGGCGGCGCTGCATCGCGGCCGCGTCCGGCTCAAGGCCCTGTCGCAGACCGATACATTCGTACAGCCGGTGCTGCCGGCGCAGGAGCAGGCACGGCTGCGCTCGTACGCGGACCGCTTCAATGCACGTGACTTCGATGCCTTACGCGAGCTGTTGGCCGAAGACGTGAAGCTCGATCTCGTGAATCGCCTGCGCCTCAGCGGCCGCAAGGACGTGTCCGTATACTTCACCCGCTACAGCGAAAGTTCCAACTGGAAGTTTGCCCCCGGGTTGGCGGAGGGGCGCCCGGCGCTTCTCGTGAGCGATCCCGCGGACGCATCCGCAGCCGTCAAGTACGTCGTGCTGTTGAATTGGATGGATGGCCGCATCTGTGGTATTCGCGATTTCCGCTACGCCGGCTACATTGCGGATGACCTGCCGCTCAGCCGACTGTGACCAGAGGAGCCGGCTATGGCCTGACCGCGCCAATGTGGTATCAAGAGCGGTGGTCAATTGAGGCTCGCTTTGGAAGCAATGCAACATACGCCGGTACGTACGCACGCGGACGCTGCCCCAGCCCTAAGCGGACCGTAGGGCAATGTTCCGCTTCCTACCCTTGCTGCTCGCGAACCTGCGACGCCGGACGCCGCGATCGTTGTTCACGCTGCTGTCGATCGCAGTCGCCTTCCTGCTGTATGGCCTGCTTGCCGCCGTCAAGAACGGCTTCGAGGCAAACGCCAATCTTGCGGGCATCGACCGACTCGTGACCATGGCCAAGGTTTCTATCGTGCAGCCGCTGCCGATCAGCTACCTGCAACGCATCGCCGCCGTCCCGGGCGTGAGGCTCGTGACGCACGCGACATGGTTCGGGGGCCACTATCAGAACGAAAGCGGCGTCATCATCACCTATCCGGTGCCACCCGAGAGCTACCTTGAGATGTATCCGGAGTTGCTGCTGCCGGTGGCGCAGCGTGAACACTGGCTACGCGATCGGGTCGGGGCCATTGTCGGTCGCGCGCTTGCGGACAGCCACGGCTGGAAAGTCGGGGACCGCATTCCGCTGCGCTCAGACATCTACTCGCACACTGACGGCAGCTTCATCTGGGATTTTGTCATCGATGGCATCTATGACAACAAGGATCCGTCCGGGGATGTGGGCAGCTTCTACTTTCATTATGACTACCTCGATGAAGCACGCAGCATCGGCAAGGGCACGGCGGGCTGGTACATCGTGCGGATTGCCGATCCGACCCAATTCGCGCAGGTCGCCGCCGCCATCGATGCGCTGTTCACCAACTCATCGGCTGAGACTAAGACTGGCAGTGAGAAGGCCTTCGTGCAGGGCTTTGCGAAACAGACGGGCGACATCGGCGCAATCGTGACGGCCATTGGCATCGCGGTGTTCTTCACCATGCTCCTGGTCAGCGCCAATACCATGGCGCAGTCCGTGCGCGAGCGCACCAATGAGGTCGCGGTGCTGAAGACGCTTGGCTTCAGCGATCCGGCGGTGCTCGCACTCGTGATCGGCGAGTCACTGCTGCTGACGGTAGTGGGTGGTGCGATCGGGATCGCCGGGGCGATGCTCGCCGTAGGCCGTCTGAGCAATGCGCTGAGCGAATACCTGTCCGCGTTTCTGCTCACCCCGCAGGCTCTGGCTGTGGGCGGCGGGTTGATGATCGCGCTCGGAGTCATCGCAGCCGCGCTGCCGGCCGTACGGGCCGCGCGGCTGCGCATCGTCGATGGGTTGGCGGGACGCTAGGGCCGGTTTAGGCCACATCATGAAAACCTTCAGACAGATCACCGCCGTATCCGCGATGAACCTGCGCGCGCTGCCGCTGCGCGTGGCCCCTTCGCTGGTATCGGTCATCGGCATCGCCGGCGTCGTCCTCATTCTGGTCGCGCTGCTGTCGATAAGCGAAGGCTTCCGGCGCACGCTTGAACTTTCAGGTTCCGATCGCGTTGCCGTCGTGCTGCGCGGCAGTACCACCGAGGAGCTCACCAGCAGTTTCTCGCAGGAGCAGGCGCAGATCATCGAACAGGCGCCGGGCATTGCTCGCGATGTCCGTGGGTCGATCGTGTCCGCGGAGCTGTATACGACCGTGGATCAGCCGAAGCGTTCCACGGGAACGGCGGCCAATGCGCCGTTCCGGGGAGTCGAGGCTGCCGGCCCGCAGACTCGGGCGCATTTCAAACTGATCGCGGGGCGCATGTTCGCGACCGGACGTTACGAGGTCATCGTGGGTCACAGCGCCGCGCAGACCCTGAGTGGTCTTGCGGTCGGAAACCTTGTGAAATGGGGCAACAACGAGTGGCGGATCGTCGGTGAGTTCACCGACGCGGGCAGCGTATCCGAGTCGGAGATCTGGACCGACGTGCACGTACTGCAGAATGCGTACTCGCGCGGCGATACGTATCAGACCGTGCGCGCGCTGCTGACCAGCGCCGCGAGCGTCAAACCGTTCAAGGAACATCTGACGACCGATCCGCGCCTGAGCGTCAACGTGCTCACCGAGCGCGAGTTCTATGCTGCGCAGTCCGCTCTGCTTTCGACCATAATCCGTGGCGCGGGCACGGTGCTCGGGTTGCTGATGGGTGTCGGGGCCGTCTTCGGCGCGCTCAACACCATGTACTCGGCCGTCGCAGCCCGCAGCACCGAGATCGCGACCTTGCGTGCGCTGGGCTTCGGCGGATTCCCCGTTTCGGTCTCGGTGATCGTCGAAGCATTGCTGCTCGGGCTCATCGGCGGCGCGCTTGGCGCGGCGGTCGCCTACTTCGCCTTCAATGGTCTGCGGACCTCCACGATGAACTACCAGAGCTTCACCCAGGTGAGTTTCGCCTTCAGCGTCACTCCGGCGCTCATCGTCACCGGCACCGTTTACGCATTGCTGCTGGCACTGATCGGCGGACTGTTTCCGGCGATCCACGCCGCACGGCGTCCCATCATCACCGGATTGCGCCAGGGCTAAGGCATCAGCGCGGCGCGTACTGCGTAAAGACGTAGTCCCGATTCTTGACGACGGTGTGGCATGCGAATCCGCACTTGGCATCGTGCTGCTGCGGCGGCTGATCGGTCACGGTGCCGGGCCTGAACGTATTCGAGGTGGCGTCGTACTCGAATGCCGCGAAGCCCCAGCCGCCACTGTCCGCGAAGCGTTTGCCGTCCTTCATCATGAAGTCCGTATCATGCAGGGCACCCGGCACGGTCGGCGGTCCGGGGTAGGCTTCCTTTTTCTCAGCGTTCCAGTGGATCTTTGCCATTTTCGCGCCGTCCGGAAATGGCTTGCCGTTGCCCGGAATGCCGGCTTTGTAGGCATCGATCATGATGGGATTGCCGAGGATCAGCGCGAGCCTTTCGCCGTTGTGGCTGATGGCGATCGGCTGCCAGTTTTCGTAGCCCCGAAATTCCGCGAATGCGAGCCCGTTCGGCACCTTGACGGTGTAGCGGTCTTGCGCGGAAATCACCGCTCCCGCAGCCATGACGGTAAAGGCCGCGGCCGCACTTGCACTGATCAGCCAGCTCTTGCGTTTCATTGGCACTCCCTGCACAGCGTGATTGAACACAGCGTGCATTCAAACACGAGTGATGGGCCGCATCCATGGCACCATCGTGCGGGCCTGCCATCGTGGGCTTGAGCCAGGGGGTTAAACCGCAGGTCAGTGATTGAGATTTGCGGCGGTCGCGCGCGGCTTCTGCTCGCCGACCGCCTGATTGATCAGCGCGATGATGTCCTTGTCCGGAGCAAAGCCGCGGTCACCCACCCCTTGGGTCGCGGCCATCAGCGGCGTGCGGCCCTTGTCGTCCGCCACGTCCACCTTCGCGCCGTGCACCAGCAGATACCGGACGACCGGGGTCCAGTGCCGCGTGATCGCGCCATACAGTGCCGTCTGTCCCTGACGTTCCGTCATCTGGCTGGCCCGGGCGATGCGGCCGGAATGGCTGCTCGTGTCGGTCACCCGAGCATTCACGTTCGCGCCCGCTTTCACGAGAATGTCGAGGGTTGTGACCGCCTTGGCCGGTGCATCCTTCGAGAAGTCGCCGCGATAATCCGGGACGATGGCATCAGGACCGCCTCTCATGCCCATGCCTGCTGCCCCGATGAGCGGAGTCACGCCATTTACATTCGGCAGGTCGACCAGTGCGCCGTGCTGCAGCAACAGGGTGACCAGTTCGTTGTCGTGTGACATGGCCGCCCGCAGCAGCGGCGTGCAACCGGTCCTGACCAGGTCATCGGTGAAGCGGCCGTTGTTTGCGCCATGGCTGGGGCGGTGCAGATTCAGCTGCACGTTCGGATCGACGCCCTTGCCCAGGAGCATCCGCACGATGTCCACCGCACTCGTATTGTCCTCATGCGCCTGAGCGTGTTGCGAGGGGCTGGTCTGCAGGCCAAAGCCGCCACGACCGGCGCGCTGGATGTAGCTGTGCATGTCGACGGCCACGAACAGCGGCGTGCGCCCGTACCAGTCCCAGGCCGCCGGATCCGCGCCGTGCTGCAGCAGGTACTTGGCTATCCCGTAGTGCAAGTTGTCGATGGCAGACATCAATGGCGTGACGCCCTCCGGCGTCGGCATATTGACCTTCGCTCCGGCCTTGAGCAGCGTCTCCACGCACTGCTGGCAGCCACCGCGTATCGCATAAAGCAGCGGTGTGAGCCCGCCTTCGGGCCGGTACTGGGCGCGCGGCTCCGATGTGATCTGCGTGGCATTGTCCAGCCAGTCATAGTAGAGCGCGCGCAGGTTGACTTTGGCGCCATGGTCGACCAGCAGCTGCGTCATCTGCGGAAAGTTCTGCGCCGCGGCCCACATCAGTGCCGTCTGGCCCTGCCACTGCTCGCGTGCGTTGACGTTCGCACCATGGTGCAGAAGCAGTTTGGCTATCGGTAGCGCTCCAATACGAGCCGCCAGCATCAGTGCCGTCTGACCGTCCGCATTCGCCGCATCCGGATGGGCGCCGGCACTGAGAAGCATTTCGACCAGCTCGACGTTGTTTGCCTTGATCGCCTCGATCAGCGGCGCCGAGCCGAAGCTGTTCATGGCGTTGGGGTCGGCGTGGTGCTTCAGCAGCTCCTTCACCAGCCGTGTATCCAATCGGTACGCGGCCCAGTCCAGTGCGCTCGCCCCGTCACCCTGCGCCGCGTTTACATCGGCACCCGCATTGATCATCTTCAGTGCTGCGGCAGCATCGCCCGCCTGGACCAGATCGGCGAGCCGGCTATCCGCGTGGACCGTGCCGGCAAGCACCAGCGAGCCTGCTGCCGCAATGAGCCACCGTGTCATGATGCACCTCATACGATGTTCGGGGCGATCGAGTCCTGGTAACCCCACAATCCCTTGAAGGCGTCGTAGACGAATTTCTTCGGGTCCTTCCAGGTCCGCGCAAGCCCGTTCAGCACGCCCGCATCCACCATGTCCTGGGCGCTGAAGCCTTTGCGCAGATCGTC
Organism: Steroidobacteraceae bacterium; assembly: GCA_036498905.1. Lineage (GTDB taxonomy): Bacteria > Pseudomonadota > Gammaproteobacteria > Steroidobacterales > Steroidobacteraceae > DAIDKA01. The sequence goes on along the minus strand of DASYER010000023.1, from coordinate 222,033 downwards.
GGTCATGCGCGTGTAGACGGTTTGCAGCACATCCAGCTCCGACTGCAGTTCGCCGCGGGAGATGACCGGGCCATAGGCCGGCACGATCCGCGTCCGGTCGTCGGCGAGCTTGTGCAAAAGCGTGAGCGCGTCGAGGCGTCCGCCCAGCCAGCCGCCGGCGAACCAGTCCAGTTCCGGATCCGCCGCCGGTGAGACGACATGACCCACTGCGAGCACATTCGAGTCGCGGAAGTACACATAGCAGTCGCCTTCGGTATGCGCCGATAGCAGGTGACCGTATTCGATATGCTCGCCGCCGGCGCTGAGCGTGCCCGTCGAGTAAAAGACCTGCGTCGGCCAGGCCGCCTTGGGCTGCGCTTTGACGTAGGTTTCGCTCTTCGGATCGTAATGTTCCGTCGCCATCCATTGCCTGGTCTTCGCATGCGCGATGATGGTCGCGCCGGCCGCGCCGAGCCGGGCGTTGCCACCGGTCTGATCCGCATGGTAGTGCGTATTGATCAGCGTCCGCACCTTGCCGCCGCCGGGCAGCTGCTGCAGCTGTGCGAGCAAGGCATCGGTGGCGCCGGGGCTGCCGCTGTCGACGAGCAGCAGGTCATCACCGCCGGACAGTGCAACGACGTTGTCCTGGCCTGCGGGCAGCACGGTGAGCTTGTCGCTGAGATGTGTCGCGGTCGGCGCATCGGATGCCAGGGCGCGGGCCAGCGGCGCAAGTGACGCACCGACCAGGCCGGTAAGAGCACCTTGAAGGATGGTTCTGCGCTTCATGGTGCCTCCGCAGCCTCAGACGGCGATGGTGCCGGTGCTGGCGCCGAACTTCTGATCCTTGGCGCCCACGATGTTCAGGACGGTCAGCAGCACATTCGACAAGGGTGTGTGCGGCGGCAGATCGATGTGCTGGCTGCCCTTGACCTTGCCACAGGCGCCTCCCACCAGGATGTTCGGCAGCGGGTAGCTGTTGTGCTTGTCGCTGTTGCTCATGTTCGAGCCATACAGAAAAATCGAGTGATCCAGCAGCGTCCCGTCGCCATCCGGTGTGGCCGCGAGTTTGCCGAGGAACTGCGCAAAGCGCTCCGCGTGCCAGGTCTGGATCTTCACCAGGCGCTGGATTCGCCCCATGTCATTCGCGTGGTGCGACAGCGGGTGGAAGGCGTCGGGCACACCGATGAAGTTATAGGTGCGGTTGGTCCCTTCCGAAACCATGAAATAGCTGGCCACGCGGGTCACATCGGCCTGGTACGCCAATGCGAGCAGGTCGAACATCAGTTCCACCTGCTTGTCGAAACCGTCCTGCACGCCCTCCGGCGCTTCGGGCAGGGTCACGTTCGTCAGTTTGTGCGCCTCGGCCTGCTGGATGCGGCGCTCGATTTCGCGCACCGTATCCAGGTAGTTCGCCAGGACGTTACGGTCCGCCGCGCCCAGCTGGCGTTGCAGCGATGTGGTGCTGTCGGAGATCAGATCGAGCAGACTCGCCGTCTGCTGTGCGATCTGTTTGCGCTCCTGTGCGTTATCGCCCTCACCGAACAGCTGCGTGAAGATCTTGCGCGGGTTGTATTCCATCGGCAGCGGCGTATGAGCGTCGCGGAAGGAAAGTGTCGAGCTGTAGTAGCAGCCGCCGACGGCACCGCCGCAGGCGGCCACCTGGACCGTGGTTTCCGAAGCCATTTCCAGCGACGGGATTGCCGTCTGCTGGCCGATCTGCTTCGCAACGGCCTGGTCGAGCGTGATTGCCATGTCGGGGCTCACCGAAGAGATATTCGGCTGCACTCCGCTCAGCCAAGCCGCCGGAACCAGCACGTGTACCGAGTCGAAGCTCGCCTTATCCTCAAGATTGCTGAAGGAAGTGACGTAACGCTTGTACTTCTCGAGCGATGCCAGAATGGGGCTGAGTTTGAAATCCTGGCCCTTGCCGCTCGGCATCCAGTGATCCATCTTTGCCCCGTAGGGCGTGTTGTCCATGATCGCGCCGTGCGGCCAGTAGAAGAATCCCGCACGCATTTTTGGCGCCGCGGCTGTCTGCGCGAGCGCCGTCGCGGCCGGTACCATCGCATCCAGCAGTGGCAGACCCAGGCACACGCCCAGGCCTTTGAGGGCCGTGCGACGCGACAGATGCTTCTTGGTCAGGAACATCAGTGGCTCCTCGAATTGGCGGCAAGCTTCAGACTCGGCGCATCCGCTGTATGCGGCTCCGCCTGCAGGCGGAAGTCATTGCTGTCGACGATGCCGCGCACAATCGCGAAGAAGCGGTAGTCCTGCGGCTTCGCCGCATGCACGATGGCGCGCACCTGTGGCATGTCGTAGTAGTCGAGCTTGCGGCCGAGGCCGTACATCATCAGCTTCGAAGTCAGCGCCGTGACGAAGCGATCGGGCTGGCTCACGAGCAGTTGGCGCAGGTCCTGCTCACCGGTGAGCATTCTGCCGTCCGGCAGTGCCGATGCCGGGTCGATCGACTCGTTGGCGACGTGATCAAAGGTGCGCCACGCTCCCGTGGCGTTGAAGTTCTCAAGCGCCAGACCATAGGGGTCGATGACCCCATGACACTGACCGCAGCTCGGGTTCTGCCGATGCAGTTCCAGGCGTGCGCGTACCGTGGTCGGTCTGGCCCCGGGAGGCTGGTCCAGGTTCATGTTGATACCCGGGGGCGGCTGCGCCGGCGGCGTGCCCATCAGCTTGTCGAGAATCCAGGCACCGCGCCGCACCGGAGAAGTGCGATCGGCGTAGGAGGTCTCCATCAGCATCGCGGCCTTGCCGAGCAGGCCCCAGCGTTCCGGATGGTCCTTCAGATCGACCCGCCGGAACTGGCTGCCATACACCGAGTCGATGCCGTAATGGTGCGCAAGGCGTTCGTTGAGGAAGGTGTAGTTGGCATTGAGCAGCCCCAGGACACTCTGGTTGTCGAGGAAGATGCTCGAGATGAACAGCTGCGCTTCCTTGGTGAAGTCATCACGCAAGGGCGCGCTGTAGTCCGGGAACAGCTTGGGGTCCGGCACCACCGAGTCGATCTTGTCGAGATCGAGCCAGTGGGAGGCGAAGTCATCCACCAGCGAGGCCGCGCGCGGATCGGCCAGCATGCGCTTGGCCTGCGCGTCGAGCACCTTAGGCTGCGTGAGCTGACCGGCCATGGCCACGCGCAGCAGCTCCTCGTCCGGACCCTGGTTCCACAGGAAGAATGACAGGCGCGAGGCCAGCTCAAGATTGCTCAGCGCGTGCAGTTTGCCATTGGCGGCATCCAGCGACGGCAGGATCGTGCGGTACAGGAAGGAGGGGCTCACCAGTACGGCGGCTACCATCTGCTCGATGCCACGGTTGAAGCCGCCCTGCTTGTACCCGGTCTCATAGAAAGGCATCAATTTGTCCATGTCGGTCTGGGTGACCGGCCTGCGGAAGGCGAGCTGCGCGAGATGCTGGGTGATCTTCTGCGCGCAGCCGCGCTCCTGGTCCGGGGCCTGCGGGTGGCAGATGAAGATTTTCTTGCGGCTGGGTGTGTCGGAGAGTTGTGTCGCGCCGAACGGACCCGCCACCTGCACGCCACCCAGCAGCCGCGCAGTGCGTAACCTTGCAGTGAAGCCACCGGAACCGACATCGTAGGGTGACTCGGCTTCGGAGCGTTGGACGAAGGTGACAACCACCTTGCGCTGTCCGGCCTTGACGTGCACCGGGATATTCTCAAAGCGCGCCATGATCTTGGCCGCGCCGGCCGCGCCCTCCCGATCCGCAAGTTCCAGATCCTTCAATCCGCCCAAGTCGCCGCGGAATACTTCCTTGCCGTCGACGAGCAGTACCAGCGTATTACGGCTCTCCGTCGCCCAGGTGTACAGACCCACATCCAGATCCTTGATCGTGAAGCGGTATTCCCCATCCACGGGGAAGTTGTAGGTGAAGGCCTCCCCGCCGCGGCTGCCGAGCGGCATGCCGGGCTGATACTCGTCCTGGTTGGTACGCGGCGCCGGGAACAACGTCGTGGACGTGCGCGGTGCCGGCTCACCGACCGCCAGGTGAGCGACAACACGTGCCGCCCGTACGTACTGGCTGAGGAAGGACGGTGAGACGCTCAAGGCCGCGGCAATGTTGTCGAAACCGCCGACCTCGGTCTCCGGCGGCAACAAATCGGCCACGTCGATGGTGACGCCAAGCAGGCCCTGTACTTCCGCGCCGTACTGGGTGCGACTCAGGCGCTGAACGGCCACATTGCCCGCGAGCGGCTCATCGCCCGCCGCATGGGCCGCATCCAGATATCCCTGCAGCCAACTGACGAAGCCGTCGACCTGCTTTTGGGGCGGATGCGGATTGCCCGGCGGCGGCATCAGGCCACCGCTCAGCTTGCGCACGGCTGCTTCCCAGACACCGGCGTTGGCCGGCACCTCGGCCGGCTTCATGGTGTCGAATGCAACGCCACCGGCCCAGTCACTGGTGTTGTGGCACTTGCTGCAATACTGCTGGAGCATGCCCCAGTCCTGCTGACCCTTGTGGGCGTACTCGGTTTTGACCGCTGCGTCATCCGCCCCGGCCTGTATGGAAAAGCCGACAGTGAGCAGCGCCAACAGTGGTGTGAGGAATCGCATGGGCATGACAAAAGCTTGAGCGAAGCAGACCGTTTCCGGACTTTTCGCTGTACAACTAATTGAGTGTTATGGGGACGCGACGTTCCTTATCCAGTGGGATAGGGTGTGTATCCAATGTGTGATCCACGTCTCCATTGAGATCCTCCGGCCCGTTCGCGGCGGGTGCTATCGTCGCGGGCGAAATCCCCGCACGGTGTCGTTCCTCATGAATGCGCAAACAGGCACACAGACCGCGGTGGCCCCGATCTGGTCCGGGTGGCAAGGCGCGCTCATCAACGGCGTCTATCCGCTGCAGCGCCTGATCAATGGCTCCCAGCACAGCGCAGTGTTCCTGACCGAACGCACCGGGCAGGAAGTGCCCAACGCTGCGCTCAAGATCATCCCGATCGAGCGGGTTACTTTGGCGCAGCTCACGCACTGGAGGTCCGCCGTCGGGCTGTCCCACCCGCATCTGATTCAGCTTTTCGATGCGGGTCTGTGCAAGCTCGGAGGCCGCCCGTTCCTGTTCGTCGTGATGGAATATGCCGAGCAGACTTTGCGCGAAGTCCTCGACCAGCGGGCGCTTACCGGCGATGAAGTTCGCGAAATGCTTCCGCCCACCCTTGACGCCCTCGCCTTCCTGCACCGCAAGGCTCTGGTACTCGCTCACTTGAAGCCGTCGAACGTACTGGTCGTCAACGATCAGGTGAAACTGGCCACTGACAGCATCCGTCCCGCCGGCGCACCCAGAGTCGGTATTGCCGAGGCCTGTTACTACGATCCTCCCGAGGCGGTTCAGGCGAATTTCGGGATTGCCGATGACATCTGGGGCCTGGGCGTAACGCTGGTCGAAGCGCTGACGCAATCTCTTCCCTGGTCTGATCAGCGATCGGACGCGGCCAGCCTGCCGACCAGTCTTCCGGCTGCATTCACGGACACGGTGCGGCGCTGCCTGCGCTATGACCCCGCGACTCGTCCATCGGCCGTTGACCTGCAAGTCCAGTTCGGATGCGAGCCCGAGCCCGCGACCCCGAGCGAGCCCGCTCCCGCACCGGTCATGGACGCAGCGCCGCACCCGGCCGTGCCGTCACTGGAGCCACCTGGCCATGGCTCGCGCATGCCCGCCATCGTTGCGCTCATGTTCGTGATATTGCTGGCCGCCGTCTGGACGGACCTGCGGCTGTTTCGCGCGCCAGTGAGCGCCCCGCAGTCGCTTCCCGATACGGCGCAGCTATCCGTACCGCAATCCACTGCGGTGCGAGCAAATGCGGTACCGGCTCCGGCGGCGCATCCAGCCGGATCTGTTGCGGTTCATGTGCAGATGCCGAAAGTTTCGCGCAGCGCACTGAAGACCATTCATGGCCGTATCAAGATTGCGGTGCTGGTGGACGTCGATCGCGCAGGCGCTGTCACTGCGGCGCACCTGAAGAACACCGGACCCAGCTCCTACTTTGCCCGCCTCGCCAGGGAGGCGGCCCAGAAATGGACGTTCGTGCCGGCAGACCAGCCGGGCACGCGACAGTGGCTGGTGCGGTTCGAGTTCACCAGCAGCGGTGCTACCGGTGTCGCCACCCCGGGGTCCTAAGACCGCTCAAGCTAAAGTTTCCTTTCTCGATGGATAGGGTGATCATCCGCAAAAGACTACGGGGGGTCATATGTTCCGTCGCCATTCGATTCCGGTGTGGCTGACTGGCGTCGCCGCGGTTGGCGCCTTGCAGATGCAGGCGGCCACCGCCGCGCCGTGCGAGCAGCTGGCCGATTTAAAGCTACCTCATGTCACCATCACCAGCGCCGCAAGCGTTGCGGCCGGCGCCTTCAAGCCCGCGGCAGCCGGCGGAGGTGGGCCGGGTGCACCCACCACTGATTATGGGCATCTGCCGGCATTCTGCCGCGTCGCGGGTGTCCTTCGACCCAGCCCGGACTCGGACATCCGCTTCGAGGTGTGGCTGCCCGCATCGGGGTGGAACGGCAAGTTCGTCGGCACAGGCAATGGCGTGTGGGCCGGTTCGATCGTACTGTCCTCGATGGTCGAGCCACTGGCAAAGGGCTACGCCACGATGGCCACCGACGACGGACACCAGGGCAGTCCTCTCGATGCCAGTTTCGCGGCCGGACATCCGGAGAAGCTGGTGGATTTCGGCTATCGCGCGGTGCACGAGACCACCGTCGCTGCCAAGGCGCTGATCAAGGCCTTCTTTGACAAGCCGGAGAGTCGTTCCCTGTTTGTGAGCTGTTCGACCGGCGGTCGCCAGGGACTGATGGAAGCCTACCGGTACCCGAAGGACTACGACGGCATCTCCGCCATGGCACCGGCCAATCCGATGGTGGGCCTGATGGTCGCATCGCTATGGACCGGGGCGGCGACAATGAAGGATCCGGCCAGTCGCATTCCGCCACAGAAGTTTGCCCTGGTGCATAAGGCCGTGCTGCAGGCATGCGACGCGCGGGACGGCGTGAGCGACGGCATCGTGTCGCATCTGGGTTGCGACTTTGATCCGCAGGTCCTGCAGTGCAAGGCCGGCGACGGCGCCGACTGCCTGAGCGCCCCACAGGTCGCCGCGTTGCGCGCCATCTACGCGGGTGTGCGCAATCCGCGCACCAGCGATCTGATCTATCCGGGCTTCGAGCCGGGCAGCGAGGGCATGCTGCCTCTGCTCACCATGGGTTCTGAGCCCTTCCCCGTGGCGACGACGTTCTTTCGTGCGCTCGTGTTCCACGATCCAAAGTGGGACTTTCGCAGCTTCGACTACGACCGCGACGTGGAGCGTTCCATGAAGTTCGGCCACGCCGTACTGGATGTACCCCCTTCCGGCGTCAACGCCTTTCTCGCCGGCGGCCGCAAGCTGCTGCTCTCGCACGGCATGGCCGATGGTCTGATCCCGACGCGCAGCACGGTGAACTTCTACACGGCGGTGATGCAGCAGGCCGGAGCCAAGGAATCGGCCAATACGCGCCTGTTCCTGGCACCTGGCATGGGGCACTGCGGCGGCGGCGACGGGCCCTCGGTGATCGATACGATCTCGGCCATCGATAGCTGGGTCGGTACCGGCAATGCCCCGCAGCGGATCATCGCCAGCAACCTACCCGGCGCAGTGGCGCGGACGCGCCCGCTGTGCCCCTACCCGCAGGAGGCGGTGTACGGCGGCAAAGGCAGCAAGGATGAGGAGCAGAACTTCAGATGCGAGGCGCCGGCGCACTGAAGCCCGAGCAGTCGCTCCCCGTCAGCTGAGCTTTACTTCCTCAATCAGCTCGCTGATCGCTTGAGGATCAACGGGCTTTACCAGGTGGTGGTCAAACCCGGCTTCGCGTGTACGGCGGCGGTCCTGCTCCTGACCCCAACCGGTGAGTGCAACAAGAACCATCGACTTACCCCAGGTTCGATCCCGAATCTGGCGTGCGGCCTGATAGCCGTCCATCAGCGGCATGCCGATATCGAGCAGCATGACTCGCGGTAGAAACACTTCAGCCAATCGCAATGCATCCGTGCCGTCGTAGGCCGTGCGCACCTCATGGCCTGCAAGTTCCAGCACCATCGTGAGCATATCGGCCGCGTCCCGATTGTCGTCCACGACGAGAATCTTGGTACCCCCGCCGGTAGAAGCAGCCATGCCTTAAGCCCCCTGCTGGAAGTCATTGTCGTCGTGCCGCGACTAGAACCTACCGCAACGAGCCGGGCAGGACCAGATCTTCCTACGCTCACCGTCCTACGGTTGACCCTGCCCGCCTCCGGCGCCATAGATGTTGCCGGTCGCGAAACTTGCATCACTCGCGGCCAGCTGGACGTAGATCGAGGCGAGTTCCACGGGCTGCCCAGGCCGACCCAGAGAGGTCGCGCTGCCGAAATGCCGGTACTTCTCGACGGTCGAGCCTCCGCTGATTTGCAATGGCGTCCAGATAGGGCCCGGCGCGACGCCGTTGACGCGTATGCCGCGCTTGCCGAGCTGCTTGGCCAGGGACTTCACATAGTTCATGGTTGCCGCCTTCGTCTGCGCATAGTCGTACAGTTCCGGCGACGGATCGTAGGCTTGCTCCGATGTCGTGCCGATGATGCATGAGCCTTCACTCAGATGTGGCAGGGCGGCCTTGATGATATAAAACGGTGCATAAATATTGGTCTTCATCGTCGTATCGAAGTCCTCATCCGTGACGTCGAGGATCGAGGGGCTCGAATGCTGGTAGCCGGCATTGCACACTACGATGTCCAGACCACCCAGTTGTTGCACAGCCTGCTGGACTAGCCGTTCACAGAATGCGCGATCTGTCAGATCGCCGGGAATCGCGATGCCCACCCTGCCGGCCTGCTTGATCAGGTGAATGACCTCGCAAGCGTCGCTCTCTTCCGCCGGCAGATAATTGATGGCCACATCCGCGCCTTCGCGCGCATAGGCAATCGCCGCTGCGCGGCCCATTCCCGAATCACCACCGGTGATGAGCGCCTTGCGTCCCATGAGGCGCCCGGATCCTTTGTAGCTGCTCTCACCGTGATCGGGTCTGGGCATCATTTTCCCGGCCAGTCCCGGCCAAGGTTGCGTCTGCTCCGGGAATGGGGGTTTGGGGAATTTCGTCAGTGGATTATCTTGCGCTGAAGCCATGACCCGACCCTGGATTGTGCGATTCGGATTCCAACGGTAATAGCGCGGATGGGCGGATAGCCCTAGGACGGTAGCCTGTGGCACTGTGAGCCACGACCGACGGATCATCCGATCAGGGCCACGATTCCTTCGTACGCATCAAGAATCGTCGAGCCACGCTCACGAATACCATCGCATGTGGACAGCAGGATCCGGATCGGATGCTCAAGTTGCGGAAGGGGATGCGCCGTTGCACTGAAGTTGAGGGCGATGAGCACACGACGTGTCCCATTGACACGTTCGTACATGAACATTTGTGGATCTACCCAGCGTTCCCGATAGGTACCCACGCTCAAGGCGGGCTCCGCCCGACGCAAGGCGAGCAACGCACGGTATAAGGTCAGAAACGAAGCCGGATCCGCGAACTCCTCCGCGACGTTGACATGCGCGAACTGCGTGCCGATCGGCAGCCAGGGAACGCCGGTCGTGAAGCCGGCACCGGGGTGCGAATTCCAGCACATCGGAGTGCGGCACGGGTCGCGTCCCAGGCCAAGCCCGGGCACATTCCGCTCCCACGGGTCCCTGACGTCCTGCGGCGGAATTTCAACATCGCCCATGCCGATCTCTTCGCCGTAATAGATCGTCGGCGTTCCACGCAGGGTCAGCAGCAGCATTGCGGCAAGGCGTGCCTGCGCGATACTCCCGACGCGATTGATCAATCGCGACAGATCATGATTGCCCAACACCCAGTTCGGCCAGCCACCGGCCGGCAGCGCCGCTTCGTACTGTTTGACTAACGCGGCGATGGACAGCGACTGCCACGGCGCCCTCAGCAAATGGAAATTGAACGGCAGATGAAAGCCGCCGAGCGATTCCCCGTAATACTTCATGAGACGATCGTAAGGCAGATTGGCCTCGCCGATGAGAACGCGGTCCGCGTATTCATCCGCGACTCGCCGCATCTGCTCGATCATCGCATGGGTCTCGGGCTGATCCGCGCTGTAGAGACGCAGCAACCGACGCGCCGGTGATTTCCCCGTTTGCCACGCCGGGTTCGGCGGGTTGTCGATGAGATCCTCGCTCTCGAGCAGCATGTGGATGGCATCGACCCGAAATCCATCCACACCGCGCGCCAACCAGAAGCGCATCACGTCGAACATGGCCTCCTGCACTTCGTGATTGCGCCAGTTGAGGTCTGGCTGATCCGCCAGGAAGGCATGATAGTAGAACTGCTGTGTCGCCTCGTCCCATGACCAGGCGGCGCCGCCGAATTCACTGAGCCAATTGGTCGGCGGCCCTCCGTCCGCTCGCGGATCCCGCCAGACATACCAGTCGCGCTTCGGATCGTGACGCGAGGAGCGGCTCGCGCGAAACCATGGATGCTCGATTGAGGTATGGTTCGGTACGAAATCGAGGATCAGCTTCAGATCGCGGCGATGCATTTCTACGACCAGCTGATCGAACTGCGCGAGGGTTCCGAATACCGGATCTATCTTGCAGTAATCGGCAACGTCGTAGCCAAAGTCAGCCATCGGCGAGGGATAGATCGGGGAAATCCACAGCGCCGTGATACCCAGCTCAACGAGATAGTCCAGCCGTGCGATGATCCCCGCCAGATCACCGACGCCGTCACCGTTTGAATCTTGAAATGAGCGCGGATAGATCTGGTAGATCACACCACTTTGCCACCAGTGAGGCATCTTGGATCCAATATGAGGAGAAGGGGCGAGGTACGCTAACACATGGCCCGAAGCGCCGGAGAATCAAGCGTGCGCTGTGCGCTCTCTTGCCACCTTTGCACCTTGTTTGCCAAGCGCATGACGGGTAGCAACACTCAAGTGGCTGATTGTCTTTTTCCTTTTGGCGGCTGCAGCCGCCTTCTTCACATTGCGGCGCGCGGCTGCTTTCTGTTTTGCGCTCGACATTTTTTCGGTTTCCAGACCAAATAACATTGAAACACTATCCCATCGATCGGCGCTTGGCAGCGGGCCCTGCGCTACGGCATCGCGTCAGACGAATCTGAGTTGGGCTCGCCACGGCCCCGACCGCGCCCACGATACGGCGTCGGTTTCGTCCGGCACGTCAATACGAGGTCACGGTCTTGTACCGGGCCGCCCGATACGCTGTCCTAGGTACGGTCACCCTTGAACAGGATGAATGCATGGATACCCATGAACGACAGCTGGCCGTCATAACGGACGCTTCGACACCGATCGGACTTGAGTTCGCGCGTCTGTATGCACAGGACAGATTTGACCTCGTCATCGCAGCCGACGATCCGGCAATCCATCAGACCGCGTGGGAACTGGGTGAGCTGGGCGTGAGATGCGATGCCGTTCAATGTGATATGGCGAGCCCGGTGCTCAAAGGTCAGCTGACCGCTATTGTCGCCGGTCGACCGGTCGATGCGCTCCTTGCCATCACGCAGCTGGGCTCCGGGCAGGATTTCGCGCAAGCCGGGCTAAACGAGGTGCTCAAAGATATCCAGTCGAACATTGATGCGACCGTGCGTATGGTTTTTGAGATGGCCCGGGAAATGCGTCACCGCGGCAAGGGTCACATCATCATTGTCGGATCGCTCGACGAAATCATGCCCGGGATCTTGGAGGCCGTATATAACTGCTCCAAGGCATTTCTCGACTCCCTCTCGGCGGCACTCAGTAACGAACTGAAGGACTCAGGCGTCACCGTCACCTGTCTCATGCCCTGCCCCACCGGGGCCGACGCTAAGGAGTACGCCTCACAAGTGACCAACGCCCGGCGCGAGAGAGTCAGTAAGGGCAATCTGAAGCTCGTTGTAGGGGCCGGCAACAGGCTGCATGCCGCAATGCATGGCACGGAACGGCGCTTTCCCACGCGAAGCCAGCGCAGCCGCCCATACTTATTGCCGAGCAAGTTGCTTCAATAGTCGCGAATGCCGTCGCGACACGACTCGGATACGAAGCAGGTCCCCGCCTCCACACAGGACTGCCGGCGGTCGAGGGACCTTCCTATGCGCGATTCATGCTGGTCGGCGAGCAGCCCGCAGATGAGGAGGATTTGCGTGGCCGCCCCTTCACCGGGCCTGCGGGTCGGATCGGCCTGCGCGCCGAGGCTAGCAGCGCCGATGAACTGCGCGCGGCACTTATTGAAGATCTGAGGCGCGGGCCCATAATCTGACACATATGTCAGCGCCAAATGGAAAGATCCGGATTGGTATCGGCGGCTGGAACTATGAGCCATGGCGCAAGACATTCTATCCTCCCGACACTGCGCAAAGCCGCGAGCTCGAGTATGCAAGCCGGCACGTCACTTCGATCGAAATCAACGGAACTTTCTACGGCCTGCAGAAACCCGCGGTGTTCGCCAAATGGCACGACGCGACCCCCGAATCGTTCATGTTTTCGATCAAGGCGCCACGCTTCATCGTCCAACGCAAAGACCTGGCGAGCGCAGGCTCGGCGATCGAACGCTTTTTGTCGAGTGGCCTCACCGAATTGAAGTCCAAGCTCGGCCCCGTACTGTGGCAGCTGGCCGATACCAAGGCCTTCGCCGCTGCAGAAGTAGACGGCTTCCTCTCGCTGCTGCCGGCGACGGTCGGCAAACTGCCATTGCGGCATGCCCTCGAAGTCCGTCACGCGAGCTTCCTGAATCGCGAGTTTCTCGCGAGTGCCCGCAAACATGGCGTCGCAGTCGTTTACGAGGATGATGCGACGCGCCCGGGATTTGCCGATCTGACATCGGCCTTCGTGTATGCGCGCCTGCGGCGCAGTACCGCATCATGTGCGACGGGATATCCGCTGGCTTCCCTGAAGGAATGGTCCCGGCGTGCACAGACATGGGCGAGCGGCAAGGAACCTGCGGACTTGCCGAGAGTTTCGGCCATGGGAGCCGAGGCGGGACAGCCGCGCGATGTATTCCTTTACTTCATCAATGGCGCCAAGGAGCGCGCCCCGGCCGCCGCGCAGAAGCTGATTTCGATACTCGACTGAAGCAATGCGTTATGCTTTGTGTCGCATGACTATCTGGCGACCCGGTCCCGAACAGATCGCAGCGGCCAACCTCACGCACTTCATGCAAGGCCTCGCCCGCCGCGGCGTTGCGATGTCGGACTACGCCGCGCTCTACACGTGGTCGGTCGCCGAGCCCGCAGCTTTCTGGAGCGAACTGGCCGATTTCGCGCAGGTACGGGCGGAGTGGGGCTCCGGCCCGGTTCTCACTGACGCGGACCAGATGCCCGGCGCCCGCTTTTTTGCGGGTACGCAGATCAACTTCGCCGAGAATCTGCTGCGCCATCGCGATGACCGTCCCGCGCTCATTTTCCGCAACGAGCGCGGCCAGCGGGCTGAACTTTCCTTTCATGCTCTGCACCAAGCCGTGGCGCGGGTGGCGGCGTGGCTGGAATCCCAAGGCGTCGGTCGTGGCGATCGCGTCGCCGCTGTGCTGCCGGATATTCCCGAAACCTGCATCGCGATGCTGGCGACCGCGGCACGGGGTGCAATCTGGTCATCCTGCTCGCCCGACTTTGGAGCCGATGCCCTGCTGGAGCGCTTCGGACAGATCGCACCGAAAGTGCTGTTCTGCGCCGACGGCTATACCTATGCAGGGAAAAGCTTCGAATGCCTGCCGGTGCTTGCCGAAGTCATCGCGCGCCTACCGAGCATCGAACGCATAGCCGTGGTCAGCTACCTGCATCCGCTCGCATCGTTTGCCGGGCTCGACCGGGCCGAGCGCTTCGAGGAGCTCGGCAGCCACGCGCAGGAGATTCGCTTCGAGCGCGTCGATTTCAATGCTCCGCTGTACATCCTTTACTCCTCCGGTACCACCGGCGCCCCGAAGTGCATCGTGCACGGCGTCGGCGGCACGCTGCTTCAACACCTCAAGGAGCACCTGCTGCACACGGACCTCAAGATCGGTGACCGGCTCTTCTACTACACCACGTGCAGCTGGATGATGTGGAACTGGCAGATGAGCGCCCTCGCCTGCGGTACGACTCTGGTGCTGTACGATGGCTCACCGTTTCATCCCGACCCGGGCGCACTGTGGCGTATGGCCGAGGAGGAGCGAATCACGGTCTTTGGCACCAGCGCGCGGTACCTGGCGGCCCTGGAGAAGAGTGACTTCAAGCCTGCCGCTCGAGTGGATCTGTCGGCGCTGCGCACGATTCTGTCGACCGGCTCGCCGCTTTCTGCCGCCGGTTATGAGGGCATCTACCGGGACATCAGGCAGGATGTGCAGATCGCCTCGATCTCCGGCGGCACGGACATCGTGTCCTGCTTCGGGCTCGGATGTCCGCTGCTGCCTGTCCACCCCGGGGAAATCCAGTGTCGCGGCCTCGGCATGGCCGTCGACATCTACGATGAAGCCGGTCGGCCGCTGCGCGGTGAGCCGGGCGAACTGGTATGCACCGCCCCCTTTCCCTCCATGCCGATCGGGTTCTGGAACGATCGCGACGGACGGCTGTTTCATGCGGCCTACTTCGAGCGCTATCCGAATGTGTGGCACCACGGCGATCACGCCCTGATCACCGCGCACGATGGATTGGTGATTCTCGGTCGCTCGGATGCGATGCTCAAGCCAGGCGGAGTGCGCATCGGCACGGGCGAGCTGTACTCGGCGCTCGCCGGCATGCCGGAAATAGCCGAAGCACTCGCGGTCGGTCAGCGCTTCGCGGGCGACGTACGGATCGTACTGTTCGTGCAATTGGCGCCTGACTTCACGCTCGATGAGCCCCTGAAGAGGCGCATCCGCGAGCGGATCCGCAACGCGACGACACCGCGGCACGTTCCCGCCCGAATCCTCGCTGCGCCGGATCTGCCCCGGACCCTCAACGGGAAGGCCTCCGAACTCGCCGTGCGCGCGGTGATCGAGAATGAACCGGTGCGCAATCGCGCAGCACTCGCGAACCCCGCATCACTGGACTACTTTCGCGATCTCGGCGAACTTCAGACTTGAGGACTGGACCCCAGGTCGTAGAATGTCTTGGTCTTCAGCTTAGGACATTGCTGCTATGGCCGAGCTTGCGATGGATTTCGGGCTGGGTGAAACGGCGGACGCCATCCGTGATTCGACCGCCCGGTTTGCCACGGCGAATATTGCCCCCCGGGCGGCCGAAATCGATGCCAGCAATGTTTTCCCGCGTGAGCTATGGCCGGCGATGGGCGAGCTCGGCCTACATGGCATAACCGTCGAGGAGGAATGGGGCGGCCTCGGGCTCGGCTATCTTGAGCATGTCATTGCCATGGAAGAGGTGTCCCGGGCTTCGGCCTCGGTGGGGCTGTCCTATGGTGCGCACTCCAACCTTTGTATCAATCAGATCCGACGCTGGGGGACTGCGGCGCAGAAGCGTCGCTATCTTGGCAAGCTGATCAGCGGAGAGCATGTTGGTTCTCTGGCGATGAGCGAGGCCGGTGCCGGTTCTGATGTCCTGTCGATGCAGCTGAAGGCGGAGCGTCGCGGTGATCGCTATGTGCTCAATGGCACGAAGTACTGGATCACCAACGCACCGCATGCCGACACGACCGTGGTCTACGCGCGCACGTCGCCACAGTCCCAGGGCATCACAGCCTTCCTGCTGGAGAAAGGAGTTTCGGGGTTCAGCGTCGCGAAGAAATTGGAGAAAATGGGCATGCGCGGCTCAGATACCGCCGAGCTCATCTTCCGTGACTGCGAGATACCGGCCGAGAATGTCCTCGGAAGTCCCGATGGCGGAGTTGTCGTGCTGATGAGCGGTCTTGACTATGAACGGGCGGTGCTCGCTGCCGGTCCGATTGGAATCATGCAGGCGTGTCTGGATGTCGTTCTGCCCTACGTGCGGGAGCGCAAGCAATTCGGGCGCGCCATTGGTTCGTTCGAGCTTATGCAGGCCAAGATCGCGGATATGTACGTGGCCATGAACAGCGCCCGGGCTTACGTCTATGCGGTAGCGCGCGCCTGCGATGCGGGTCATGCGAGTCGGCGTGATGCGGCCGGCGCGATATTGCTGGCGTCGCAGAATGCGGTGCGGAGTTGTCTCGAGGCAATCCAGGCGCTCGGCGGCGCCGGTTACACCAAAGAGTGGCCCGTCGAGCGCTTTTTGCGCGACGCGAAGCTCTACGATATCGGGGCCGGTACCAATGAGATACGCCGCTTCCTCATCGGTCGCGAGCTGATCGGCGTTTGATGGGCGCCGAGGACCCGCAAGTCCCGGACAACGCGCGGATCAATCGCGAACTGGCGGCGCAGCTGCGCGAACGGGTTGGCGCGGCCGCCTTGGGAGGACCTGCGGCAGCGCGCGCCCGACACACGGCGCGCGGCAAACTGCTGCCGCGGGATCGCGTCATGCGCCTGCTGGATCCCGGGGCTCCGTTCCTGGAGATTGGTCAGCTCGCAGCATTCGGTCTCTACGAGGATGAGGCGCCGGGCGCCGGGCTCATTGCCGGCATCGGGCGGATTTCCGGTCGCCTGGCGATGATCGTTGCCAATGATGCAACGGTCAAAGGCGGCGCGTACTTCCCGCTCACCGTCAAGAAGCACCTGCGCGCGCAGCGGATTGCGCAGGAAAACCGCCTGCCGTGCATTTATCTGGTGGACTCCGGTGGCGCCAACCTGCCCTACCAGGCCGAGGTGTTCCCCGACGAGGGGCATTTCGGACGCATCTTCTACAACCAGGCGCAGATGTCGGCCGATGGCATTGCCCAGGTTGCCTGTGTCATGGGCAGCTGCACGGCGGGCGGCGCCTATGTCCCGGCGATGTCCGATGAATCCGTGATTGTCCGCAACCAGGGCACGATCTTTCTTGCCGGTCCGCCCCTCGTGAAGGCGGCAACCGGGGAGATCATCTCGGCCGAGGCGCTCGGCGGCGCCGATACCCATGGACGACGCTCCGGAGTCGTCGATCATGTCGCCGAGGATGACGAGCACGCGCTCATCATCGTGCGTGACATCGTCAGCCGCTTGAATACGGCGCCTCCCGCACCCATCGAACTGCGTGCGCCGCGCCCGCCGCAATTTTCTCCCCAGTCTCTATATGAAGTCATTCCGGCCGATGTGCGCGCACCCTACGATGTTCGGGAAATCATCAAGCGGCTCGTTGATGCTTCGCAGCTGCAGGAGTTCAAGGCCCTGTACGGCACGACGCTGGTGTGTGGATTTGCGCACCTGTGGGGCATGCCCATCGGAATTCTCGCCAGCAATGGCGTGCTGTTCTCCCAAAGCGCGCTGAAGGGCACCCACTTCATCGAGCTGGCCTGCCAGCGGCGCATCCCCTTGCTCTTCTTGCAGAACATTTCCGGCTTCATGGTCGGCGGTAGTTATGAGGCTGGCGGCATCGCCAAGGATGGCGCAAAGCTCGTGACCGCAGTCGCGACGGCCACGGTCCCGAAGATCACCGTTCTGATCGGAGGCAGTTTTGGAGCCGGCAATTACGGAATGGCCGGCCGGGCATATTCGCCGCGGTTCCTGTTCACCTGGCCGAACAGCCGTATCGGTGTCATGGGCGGGGAACAGGCCGCTGCCGTGTTGGCCACCATCAAGCGTGATGCGATGCAAACACGGGGAGAGACCTGGAGCGCCGAGGAAGAGGCGGCTTTCAAGTCACCGGTGCGCGAGCGTTACGAAGCCGAGGGCAATCCCTACTATGCGACCGCCCGGTTGTGGGACGACGGGATCATCGATCCGGCGCAGACCCGCGATGTGCTCGGTCTCGCCTTTGCCACGGCGCTGAATGCGCCGATTCCAGATCGACCCCGGTTCGGTTCGTTCCGGATGTAACGCCCATGATGGAATCGGTCCTGATTGCGAATCGCGGGGAGATCGCCCGGCGAATTATCCGCACCGCCAGGCGGCTGGGGGTGCGCACCATCGCCGTGTACTCCACCGCCGACGAGCACGCGCCCTACGTCAGGGAAGCGGACGACTCGGTGCCGATCGGAGCGCCACCGGCCCGCGAAAGCTACCTCAACGGCGCGAAAATCCTGGCTGCCGCCGCGGCCACGCGGGCGGCAGCGATCCATCCCGGCTATGGGTTTCTTTCGGAGAACGCGGAGTTTGCGCAGGCGGTCCAGGCCGCCGGTCTGCTGTGGGTCGGAGCGCCGCCAGCGGCCATCCGCACGATGGGGCTCAAGGATCACGCCAAGAGCCTGATGATGCGAGCCGGCGTGCCGGTGACGCCCGGCTATCTGGGCGAGGATCAATCGCCGGCTGGATTGAAGCGCGAAGCGGCGACACTGGGCTATCCGATCCTCATCAAGGCCGTCGCCGGGGGCGGCGGCAAGGGCATGCGCCGTGTGGAGGCCGCGGCGCAGTTCGATGCCGCACTGGCCTCCTGCCGGCGCGAGGCAGCCGGCGCTTTCGGCGAGGATCGGGTGCTGCTCGAGAAATACATTCAGTCGCCGCGGCATCTGGAGGTACAGGTGTTCGGGGATTCCCATGGCCAGATCGTGCATCTGTTCGAACGCGACTGCTCGCTACAACGCCGCCACCAGAAGGTCATCGAAGAGGCCCCGGCTCCGGGAATCAGCGCCGCGGTGCGCACGGTCCTGTGCGACACGGCCGTCAAGGCTGCAGCCGCAGTCGACTACGTCGGTGCCGGAACGGTTGAGTTCATCGCCGACGCATCGCACGGACTTAAGGCGGATCGTCTCTGGTTCATGGAAATGAACACGCGTCTGCAGGTCGAGCACGCGGTGACCGAGGCGATCACCGGACAGGACCTGGTCGAGTGGCAATTGCGGATCGCCTGCGGCGAGCGATTGCCTCACTGCCAGGAGCAGCTGCAGATCAAAGGGCATGCGATGGAGGCGCGACTGTATGCCGAGAACCCGGGCACCGGATTCTTGCCCTCGACCGGACCGCTGCTGCATCTGGCACTGCCGCCGGACATTCGCGTCGACAGCGCGGTAACCCAGGGAGATGAGGTCACGACCTTCTACGATCCGATGATCGCGAAGCTCATTGTGCACGCAGCCAGTCGAACCGCCGCTGCACGCCAACTCGCGCGCGCGTGCGAAACCGTGGAGGTGTGGCCGGTCCGCACCAATGCCGCATTCCTCGCGCGCCTGGCGCGCCATCCTGCGTTCATCGCGGCTGACCTGGATACCGGATTCATTGAACGCCATGCAGACGATTTGATTCCGGCGTCCGAGCCGTCACCGGGGATCATCGCCGCGGCGGCCCAAGCGCTGGCGGCGCCTGCGGGTGCCGACCCGTGGCAGGCCCTGCTGGGATTTCGCAGCAATGCCTCGCCACACCTGCAGGTCGGCGTTGCAATCGGGAACCATTCCTACACCGTGGCGATCGATCCGCGCCGGCGCCGCGCACCCATCGTTCTCGTTGGCGGCGAGCAGGTTCTGTTCGACCGGGGAGAGGCGTGGAGTTTCGGCATTCCGAGTTCGGTGCATGGCAGCGGCGCCGAATCGGATGGCGACGGCAGCGTGCATGCCCCCATGCCCGGTCGCATCGTTAGCATATCCGCGCACCAGGGACAGCAGGTCAAGAAGGGGCAGCCCCTGCTCATCCTCGAGGCCATGAAAATGGAACTGACGCTGCAGGCGCCCTGTGCTGGACTTGTTTCCACGCTGGTCGCCGCCGCGGGCGATCAGGTCACCGAAGGCGCGCTACTCGTGCGCGTTGCCAAGGAGTCATGATGGCCGGCCGATACTTCGAAGAGTGGACCCTTGGGGATCATATCGAGCATGAACTGCGACGCACCGTGACGCAGACCGACAATCTGCTGATCTCGACCCTGACTCACAATGCGCAGCCCCTGCACCTGGATGCTGAAGCTGCGGGGCAGAGCGAATTTGGCCAGATCCTGGTCAACGGCATCTTCACCTTCGCCCTCATGATCGGCATATCGGTGACGGATACGACGGCCGGCGTGCTGATCGCGAATCTCGGTTACGACAAGGTCGTGATGCCCAAGCCGGTCTTCATCGGCGATACGCTGCGTGCCGATTCGACCGTCTCGGCCTTGCGGCAGAGTCGGTCGCGGCCGCAGGCAGGGATCGTGACGTTCACTCATCACATGTTCAATCAGCGCAACGAGGTCGTCTGCCAGTGCCTGCGAACGGCCTTTCTGCACCGCAGGCCCGCATGAAACTGCGCTCGTTGCTATTTGTTCCCGGCGATCGCCCGGATCGGGTCCAGACGGCTGCCGGCTGCGGCGCGGACGCGCTGATTCTGGACCTGGAGGACTCGGTGGCCATCGAGGCGAAGGACGCCGCGCGCAGGGAGGTTGCCGCAGCCCTGCGCCAGGGGCCACGGCCGCTGCCCTACCTGGTGCGGGTCAATCCGCTCAATTCCCCTTTCCTCAACGATGACCTGGCGGCCCTCCAGGGTTCTTCTCCGGATGGCATCGTATTGCCGAAGGCCGAAGGCAGCGCCTCAATCAATGAGCTGCTCCGACGAATGCAGGCCCGCGGTCTTTCCTGTCAGGTGCTGCCGATCGCGACGGAAACCGCCGCCTCGGTATTCCGCTTGGGCGAGTACGCAACGTGTGCCAGCCATCTTCTCGGACTCACCTGGGGCGCAGAGGATCTGTGCGCCGCAATCGGCGCGGAGTCCCCCCGCGATGCCGACCAGCGCCTTACCGCACCATTCGAAATGGTGCGCTCGCTGGCGCTCTTTGCGGCTCATGCCGCCGCCGTTCCCGCCATCGATACAATCTTCCCTGCAATTCGCGATCTGACGGGGCTGGCCACCCATGCCCGGCGCGCAGCACATGACGGCTTCACCGGCATGATGGCCATCCATCCGCTGCAAGTCGCGACAATCAATGCCGCCTTCATCCCCTCCGCGGCGCTCCTCGAGCGCTCACGACGCATCGTCGCGGCGTTCGCAAGCCATCCAGGAGCCGGCGTCCTGCAGATCGACGGTGCGATGGTTGATGCGCCACACCTGAAGCAGGCACAGCGCATCCTGTTACGGGCCGCCGACGAGGAATCACCGCCACCGCCCTGAGGTGGGTACCCTAGGCTACAAGGAGGTGTTGGCGTGATGTCCTTTCATCTCATCGCGCACGTCGATGCCCAGCAGCATCTTGGTCACGGACAGTACGTCCATTTTGGCGTCCCATATCGAAGCCTCGCCGAGTTCCATGCGCAGCAGCAGGACTTGCGGGGAGTTCTTGCCCTGGGGAAACCACGCGGTAATCGCGTCCGTCCAGAATTTATCCAACAGCGCTCGGCTCGTTTCTTCGACGAGATGACCGGCGAAGCGCGCGAACAACGCATGATTCTTGGCGACAAAGGTCGCCGTCGCGGACCCCATCCGGGCAAATGCACTGTCGCGAGAGGTGAAAAACCAGATCGCGCTGTGCGCATGCTCATCCAGTTGTGCCGTCATCGGCGCCGCGCTGTGTGGAGCGTTATCCAGCTCCAGCATCACAAAAGGTGACGCGCTCATATGGGTCCAGAACTCGTGTTTGAGCTCCGCCTCGGCCGTGGCAGACATGTGCGGTATCCTTCGGTTGTCCGGTACCGACAGTCATACAGCACGGTGCGGCCATTCTCTGTAGGAATATACGAGCAAGCAGGGAACGAACTCGCCGCGCGCTAGAATTTCGCTCTGACGTCGACGAATACGCTGCGGCCCACCTCGACCCCGGTGGAGCCCAGCTGCAGAGGCGCGGCGGTCGTCCCGAATTCAAGATGTTGCGCATGAATGAGATTCGACCCGGTTAGCGCGATCGATACGGACGAGGAGATTGCCCAGGAAATGTGCGCGCCAAGTTCCGTATAACTCGGGGAGACCGGATTGGGCAATGCACTGATGTGACGCAGATCGACATCCAACGTCCACCTGCTGCTGAGGTTCATGGTCGAACGCAAGGAGAGCTGGTAACTCGGGTCATCGCCCGCCAGTTGCGTTCCGCCAAATCCGCTGCTGCCGGGTTGGAAATGCAAATCCTCGTGCAGCCAGTTGGCGCCGGCGCCCAGACGCCACCAGTCGCTGACCTGATAGTTACCCCACGCTTCGATGCCATAGGTATTCCCCGCCATGAGATTCGCAAACATGGCCGGCAGGATTCCACCGGGTGAATACTCGACGCTGCGCAGGTCGGTATAGACGTTGTAGAAAGTGGATATCGACAGCGAGCTGTTCACCGTCGGCTGAGAACGGTAGCCCACTTCATATGCGGTCAGCTTCTCGTCCTGAAAGTTTCCGCCCTTGATGACCACCAGCGGCCCGATGATTTCGTATAAATCCCGGTCGAGCCGCGACGGTGCACGCACCGCCTTCGAGGCCGATGCCCATAGCAGCGAACCGTCGGATATCTTCCACGACATGCGCGCATTCGGCAGCGGTTCCCCGCCGGTGTACGCATCGTGTTCATACTTCGCGCCGACGATCAGCTTGACGGACTGGCTCAGCGAGATGCCGTCCTGGAGAAAGATATTGGTGTAATTGAGCGTGCGCCGCTGGGGCGAGAACTGCAGCGGCTGGGTGCTCAACAATGTCGTCGGGAAGTCATCCTCTTCGGTGCGAACCCCTCCGCCCCAAACGATGCCCTGGCGTTCACCCCACGCGAAACTGTGCTGAACGTCGATGTCATAGGTGCTGAGGTCATCGCTTTCGAGCCCGGTACGGGAGAAGTCGGTGTAGTCGTAATAAGCCTGAACCTGCAGCGCTGCGCCGCCATCCAGTGCGTGATTCCAGCGCGCAAGCAGGTTGTCGCCGGAGATCGACTCATCCGGGGGGCCGGCTTTGTGTTCCCAGCCGCGGTAGCTATCGCCCTGCAGGGTCACCAGATCCCCGGCGGGCGTCCAATCAAACCGGAACCCGCCCTGTGTCTTGTTCCAGCCGTCATCAGCGTTGCCGCCCGTCGCGGTCAGATCATTATCTGCGTGAAACGAATCAACATACGCGCGGAAGCTGCTCGCAGCGCCCAGCCGGGCGCCATACTGAACGCTGCCCCTCTGCTCCAGGTTGCCGCCTCCCGCCTGTGCCGACCCGCCATGGGTGTCCGCGCTGCTGCGCGTAATGATATTGATGACACCATTGACGGCATTCGCACCCCACAGCGTCGCGCCGGGGCCGCTGATGACTTCGATCCGCTCGATGTCCTCGGGCAACACTTCCTGGGCATCCCAGGAGACCCCGGAGTGATATGGCGTATAGACGCTGCGGCCGTCGATCAGTACCAGCAGCTTGGAGGCCGCCGTACCGTTGAAACCACGCGCCGTGATGGCGAAGGAGCTCGCGGTGACCTGCGCGACCTGAAGATTCGGCGCCAGTCGCAGGATTTCGGGCAGGCTCCTCGCGCCGGAATTGAGAATGTCCTCGCGCGTAATGACGAAGATCGCCGCAGCTGCATCACTCAAGGGCTCGGCGGTCTTGGAGACTGACGTGATCTCCGTGTTCGACAACTCCTCGATGCTCAGCTGCTTGAGAGCGCTGACGGCATCGCCATTGGCTTCCGCACGGGCCGCGGGCGCAGCAATCCATACGCCGACCATGAGAATGGCCGGCCCGAAATGCGCGATTCCACGACGTACTGGCAATACAGCATCCAAGAGCGAGGGTGAAGCGGCACGGTGCTCGTTGGGGATCTCGGGCGCGTTGACCCTCGTCCCACTTTACACACGCGCAATCTGTGCCCTCCGGCCCATAAGCTTAGATAATTCACAATTTCAAGGACTTACGGGTCCGGCACAATACGGCCGGCAAGCCCACGCGGGATTGCCTCCAGCAATCTGCGCGTATAGGCATTTTGCGGATGGCGATAAATGTTCTCGGCATCGGCCATTTCGACGGCCCGGCCCTCGCTCATCACCATGACCTGGTCGGACATATAGCGCACCACGGCCAGGTCGTGGGAAATGAAGATGTAGGCCATGCCGAAGTCGTCCTGCAGATCCAGCAGCAGATTGAGTACCTGCGCCTGCACCGAGACATCGAGCGCCGAGACCGACTCGTCACAGATGAGTACTTCCGGGCGCACCGTCAGGCAACGTGCAATCGCAATTCGTTGGCGTTGGCCGCCGGAAAATTCATGCGGGTAGCGATCCAGCGCATCGCGCGGCAGGCCGACGCGCTGCAGCAGGTCCCCGGCCAGACCCATCCTTGCCCGCGCATCCGCGCCGATACTGTGCAGCATCATCGGTTCGATCAGAATATGCGCGATGGTGAAGCGCGGATTGAGCGAGGCGTAGGGATTTTGAAAAACGATCTGGATGCGCCGGCGATACGGCATCATCGCCGTCTCGCTTAAATCCAGCAGATTCGCCGCCCCGCTGCTGCCGTGCATGATGACGCGGCCGGCGCTCGCCTCGTGCAGGCGCATCAGGGTAAGACCCATCGTCGTCTTGCCCGAGCCTGACTCGCCGGCGACGCCAAGGGTCTGACCGCGCCGCAGCTTGAAGGACACATCGGCCACGGCCGGCACCTCGCGCCAGTGGAACAGCCCATCACGCAGGCGAAAACTCTTGCTCAGGCCGCTCACCTCCAGAACCACGTCCTGGCCGGCACGTTGCACTCGCGCCGAGTCGCGCCGATCGGGATGGCGGCCATCCATGAAATCGGCGACCACCGGCAGGCGTCGCGGATGGCGCTCCACATCCGGCCGGCAGGCCAGGAGCGCCCGTGTATAGGGGTGCACGGGTGCCGTGAACAGCCGCTCCACCGCGCCCTGCTCGCGTATCTCGCCATCCTGCATCACGATCACTTCGTCCGCGATCTCGCCCACCACTTCCAGGTCGTGGCTGATGAACAGCACGCTCATCTGGTGGCTCCGGCGCAGCGACGCGAGCAGCTCAAGGACCTGCTTCTGGATGGTCACATCCAGTGCCGTCGTCGGTTCGTCGGCAATCAGCAGTTTTGGCTTGCAGGCAATCGACATCGCGATCATGACGCGCTGCTGCTGTCCGCCTGACAATTGGTGCGGGTAGCTGCGCACACGCAGCTGCGGGTCCGGCAGTCCGACTTCAGCCAGCAGTTCGATGGCGCGCGTGCGTGCCGCACGCCGGCCGAGCCGATCGTGGACGCGCACACTCTCGGCGATCTGGTCGCCGACGCTGAACACGGGGTTGAGCGAGGACATCGGTTCCTGGAACACCATCGACATGGCGCCGCCACGCAGTGCGCGCATCTGCGCATCCGGCAGCGACGTCAGTTCCCGTCCTTCGAAGCGGATACTGCCCGCAATGCGCGCATTGTCGGGAAGCAGGCGCAGGATGGCCATGGCCGAGACACTCTTGCCGCTGCCTGACTCCCCCACCAGTGCAACGGTTCGCTCGGCCGGAACATCGAAGCTGATGCCGCGCACCGCAACGCGCGACGCCTCCCGGGCGACCTGAAAGTCTACGGCCAGGTCCCGTACGGACAGCAGCGGGCTATGGTCCCTGGAATCGGTCATCGCAGCTTCGGATCCAGGGCATCGCGCAGGGAATCCGTGAACAAGGAGAAGGCGGTCACGAACACGGCCATGAAAAGAGTCGCGGCCGTCAGCTGCCACCACTTGCCCAGGATCAGCTCGCTCTGCGCCTCGTTCAGCATCGTGCCCCACGACACCGAGTCCACTGACACCCCCAGCCCCAGGAACGATAGGATGACCTCGGCCTTGATGAAGCCGACCACGTTGAGGGAGAGCTGCACCAGGATGACGTGCGACACGTTCGGCAGAATGTGAACGAACATGCGTGCCAGCGGGGGGGCGCCGATCGCCTGGGCGGCGCGCACGTACTCGCGGGTCGAATGCTTGAGGTACTCGGCGCGGATCAGCCGGTACACCCCGGTCCATCCGGTCAGGCCGAGAATCACGATGACGCTGACGATGCCGCGCCCGCTCACCGCCGCGAACGCGAAGATCAGCAGTATGTAGGGCACCGAGGTGAAGACGTTATACAGCCATTCGAGGACGTCCCCGATGAACCCGCCGCAGAACCCCGCGAAGGCGCCGAGGAGACTGCCGATGAAGGTCGCCACGAG
Source organism: Steroidobacteraceae bacterium (assembly GCA_036498905.1). GTDB lineage: Bacteria > Pseudomonadota > Gammaproteobacteria > Steroidobacterales > Steroidobacteraceae > DAIDKA01. The sequence goes on along the minus strand of DASYER010000023.1, from coordinate 196,037 downwards.
CGCCGCGGCCAGTCCTACGATGATCGACACCTGGGTGCCCTTGATGGCCTTCTTGAGCACATCGCGACCATAGCGATCGCCGCCGAACGGCAGCGTCCGCAGGCGCGGCCGCACGGCGGTCTGCAGTTCGCGGGTGCGCCGTTCGATGTCTGCGTAGTGGGGGCTGAGCGGATCGACGGCGGTCAGGTCGAGCATCTGCCCCGGAGGCGGTGCGATCATGGCCAGCTCATCCGGACCCGGGCCGAGGAAACTCGGATTGGCGTAATGCTCACCGCGCTCCACGGCCCAATCGCCGGCCAACAGGTGCAGCGATACCAGCACGATCATGACCACGAACACGCTGACTACGACGAGTGCGCCCATGCCAAGGCGGTCGTGCCGCAGACGTCCTGCCGCCAGCCCCCAGACACCGTGGCCCTTCATCTGAGCACCACGCGTGGATCGACCAGTTTGTAGAGCACGTCGGTGATCAGGTTGATCGCCATCGTGAACACGGCCAGGTAGATGGTCGTCGCCTGGATGACCGGATAGTCGCTGCGATTGACCGCGAGCAGCACCTCGCGCCCCAGTCCGGGTATCGAAAAGAACACCTCGAGCAGGAACGAGCCGATGAACAGGCCGGGCAACTGCAGCGAGATATCGGTGAGAATCGGGATCAGCGCATTGCGCAGCACATGCTTGAAGACCACCTGCCGCTCTGCGAGACCCTTCGCCCGGGCCGTGCGCACGTAGTCCTGGCCGATTTCATCGAGAAAGAAACTGCGGTACAGGCGCACCTGCGGGGCGAGGCTCACGAGCACGGCGAGCAGCACCGGCAGGGGCACGTAGAGCGCCAGATTCTTCCAAAGACTCGGGGCCCAGCCCTGGATCGGGAACCAGCTGAGCTCAAACCCAAACAGCCACTGGCCGGCGATGATGTACACCAGGAATGAGATCGAGAGCGCGATCGTGGTCGCCATCATGATCAGGCGGTCGGTGAGCGAGCCGCGCACGTAGGCCACCGCCAGCGCTATCGGCACCGACAGCACCAGCGTCAGCGCGAACAGCGGCACCATGATGGTCAGGGTCGCCGGCAGTCGGGTCATGAAAATGTGCGAGACCGATTCGCGCGTTGCCCAACTGTCACCCCAGTTGAAGGTGACGACCTCCTTGATGAAGATCCACAGCTGTATCCACCAGGGCTGATCGAGGCCCAATTGCTGGCGGATCACATCGACCTGCTGGGCGGAGGCATTCTGGCCGGCGATGATTTCGGCTGGATCACCCCCAAACAGGTGAAAGAGCACGAAGACGAGCAGGATGACACCCAACAGGGTCGGGATCATCTGCCAGATGCGGCGAATCAGGTAGCTGCTCACGGAGTCGCAGCCTATCATGAGCGCCTGCCATGAACCGACTGCGGATACTCCTGTGCCTGCTGCTCACCGTCGCGCTGCCTGCCGCGCACGGCGCCGAGCGCAAGGTCCTGCGCTACGCCTTGGAGATTGCCGAGACCGGCTTTGACCCGGTCGAGATCGGGGATATCTATTCGCGCGACGTGACCCGGAACATATTCGATGCACCGCTGCGCTTCGCTTACCTGGCAGCCCCCGGCACCATCGAGCCCGCGACCGCGGACGGCATGCCCGAGGTCTCGAGCGACTACAAGACCTTCACCATCCGCATCAAGAAGGGCATCTATTTCGCCGCTGACCCCGCGTTCGGGGGCAATCGGCGGGAATTGACAGCGGCGGACTACGTCTACTCCTATAAGCGCATCTTCGATCCGCACTGGAACTGCCCGAACTACGAGACCTTCGAAACCCTCGGTGTGGTCGGCATGCAGGCGCTGCGCGATGCGGCCCTCAAGAGCGGTCACTTTGACTACGACAGCAGCGTCGAGGGCCTCAAGACGCTCGACCGCTACACTTTCCAGATCACCCTGAGCACCCCCTCCCCGCGCTTTTTGCTCAATCTCGCGGACGGCAGCGTGATGGGCGCGGTGGCGCGCGAAGTGGTCGAGAGGTACGGCGATGGCATCATGGCGCACCCGGTCGGAACCGGTCCTTTCCGGCTGGTGCAGTGGCGCCGCTCCTCATTCATCGCGCTGGAACGCAATCCGGATTACCGCACGGACATCTTCCACGTCACCCCCGATCCCACCGACCGGGACGCACAGCAGATTGCCCGGGAACTGGACGGCAAGCGCCTGCCGCTGATCGATCGGGTCGAGATCTCGATCATCGAGGAGAACCAGCCGCGCTGGCTGTCGTTCCTGAACGGCGAAGCCGACTTCCTCGATGTCATGCCGCGCGATATGGCCAACCTGGCATTGCCCAACGGCAAGCCCGCGCCCGATCTCGTCAAAAAGCACATCCAGATCGAGCGTGTGCCGCAGATCGACGTGACGCTCTTCGCGTACAACATGGAGAATCCCGTGATCGGTGGCTATACGCCGCAGAAGGTCGCGCTGCGCCGCGCCCTGAACCTGGGTTACGACACCGCCGAGAGCATCCGCACCTACTACCAGTTCCAGGCAATCCCGGCGCAGTCACTCATCATGCCGGGCGTGTACGGTTATGACCCGAAGCTGCGCACCGAGAACGGCATGTCCTCCATCGCGCGCGCCAAGGCGCTGCTCGATCAGTACGGCTATCTGCCGCGCCATGGCACGCGCTGGCGCGACAACCCGGACGGTTCGCCACTGGTGATCGAAATCTCCACGGAGCCGGATCAACGCAGCCGCATCTCGGATGAAATCTTCCAGAAATCACTGGATGCACTGGATCTGCGCTGCACCTTCAAGGTCGCGAAGTGGCCCGATCAGATGAAGGCGGCGCGTGCCGGCAACTTCATGATCTGGACACTGGGCCAGAGCGCCGTCGGGCCGGATCCCTCGGATATCCTGAGAATGGGATACGGCCCTGCGTCGGGCGCAGACAACCTGTCACGCTTCAAGCTGGCGGCCTACGATGATCTATATGTGCAGCAAAACCAGATCCCGGATGGGCCAGAACGGCTCAAGCTGCTGCGCCAGATGACCGCGCTGCTGGTCGCCTATGCGCCGATGAAATTTGAAGCGCACCGCTACGTGATCGACATGGCCTATCCGTGGGTGCGTTACTACCGTCACTGGCCCTTCGCCCTGACGGATTTCTGGCGCTATGTGGACATCGATCCAGCGATTCGGGCCAGGACACTGCGGCACTGAGCGCGATGGCACTCCTTAATGCCTAAGAGAGCCGGCAGACGGGCCGGATCAATCCAGCGCCGGATTTAGTCGTGCCATCGGGCAGTGGGACCTTGATGGGGGCGACCTTCACCGGCGTGACACCGATGCGGCGCGTGAGGCCGATCTGGCGGGCGGTAGTGGGCGAGAGATCCACTTCGCGACCCTTCACGTACGGTCCGCGGTCCTCAATCCGGACGATCGCAGTCTGGCCGGTCGCAAGGTTGGTGACCCGCGCCGTGGTGCCCAGTGGCAAGGTCTTGCTGGCCGCATTGGCGCCATGCGGATCCATTCGGTGGCCGTCCGCCATTTTGCGCCGAAAGAAACTTGCCGCATAAAAGGATGCCTTGCCGAGCCGCGTGCGGCCGGTAAGATCAGGTCGCCGGGAAGTCATCGGCGCGGCCGGGCCGCCACTCTTATCCTTTGGGATCGAGCAGATGACGGTGCCACCCTGGGGCCTGCTGCAGCCTGGAGCGGCGCCGATCAGCATGCCGAGTAGCGTAAAAGGCACGAGACGGTTCATGGTAGGGGGCAGCTTAGCGTCACCCCCGCGGGCGCCTTGTAGGTACCCGGTCCAACGTAGCCCTCAGAATTTCCTATAATTCCAAGGTCACCGCCCCTATCCGGGAGAGCCATGTGAGAATCCAGTCCGGTTTCCTGGCCACTTGCCTGGCCGCCTGTTTGGCCCTGAATGCACTGCAGGCTGTAGCGCGTCCGTTCACGGCCAATGACCTGGTGATGCTCGATCGGGTCTCCGAACCTCGACTCGCGCCCGACGGGCGCAGTCTCGCCTTCACCCTGCGTGAAACGGACTTCGACGGAAACCGTGGGGTGAAGAGCATCTGGAGGCTCGATCTGAGCGACCCCTCTGCCCGTCCCCAACGGCTGACCGCAGGCGGCTCGAACGCCTCCTCCCCGCGGTGGTCTCCTGATGGCAGGATCTTATATTTCCTCTCGAATCGCTCCGGGAGCGACCAGGTGTGGAGTCTCACCGCCGGCCTTGGTGATGCGCGCCAGGTCACCCACCTGCCCGTCGATGTGGGCAGTTACCGGGTCGCGCCGGATGGCAAGCGATTGGCGCTGTCGCTCGCCGTGTTCGCGGACTGCGCGGATCTGGCCTGCACCAAGCAGCGCTTTGCCGAGCGGACCGCCTCCAAGGAATCCGGCATGGTCTACGACCGGCTGTTCGTGCGCCACTGGGACACCTGGGCGGACGGAACCCGCCTGCAGCTGTTCATCGCGGATTTGGCAGCGGATGGCACCGTGACATCCGAGCCGCGGCGGCTGACGCGCGGCATCGATGGCGATGTACCCTCGAAGCCCGACGGCGATGAATCCGAGTACGCCTTCGCTCCCGACGGCAATGCAGTCTACTTCGACGTGCGCATCGCCGGGAAGAGCGAACCGTGGTCGACGAATTTCGATATCTATGTGGTGCCGGTCGACGGACGTGCCCCGCCGCGCAATCTCACGGCCGATAACGCCGCCTGGGACGGATACCCGACACCATCGGCGGACGGCAGCAAGCTTTTTTACCTGGCAATGAAGCGACCTCAACACGAGTCCGATCGCTTCGCAATCATGGAGCTTGATCTGGCCTCGGGAAAGAAGCGCGAGATCGATGCGAGCTGGGACCGCAGTGCCGGACCTATGCAGCTTTCGGGCGATGGCAAAACGCTATACACGACGGCAGATGATCTGGGCGAGCATCCGCTGTTTGCCGTCGATATTGCGACCGGACGTGTGACGCGGGTGGCCGCAGGCGGCACGGTGAGCGACTTTACGCACGTCGGCACGACGACGGTCATCGCACGGGAATCGTTCAAGGCGCCCGGGGATCTGTACCTGGCCGGTGGCCCAGAACGGCGCCTCACCAACCTCAATGCCGCGCGGCTGAAGGATGTTGGATTCGCGGACTTCGAACCGTTCTCCTTCAAGGGCTGGAACGGCGATACCGTGCACGGCTACATCACCAAGCCGGCCGGCTTTGAACCAGGCCGCAAATACCCGGTCGCATTCCTGATCCACGGCGGGCCACAGGGTTCGTGGCTGAACGAGTTCCATTATCGCTGGAATCCTCAAACCTATGCCGGCGCCGGGTTCGCCGTGGTCGAGATCGATTTTCACGGCTCGACCGGCTATGGACAGGCGTTCACCGATGCGATTTCCGGTCACTGGGGCGACCGACCGCTGGAAGATTTGCAGAAAGGCTGGGCTGCCGCGCTCGAGAAGTTCCCATTTCTCGCCGCGGACCGCGCCTGTGCGCTGGGTGGCAGCTATGGCGGCTACATGATCAACTGGATCGCGGGCAATTGGTCCACGCCGCAGTCAGGTGCATGGCGTTGCCTCATGAGCCATGACGGCGTGTTTGATGCCCGAATGATGTACTACGCCACGGAGGAACTGTGGTTCGAGGAAGTTGAACAGGGTGGCACCCCTTGGCAACACCCGCAGAACTACGAGCGCTTCAACCCCCTCATCCATGTCGGTGACTGGAAGGTCCCGATGCTGATCATTCACAGCGCCAAGGACTACCGCATCCCGATAAGCCAGGGAATCGCCGCATTCACGGCATTGCAGAGGCGCGGGATTCCCAGCGAGTTCTTGACCTTCCCTGACGAGAACCACTGGGTGCTCAAACCGCACAATAGCCTCGAATGGCACCGCACCGTCGAGGCGTGGCTGAAGAAATGGACCGGTCCTTAAGGATGGGCGCCCGCATATGCAGGGATTCCGATCCGCCCCAGTCCCGACAATTTCAACGCGGGCCGGCGGATGTCGAGGCCCGCGACCAGCCCGAGCAAGTTCATCTCAATGCCTTCGTACCATCCCAGCGTGAGACCGGCATAGCCGCCGAGGTTGATGCGAATGCCCGTTTTGGACGGCGTGAGGCCGAGCCAGCGACCGTCGTACGGATAATCCTTGCCGATGGCCGTGGGCGGCAGGCAGGCGCGCATACCCGGCACGGCCTGGATGATCGCCGCGACAAATGTGTTCGAATTGGGGCCCGGCCACAACCGATAGTCTCCGCGGCCTGAATAGCGGTAGTTGCGGATGAATGCCCGAATCGCCGGAATCATCCGCGCTGCGGCCGCGCCATCCGCGGCGAATATGACTTCAGGGACGCTGCCGAACCAGCGGCCATCCGGCACGAATCGGTCCTTCCAGATCGGCAGACCCCAGGCCGTATAGTCGAAGCGCTCGTAATTCGCCGCGTCTTGGTCCTTGATCACGATCCAACTATGGGTCGCAATAATGCCGCGCCAGCTCACCGTACGTGCGGAGAACACTCTCACGACCGCCGATGGCAACTGCTGAGGCGACGGCAGGAGACGCGCGCTCGATCGGTCGGCCGAACGCCAGTCGGCATTGCGGCCGGTAAAGTAATAGATCCCGGCAGAGACCAGCAGCGGGAACAGATAAAGACATGAAAATACGATAAACATTACACAAGCACTGTGGGCTGACTCGACCATGGGGGCAGCCGGAGCAGGATTCAACCCGTGGCGCCGCGTTTACGAATGCTCGTCGTATTCGGTTTCAAACGATACGACCGCAAAATGCTCGTTGACGATCCTGAGCAGGTCCAGCGGCGGACCTGCAATTTGCGGTCGCTTCCAATGAATGGCGAAGCCCAGATGAGAGTCGCGCGAGCCCTCGGGTCGGGTCTGGCATTGCCACTGGGCTTGATAGCCCAGAGGGACCAGAAGCGCGCCCAGTTGGGACGACAGGGCGGCATCGCCCGCAAGGACAAGACTTGCATGATGTTCACGCGGAATGCGCGCGTCGAGCCATTTGAGTGCGAATAGCGTGAGAAGGCTCAGGATCGTCGCCTCGGTGCCGAGTCGTAGTTGGCCGCCACCGAAACACAGCCCAATCACCGTCATCACCCATAGCGTGGCCGCGGTAGTGATCCCTTTGACCATGTTGCCTCGCCGCAGAATTGCCCCACCACCGATAAATCCGACCCCGGTGAGGATCCCCAAGGGCAGACGCATGACATCCATCACCCCAAAGGAATCCGCGGCCTTTCCGCCAACGCCAAGCAGAAGGTCCGCCTGAATCATGGCCACAGCGGCTGCCAGGCCGACCAGGATTGTCGTTCTGAAGCCCGCCGCGTGACCGTGAGCACCGCGGTTAAGGCCGAGCAGCCCGCCTGCAATGACGGTCAGGACCAATCGAAGCCAGATTTGCGGATCGGTCAACTGCGCGGACATCACTGGCGACCGACGCTCAGCCCGGATCTATCCGCAATCGCTTTGATTTTAACCAGGTGTTCCTGGAGAGTCGGCAGGGTCTCAGCGGCGTACGCCTTGGCATCGGCGTCCTGGCCCGATGTGGCCTCGGTCCTGAACTCGGCGACGTCCTGTTCATGGTCCTTGAGCATGGCCTTGATGTACGACCTGTCGAACGTCTCTCCGGACAGCGCCTCAAGCTTCGTCTTGATCGCCATCTCGCGTACACCTGCCTTGGTCGGCAGCTTGATGTTCTTCGAGGCGGCAACTGAGCGCAATTTGTCATTGGCCGGGGCCTGGTCCTTGATCATCTGCGCGGCAAAGGCCTTCACGGCAGAATCTTCCGACTTCTTCAGGGCCAGCTTCCCGAGCTGCACTTCCGAGATTCCGCCCTGCGCTGCATGGCTGTAGAACGTGCCATCGGGGCCGCTGGCGGCCACGGCACACAATGGCAGAATGATGAGCGAAGCAATCAGCAGGCGTCTCATGGCTATTTCCTTCGAGCGCCGAATCGACATTGACAGAAGTTGAAGCGAAAGCGGCTGCGTGACAATCAGAATTGCATCCTGATCATCGGTCGGCCCGCGCCGACAGCAGGCAAGGCCAGGTCGCATATAATTGCCCATCCGACGACAGGCTAAGCGGAGGATCAGATCATGCGTGTGTTTGTCCCGGGCGCGACAGGCGCTTTGGGAAGCCGACTCCTGTCCCTGTTGGTCGCAGCCGGGCATTCGGTCGTGGGCGTAACCCACACAGCGGGAAAGAGACAGCTCATCGCCCAGGCCGGCGCCGAGCCGATGGTGGCCGACGGACTCGATGCCGCGGCCATGCGGACCGCGGTCGTGAATTCGGCCCCGGACGTCATCGTGCACGAAATGACGGCACTGCGCGGACTCAGTGACCTGCGCCACTTCGACCGCACTTTCGCGCTCAGCAATCGCCTGCGGACGGAAGGATTGGACCACTTGCTGGCCGCGGCCGCCGCGGCCGGGACGCGCAGGTTCGTTGCCCAGAGTTTCTGCGGATGGCCCTATGCCCGCATCGGCGGCCACGTCAAGACCGAAGAGGATCTGCTGGACCCTGAACCGGCGCCCGAGCAGCGACGCAGCCTGGCGGCCATTCGCTATCTTGAAACTCGCCTCATGCAGGCACCGAATATCGCCGGACTGAGTCTGCGCTACGGCTCCTTTTACGGCCCCGGCACAGGGCTGCTGGAGGAGGCGGTCATCGAGCAGCTTCGACAGCGACGCTTCCCATTGATCGGAGGTGGCACCGGTTGGTGGTCGCTGGTGCACATCGACGATGCTGCCGCCGCGACTGCGATCGCGGTGGAGCGCGGTGATCCGGGCATCTACAACATCGTTGACGATGAACCGGCTCCCGTGCGCGAGTGGCTCCCCACGCTCGCCGCTTCACTGGGTGCCAAGCCGCCGCTGCGCGTTCCGAAGTTACTGGCCCTCCCGCTGGCCGGCAAACACCTCGTCTCGATGATGACCGAAGCGCGCGCCGGTTCGAATGCGAAGGCCAAGCGGGTTTTGAACTGGCAACCGGTCCATCGAACCTGGCGAACCGGATTTGGAGCCGCCTTGCATGCAGGAGGAACGCCCCCCGGCCTACACGTATGACAATCTACGGGCGCCTGATCGCGGCATTCTGGCTCGTGCTTTTCGGTTACTGGGCCATCGCCGCCTTCAGCGCCAAACGCAACATCGGCGCCAGGCGCTGGCGGACGGAAAGCTCACTGCGTCTGAGTATCCTCGTGGTCGTCGTCATTGCACTTCGCGCCCCACAGCTGCGGCACGCGCTGCGCAGCGCACAGATAGTTGAGGCAGGCAGCACCCTCATGGGTCTGAGCGGCGCCGTGCTTGCGGCACTGGGTGTAGGCCTTGCCATCGTGGCCCGCGTCCATCTCGGACGCAATTGGGGCATGCCTGTGTCCCGCAAGGAGAACCCCGAGCTTGTCACAACGGGCCCGTACGCATTCGTACGCCATCCCATTTATGGCGGCATGCTCATCGCCATGATCGGCTCAGCCTTGGGTGAAAGTGTCTTCTGGATCCTGCCGCTGATCCTGTTTGGCGGTTACTTCATATACAGCGCGCGGCGCGAAGAAGAACTGATGAGTGAACAGTTTCCGCAGCAGTATCCGGTCTACATGGCGCGCACCAAGATGCTGCTGCCCCTGCTGTTGTGATCAGTCGGCCACGCTGTGCTCGTCGCCGTTCAGGCGGATCGTTCCCAACAGCGGGGTGCAGGTGACTTCACCCGCGGCTATTGCCGCCGGAACATCGAAAAACGCACGGCCGGGCTCGCAGTGCAGGAGCGTGTCCTCCTGCGGCTCGCCGCAGCGGGTGCAGTAGTTCGCGAACACTGAGTCGGCTTCGGCGGCCCTACGAAAGTGCGACCACAGGGCCATCTGCTCGGCCAGCGCCTCATCCATCTCCCGGATGTCCAAGACCGTGAATTGCAGCAGCGGCTCCTGCATCACCGTGCCGCCGAAGCAGTGAATGCAGATGACTTCAATACTGGCGCCGCAATGCTCGCAGGCCACTATCGCGGCGGCCACGCAGGCTTCATGCGAAACTATAGCGTAGGCTTCGGCGTTCGCGTCATCCGGCTCGGGCACTTTCGCCTTCTCGTCATCCATCATTATTATCGACGCCGCAATTGTCGCGTGTTGTACGCAAGGTTTCTACGCTTTAGCGCCAAAGATTGCGGTGCCGTGCTGCGGCAATGCGCCAGGATGGCGTGCGTTCCGGACGCTTTCCCGCTTGTTTGAGACACGCCCACATCACGACGGGCAATCCCATCCGCCCTGCCTCGACACATTTCCGTCATGCCCTAATAACGTGACTGTCATTTGGTTCGGCTGCAATGGCCGGTCCGAATGTCAATCGTCCAAGAGGGAGACCGCAAATGAAAAAGATGTTCACGGCGCTCGCGTCATCGGCGGTGCAGTGCACCATAAGAAAGGTGGCGGTGGCGTCCGTGGCGACGCTGATCGCCGCCGGCAGCGCCGGCGCTGCCCAGGGCCCGGTACCGACCGGCATACCTCGGCTCGACCACGTGTTTGTGATCATGATGGAGAACCATGCCTACGGGCAGATCGCCGGCAATGCCCAGGCTCCGTTCACCAACGCCCTGATGGCCAAAGCCAATTTCGCCACCAACTACTTCGCCATCGCCCACCCGAGCAGCACCAACTACCTCGAGGTGGTCGGCGGCTCGAACTTCAACAACCTTTCGGATCAGTATCCGAAGTGGCATGACGGGCGCTGCATTCCCAACATGGTGCGTGGACAGCCGACCAACACCGACGAACCCAGCACCGGTACCGTCTGCCCGATCGGCGGCACGCACGGCACCGACGCGGCGACCCCCCTGCTCGATCTGACCATGAATGAAACCTCAAGCCCGCCGCTGACCAACATCAACGGCTCGCTGGCAATCCCTGCGAGCAACAATATCGACGGCATCTCGATTGCCGACCAGCTGGTCGAGGCACATAAGTCCTGGAAGTCCTACCAGGAGGGCCTGCCCAGCATTGGTGCCGACGGCGTCAATGTGAGCGACGGCTACTTCACGATTGGCGACGTCAACTCCGAGGGTACCAATGTAACGTCGGACTTCACCGCGGTCTCGACCACTGGCAATCCGGTGACTTCGGACAACGTGGTTTTCCTGTACGCAGTGAAGCACAACCCGTTCGCGTACTTCGCTTCCGTGCAGGAAGGTGCCAGCCGCGATCTGAGCCTGCATCGGGTGGCCTCTTTCGATGGGCAGCAAGGCCTCTACGCCGACCTGAAGTCGGGCCGGGTACCGGACTTAGCCTTCATAGCGCCGAACCAGTGCGACGACATGCACGGGCGCGGCAACGGTACGGCGTTCTGCAACTTCGACGCGGATGACAACGGCACGCAACAGGGCCTCAATCCTTCACTGATCCTGCAAGGAGACCTGGCGCTGCAGCGGATCGTGACGGCAATCAAGGCTTCCCCGGTCTGGTCGGACAGCCGTAGTGCGATCGTCGTCGTGTGGGACGAGAACGACTACAGCACACGCACCAGCAATCAGGTGGTGTTGATCGTCGATACCAATTACGGTCCGCACGGGTTGAAGAGTGGCAAGTTCTACGACCACTATTCGCTCACCAAGACGCTTGATGGGGCTTTCGGACTGCGCTGCCTCAATCACGCCTGCGATGCGGGGGTTCAGGCAATCTCGGATCTGTTCCGGGAATAGTGATTCGCTGGAACGCGGCCTTCCTGGCATGGAGAGAGGTTTATCCTCTCTCCATGCCACCTCCACGATTGAGCAACTCCGCTGCGACCTTGCGGCTGGGGTTCACCGCCTTGCTGCTCTCGGTGCTCTCGCTTGCGACGGCGGCCGAGCCTCCCCCGTTCGACCCGAGCAGCACCGCCGCAGCGCCCTGCGGCACCGGCGTGCCGCCGCCGGGTCATGCAAGCCCTGTAATCCGCCCCGGCCGCGAGGGACTCACACTAACCGTGCGCCAGGACGGCAGTCGTCTGTGCTATGTCGCGAACGGCAGCGCCGATGCACCCGTCATCCGCGTGCGTCAGGGTGCCGAGTTGACCATCACCTTAAGGAACGAGATCACGGACCCAGGCGCGATCGATGCGGTGAGCGGCCCCGCAAAGCTCTCAAGCGCCAATCAGACCGTGCCGCAGACGCCGGGCTACTATCCGGTGATCCCCGGAATGCGCCACCCGGCGACCGGTGCCACCAATCTTCATCTGCACGGATTCTCGGTGCCACCGGTGAAGCCGCAGGATGATGTGCTCACGGTGTGCACCGATCCGGCGTCCGGACCCGCCGGCTGCGGCCAGCGTGAGTTCACCTATCACTATCACATCCCGGCCGATATGCCCGAGGGACTGTACTGGTACCACCCGCACGTGCACGGCGAGGTGCAGGCTCAGATGCTGATGGGCCTTTCCGGCGCAATCGTCGTCGAGGGGCCACAGACAGATGCATGGCTTGCGCAGGGAATCGCCGAGCGGGTGCTGATCGTGCGCCAGACGCAGGATCTTGACGCCGGCAAGACGCAGGCAGCCGCCATGACCGCGGCGGCGCCCGAGCGCACGGGCCCTGCGCCGTCCCCCGGAGCGCGGCGGCCATCGACCGCAATCGACACGAGGCATGAGCTGCTATGCGCAGCGACCTCGGGTATTGATGCAATCAGCCTCAATGACACCCCCGTGCAGGTGGGCGACGCGCCCGATGCGGCGCTCCCGCATTTCGCGATCCCCATGGCTGGGGTGGAATTGTGGCGAATCCTCAACGCCGCCACCGACGCATTTCTTGATCTGGCGATGGTGGATGCGGACGGCAGCCCGCTACCGATGACCGTCGTTGCGCGCGATGGTAGTCCGCTCACCGACGATGCGGGCGCGCTTCTGCCCGAGCGCGCGACCCCGGAATCACAATTCGTGCCCCCTGCGGGCCGGGTCGCGGTACTGGTGCGGCCGCCCCCCACCGGCCATCGGGCGTATCTGGTAACTCACGCCGTGGATACCGGCTGCGCCGGTGATCGGGTTCCGGAGCGACGCCTCGCGCTGGTTGAACCGTCGTCCTCCGCCACGCCGAACGCCGCGCCCGGTCCCGCCGCTGCACATCTCAACCGTCCCAGCCTCTATGACGGACTCCTCGCGCGCCGCACCGAGCGGTCGCGGGTCATTGCGTTCGCGGAATACCCGCGTCCGGGGCAGGACGATCAGACCGATTTCTACATTGTCGAAAGAAAGCCTGGGGCGGTGTTGAAGCCGTATCACATGGGCGCCCCTCCGGCGATTACGGTGAAGGCGGGTACGACCGAGGAGTGGACCATTGAGAACTGGACCAACGAGCTACATGCGTTTCATATCCACCAGGTCCATTTCCGCGTGCTTGAGATAGACGGCCAGCCTGTCAAGGACCCGCCGCTGCTCGATGTCGTCAGCGTGCCTTATGCGACCGCAACCGGCTATCACAGCCCCGAGGGGCCGGTTCGTCCCGGGCGGGTGCGCATCAAGGTGAATTTTCCGGCGGCGCTCGCCGGTGACATCCCGTTCCACTGCCATCTGGCAGACCACGAGGACAATGGCATGATGGCCGTGCTGCGCGTGATACCTGCGCCGCCGGCAAAGCGCTAACGCTGGGATCCTGAGGTGTGCTGGACCCCTCGGTCTCTGCGGATCGCTTCGCTATCGACACCGGGGTTGGCGTATTGCTGGTACTGCGGCTGCCCTTGAGGCGCCTCATCAGGGGCGATGGCGACAGGGGGGCTCGCGGGGAGGGGCGCGGCCGGTTCACGCGGCGTCGAAATCTTTGCCCCAGATGACGGCCCCGCTGGCGGCGCCGCCGCCGCCACTACGTTGTCCTTGAGCTCGGGTGCAGCCGGTGGGGAGGACGGTGCCGCAGACTGCCACAGACCCTCATGCCAGGACGAAAACGCGAGCGTCACCAGGAACGCCCCGACTGCCAATCCGCCTATGAGTATCAGCCTTTTCACGAGCGCCCCCGATGGAAGACCCCGAAGAATAGCCGCCGATCATGACAAGTCGACCGTCCTCAGGACGGTGTTGCACCCACCTTTGGGTTCAACGCTGTTTGGGCGGCGGCCCGAACATCGGCTGCCAGTCTTCCTGCGCACGATTGATCAAATACGAGTGAATGGCTTGGGCCTGCTCGTCCGTGAGGGCATCGCGGAAGCTCGCCATGCCCTTGGCTTTGTGCGTGCCCTTCAGCACCGTGTCCAGGAAACCCGCGTGCTGTTGCGGCGTCAGGTAACGCAGGTCCACCACGCCACCGGTGGCATTTGCGCCGTGGCATGTCCGGCACAGCTGAGCATAGAGCTCACCACCGGCCAGGACGGCTTCGCGCGGCTGCTTCTCGGTCGGCGGCGGTGGAATCTTCGTCGAGGGTGGTGCAGGCGGTAACACGACACCTTTGGCGTCGAGCGCGAAGACAATCAATCGCGCCGGCCCTACGGAGAAGGGCTCCGGTCCGCTGTTGAGTCCCGCAACAATGGCGCTGTTCCATCCGGCATTGATGGCGATGTACTGTTTGTCCCCGATTGCGAAACTCATCGGGCCGCTCACCGGCACGGTTCCAACCGGCATCTCCCACAGCTTCTTGCCATCGGTTGCACGGTAGATGGCGAGGGTCTTGTTGATGGTTCCCTGGACGAGGAGATTACCGGCAGTGGCCAGCGTGCCGCCATTGCCCGGCAGCGGGTATGTCACACGAAAGGCTTCTTTCTGATGCACCGGATCCCAGGCGAGCAGGTAGCCTTGCTCGCTCTTCGCCGCCTTCTGGTTCAACTCACGTCGCAGATCGGGGTAGTTGTTTACGCCGGCGCCGATCGTCGTACGACCCTTCACGTACTTGAATTGTCCGTCCGGTGCGCGCGATGCAACTTCCCACTGCACCTGCGCCGGGATGTACACCAGCCCCGTCAGCGGGCTGTAGGACATCGGATTCCAGTTGTGGGCGCCGCCGTAGCCCGGGGTCAGAAGATGCGGCTTCTCGGTCAATGCCGACCCGGGTTCCAGAACCGGACGGCCGGTCTTCATGTCGATGCGCTTCGCCCAGGTGTTCAGCACATAGGGCTTCGCGGAGATGAGCTTGCCGGTCTTGCGATCCAGAACGTAGAAAAAGCCGTTCTTGGGCGCATGCATGATGACCTGGCGCGTCCGCCCACCGATCTTCAGGTCCGCGATCATGAGCGGATTCGTGCAATCGTAATCCCATTCCTCCTGCGGGATTTCCTGGTAGTGCCAGGCGTAGTGGCCGGTTTTCACGTTCACCGCCACAATCGAGCACAGAAAGAGGTTGTCGCCGCCACCTGGGCTGCGGAACGCGCTCGGATGGGGTGAGCCGTTGCCGGTGCCGAAATACACGAGCTGCAGCTTCGGATCGTAGACGATGGTGTCCCAGTCATTGCCACCGCCACCTTGTTTCCACCACTCCCCCTTCCAGGTCTTGGCGGCCATGGGCATGACTGAGTCGGAAGCCGCACCCTCGGGCATCTTCGAAGGATCACCGGGGACGATGAAGAATCGCCACGCGAACGCGCCGGTATCCGCGTGATACGCCGACATGTAACCGCGCGATCCGAAATCCCCGCCGCCATTGCCGATGACCACGATGCCGTCGTATACGCGGGGCGCACCCGTGATGGACAAAGGTTCATCAGGGAGCAGGGTCTGCGTGCTCCAGACAGGCTTGCCGGTCTTCGCATCGAGCGCGATCAGCCGCCCATCGAGAGTTGCGATAATGATCTTGCCGTGCCAGGCCGCAAGCCCACGGCTTACCGTTCCGCAGCAGGCGTTTCGGGCCCACTCGACCGGGATCTGCGGGTCGTAGCGCCACAGCGCCTTGCCGGTCGCCGCGTCATAGGCGGAAGTGATGTCCCAGGCGGAAATGTTGTAGAGCACGCCATCGATCTCAATCGGCGACGACTCCTCTCCCCGATAGGTGGCGAGGTCGGCGAACCAGGCGATCCCGAGTCGACTGACGTTGCTCTCATTGATCTCTTTGAGCGGGCTGAAGCGCTGCTCATCCCAGGTGCGTCCCGGCGCCATCCAGTTGCCGGGCTCACGATCCGCCGCTTCCAGGCGCTGCTGGGTCACATTGGCAGGGGTATCTGCGGCGAATGCCGGTGCCGCTACGGCGGCGAGCAAACCGAGATACAGCTTCGCAATCTTGGTCATAAACATGATCCGTCCGGCTTTTTTCTCGGGCCTTTATACTCTCACCGGCCGCCCAACGTCGAACCCGGGACAACCAATGCCGGAACATTGCCGAGCGGCGCATGTTTAGGCATGCTGGCTTGGGCTCCCTCTCGGACGGCCATATGTCCCAAGAATCGCTGCCTTCTGCGCCTGCGAGTGACGGTCGGGCCGAGGCTCCGCCAGGAGCGTCGGAGCAGTTGTTTACTTCGCTTTACGCCGATCTGCGGCGCATTGCCGACCGTGAGCTGCGGCGACATCCGCAAAGCAGCGTCAGTCCCACCACGCTGGTTCACGAAGCCTATGTGAATATGGCCGGGCGTGCGGTCAACTTTGAGGATCGCGCTCGATTTTTGGGTTATGTCGCACGGGCGATGCGTGGTCTGCTGATCGACTTTTCGCGGCAACGCAGCGCCCAGAAGCGAGGCGCCGAGTTCGACATCACGCACCTCACGACAAATCACGCCGCGGCCCTCCCCGACAGCATCATGCTGGGCCGTTTGTCCGAGGCACTGGATTCGCTTGCCAAGGTCGATCCGCGACTCGCAGAGGTGGTCGATCTGCGATACTTCTGCGGACTCTCCTTTGCCGAAATCGCAAATCTGCGCGGCACCTCGGAACGCACGGTGCAGCGCGACTGGGAAAAGGCGCGACTGCTGCTCTACCACGAAGTCGAGCTACCCTGAGTTCGGTGTACCCCCATGAGCAGCCCGCTGCGCGAATTGACTCCCAACGAGTTCTCGAGGATCTCGCAGCTGCTCGATGAGTCGCTGGATCTCCCGCCCGCTGAGCGTCACGCCTGGCTCACCGATCTGAATCTGCGCGATCCGGAGGCGGCCGCACTGCTGCGGCGCCTGTTCGCTGCGCAGGGACGGGGGGAGGCGGCAAACTTCCTGAGCAGGCCGGGACAGGTGGCCGCGGCACTGGCGTCCGCAATTGCCTCCGATGCAACCCTGATCGGTCGGCGCTTCGGTCCCTACCGGATCCTCTCACTGCTGGGTCACGGCGGCATGGGGAGCGTGTGGCTTGCCGAACGCATCGATGGGCTCTTCAGGAGACAGGTGGCACTGAAGCTGGTGCACCCGATTCTGGGGCCGATGCTCACTGAGCGGTTCAGTCGCGAACGCGAGATCCTCGCCAACCTCAGCCATGCGCACATCGCGCGCCTATTCGATGCCGGTATTGCCGAGGACGGGCAGCCCTATCTGGCCCTCGAATACGTCGCCGGCCTGCCGCTGACGCGCTATTGCGACGAGAATTGCCTGGGGCTCGCCGCGCGCCTGCAACTGTTTCGCCAGATACTGAGCGCAGTGCAGTATGCCCACGCGCACCTGGTCATTCATCGTGACCTCAAGCCCTCCAATATCCTCGTGACCGCGGAAGGCGAAGCGCAGCTGCTGGACTTCGGTATTGCGAAGCTCCTGACCGAAGGTGCGCACACGCATGAGACCGAACTCACGCAGCTCGGAGGCCGCGCGCTCACCCCGGACTACGCCGCCCCCGAACAGATCGCCGGCGCGCCGATCACGACCGCAGCGGATGTCTATTCGCTCGGCGTCATTTTCTACGAGCTGCTCACCGGCGCGCGGCCCTACCGGCTCAAGCGCGATTCGCGCGGTGCGCTCGAGGATGCGATTCTCCAAGGCGAACCGCTGGCCCCCAGCCGGGCCGCACTGAGCGAGCCGATCGCGGCCGCGCGCAACGCCACCGTGCGCAGGCTCACGAAGTCTCTGGCGGGCGATCTCGACACGATCGCACTCAAGGCGCTCAAGAAAACTCCTGCCGAGCGCTATGCCACGGCCAATGCATTCGACGACGACATTGCCCGTTTCCTGCGCGGGGATGTGGTGCTCGCACAGCCCGACAGCCTCGCCTACCGGGCGCGCAAATTCGTGCGCCGCTACCGGCTCGGCATCTCCGCAGCCGCGGTGCTGGTGGCTACGCTCACGGGCGGCCTCGCCGCCACCAGCTATGAGGCCAGGCTCGCTGCGGCGCAGCGTGACCAGGCATTGCAGGCGCAGAGTCAGCTGCTGACGCAGGCCGCGGCAACCCGCCTGAGTGCGGGCGACAGCAGCGGCGCCATGGGCATCATGACCAGTGTCCTGGCACGTCCCGGCGGCGCCACGCCCCAGGCGCTCAATGTATTCGAGGCGGCGCGCGCCGCCGATACGGCGGTGCTGGCGCTCACCGGACACACCGGGCGTATCAACTACGCCAGCTTCTCGCCGGATGGCACCCATGTGGTGACCGCCTCGAACGATCTCACCGCGCGCATCTGGGATGCCCGCAGCGGGCTCGAGCTACTGCGGCTCGCCGGACATACCGAGCCGCTGACCTGTGCCGAGTTCTCACCGGACGGCAGACTCGTGATAACAGCCAGTGTCGATGGCACGACGCGACTGTGGGATGCCGGCAGCGGGCGTGAGCTGCGCATCTTTCGTGCGCATGGCGATCACCTCAACACCGCCGTGTTCTCGCCGGACGGCCGCCAGGTGCTGGTCGCTTCGGACGACAAATCGGCCTATCTGTGGGACGTACAAAGCGGCGCGCTGATCCGCACATTCACGGGCCACTCGGATCGCGTCGCTTCGGCCGAGTTCTCTCCCGATGGAAGGCTCATTGCCACCGCCTCGGACGACAAGACCGCGCGCATCTGGGATGCGGCCTCGGGTCGGGTGCTGCACGTGCTCAGCGGCCATCGCAACCGCGTCTGGTTCGGCGCATTCTCGCCCGACGGTCGGCAGCTGGTCACGGCCTCGTACGACAAGACCGCGCGCGTATGGGACGTCGCAACGGGGCGCGAGGTGCTGCAATTGCTCGGGCACCGTGCCCCGGTATCCTCGGCAGTCTATTCGCCGGATGGCCGCTACATCGCCACCGCAGCCGCCGACTCGATGGCGCTGATCTGGGACGCGGTCACGGGGCAAGTGGTGCGCACTCTCAGTGGCCACACCGATCGGGTCTGGTACGCAGCCTTCTCGCCCGACAGCCGGCGTGTCGTCACCTCGTCGGATGATTTGACGGCGCGCATCTGGGAGATCACCCCGCGAGGGCAGCTGCAGGTCCTGCGCGGTCACACGGCCGCGGTCAATGCGGCACGCTTCTCGCCGGATGGTCGCGAGGTGGTGACCGCCTCCGATGACAAGACCGCACGAATCTGGGATGCCGCAACCGGCCAGGAGGTGCGGCGCTTCACAGAGCATACGGCCCCAGTGCCCTCGGCGGCGTTCTCACCGGATGGCCGGCGCGTCGTGACGGCTTCGACCGACCGGACGGCGCGCATCTGGGATGTGGCTACGGGGCACGAAATCGTTCAATTCAAACATGACGACGAGCTGAGCGCGGCGGCGTTTTCCCACGATGGCCGACGCCTCGTGACGGCATCGATCGATCGCACGGCACATGTCTGGGACGCCATGAGCGGCCGCCACCTGGTGCTGCTGAGCGGGCACACCGATCTGATCGCCTCGGCCGTGTTCTCGCCCGATGACGCGCGCATCGCCACCGCCGCGAGCGATCAGACCGCCCGCGTCTGGGACGCCCGCACGGGCCGGCAGCTGCTGGTGCTGCGCGGACACACGGGTCAGGTCTGGTCGGCGCAATTCTCGCCCGATGGCGCCCACATCGTGACCGCCGCAAGCGATCACACCGCGCGCCTGTGGGATGCCCACAGCGGCGTCGAGGTTGCCCGGCTTGAAGGACTCGCAGAGAACGTCTCCGCCGCCGGCTTTTCGCCCGATGGCCGGCGCGTCGTGCTGTCGGTGGATGACCGGACGGCGCGCATCTGGGACCTGGCGAGCAATCAGCAGGTGCTTGCGCTCAGCGGACATCTCGAGGCCATGGAGTTCGCGGCCTTCGCGCCCGATGGGCAGCGCATCGTAACCGCCTCCGACGATGGGACTGCGCGTATCTGGGATACGCATACACCGCCGCTGTCGACGCAGATTGCCTGGGCCGCGGCCGCGGAGTTTGATCCGCTGCCCAGTACTCAACGCGTCGCACTCGGATTGGCGCAGCCGAAGGATGTGCGCAGCTTTGCGCTCGCGCCTTCCAGCTGCGATGCACTCGCCGGAGCCTTCGATGATCCGGATCGACGTGCAGCCGGTGTGCCGGCGGGCCAGATCGAATCCGAGCCCGCGATCGCCGCGTGTGCGCCGGGCCCCGGCGCCGAGCGCTCGATACGCGAACACTACGAGTATGGACGTGCGCTGGCGGCCGGCAATCGGATGGCGGCGGCGCGAAGTGAACTCGAGCAGGCACTCGCGCGCGGCTACCCTGCCGCAGGCATCGATTTGGCGCGGTTGCTGATTCAGCAAAAGGCCGCGGCCGCCGATGTCACGCGCGCCATCGCCCTGCTCCAGCAGGCCTGGAAGCAGGGTGCCAATAGAGCGGCCTTTGAACTGGGGAGTCTCTACGAGTACGGCGCCAACGGCATGTCGGTCGACGCCGCGCGGGCCTGGAGCTGGTATCGCCGTGGCGCTGATACTGACGAGCCCAATGCGCTGGCGCGTTACGGCATCAAAGAGCAGCAGGCCGCACAGACCGCGCGCGGCGTGATCGAGCGCCGGAGCCACCAACTCGAGGCATTCAGGTTCTACGCCTCCGCCGCCGAGCACGCGCGACGCGAGGGCTGGCCCGATGTGGTCTGGCGCAACTGGCGCCTGCAGCGTGCCTCGCTGGCGCGGCTGCTGGCGCTCGAGGGCGACATGCCGAACGTGGCGGCCGCCTACGAGGCGGTGCGCGGGCGACCGCCGGTTCGCTAGAGGGCGTTCAGGAAAGCCACCAGCGCGTGCTTCTGACTTTCAGTCAGATTCATGCGGAATCGCTGATTATAGAAATTGACCACCTCGAGCAGGTTCGCGGCCGCGCCATTGTGGAAGTATGGCGCGCGTGCCGCGAGGCCGCGCAGGATCGGGCCCTTGATGCGGTTGAGGTCGCTGCAGTTTCCCGTCAGCAATGCCTTGCCCGGATCCGTCGTGTAGAACGAGACCGGCTGAGTCGGATTGAATGGGTTGGAACAGCCGTTGATCAGATACACGGGCAGATTCGGCATGCTCAGCTGCGCAAGGGCGGCCACGATCGCCGGATCGGTTTCCAGCCCCGGCAAGGTGCTGTGACTGGTGCCGATATCGAGGGGTAGCGGCAGCGAGTGATCTCCGACGTTGGGGGTATCGTGGCAGGTCGTACAGTGACCGACTAGCGAAGCCGGCCGGCCCAGTGCATCATTGTCATTGAGGCCGCGCACGTTGGTGATCGTCATCGGCGCGCTGTTAAACAGGGCTTCACCGGCCGCGATCTCGCGGCGGGCCGCATTGCGCCCGGCCTCAAGGAAATCGAAGGTCTCGGGCAGCTTGGCCCAGGAGGCGAACATCAGCATCGCTGTGGGGTTGAAGGTCGCACCTGAAGGGTCGGCACCCAGCGAGTCATTGATGCCGGGGTAGTAGGGCAAGGCCTGCACATTGACCGCGCCACCTTCTGCGCTGGGCGAGTCGCCGCGTCGATCGCCACGCCGGTCACCGCGCGGGCCGAGGTTGCCGGCACGCAGGTCGAACCCCTGCGCGCTGTAGAGGCCAAGTTCGAAATTGACGATATCCGTCAGCTGCTTTGCGGTCGGAGTGCGTGTGGCCTCGGCATGTACCATCGTTGCATCTACGGCCTGGTGTGTCAGATCGGCGATCAGGTTGGCCCGAAAGCTCGACTCACTGGTCAGCGGCTCGATCGTCTCGCGGCCATCGGCCATGACCGCGCTGAGGAACGACAGATTGGTCGTCGGCAGCGGGCGGCGGTAGACCGAAAGATTCAGCTGTCCGGTAGTCGGATCGGGGCTCAACGCGCAGCCGTAGGGATCGTGGATCACGCTGATCGTGAACTGCGGATTCACGGGTGGTGCCGGGGGGTATTGCAGTGCAATCCGGAACACGGCGCTTTGCAGGATCAGGCTGTGGCTCTCTTGGCGATTGGACGGAGCGCCGGGACAATTCGCGCCATCGACCGATGCGAACAGTGCGTCATGCCCGGCGCTGAGGCGGAAGCGGATTTGCGCGGCCGCCGCGCTGAGCCCGAAGGCCTGGCTGGCGATGTGGCAGGTCGCGCAGGTGCGTCCATTGGTACCGAGGCTCTGAAAGAAAGCTCCCGAGGTCGCAATCTTGCCGTTGTCACTGACGGTCTCAATCGCGCCGGTGGGGTCGGGAAGAAATTCGGGATCGGCTCTGTCGGCAGCCGCGGCAGGCTGCAGACTGGTCAGCAGCGTAATGGCCAGTGCGCCAACCAGTGCAGGCGACTTCGTTGTCATAATGTTCCCCCAGATAATCTAACGGTTCTTCCCGTTAGTATCGGATTTCAGGCGCGAAACACGACATCACTGCTTGGTCGCGTTGCTCATGGGAAAAGGACCGTCACAATCGTGCACGCAGATTCGTCCTTGAACCGCAGGCAGATGCGAAATAAGGAGGTTCGATGTCATCCAGGATTCTGGTGGCGGGTGCGACCGGCGCCATCGGCAGCAGACTGCTCCCAATGCTGCGCGCTGCCGGTCACCGCGTCGTCGGCATCACCCGAACGCCGGCGAAAATCGCCACGCTCCTCGATCTGGGGGCGGAGGCGAACGTAATCGATGTGTTCGACGCACCCGCGGTCACATCGCTGATGGAGAGCCTCAAGCCCGACATTGTGATCCATCAGCTTACCGATCTTCCCAAGAACCTCGAGCCGGCACAGATGAAGGACGCCATAGTACGCAACGCCCGGGTCCGTAAATATGGTACGGCCAACCTGGTCCAAGCGGCGGTCGCCGCAGGCGTTCGTCGCTTCATCGCCCAGAGCATCGCCTGGGCCTACACACCGGGTCCGGAGCCACACCTGGAAGTGGATCCTCTGGATGTTACTGCGGAGGGAGACCGCGGGATCACGGTTCGCGGCGTCACGGCGTTGGAGGACGCTGTCCTGAAGACACCCCCTCTTGAGGGGATTGTGCTGCGCTACGGCCATATTTTTGGCCCGGGCACCCACGCCAGGACGCCGTCAGGGTTCATTCCGCTTCATGTGGATGCGGCCGCCTATGCGGCAATGCTCGCCATCGATCGCGGGGCGGCAGGAGCCTTCAACGTTGCGCAATCCAATGCGCATGTCTCAACCGCGAAAGCGGTCGCACAGCTCGGGTGGAACAGCGAGTTTCGACTGCCCGCCTGAAGGCGGAAAATCAGTTCGTCAGTCCCGCCAAATTCCGGACCAGTCGCGCTCGTACCGGCGGCAGGTGACCAACCGTCGCCACGGCCGCATTGCGTAGCGCCCGAGCGGAAGTTGATTTCATCGTGGCCATTCTGGTCATTCGATCCGTTAGCGCCACAACCCGGCTTGCGATGCGATGACGTTCGGCAGCCCAAGTGTCCAATCGTGATTCCTCGCCGTCACCGAGTGTCTGGGCCAGGGCTTTCGCCAATGAAACACCGTCTTGAATGCCGGTATTCATCCCTTGTCCGCCGGCCGGACTGTGGACATGTGCGGCATCTCCGCACAGCAGAATTCGATCCTTACGCATGTTCTGCGCTACGCGGTGATGAATGTGAAACCGCGAACTCCACAGCATGGTGCGAATTTGGCCTGGTCGACGGACCGGTCCACGTTTCAGAAGCGACTGAATGAATTCCATCGAAGGGGTCTCAGGCGCATTGTCGGCGGTTGCCACGATTCGATACCGGTCCTCTGCGGGCAGGGGCGCGACCACCATGAATCCCTCCGACGAGAAAAACAGCGTGACTTCCTCACGGCTCAGGGGCCACTCCATCCGTACGTCGCCCAGCACGAAGGATTGCTCATATTCACTGCCGATAAACCCTATGCCTGCACCCTCGCGAACCCGACTATGCATTCCATCGCACCCTACCAGCCAGCGCGCATGAACCGTCCTGAAGGCACCATTCTCATTCAAGAGCACTTCGAGACCATTCTTCCTGATCTCATATCCGCGCAATTCGCAGGATCGTATGACCGCACCGCCCAAGCTCTCAAAATGCTGATGCAGTATTTGCTCGGTTCGATCCTGAGGGCACATCAGCGTGAACGGATACGCGCTCGGAATCCCATCGAAATTGATGGTCATCAGCGCCCGGTCATGATCGCGGATCCGGAAGGTCGGCACTCTTAGCCCATTGGCGATCAAGTCAGCCGTGACGCCGAGCGGCTCGAGCATCTCAAGGGTTCGAGCGTGAATGACGCAGGCGCGTGAAGTGTTGGCGCCGGCGGCGAGGCGATCAACGATGAGGGGCGTGACACCATGCCGCCTCAACTCGGCAGCCAGCGCCAACCCCACCGGCCCGGCCCCTGCGATCAGTACCTCGGTATGTATAGCTTCGGTAGGCATACAAGGTGTCAATGCAATCCTGATCGGAGCTTTTCCGGGTTGACGACGTTGTAGGCCGCCAAGATCTGTCGGCCGTCCGTATAGATGCTCAGAGCGGTCAATGGCCGGCCATCCACGCACAGGAGGAGACCCAATTCGCCGTTGACAATGGCCTTTCTGAAAACCAATCCCGAACCGAATCGGCGCACGAACCCGAGCACGAGTTTGGCAATCCGCGCCGCACCTGCGAGCGTCTTGGAGGCCGCCGCAGTTTTGCCGCCGCCATCCGCGGTCCAGGTCGCATCGGGTGCGAACAACGCAATCAGCGCCTGCTTGTTGCCGGCATGGATCGCGGTGACGAACTTGTCGAGCAGCTCTTCGCGTGCCGCATGGCTCACGCGAAGACTGGGCCGCTCCTTGCGCACACGCTGCTGCGCTCTGTGCACCAACTGCCGGCACGCGGCTTCGTTCTTGCCAAGAACGTTCGCGATCTCTGCGTAGTCGCTGTCGAATACCTCGCGCAGAAGCAGCGCGGCGCGCTCTTCGGGTTCGAGGCGCTCGAGTACGACGAGAAGTGCCATCGACAGATCCGAGGCAAGCTCACTGCTCTTTTCGGGAGCGGCCGTCAACTCGTCCACGATGGGCTCCGGAAGCCAGGGACCCTTGTACGCTTCGCGTTCGGTGCGGGCCAGCCGCAGGCGATCGATACAAAGCCGCGTCACGGTCGTGACCAGCCACGCCTCAGGATTGCGTATCGATTCGATATCACTGCGGTGCCAGCGCAAATACGCGTCCTGCAGCATGTCTTCTGCGTCGGCGCGCGTCCCCAGCATCCGGTACGCCAAACCGTAAAGGCGTGCTCGATGCTGCTGGAAAGTTGCGATATTGGCTTTCATCGATTGTCCTGCAGAGTCAGACGTTCGACGACTGTCATTGTGACAGCTGATCTTTGGGAAATTCACCCGGCACGAGACCGCCGCGCTCAAGGAGAGGGTCGCGGCGGTGGGTTGGACTCAGTCCATGGACAGCCGGAACGCGAGCGTTAGTCCTCCCCCGGCCATCGGTGCCACCGATATGTTCAGGGCTTGCGGGTGATCTTCAGTACGCTCCAGCCGACGGTTCATCGAAAAGCGGGCGCTCGCCATGCCGATCGCGGCGCCAGCGACGGTGTCGGAGAACCAGTGCGCATTGTCGTGCAGCCGCATATAGACGGTGGCTGACCCGATCCCATAGCCAATGAGGCGGCGGAACCAACGGTAGTCGTCGTCTCCGGACTCCGCGAACACGGTGCCGATCGCGAACGCAAGATCGGAGTGCAGCGACGGAAATGAACTGCCGCTCATTCGCCAATCATTCGGATGCCCAGTCTCATTGGGTCGCTCGCGGCCGGCGGCGTACTTGAGGCCCTCGGCGGTCACGGTACTGAAGATCGAGGCCTCCAGCATGGTGGCCACCTCGCCTTTGCCGTAGCTATCACCGGCCACCTCCGCCACGAGCAGAGTTCCGCCCAGCAGGCCCACTGCCGGCAGGTAATCATCGGTGCTATGGGGATCCTGGCCGTTTAGCAGCGGCTGGCTGCCGGCAAAGTGGTCCCGGACCCTGCCGTCCAGGGAGTGTGCGGCGCCGACGGCCGCCAGGGTGCCACCGAAGTACATCCAATCCGTGCTGTTCCAGCGCAGCGGCGCGGTGAGGTAAAGACCCGCATCATGAATGAAATCGGCCGGTTCGATGCCATCGGCCCAGGCCGGGCCTGCCATGGCGGCTTGCGCAGCGCAAAGGCACAGCGCCGCGATCCCCAACTTTCGCAACGAATCACCGAATACCGCGTCGTGCGCGGTCCTTTAATACTTTGTTTTGCAAAGTAACTGTGGTGTGCCTCCCACGCAAGCGGAAAATACGTTCGGTTGTCCTGGATCATGCCGGCAACGTGAAACCGGAGCGTCTCGCCTTCCGGTCCTAAGAGCCTTTCATGCACCTTGCGAGGCCGGCCGTATTCACTTGTGTAATTCCGCAGGCGCGGCCGTGAGCGTCACCGTTGGCTCAGGATAGAAACTTCCCGCGGGACCCGTGAATTCTTCCTTCTTGCCGTCGGCGTAGAACCGCACGAACTTCCAGACCATTGCGTCGCCTTGCTTGGGATTGAGTCCCAACATGCCGAACTCCACAAATTCATACGGCTTGATCGTTCCAATCCAAGTGGCACCCACGATGTTTCCCTGGGCGTCCTTCTTGATGTTCACCGTCCAACCCGGCTTGAACTCAAAGTCGTAGATCTTCAGGTTGGCGGGAAATTCCCCTTCGATTCGGACGGTATCGACCTGCTTCTCGTTGGGAACGCGCATCGTGTACTTCTCCCGCGCGCCCAGGGCCGATGTTGCGGGATAAATTCGAATATGCGCGCTGGCGAGCGTCCATGACAGGATCATGACCAGCGTAAACGCGTACACCGCCCTATTCTTCTTTATGGCGCCCCCTGAAGCTTGGTCTACAAGCCGACCCTAGACCATTCCTGCGTCGCCGTGAAGGAGCCTACGCTTTGTGCCTCACGGCCTGACTCGTTAATGTAGTCAGTACGGCACGCCCCACACCCTTGGCGTAGTCGTGTGAACCATCCCGGAGAAGTGACATGAGAATTGCAGTACTCGGTTCGGGGACTGTCGGGCAGACGCTTGCGGCGGGGTTCGTGCACCACGGGCACGAAACGATGCTCGGCACG
Organism: Steroidobacteraceae bacterium; assembly: GCA_036498905.1. Lineage (GTDB taxonomy): Bacteria > Pseudomonadota > Gammaproteobacteria > Steroidobacterales > Steroidobacteraceae > DAIDKA01. The sequence goes on along the minus strand of DASYER010000023.1, from coordinate 168,808 downwards.
CGTGAGCCGGAAAAATTGACTGAATGGCGCAAGACGAATCCCGCCGTGAAACTTGCGAGCCCCAGCGAGGCGACAGCCTTTGCACAGGTGATCGTACTCGCCGTCAAGGGTTCGGCTTCCGCGCAGGCCCTGCGCCTGGCCGGTCAGAAGAATCTTGCGGGCAAAGTTGTGATCGATGCCACGAATCCCATCAGCGATGCCCCACCCGACCATGGGGTTCTGTCCTTCTTTACCAAGATGAATGACTCGCTGATGGAGCAACTGCAGCGAGAGTTTGCGGACGCCCGGCTGGTGAAGGCTTTCAATTCGGTCGGAAGCGTAAGATTTGTAAATCCCAGCTATGCCGCCGGCCGCCCGACAATGTTCATCTGCGGTAATGACGAGAGCGCAAAGAAGACTGTGAGCCAAATTCTCGATCAGTTCGGCTGGGAGACGGCCGATATGGGAGGTGCTGAAGCAGCACGCGCGATCGAGCCGCTGTGCATGCTGTGGTGCATCCTGGGCTTTGCGAACAATGAATGGACCCACGCCTTCAAGCTGCTGCGCACCTGAGATTGACGCGGGCCAAGAGCCCGAGCCTTCACGCGCTGTGCGCCTGCAGCGCTGCCAGCACGCGTTCACTGCGGAAGGGTGCCCGCCGCAACCGAACACCCGTGGCATCGTAGATCGCATTGGCGATTGCGGCGATCAGGGGCTTGTGGCTGCATTCGCCTGCACCGTACGGGGCAAGATCCGGACGGTCCGGATTGGGATCGCCGTTTACGAGCACGATGTCTATGGCCTCCGGGGTGTCCGAATGTCGCAGGCTGGGGTATGAAGCCCAATTGACGCTCGTGACCTTCTCGGTATCGAACTGGACCTCTTCCCAAAGCGCACGGCTCAGGCCATGCAACATGCCGCACTCGACGGTGTGATGAAGGGTCTCAGGATTGACCACGAGCCCGCAGTCGTGCGCGCACACCAGCCGCTTGGCCCACACACGGCCCGTCTCGCGGTTCACTTCGACTTCGGCGATGACGGCGACAATGGTGTTGCTGCGATAGGTGTAGGCAATGCCGCGCCCCGACACCACTTTCTCCCGGGATTCGGCGGCCTGCGGTTTGGGTGACGGCCGCGTCTCCCATCCATAGGCTTTCGCAGCCGCACGCACTACGGCGAGGGACCGCGATTTGCGGAATACTTCATCCTCTTTGGCCTGTTCCAACATATCCAGACGAAACTGAATGGGATCGGCCTTGGCGGTCGCGGCGAGTTCGTCGATGAAGGATTCGTAGGCGAAAGTGACCTGCGGACCGTTCGGGTCGCGCAGGTTGCCGGTTCGCAGCGGTGTTTCCCAGATCAGCGGCAACCCGACGATGCGGGTCAGCATGCGCTGATTCGGGATTGCGTACATCGTCGTCGGCGTTTCGACAGAGCCCTTGGCCGGTTTTGCAGGGCGTATCCCCATGAGCTGCGCAATCAGCACTGTGTCGGGCTCGTTGTACCAAAGGTGGTTGTAGTCCGCGGAACAGGCGTCGTACTGGAGCGCCACGAGCTTGCCTCGCTCATCCAGACCGCCGCGAAGCTTGATGACGTGCGCCGGACCTTTGGTATCCCAACCCGCTTCTTCCTCGCGCATCCACTGCACGCGCACCGGTCGGCCGAGTTCTTTGGCCAGAAACGCCGCTTCGAAACCTGCATCGTCTGCAGCGGTTCGGCCATACACCTGCGGACCGTCCATGTAGACCACTCGGACCTTTTCACGCGGCATATCGAGAAACTTCGCGACCCCGGTGCGATGGCTATATGCCTTCATGTCGTTGGTATAGATCGTCATCTGACCGTCGGAAGGGTCTGCCAGCGCGTGGGCCGGGCCGATGGATGAATGCCCCTGAAAAGGCACTTCAAAATCAGCCTCGATGACGCGCGCGGCACCTTTGAACGCCGCGTCCGGATCACCCTCCAGGCGCGGCTCGCTCGTCGATGTGGGAGTGGCGCGTCGCATATAGTCGAACAAGTCGCTCGAAGCGGGGAACGGCGCGTCCTTGGGTCGCTGCCATTGTGCCTTCAGCTGTCTCGCGGCCCGGATGGCCTGTTCTTCACGCTCGCAAATCACCGCGACATAGTTACCGCGGCTGATCACGCGGATGAAGCCCGGCACGTCGCGGACTGAGGTCTCATCTATGTGTTGAAGTGTGGCGCCTGCAAAGGGCGGTCGGACATTGCGTGCGTGCACCATGCGGGGCAGCTTCATGTCGACCGCCCATTGCGCCGATCCGTCGACCTTCGGCGGAATGTCGTAACGCTTGTGCGAGCGACCGACAACGCGTAAGTCGCTGACCGGCTTGATGGCAGCCTTGCCTGTCGTGAGATTGACGTTTTGTCCGGTGAGCTCGATATTGAAACGCTTGCCACCGATCAGTTCGGCGTAGGTCACGTTCCGTTGAGGATTGGACCTCACCGAAATGGTCGCATTGGCCACTACGAGCATTTCTACGGGCATCGCGAGGTGCTTGCCGCCTAGTTCCAGCAGGGCCCGCCGCGCTTCGGCAGCCACCCGGCGCATGGGGCGACCGTCTCTCTCGACGCTGGTCGAGCCTCCCGAGCCACCCTGGTCAGGAGTGATGTCCGTACAGCCCATGACGAGTCGTGTCTTGTCATAAGCAATATCCAGCTCATCGCACATCATTTGCCGAAACGCCGTGCCCGTACCCTGGCCGCCATCTGTCTTGCCGACGAAGAATGTAGCGGTGTTGTCGGGGTGAATCACGATCCAGGTGTCGAGCTTGAGGAAGTCGGGATCGGGATAGGGACCGGCGGGAGCCAAAGGTGCCTGGGCAAGCGCCCGCGCGCGGGGTACCGCGCCAAGGCTTAAGGTGATGGCCAGGGCACCGGAAGCTGCGAGGAAACTGCGGCGCGAGGACCGGTTGAGCCGGCCAAGGGCCTCCTCCAGCTCGGGCGGCAACTCCAGGGGATTGCTCATTGGCCTTCTCCTGTAGCCTTGGTACCGCGTGCCACGCGACGGATCGCCGCCTGGACCCTGTAAAAGGTCATGCATCGGCACAGCGCGCCATCCATCGCCTCGCGGATCTCGGAATCGCTCGGGTGCGGGTTCCGATCGAGCAGCGCCTTGGCCGTCATGATCTGACCATTCTGGCAATAGCCACACTGCGCGGCCTGCTCTTCGATCCATGCCTCCTGCAGCGGATGCAGTTTCCCGTTTTTCGAGAGTCCCTCGAGCGTCGTCACCTCGCCACGCACCGCCGAGACCGGCGTGATGCAGGAGCGTATTGCGGCCCCACCCATGATGACCGTACACACACTGCACTGACCCAATCCGCATCCGAAGCGCGGTCCGCGCAGATTGAGGTCATTTCGCAGCACGTACAGAAGAGGGGTCGACGGATCCACGTCCACCTCGTGACTCGTGCCGTTGACGCGCAGTTTGACGATGCTCATGACTCGCCTTTTTTGGGATGTGTGTTTGAGCCCGCCCCAGACTAGGCAGAACCCTGTGGAGATTCAACGTGGAACGGACATCGGGAGCTTCAAGCCTATCGTCTATATTGCGTCGCGGCAACGAAGTGCTGACGAAGGGCTTGAGCTTGTTCGTAACATGTTGCCTATATAGTCTGTCGATACCAATTCATCGGTCTTGTTTGAGATCCGCCACGTGATCCCGTCGAAGTATGTTTTGACGACTTGCTGGCGCAAGCCGGAGGCTCAGTGCGCGAATTCATGACGTTTTGCTGCCTGGTGCTGTTGGCGGCTACTGCAGCGGCCCAGCAACCAGCCGTCCCCGCGACTGCCAAAATCAGGGGCGCGAGTGCCGCCGTTCCTTCGATACAAAGCGGCTCCCTGACTCCTTCGGGCCTGAACACCGATAACCTCAACTACGTTGACGACATAAAACGCATCTTCGTCGGCGACTTTGAACATGTCTCGATCAAGCGCGATAGCACGAATTTCACCCTGATGGTCGACACCTACATGACCGAATATTCGAAGTCGTGTGCCAAATACCTTCCCAAGGAGAAGGTGCAGATCATGCAGACGATCTGCACGAATCAGGTTGCGACGGTGAACCAGTTCGGGACGGAAGTAGATGCGAGGCGCTGCACGCAATACAACACGGTAGGTACAGGACGCTATGCCGATCCGCGCGTGTACGCGCTGCACAAGACATTGGATAGCTCCGTGAACGTGGCGGTACTGCAGGCTTATATTCACGATCTCGTTCCAAATGCCGGAAACGGCACCGGTCTGCGTCAGATGACCGACATCGGCACCTATGTGCTTCAGGACGGCGCCCAGTTTCTCATGGACAACGCCTGTGCGGCGCCGGCGACGATGCGCTATCAGGAAAATCTGCTTCATTTCGGACGAGGTGAGGCGCCGATCCGGATGCCGGGAGCCGCCCAGGCGTTGCGCGCAGTTACGCTGGCCAAGCAACAGAACTACAAGGGTCTGGTCAACGACCTGATCACGGAGGAATCGAAGGCGTGGGCGGCAAATCGCTATCTGGGCGGAAGCGCACAGGTGACTGCCGTGAACCACAACAGCGACGGCACCACTCCCAAGGAAATCGACGCCAAGTATTCGCTGGGCGACCGCACGACCGGCAAGGTACGGATAACCTTCGCAGAAGATGAGTCGCCGTGCCTTTATTTTTCGGACGCGCCCACGAATTGCAGGATTCCCAACCCGAAGCTGCTCTCAGCCTTCAGGCGCAACAAGTACGCCGACCCTGCCGCTCCCACCTACCCGGAGATCGAGCCGTTCGACGATGCGCCTGGCTGGGTCGACGCGCGGGCGAAGGCGTTTCAGAGGGTGCAGGACAATGTCGCCGCTGCGAACGCGAGGCGGGCGGCCGGAATCGGTCCGGGTCGTCCAGCCAATGCGCCAGTCAGTGCGGCAAGTGCCGCCAGTGCGGTTCGGTCGACCGGTGTAACCCGCGCGGGCGCGCAATTCAGGATCACTGCCAACATGGTCGACACGGTCGACGAGTCGAACGGCGGCTCTGGCGCAGAATTCCGCGCCACTGTCGTCAGGTCGCAAGGGCCTTCGAACTTGCAGGTGCCCGTCGGTGCGGTGGTGTACATGAAAGTGACGATGGACCAAAAAGCCCCGGGAACCCGCAACGCAATGGACACCTACAGTCTCGTGATGGAAAAGGTTGAGGTCGACGGCCGGGCAATTCCCCTGCAGGCGAAGCCGCTTCAGTTCATGCGCCGGCCGAGCGCGGCGCTCAATGCGGGTACGGTGCTGAACTTCGACGCTGCCCAGCCCTGATTAGGGCATCTTCGCGCCGAGCTGCGCCGGGTCTACGCACGGGCTGAACGCGTCAGGAAGACCCCCGCCAAAGCCAGCGCAAAGCCTGCGATCTGAAGCGCGGTCAGGATTTCACCGAAGAAGATAAAGCCCTGCACTGCTGCCAGCGGAGGTACCAGCAGCAGTAACGCCGTCACCTTGGTGGCTTCTCCATGACGCATCATCCACATCAGCATGGTGGTGCCAATAACTGACGGTACCAGCACCGCCCAGATCAGTGCGCCCCAGAGGATGGGAGTGTTGTCCCAAGGCGTGCCTCCGAGCACGAGCACCATGATGGCGGCGACCAGCACGCCACCGGCATTTTGAACCGCAGCCGCCGGGCGCAGATCCACATGTGGCAGCGATTTCTGCCACAGCGCCCCAGCGGTGATCGCCACGACGCTCAGCAACGCCGCCATGGTGCTAAGGAGTGTCAGGGAGCCCGGGCCGGTTGCAGCTATTTTTGGCATCAGTACACATGCCACCCCGGAGAACCCCACGAAAAGCCCCAACCAGGTCTGGGACCCAAGGCGCGCGCGCGTGACCAGGACCAGATACAGCGCCGTGAACAGAGGCTGCAGCGCGCCCAGCAGCGCCATGATCCCGGCGGCCATGCCATGCGCTATCGACCAATAGCTGGCACAAAGGTAGATGCCTTGCATCATCACCCCTGCGGCCAGGTGAGCCAGTAATCCCTTGCCTCGCGGCCACTGTACCGAGGACGCCAGAGCAGCTGCGCCCATGATCGATGCAGTCAGGGCGAATCTGATCAACAGATACAGCTGCAGATTCGCATGTGGCGCAGCCAGCCGCGCCACAATGAATCCGGTTGACCAGATCAGGACGAACCCGACCAGGGATAGAGTACGGAGCATCGGGTTCAAGGGATTTTATCGTGTTGTTGAAAGGGGCGGCCGCAACTACGCGGCGCGAACCGTCACGGTTCAACCGGCCGATGGCAGCGAGGGCGATCGGAGAAAAGCATCGAGGCCTTCAAGAAAGCCGATGGAATTTGCTTCGACAATCCAGTGCGCCATTCGGGGAACGCCGATATCGTGGCCACCAAATTTCGAATGAGATGGCGGATATCACCCGCCACAACGCGATCGCCGGCGCTCACCAGGCCAGGAATGATGTGGCAGCTGTCGATTATCGCGGTCGCGTGTGTAATACCTGAACAATGAGTCTGGGAAAGTCATGGTGCAATCCTGACGCACCCGATTACAGGTTGCTGGAAAACAAGAAAATTATTGGTGGCCAGGGGCGGAATCGAACCACCGACACGCGGATTTTCAATCCGCTGCTCTACCAACTGAGCTACCTGGCCGACGTCGGGAAGGGCGCGTATTAAACCGGCCCGGCGGGCGGCCCGTCAAGCGCCTGCCCCACCTAAGTCATTGATTTTTGCCGGAAGAGGCACGTAATTCTCCGCCCTCAGGTGGCCTCCGGTGGCTTGTAGCCCTCCGGCTTGCTCGACCCGGCCCCGAAGAAGAACTTCTCCATCTCGGATTCCAGAAACTTGCGGGCCTTCGGATCGACCGGCGTCAGGCGGTACTCGTTCATGAGCATGGTCTGATGGCCCAGCCATTTCGCCCAGGCCTCCTTCGAGACGCCCTCATAGATCCGCTGCCCGAGCGGACCGGGATACGGGGCGCGATCGAGACCCGGTGCTTCGCGCTTCAGGTAGACGCATTGGATCATTCGGGCCATCTAGGACTCCTTATCAATGCGTTCGAGCAGGCTCTTGATCGGGGCCGGCAGTCCAACGCTGGCGGGTTGGCGCGCGTTATACCAAAGGCCGTCAGGTGTATCCATGACGACGGATGGATGGTCCGCACGGCGACCTTTGCAGCGGACCAACCAGGGAGTGATCGTCAGATCAAAATGCGTGAATGCGTGCTGGATGGCGGGAAGCTCTACCGGCTCGCCGCCCAGATTTTCGGCCGCGAAACCGCGCGCCTCATCGGCGCTGTCGAAAGCCGGCGCCGCCCACAGGCCGCCCCAGATTCCAGCGGGCGGTCGTTGCCGCAGGTAGACGCTGCCATCGGCTCGCTGCGCCAACACCATGTGAGTGTGCCGGGTGCGCCGGCTCGCACGCCTAGGCTTCGCCGCCGGCAGTTCATGCTGCCTTCCCGTCCGTCGCGCCACGCATGCGTCTGCGACCGGACAATGCAGGCACAGCGGATTGCGCCGGGTGCACACCGTCGCGCCCATATCCATGATGGCCTGGGTGTAGGTGTCGACCTGTTCGTGGGGAGTGCACTCCTCGGCTCGGGTCCACAAAAGGTTTGTGGTCGCGCGGTCCGTGGGCTCACCGTCTATGCCGAACCAACGGCTCAGGACGCGCCGCACATTGCCATCCAGGATGGCGAACCGTTGACCCCGGCTCAACGCCAGGATGGCGCCGGCGGTGGACCGCCCTATGCCCGGCAGGCTCTCGACCTCCTCAAATCGGCTTGGGAACTCACCGCCGAATTCATCGCGAATGCGAATCGCGGCACGGTGCAGGTTGCGGCCGCGCGCGTAGTAGCCCAGGCCGGTCCATAGATGCAGTACTTCGTCGATGGAGGCCTGCGCCAGGTGAGGCGGATCCGGGAAGCGCGCCATGAAGCGCTCGAAGTAGCCGATGACGGTGGCGACCTGCGTCTGCTGCAACATGATTTCCGAGACCCACACGCGGTAGGGCGTGCGGTCCTGCTGCCACGGCAGGTCGTGGCGGCCATGGGTGGCCTGCCAGGTGATGAGAGCCCGGGCGAACTCGGCGCTCACCATTTGACGATGGGCGGCAGACTCATCAGGTACGCCTCCGGATCGGCATCCGTCGCGAAGCCAAACTTGGTGCCCCGGTCATAGACGAGATTGAACTCCACGTAGCGACCGCGCTTCAACAGCAGTTTTTCACGGTCTGCTTCGCAGTACGGCGTACGGAAGCGTCGTTCGACCAGTGTCGGATAGACATTCAGGAACGCCTCGCCCACTGCGCGCACGAAGCCAAAATCACGCTCGACATCGCCACTGGCCAGCTCATCGAAGAAGATGCCGCCCACACCGCGCGGCTCCTGGCGATGCGGCAGAAAGAAGTACCGGTCGCACCAGGCCTGGTACTCGGCGTAGGTGTTCGGCCCATAGCTGTCGCAGGCGCCGCGCAGCGCCGCATGAAAATCGGCCGTGTCCGGCTCGAACGGGAAGGTCGGTGTCAGGTCCGAGCCGCCGCCGAACCAGGCCCGGCTCGTACACAGATAGCGCAGGTTCATATGCACCGCAGGCACATACGGGTTGCTCATATGCGCCACCAGCGAAATACCGGTGGCGGTGAAGCGCCCTTCCGATTCCTGGGCCCCGGCGACCTGGCCGCGGAACTGCGGCGGGAAGGAACCCCAGACGTGGCTGAAGTTCACGCCGACCTTTTCGAAGACCTCACCGCGCATCAGCCGACTCTCGCCACCGCCCTGCAGGCGATGGCCTTCGGGCTTGCTCCACGGTCGGATGGTGAAGCGCGCACTGTCTTCAAAGGATTCAAAACGCGCGCAGATGCGCGCCTGCAGATCGCGGAAATACGCCGCAGCCGTTGGCGCGAACCCGTCGGCGCCCGCCGCCGTTCCGGCCGTGTCTTGCGCCGCTGCGTTCACGCCGCGCCCCGAGCGGTGCGCGAGGTGCGCGCATGGACGTGGTCGATGAGACGCGCGACGGCATCCGGGTCCGTGTCGGGCCAGATGCCGTGACCTAAGTTGAAGATGTGGCCCGGGCCGGGACCCGCTTCGGTGAGCACGATGTCGATCTGACGCTGAAGCTCCTCCGGCGAGGCGAATAACGCCGCGGGGTCCAGATTGCCCTGTACCGCCTTGTCGGCTCCCAGCGTGCGGCGCACCGCGCCCAAGGGAGAGCGCCAGTCCACACCGATGACATCGACATCCAGCGCCCGCACTTCCTCCATCAGGGCCGAGCCCTGGTTGGCGTAATAGATCAACGGGACGCCCAAGGTGCGCAGCGCACCCAGCGTTCGCTTCGCACCGCGCAGGGCAAACTGCCGGAACACCGGCGGCGCCAGCAGCCCCGCCCAGGACTCGAACAGCATCAGTGCCTGGGCACCTGCGCGCGCCTGGGCCGACAGGTACGCGGCCATCGCATCGGCCAGATGGTCAATCAGCAGCATCGCCGCTTCGGGCTGGTTGTAGAGGAAGCTGCGGGCGATGCCGAACTCCTTCGAAGGCTTACCACTGACCAGATAACACAGCAGGGTGAACGGTGCGCCCGCAAAGCCGATCAGCGGCACGCCGCGCGGCGCATTCGCACGCACCAGCTTCACCGCATCCAGCACGAACGGCACATCGCGTTCCGGATACAGGGCCGGCAGCGCCTGCACCTGCTCGAGCGTGCGGATCGGGGTTGCGACCACCGGGCCCGGCTCGAACGTCAGTGGAATCCCCATGCCCTGCAGCGGCGTCATGATGTCGCTGAACAGGATGGCCGCATCGAGCGGGAAGCGCCGCACCGGCTGCAGCGTGACTTCGGCGGCCAGCTCCGCGCTGCGCGTCAACGTGACGAAGTCCACGCGCGAACGCAGCTCGCGGTATTCGGGCAGGTAGCGGCCGGCCTGGCGCATCACCCACACGGGGGTGTGCGGCACTTCCTGGCGGCGGCAGGCCTTGATGAACACCGACTCCTCGGCGGGCGACGCGGGGGTGGGGGTTGCAGCGGTCATCTACTTGCCCAACCAGGTCGACATCTGCGGGGCGAAGTAGGAGAGGATCAGGTCCGCGCCGGCACGCTTAATGCCGACGAGGGTTTCAAGAGCCGCCGCGCGTTCATCGATCCAGCCGCGTTCGGCGGCCGCTTTCAGCAGACTGTATTCGCCCGAGACCTGATAGGCGACCACCGGGACATTCACGGCGTCTCGGACCCGGCGGATCACATCCAGGTACGGACCGGCCGGTTTGACCATGACCATGTCGGCGCCCTCCTCCACATCTCCGAGCACCTCGCGCAGCGCCTCGCGCACATTGGCCGGATCCATCTGATAGGAGCGCCGGTCGCCGAATGCCGGGGCGGAGTCCGCGGCTTCGCGGAACGGCCCGTAGAAGGCCGACGCGTATTTCGCGGCATAGGACACGACCGGGATGCCCGTGAAGCCGTTCGCATCCAGCAACTGCCGGATCGCGGCCACGCGGCCGTCCATCATGTCGCTGGGCGCGACCGCATCGGCTCCGGCGCGCGCATGGTTGAGCGCGACTTTGGCGAGGGTCGCGATGGATGAATCATTGTCGATGACGCCATTGGGCAGCACATGGCCGCAGTGACCATGATCAGTGGCGCTGCACAGACACACATCGGTCCACACCAGCAGGTCCGGGCAGGCCTGTTTGATACCCGCGACCGCGCGCGGTACCAGGCCGTCGGGATCAAGGAAAGCGGACGCCTCGGGATCCTTCTGATCGGGCGCGCTGAACAGGATCAGCGCCCGCACGCCGGTCTGCGCGACCTTGCGTGCCTCGAGAATGATTTCATCGACCGAGAACTGTGATACCCCGGGCATGGCCGAGACCGCATGCCGCACTCTCGTGCCCGGCACGATGAACATCGGGTACACGAAGTCAGAGACTGATAGTTCGGTCTCGCGCACCATCGCCCGCCAGCTTTCGCTTTGGCGCAGGCGGCGCGGTCTTGCCGTCGGAAAACCCATAGTCATGCTCTCGTCTGAATGAATCGTAAAGTGGTGTGGGCCATGCCAGTCAGCGTGGCCGGCATGGCCAGTGCGCTCGCGTAACCGCGCGCCGCCAGGGTGCGACCCGTGGTCGTCCCCAGGGAAATCGCCGTCGCGCCATCGAGCAGTTCGTTGAAGGCCATCGTTCCCAATGCCCGATCCAACTCCTGAACCGCCGAGGGACTCGTGAAGGTCACCGCCCCGATGTCGCCTCGCTCGATCCACTGCTGGCAGCTTTGAATATCGAGTGCTCCCGGCAGTGTCGAGTAGGCTTCGACCTGGGTCACGATGGCGCCTGCGTCGCTCAATCCCTCGCGCAGCGTGGGCAGCGAGCGCGACCCGGCCGGAAACAATACGCGCGTGCCCGGTGTGAGCCGTGGGGCCAACTCGGCAACGAGCCCTTCCGCGCTCTGCTGCCGCGGTACTGCCGTGACCTGCCACCCGGCAGCGCTCAAGGCCTGCGCCGTCCGCTCACCCACCGCCGCGATGTTCAGATAGGCCGGGGGCACCGGTACCCGCAACACGACTTCGGCCACCGCGTGCTGGCTCGCGAAAACCAGCCAGTCGAATTGATTCAAACGCCCCAGAGCCTGCTCGAGCGCGTCGTGGTTGCCGGCCGCGCCGATGCTCAGCACCGGCCAGCCCAGGACCTGAAGTCCCAGGGCGCGCAGTTCGCGGCTGAGTGGCCCATCGGCCGGCTCATCGCGCGTCACGACCACCGCGGCGCTCATGGCAGTTCCGCGCTCGGGGGGGTGCGCTGCTGGGCAATGATGTCGCCCGCGCCGCGGGCCAGCAGTTGTTCTGCGACGCGGACACCCAATGCCAGCGCCTCCGACGCGGGCGCCTGATCCTCGCAATCCATCGACACCGTGCCATCCAGCGCGCACACGCTGGCGGTGAGCGTCAGGCGCGTGCCCTCCAGCCTCGCCAGTGCCCCCAGCGGCACCTGGCAGCCGCCTTCGATCCGTCGCAGCAGCGCCCGTTCGGCGCTTACCGCGACGCGCGTCGCGGCATGGTCCAATGCGCGTAACCAGCGCAAGGCCGATTCATCGCCGGTGCGCGCGCACACCCCGATGGCCCCCTGTGAGACCGCCGGGGGCATCACCGCCGGCTCGATGTGGGCCGCGATGTGTGCGGACAGATTCAGGCGCTTCAGGCCCGCCGTGGCCAGCACGATGGCGTCGTACTTGCCTTCGGCGAGCCGCTCGATGCGCGTGGGCACATTCCCGCGCAGCTCCAACAGGGATAGATCCGGGCGCGCGCGCAGCAGGAAGGCACGGCGCCGCAGACTGCTGGTGCCTACGCGTGCACCCTGCGGCAGATCCTTGAGGCTGGCGCCCTTTTGCGTGAGCAAGGCGTCGCGCGGATCCTCGCGCTCCAGCACCGCCGCGAGTTCCAGGCCCTGCGCAAGCAGCGTCGAGAGGTCTTTGAGCGAATGCACGGCAATGTCGACTTCGTTCGCCAGCTGCGCCCGGTCGATTTCACGCGTGAAAAAGGCCCGCCCACCCGCGGCCCACAGCGGGATGTCGGTGCGCACATCACCCTCGGTTCTGATATGCACCAGTTCGACTTCCGGTGCGCCGGGCTGGGCGCGGATCAGATCCGCGACGCGATGTGCCTGCCATAGGGCGAGCGCCGAAGCGCGTGTGCCAATGCGCAAGGTGCGCGCGCTCATGGCTCGTCTCCCGAAATGAACCGGTAGCCCACGCCCCACACCGTCAGGAAATGGATCGGCTCGGCCGGATCGCGTTCGAAGCGCTTGCGCAGTTTGAGAATGAAATTATCGACCGTGCGGGTCGAGGGGAAGACGTCATAGCCCCACACCTTCTCCAGCAGGTCCTCACGCGAGACGATTTCGCCGGGCTTCTCGGCCAGCACCTTGAGAATCATCGCCTCCTTTTCGGTCAGTTCCTGAACCTCACCGTTCCAGGAGCGACCGCGGAAGGCGCGAAAGTCGACTTCATTGCCGGCGAACTTCAGGACATCCGATCCGGTGGTTCGCGCCGAGGATCGGTACCAGTCCCAACGACGCAGGATCGCGCGCACCCGCAGCAGAAATTCCTGCAGATGAAACGGCTTGGCCAAATAGTCATCGCCGCCCGCTTCCAGGCCGCGGATCCGATCCGCCGCATCGCCGCGCGCGGTCAGGAACAGCACCGGAGTGGTCGTGCCGCGGCCGCGCAGCGTGCTGCACACCTCGAAGCCATCCATACCGGGCAGCATGACATCGAGCACGATGAGGTCGCAGCTGTGGGTGTCGAACCATTCGACGGCCTTGCGCCCGTCGCCGACGGAATCGACCGCATAGCCCTCGGCGCGCAGGTTCTCGACCACCCCTGCCGCCAGATGCGGATCATCCTCGACTACCAGCACCTGATAGACCCCCTCGCTCATGGGCTCGTCGCATTTTCGGCGCGGGGCCAATGCAGCAGAAATTCGGCCCCGCGCCCGAGGCCTTCGCTGCTCGCGCTGACGCGGCCTCCGGACAGCTGCATCAGCCGCTGCACGATGAACAGGCCCAACCCGGTGCCGTAGTAGCTGCTGCCGGCCCCGGCGTTGAGCCGCGAGAATTTGCGGAACAGCTGCTCCTGGTCATCAGGACGAAACCCGATGCCGCTATCGCGCACCGCCAGCTCGATCTCCTCTCCCACGGCACGCGCGATGAGCGTGACCTTGCCACCGCCCACCGGCGCGACGGCTGCAAGCGCGTTCTCCAGCACATTGCGCACCACCGCATCCACCGCGATCGGGTCGGATTGCACCTGCAGCTGCGCATGCACCTGCGATTCGATGCTGATGTGATCGGTCTGCGCCCGCTCCAGGTACTGACTGACGATGCGGTTGATGGTCGCATCCAGCTGTACCGCTTCGCTCTTCAGCTCCATGCGGCCATGCGAGAGGCGCGAGCTGTCCAGGATCTGGCCCACCATCGTGGCCATGCGCGTCAGATCCGAGAGCATGCGGTCCATCAACGCGCGCGAACGCTCCGGTGGGAGCTGGCGCAGGCTCATGGTCTCAAGAGACAACTGCAGACTCGCCAGCGGCGTCTTGAACTGATGCGACACCAGCGCGAGGAACTGTTCCTGCTCGGCCAGTACCCGCGTTTCCACCCGCAACGCCGCGAAGATCACGCCGATGCAGGACAGCAGCGCAAACAAAAAGAAGCCGCCTTCCCACAGGTATTGGGTGAGACGTCGGTGCTGATCGCTCAGCAGCTCGGCGCGACGCTCCGGGGCAACGCTCACTTGCGTTGCACTTACATACAGGTCGGGAAACACCGCGCCCACGCTCGCCACGGACATGCCCGCGGCGACCATGCTGCGGGCCGCTGCGCTTTGCTGCTCGTAGAGCCGGGTCAGGGCCACCGTTCTTTCCGCGGCGCGCTGGTGCTGGTCAAAGATCCAATAGCCCACCTGCACCGCGGACACGATGACCAGCAGCAATACCGTGATCTGAAACAGGCGGGTGCGTTTCATCGGAGCGTCTAAGCGGCGGCGATCGCGATGGATTCGGCCAGGGCGCTCGCGAAGCGCTGCAGATCGTCGTCGCAATGGGCCAGCGAGATGAAGGTGACCTCATACGCGGAAGGAGCGATATAGATGCCACGCGCCAGCATCGCGTGAAAGAGTTTCTGGAAACGGGTCGACGCCTGTGCCGAGAGGGTGCCGGCGCGACGCAGCGTCGGCTCATCATGCAGCGACAGCCACAGCAGGCTCCCCAGGCGCACCAGATGCAGCGCAAAGGGCGCGCTGGCGACAATGGGTGCGAGCAGCTTTTCGAGCCGCGCACCGCGGCTCTCCAGCTGCACCCAGGCGGACTCGCGGTCCAGGATGTCCAGGGTCGCGATGCCGGCGGCCATGGCCACGGGGTTCCCGGACAGCGTGCCGGCCTGGTAGGTGTCCCCATCGGGAGCCAGGCGACTCATGATGGCGGTCGATGCCCCGAAGGCGCCTACCGGCATGCCGCCGCCGATGACCTTGCCGAAGGTCGCCATGTCCGGGGTGATGCCGTAGTACTGCGCCGCGCCACCCTTGGCCACGCGAAAGCCTGAAATCACTTCGTCGAATATCAACAGGGCGCCATGCTTGCGCGTCTGCTCGCGCAACAGTTCCAGGAAGGCCTTGCGCTGCAGGAGCAGTCCATGATTCGCGGGCACCGGCTCAATGATCACGGCGGCGATGGTCGAACCCTCGCGCGCGAACAGATCCCGCAAGGCCTCCTCATCATCCAGCGCCAGCACGCGGGTGGCGGCGACGAAGGCCGCCGGTACACCTGCCGAGGAGGCGGTACCAAAGGTTGCGAGCCCGGAACCTGCGGCCACGAGCAGGTGGTCGGCGTGACCGTGATAGCAGCCGGAAAACTTGACGATCAGGTCCCGTCCGGTGGCGGCACGCGCCACCCGGATGGCGCTCATGGTGGCCTCGGTGCCCGAGGAGACGAAACGCACCTGTTCCAGTCCCGGATAGGCGCTGACGACGCGCTCGGCCAGCTCCACTTCGGCCTCGCAGGGCGCGCCGAAGGTGGTGCCGTCGCGGGCGGCCTCATCGATGGCCGCGATCACCTGCGGATGGGCATGACCCAGGATCAGCGGGCCCCAGGAGCCCACGAAGTCCAGGTAGCGGTTGCCGTCGACATCAAAGATGTAGGGACCCGAGCCGCGGGCAATGAACAACGGGGAGCCGCCGACGGCGCGGAACGCCCGCACCGGCGAATTGACGCCGCCCGGTATGACGCGACGGGCGCGGGCGTACAGGCTCTCCGATCGAACGTTTGGTTCAGTCTTGTGCATCGAGCTCACTCGTTGTCCCCGGCATCGGCCTTGCGGCTGAGCCGGGCTTCCCTGAAAAATGCATCGGTGACTTCCGGCCCGGCGTGTTCGGCGGCGGCGCGCAATCCCGACAGGGGCAGATGCGCCAGCCGGTGCGCCAGGGTACGGCCCCAACCGGACAGCTGATGGCGCTGGCTGTCATCCAGGTCCGGCAACGTCTCGCGCAACAGGCGCTCCACTTCCCCGGCCGTAATGCGCTCGAAGTCATCGCGCAGTCGGGCCAGCTGCGGCCCGATCGCCCGTGCGGCCAGTTCGCTGCGCAGCCGCGCCAGGTGCGTATCAATGGCGGCGCGCACCGGCGCCAGGCGCAGCAGATGCTCGACCCGGCCGTCCCGCGCAGTCTGCACCAGATCATCCATGCCCACACGCGTGAAATCGAGCACGCGCGCAGCATCCACATCCACATTCGGCGGAAGACCAAAATCCATCAGCAGTGGCCGCGTACCGGCCAGTTTCACCAGCACGGCCCGGTCGATCACCGGCTCGGTGGCGCCGCTGGCGCAAACCAGCGCGGCGCAATTGGAGCTGCCCGGATCCTGTCTGAATGACTCCAGCGACACCGCGGTCGCGCCCAGTTCCGTGGCCAGTTCCAATGCCGTATCGAGCGAGCGGTTGATCACCTTGATGGCCACCCCGCGCTCGCGCAGCCGCAGCCCGCAACGCCGCGTCATCGGTGAGACACCCACCAGGCCCACCGTTGCAGCCGCCGGGTGACTGGCCAGATGCTGCAGCACCCGTCCCACCGCCAGGTCCGCCAGCGAGGGTGCATCGTACGTCGCGATCCGATGGGCCACGCGGGCCATGTTCATCGCTTCGCTGAGAATGCGATCCAGGAGCGGACCGCTGACCTGCGCCTCGCGCGCCGCCTGCCAGGCCGCGCGCAGCTGCACGTAGATTTCCTGCTCCCCGGCCTGTGCCGAATCCATGCCGCAGGCGACGAGCAGCAGATGTTCGACCGCGGCCTCGCCCGTCCAGGCCCTCAGGGCCGCCGAGGCCTCACCATTGACAGGCTCGCGGCCGGTCAGTGCGCGGAAAATATCGCTGCGCCGGTCGGTGGCAGGCTCCGCCGCGGCATAGATGACTTCGACCCGATTGCAGGTGGACAGATACAGCACTTCGGCGCCCCGCAGTGCCTCGCGCAAGACACCCAACCGATGGGCTAGGGCGTCCTTGGGCACCGCAAATTGCGCGACCTGACCGGCACTCGCGTGCCGGTACGACACACCCACAATGCCGATTCTATGCATCCGGGCAGCTGACCACCGGTTCGGGCCGGAAGTGTCACCAAACGGTCACGGCGGGGCGGGATTGCCTTTAGCTGTGTCGGGGCAATGCGGCGGCATCCCGGGCCAGGGCCTCGATGCCGGCGAAATCACCCTGTTCGACCAGGGAGTTCGGGGCCACCCAGGAGCCGCCCACACACAGCACGTTGCGCAGCTTCAGAAAGTCCGGTGCCGTATCCCGGGAAATACCGCCGGTCGGGCAGAACGCGACGCTCGCGAAGGGGCCGGCGAAGGCCTGCAGCATGGGAATGCCGCCGGCCTGCTGTGCGGGGAAGAACTTTAAGGTGTCATAGCCGAAATGCAGCGCCAGCAGAATCTCGCTCGGGCTGATGATCCCGGGCAACAGCGGGAATGTGACCGTTTTGGCCGCCTCGGCCAGCTGCGGAGTGAGGCCCGGGGTTACCGCGAACTGTGCGCCGGCCTGTTCCGCCCGCTTGAAGTCCTGGGGCCGCAGCAGCGTGCCCGCACCCACCACTGCCTCCGGCACCGCCTTGCGCATGGCCTCGATCACCGCCAGGGCGGCGGACGTGCGCAGCGTGATCTCCAGCACCTTCAGTCCCCCGGCACACAGGGCCTTGGCCAGTGGCGCCGCGTGCTCCACTTTGGCCACGGTCAGCACCGGGATGACCGGCGCCAGCGCCAACACCTCACGGATCTTCATGTTGATTCAACCTTGTACGCCGCGACACCGGCGCCTTGCTCGGCACCGGCCGCGTAGGCCCTGAACAGTCTGAACAGCTCCCGACCCATGCCGCTGTCGTTGCCCTTCAGGTCGACCGGTTCAACAGCGCGCGCCTGCAAGGCCGCCGCGGTCACCCTCGCCTCAAGCATACCTGTGTGGCTGTCGAGTCGGATTACGTCTCCATCGCGCAGCTTCGCGAGCGGTCCACCCTGGATTGCTTCCGGCGTGACATGGATGGCCGCGGGCACATTGCCCGACGCGCCCGACATGCGCCCATCCGTGACCAGGGCGACATGGAAGCCGCGATCCTGGAGCGAGGCCAGCGCGGGAGTGAGCTGGTGCAGTTCTGGCATGCCATTCGCTCGCGGCCCCTGGTAGCGCACGACGACCACCGCATCGCAGTCCAGTTGTCCGGCCCGAAACGCGGTCAGCACCTCCTCCTGATCGTTGAACAGACGTGCCGGCGCCTCCACGATCCGGTGCGCGTCCGCGACCGCCGAGGTCTTGATGACCGCGCGGCCGAGGTTGCCGCGCAGGAGTTTCAGGCCGCCGTCCTTGCTGAAAGGGTCGCTGACGGGCCTGAGCACCGACGTGTCGCCGCTCACGGCGGGCGCATCGCGCCACGCCAGGCCCTGCGGCGAGAGCCAAGGTTCGCGCGCATAGGCGCGCAGGCCCTCGCCCACGACGGTGCTGACCTGCGCGTGCATGAGTCCCGCATCCAGCAGTTCGCGCACGAGAAATCCCACGCCGCCCGCGGCATGGAAGTGATTCACGTCGGCGGCGCCATTCGGATAGATACGCGCCAGCAGCGGCACGACCTCCGAGAGGCGATCAAAATCCTCCCAGTCCAGGATCAGACCTGCGGCCCGTGCGATCGCGATCAGATGCAGGGTGTGATTGGTGCTGCCGCCGGTGGCGAGCAGTCCCACCACGGCATTCACCATCGCGCGCTCATCAATCATGCGCGCGAGCGGCCGATAGTCGCTGCCCAGCGCCGTGATCTGCGCCGCGCGCTTGGCGGCGAAGGCCGTCAGGGCATCACGCAGCGGTGTGTTCGGCGGTATGAACGCGCTGCCCGGCAGATGCAGCCCCATGACTTCCATGAGCATCTGGTTGCTGTTGGCCGTACCGTAGAAGGTGCACGTGCCCGCAGTGTGGTAGCTGGCGGCTTCCGACTCCAGCAGCGCCTCGCGCCCGATCTTGCCTTCGGCGAACAGTTTGCGGATGCGCGCCTTGTCCTTGTTCGCGATGCCCGATGGCATCGGACCGCCGGGTACGAAAAGGGTCGGCAGGTGCCCGAAAGCCAATGCACCGATCAGCAGTCCCGGCACGATCTTGTCGCACACACCCAGGCACAGCGTCGCATCAAACATGCCATGCGCCAGCGATACGCCGGTAGCCATCGCGATCACATCGCGACTGAACAGCGACAGCTCCATCCCCGGCATGCCCTGCGTAATGCCATCGCACATCGCCGGCACGCCGCCGGCCACCTGGGCCGTGGCGCCGGCCTCGCGTGCCGCGGTGCGCAGGATCACCGGATAGCGTTCCAGCGGCTGGTGGGCGGAGAGCATGTCGTTATAGGAGTTGATGATCGCGAGGTTCGGCCAGCGCAGCTGCCTGAGCGCCGCCTTGTCATCCGCGCCGGCGCTGGCAAAGCCATGCGCCAGATTCGTGCACGACAGCCGGGTGCGATTCGTGACCTTGTCGGTGGCCGCGGCACTCATGCGCGCCAGGTAGTCATCGCGCTCGGCCCAGGAGCGTTCGCGGATGCGCTCCGTGACCTCAATAACCCGCGGATGCAAAAAAGCGGCCATGGTGATCATTCCTGTAAAGAAAACTGCGTTATTCTGCTGATCGGTAGCATAACGGGCGCGATAACGATGCAGCAGCTTGAACCGTTCGATCTGATCCTGTTCGGCGGCACCGGAGATCTTGCCATGCGCAAGCTCATGCCGGCCCTGTATCGACGCGTGAGCGCCGGGCAGATCACCGCTGGCTCACGCATCATCGCGGTGGCCCGCAGCAATCACACCCGCGACGGCTTCCTCGCGGAACTGGAGGCCAAGTGTCGTCCGCACCTCGGAGCCGAGGAGTTCACGGCCGAGCACTGGCAGACCTTCGTCGCGCTGGTCGACTACCTGTCGGTGAACGCCACGGTGCCCGAAGACTTCGACCGGCTCGCCGCGAAGCTCAAGGGCAGTGAAGACCGTGTACGCGTGATGTTCCTGTCGATGGCGCCAAATCTGTTCACCTCGACCTGCGAAAACCTGAGCCGCGCCCAGATCGTCACGCCCCAATCGCGCGTGGTGCTGGAGAAGCCGCTGGGACAGGATCGAGCATCCGCCGAAGCCATCAATCAGCTGGTCGGCTCGATCTTCGAGGAAAAGCAGATATACCGCATCGATCACTATCTCGGCAAGGAGACCGTGCAGAACCTGATCGCGCTGCGCTTCGGCAACATGCTGTTCGAACCGCTGTGGCGGCGCGGGCGCATCAGTCATGTGCAGATCACCGTCGGCGAACATGTCGGCGCCGAGGGACGCGGAGAGTTCTACAACCAGACCGGCGCCATGCGTGACATGGTTCAGAACCACATGCTGCAGCTGCTGTGCATCCTCGCCATGGAGCCGCCCGCTTCGGCCGACGCCGACGCCATGCGCGATGAAAAACTGAAAGTGCTGCGCGCGCTGAAGCCCATGACCGAGCTGGATGTGCAGCACAAGACCGTGCGGGGCCAGTACCGCGCCGGCGCCGTCGAAGGCAAGCCGGTGCCCGGTTACCTGCAGGAACCGGGTGTGCCGCCCAACAGCATGACCGAGACCTTCGTCGCGCTCAAAGCCGAGATCAACACCTGGCGCTGGGCCGGCGTGCCGTTCTACCTGCGCACCGGCAAGCGCATGCAGGACCGCAGCGCCGAGATCGTCGTGACATTTGAAGATGTGCCGCACCATATCTTTGAAGGTGCGCACGGCATCAATGTTCCCAACCGCCTCGTCATCAGACTGCAGCCGGATGAGAGCATTACGCTGACCATCATGACCAAACTGCCGGGCGAGGTGATGCGCCTGCGGCCCGTGGATCTGTCGCTCGACCTGGCCGACACCTTCAAGGAGCGGCCGCTGGATGCCTATGAGCGCCTGCTGATGGACGTCGTCAAAGGCAATCTCACCCTATTCATGCGCCGCGACGAACTTGACGCGGCCTGGAGTTGGATCGACCCGATTCGCCAGGCCTGGGCAAACTTGGGCGAAGCGCCCAAAGGCTATACCGCGGGCAGCTGGGGACCCGCCGCCTCGAGTGCCCTGATCAGTCGCGACGGCTTCGATTGGCATGGTGAAACCTAGCGACGACTGGCTACGCCTGGTATACGCGGGCGAGACCGCCGGCGGCAACAACGCGCCCCAGCCTTTGCTGGCGGTGCAATGGCTGGAGGATGACCCGGCACTGCTGGCCACGGACCCGTACCTCGCCTGCGCCGCCGGCGACATCGCGCGGCTGCGCCGAACCATCAGCGAGGATCCGACCTGGGTGAATTGCGCCGGCGGCCCACTGAAGCTGCCACCACTGCTCGCCGTCACGCACTCAAGCCTGTGCCAGCTGCCGCAGTGGCAGGATCAGATGCTCGCCTGCGCGAAGCTGTTGCTCAATGCCGGTGCAAATCCCGACCAGTCCATCGGCTCACGCTGGCCGCCGGCCTCGGTCGAATCGCCCGCGGCGCAACACCCGCTCACGGCGCTGTACGGTGCGGCCGGACAGAATCTGAACCTCGCGATGACGCAGCTGCTGCTCAGCGCCGGCGCGGACCCTGATGATGGCGAGTGTCTGTATCACTCCTTGGGCAATCCTGCGATCACGCGTCTGCTGCTCGAAGCCGGCGTGCCCATCGGTCCCAGTAACGCGCTATATCGCGCCTTTGACTTCGCCGATCCGACACCCCTGATGGTGCTGCTGCAGTTCGGTGCCGATGCCAACCAGCCGGCATTGGGCGCCCCGACCAGCCGCTTTGGCAGCCCATTGCTGTGGGCGCTGCATCGCCGCGTTTCGATGGCGCACTATGAGGCTTTATTGAGCGCCGGCGCCGACACCCGCGCCCTCACCCCCGGCGGTATCAGTTCATTTCAGCTGGCGCACCGGTACGGATTGCCGGAGGTGGCGCAACTGCTTCGCCGTTGGGGCGCCCCGCCCGAACCCGGTTCAGTGCAGGAACAGCTTCTCGGGGCCTGCGGCTGTGCAATGGAGCCGCAGGCCCGCGAACTGCTGCGCACGCAACCGGACCTGATCAAGAACCTGGCCCCCGCCGAGCTCGCATTGCTGCCGGAAATGGTCGAAGCCGGCGCGCAGGAGGCGGCCAGACTCATGGTTCAGCTGGGATGGCCACTGGATGCCCACGGCGGAGACTGGGGAGCCACCGCGTTGAACATGGCAGTCTTCCAGGGGGATGCGACGCTCGCCCGCTTCCTGCTCGAACACGGGGCGAGCTGGACTGAAACCCATGGATTTGACTCGGATGTCTGCGGCACGCTGTCCTGGGCCTGCCGCAATCAGCCCAGCCCCGAGGGCGATTGGGTGGCCTGCGCGCGCGTCCTGCTCGAATACGGCATGCCCCATGGCCAGCGCGATCCGGAACGGCCGGGAGGCCTGCTGGTCGACGCGCGGTACATGCCTTTTACGGACGAGGTCTGCGCCGTGTTGGCGGTAGAATGAGGCGAACAGGGGGTTTTATGAAGCATTCGAATCACATTGCCACCGTCCTGTGCGCGGCCGCGCTCAGTGCGGCGATGACCGCCACCGCCCAGGCACCCTCTGAACTTGCGCGCGCCACCGAGGCCGATCATCAGCAGATGATGCAGCAGCTGGGCATCACGCAGCTGCGCAAAGGGCCCAGCGGCGATGAGAAGGCGCCCGATCATGCCAACTACGACGAGGCGACCGCCAATCCCTATCCGAACTACCCGGACCCGCTACGCATGAACGACGGCAGCAAGGTGACCACCGCGGCCCAGTGGAACGCCAAGCGCCGCCCGCAGATCGTCGAGGACTTCGAGCGCGAAGTGCTCGGGCGCGTGCCGGCGAATACCCCGCCGGTCAGTTTTACGGTCAAGGCCAGCGAGAATGAGCGCATCGGCTCGGTGCCGGTCAGCGCCACGCTGCTGACGGGGCATGTCGACAATTCCAGCTTCCCGAGCATCACCGTGGATTTTCCGGTGATGCTGATCAAGCCGCTCAATCACACCGGCCCGATGCCGCTGCTGATCATGTTCTCGATCGGTACCGGATTTCCCTCCCCCGTCGCGCCCTCGGCAGCCGATGTCGCGCGCATGAACGCGGCGCTGCGCGATGCGATGATCCGCGAGAACCCGGCGCTGAACGATGTGCTGCAGTCCCATCCGGCCTGGCAGCCGATTCCGACGCCTTCGTTCTTCCCGGCACCGCGGCCGCCGAATGATCCGATTTCGCAGATGGTGGCGAATGGCTGGGCGGTCGCGCAGATGGATCCGACCGCAGTGCAGGCCGACAACGGCGCGGGCCTGACGCGCGGCATTATCGGCCTGGTCAACAAGGGGCAGCATCGCAAGCCCGATGACTGGGGCTCGCTGCGCGCCTGGGCCTGGGGCGCCAGTCGCGTGCTCGACTACGTCAGCCACGATCCGGATATCGCCGCCAATCACGTGGGGATCGAAGGGGTGTCGCGCTATGGCAAGGCGGCTCTGATCACCATGGCCTTTGATCAGCGCTTCGCGATGGTGCTGGTCGGCTCCTCCGGTGAAGGCGGCGCGAAGCCGCATCGACGCAATTTCGGTGAAGCCGTCGAATCCCTGACCGGTTCGGGCGAGTATCACTGGATGGCCGGCAATTTCTTGAAGTACGGCGCATCGGCGGCACGTGGTGGAGCCAAGAATGCGGGCGATCTGCCGGTGGATTCCTCGGAACTGATCGCACTGTGCGCGCCGCGTCCGACCTTCATCAGCTACGGGTCACCGGCCATGGGCGATGCGTTATGGCTCGACCAGCAGGGCAGCTACATGGCCACGGTCGCCGCGGGCAAGGTGTTCCGGCTGCTCGGCGCTCGTGACTTGGGTGTGGGCGATGACTATCAGCATGCCAAGAAACCCGACATCGGCGCCGGCCTGCTCGATGGTCAGCTGGCCTGGCGGCAGCATGAGGGCGGGCACACCGATGTGCCGAATTTCAAGTACTTCATCGCCTGGGCCGACCACTGGATGGGCCATAGCGCGCCCGTCCCGCACTAGCCACAAGGCTCATGATGCGCATCTGGATGATGGGAGTGCTGGCGGCGATCGCCGGGTGCACTTCGATGGTGGGGCTCGCCCCCGATCCTGTGAACGAAGTAACCACGCAGGCCGCCGGTATCCGGCACGTGTTCGTCATCGTGCTGGAGAACAAGAACTACGCCGACACCTTCGAGACCAGCGCCCAGGATCCGTATCTGCGCAAAACGCTGGTGCCGATGGGCGCGCTCCTGACGCAGTACTACGGCACCGGGCATGTGAGCCTGGACAACTATATCTCCCTGATCAGCGGCCAGGCACCGACCCGGGACACGGCGGATGACTGCCTGCCGGGACTCATCGGCAACGCAGGAAATTTCAATGACGTTGTGCAAACCGGCTGGGCGGCGCAGGACCAGGTGGTGGCCACGGGCGGGTGCGTCTACTCCACCCGGGTCAAAACCTTGGTGGACCAGATGACTCAGGCGCACCTGAGCTGGCGCGGATACATGGAGGACATGGGCAATGATCCGGCCCGGGAGCGCGCCACCTGTGGCCACCCTGCGATAGGCGTGCGCACCGACCTCACCAACACCGCCGAGGCGCCCAGTGCTGCGGTGCCGCTGGGCGATGCCTACGCCACGCGCCATAACCCGTTCATGTACTTCCACTCGATCATCGATGCGAAGAGCTGCGACGCCAACGTGGTGAACCTGGCGCGTCTTCCGGACGATCTGGCGCAGGCACGCACCACCCCGAACCTGGTATTCATCACGCCGAACCTCTGCAACGATGGCCATGACGGCGCCGGAACCGGCGCGGCGGGCACCACCTGCGCGAACGGACAGCCCGGAGGGCTCGCCTCCTCGGATGATTTCCTGCGCACCTGGGTGCCGCGCATTCTGGACTCCCCGGCCTACCGCCGGGATGGACTGCTCATCATCACCTTCGATGAAAGCTCGTTCGTCACGCCAAGCATCAGCCGCAGTCCCACCACGGGTCAGACGACCCAGACCATCACCTACCCGGGTGAGACCTGTTGCCATCAGCAACCCGGCCCCAACCTTGCAGGCATGCGACCCGGGACGCTCACGGTCGTCAGCACCCCGTCCCTGGTGGTGAACCTGGTGATGCAAAGCTATGGCGGCGATCGTATCGGCGCCGTCCTGCTCTCCCCCTTCATCGTCCCTGGCAGCAGCTCCGCAAAGCCGTACAACCATTACAGTCTGCTGCGCAGTCTCGAGGACATCCTGCGTCTGGATGGCCATCTGGGGTTCGCGGCCGATGACCCGCACAGCGGCTACATCCTGGACAGCATCGGCAATGACGAGGCGATCTTCCAGCAGCGGCACTGAGAGGCGCGCCCTCCTGCTGCGCATCGTGAGTGCTTTAGGTGCGGTCCTGCTTCTGGGCAGTCAAGCCGTGGCCGCTCCCTCGGCGCAAGCCGAACTGGGCCGGCAGATCTTCTTCGATCCGACGCTCTCTGCCTCCGGCCGACTGGCCTGCTCGAGCTGTCACAGTCCCGCGCAGGCCTATGGCCCGCCCGATGGCGCAGCGGTTCGACTCGGCGGCCGCGCGCTCAACCGGCAAGGGACACGGGCCGTGCCTTCACTGCGCTATGTGCTCAATCGCACGCCGCTGTGGTCCAAGCCGTATGTCGCAAGCCCTACCGAACGGCTGCTCGAAGGAGCGGAGCCCCCGGCCGGGGGCTTTGGTTGGGATGGACGCTTCAACACCCTGGAAGCGCAGGCCGCGTTCGCGCTGCTGGCGCCGAACGAGATGGCCAACTCGGGACCCGAAGAGGTGGCGCGCAAGCTCAAGCTTGCGCCCTACGCCGATCAGTTTCGGCGCCTGTTCGGGTCGGCGATCTTCACGCAACCGCAACAGGCGTTCGCACGGGCGCGCGAGGCGCTTGCGCACTTCGAGCTCGAGGATTCGAGCTTCCATCCGTATAGCAGCAAGTACGACGCGTATCTGGAGGGCCGGGCAAGACTCAACGCGCAGGAGCGGCGCGGGCTTACGTTGTTCGAGGATCCGGAGGGGGGCAATTGCGCCTCCTGCCATCCGGATAGGAAGGGTGCCGACGGCTCACATCCGCTGTTCACCGACTATCAGTTCGAGGCTCTGGGTGTGCCGCGCAACCCCGAAATTCTCGCCAATGCGGATCCGCGCTACTACGACGAGGGGCTGTGCGGCCCACTGCGCGCGGATCAGGCCGCTCAGAGCGCCGAGTGCGGCCTGTTCAAGACGCCGGGGCTGCGCAATGTCGCCACGCGCCGCGTGTTCTTTCACAATGGCCGGTTCCACACTCTCAAAGAGGCGTTGGAATTCTATGTGCGCCGCGACACGCACGCCGCCGAGTGGTATCCGACCCGGCGCGGCGGCATCGACAAATTCGATGACCTGCCGGCCGGGCATCGCGACAATGTCGACAGCGTCGATGCGCCGCTCATCCGCTCGGCCGGGCAGGAACCACTCTGGAATGACGCGCAGATCGATGCCGTCATCGCCTTCCTCGCGACACTCACCGACAAGGATGTGAGCACCGCGCCACGGCGAGCGCGGATGACAAAAAATTGGCGTGATGACCTACAGCGCGCACCCATCCGGGAAGTTAGCGTTGGCAAAGTACGGCCGGCTCCAGATTCAGCCGCCCTTGCCGATAACCGGAATAGCAGTCATGAAAGATGAACTAGTCAAAATCCGGCAGTGGGCCCAAGACAGGCTGGATGCCTGTGAAGAGCCTCCTTGGGCAACGCAACGCTATCAATATCTGGTCGGATTGTTACAGGCGCAATTGCAGCGTGATCTCCCACTGGGAATGAACGTGGTTCGAATCGATAGCGCCCGACGCCGCAGCCGGCCCATGCGGATGT
Organism: Steroidobacteraceae bacterium; assembly: GCA_036498905.1. Lineage (GTDB taxonomy): Bacteria > Pseudomonadota > Gammaproteobacteria > Steroidobacterales > Steroidobacteraceae > DAIDKA01. The sequence continues at coordinate 141,913 of DASYER010000023.1, read as the reverse complement.
GCCGTTAAGCGTACGCCAACCACCAGTTCTCACCCTGCAGCCAGACATTTTCAACCGGCGGCGCTTCGCCGCGATACAGCCGTGTGACGCGACGCTCCCCGCCGCCTTTGAGGGCGGCCGCCAGCGCACGTTCGGACTGCGGATCGCGCGCACTGGCACAGCGGTAGATCATGACGGGCGACAGGAAGTTCGCGAAGTAGCGCTCACCGCGGCGCCTGATGCCGACGATGATGCCCATACCGGTATCGGGGGTCAGCGGCAACAGCAGCTGGCCGCCGTCCTTGAGTCGCTCCAGCCAGTGATCCACGGGGCGTGTCGCCCCGGCGCTGACCACGATCAGATCGGCCGGGTCGAACGGCACCTGGGTTGCATCACCCGATATGACGTCCACCTGGGGCAGGTCCCGCAGGTTGGCCTGCGCCTGACCTGCGAGGGGTGCCTCGTATTCAATCGCAGTCACCTTACCGGTGGGTCCCGCCAGATGCGCGAGTATGGCCGTGTAGTAGCCGGTGCCGGCGCCCACGTGCACGATGTGCGCACCTTCGGGCAACAGCGTCTCAGCGAGCAGCCGGTAGTACAGCGAGGGCTGACCATTGTTGAGTAGCTTTTCCTTCAGGATGGAGACGGCGCTGTCGACATAGAGATGTACCGGGCAGGCATCCGGCGTCGTCATGAACGTGCCGCGCAACATGCTCAGCACCAGCCAGGGTCCGGTGCCCAGGAATTTTTCGCGCTCGACCGTGGCAAAGGCGGCTTCGACCCGGGGTTCGACCACTCCGGCCATCATGCCGATCTGTCGCGCAAAGGCGCGCCGCACCGCGCTCAGTTCGACTGGCGTGAAATCAAGGGTTGGCGCCGCAGGCGGGGCCGGCATGCTCGTCTGCGCGGCGGCAAGCGGGGTGGGACTGCCGTGTGCCTGGACCGCCGCGCGCAGGAAATCGAATGCCCGCACATCGTCGGGCGCCAAAGACTGATGATTGACCTGTAGCAGAAACGGCGTGAAGCGCAGGTACACGGCCGGGTCTCCCAGTCCATGCTGCGCACACACGCATTCCAGCTCGTGCACGACGGACCTGGCCGCCGCGGACGTGGGATCGATGTGCGCGTCGATGAGTGTTCGCGCCTGGCCCAGCACGCCTTGAAACGCCTGCCCCGGCGCGGACGCCTTCAATGCCTGCGCATAGAAATTCGTCAGCTCCTCGCCCATCAGCGGAAATGGCAGGACCCTGGTTCCCGGCTCGCGCTCGCGTGCGATGGCACCCAGTTCCATGAACTTGGCCGTCAACTCGAGATTCCAGTCCATCATCCGCACCGTGCGCTCGCGTACACCGTACTGGTGGATCAGGGCGAGCTGCTTGAGGATCTGTTCCTGCGCCGCCTCGCCCTTGGGCGAAGCCCCTTGCTGCTGCAGGTCGAGCAGCGCGGCGTAACCCTCGGCGCGGGAGCGCAGATAGGCATTGTTCTGATTCAGATCCACCGGATGGGCGCCCCACCAGCTCTGCCACTGCCATTGTTCGTCCGTCGTGAGCCGTTCGTTCATCAGATCGGTCAGAATTGTTGTGCGCTTTTGCATGCGGTTACTCCGTGCTTGAAGCTCATTCACCAGCTTGCACAACTGTTCAAGTGTGGGTTGCTGATTGCGCTTCAGGGTCTCTATCGCCGCCTCGACCAGCTCGAGGGCCTTCGCAGCCTCGCCATGACGTTCCCGCCATGCCTTGGCCTGCACCTGGAGGACGCTCAACAGCGACGGATCATTGGCGCGCAGCAACTCGCGAATCTGCGCGAGACTCAGTCCGAGAGCCTTCATCACGGAAATGGTATTCAGCCGCACCAGATCGTCCGGCCCGTAGCGGCGCCAGCCGTTCGCCGAGCGGCTCGGGTTCAGGAGACCCTCGCGCTCGTAGACGCGCAGCGCCCGTACCGTCAGCCCGGTGAGCGCTGCACAGTCTGCGGCCGTCAGCCATTTGCGTGAATCATTCGCCACCGTCGCCCTCCACCAGCCACGCTAAAGGCGGACCCAGGGTCCGGTGCAAGGATATTCGTCGGTGGGTGCTTGACAATATATTTGTATATAGCGTTAACTATTATCACTTTAGTTAATCAACAGGTGTCCCATGGCCACTGCAGCCCCCCGCCGACCCGCTTTCATCTCTTCGGTCGTCTACAAGGACAATCGCGCTGCGATGGCGTGGCTGCAGCGTGCGTTCGGTTTTGACGCCAGCGAGGTGCTGGTGGATTCCCGCGACAACATCGTGCATGCGGAGATGAGTCACGGCGACGGCGTGATCATGATCAGCAACGAATTCGCGGACTGGACCCGCAGTCCGGCGACGGTCGGCGGGACCAACACGCAGCGGATCCACGTGCGGATCGAAGCGGGTATCGATGAGCATTGCGAGCGGGCCCGCAATGCGGGCGCGACCATCGTCGCGGAGCCCCGGGAACAGTTCTATGGCGAGCGCACTTATGCCGCCATAGATCTCGAGGGACACCGGTGGACGTTTTCGCAGCCGGTGCGCCAAGTCTCGTTCCAGGAGATGGAGCAGGCGACCGGCTTCAAGTTCAAGAAGCTTTCGTGAGGGCGACCGCACTGGATCGCACGCTGTTCGCCCTCGCCGACCCGCATCGCCGTCGCGTGGTGGAGCTGCTGCGTGAGCGGCCGCGGCGCGCCGGTGAGCTGGCGCATGCCGCGCAAATATCCTTCCCCGCCATGAGTCGCCACCTGCGCACCATGCGTGAGAACGGGCTGGTCGAGGAAGAGCGGGACGAGTTCGATTCACGAGTGCGGATCTATCGGCTCAGCCGCGAACCCATGGACGACCTGACGGCGTGGCTGGCACAGACCGAGGAGCTGTGGGCAAGCCAGCTGCGGGCATTCAAGAGCCACCTGCAGAAGACGCGCAAATGACCTCAAGGGTGCTGGTCTCGCTTCGGGTCCCGACCGATCCTCACTCCGCGTTCGATGTCTTCACCCGCGAGATCGGATCCTGGTGGCGCTCCAACGGTCTGTTCGCGGTGACCGCCGAAGGTGATGGCACCCTGTGCTTCGAGCCCCGCGCCGGCGGGCGTCTGTGGACCACTCTCGCCGGCGGCGCGGAATTCGAGATCGGGCGGATCAGTCTATGGGAACCCGGTGCACGGCTCGTGTTCGGATGGCGGCAGGCAAGCTTCGCGCCGGAACAGTCCACCGAAGTCGACGTGCGCTTCGAGGGCGTCGGCGATGAGACCCGGATCAGCGTCGAGCATCGCGCCTGGGACACGATTCCGCAGCGTCATGTCGCACGCCACGGCTTCCCGGAATCGGCCACGCTGCAACATGTTGCGAGCTGGTGGCGCGCATCTTTGAACTCGCTCAGGACCAGGATGACGGGCAGCTGACGCCTGAGCGAATACAGCGGGTCATTTCTTCCCGGACTGCCGGAGCGTCTTTCTGGCTGCTTCGACATCGTCCAGGTGAAGTTTCCCGCCCGCGATCAAATGCGCGATCAATGGCTGAATATGCCCGCCGAATAGCTCCACGAGTTCATCGATGAGGCGATTCTGCGCAGCATGTTTGGATATCAGGGCCTCAAAAATCAGCGCATTGCCGATCTTCCTCGTGCGTCGCACCGCCCTCTTGATCTCCAGCCGATAGACCATCGTCTGGACGGTGGTATAGGCCGGGCGTTTCTTTTGCGGAAAGCTCTCATGCACCTCGCGAACCGAACTCGGGCCGTGGCTCCACAGCGCCTGCATGATTCGCAATTCGAACTTGCTCAGCTTCGGCAATGCCATATTTCACCGTGACTCGACATGGCGCGACCTACAGTAGTAGTTTAATCTACTCCCGGCAGCACGGGGAGTAACGCATGGAATATCGCCAGTTGGGTCGCTCCGGACTGAAGGTCCCGGTTCTAAGCTTCGGCACGGCCACCATGGGCGGCAACGGTGCATTCGAGGCCTTTGGTACGACGGGCGTCGAGGAGGCCACGCGCATGGTCTCGATCTGTCTGGAGGCGGGTCTCACCCTGTTCGACTCCGCCGACGTCTATTCGGCGGGCCGCGCCGAAGAGGTGTTCGGTGCCGCGATTCGCGGCCGGCGCCAACAGGTCCTCATCTCGACGAAGGCCACCTTCCGCACCGGCCCTGGCCCGAACGATGTGGGCTCCTCCCGTTTCCATCTGCTCGAGTCCTGCGAAGCCAGTCTCAGGCGCCTCGGCACCGATTACATCGATATCTATCAGATGCACGGCTTCGATGCCTCGACACCGGTCGAGGAGACTTTGCGGGCGCTCGATGATCTGATCACCGCCGGCAAGATCCGCTATATCGGCTGCTCCAATTTTTCGGGCTGGCACTTGATGAAGTCACTTGCCGTATCAGAGCGCCATGGACTCGCCCGCTATGTCGCACACCAGGCGCATTATTCCCTGGTCGGTCGCGACTACGAATGGGAGCTGATGCCGCTCGCGCTCGATCAGGGCGTCGGGGCCATCGTGTGGAGTCCGCTGGGTTGGGGACGCCTGACAGGCAAGATCCGACGCGGCCAGACACGCCCGGCAGTCAGCCGACTCAACACCAAGCTGATCGTCGATATCGGACCGCCGGTGCCCGAGGAGCATCTGTTCAAGGTCGTCGACATGCTCGAGGAGATTGCCCGGGAGACCGGCAAGAGCATTCCTCAGGTCGCGCTCAACTGGGTATTGCAGCGCCCCACCGTATCCAGCGTGATCATCGGCGCCCGCAACGAGCAGCAACTGCGCGACAATCTCGGGGCCGTGGGCTGGGACCTGACCGCCGTGCAGGTCGCCCGCCTCGATGCGGCAAGCGAAACGACGCTCGCCTATCCTTACTGGCATCAGCGGCAATTTACCGAGCGTACTCCGCCGCCCGTGAAGTAGCGGCGCACGCGGTCTTTCATGGGCCGCGAGCCGGGATGGGCGGGTACGGGTGGCCATTGACGGAGATCTTGCCGGCCACGAAGGTCAGATGCGCAGTCAATGCGGCACCGTCACGCTTGATATATCCCTGCTGTTCCAGCGTCTGCATCTGCGCGGCCAGAGCATCCTTTCGTCCGTTGTTTGCCAGCAGGCGGGTCGCCAGAGCGGCATCGATGCGAACATCGGCGCCGACATTCAGATGCTGCATCAATGCGGCCTGAAACCGAGGTCCGTCAAGATCCTCTTGCGTAAGCCCCGGCGCCGATGCCGTGGCCGACAGGCGCAACTCACCTTCCGGCATGACGAAGCCGATGTGCGAGATGTTCAGGACCGGCTCATGCAGCAGCAGCTCGATGCCGTTTTTCTTCAGATTCTCCAGCGCAGCCTGAGGTGGCAACGGGCTTGCCGAGCTCGGATCTGCCCGCGAAGCACGTGCATCCTTTATCATTGCCGCAAGCGTCGGAGCATGCAGATGCTCGGCCGATACCGAGTAGGCGGCATGCGTGACCGAGAAGTCGGGGGTCTGAATCACATCGGCCGAGAAATCAGCCGCCGACTTGTAGTAGTCACCAGCCACCGTGCCTGACCCACCGATCGAGAGCCCCTGCAGCAATCCCCGACTGGAAGAAGGCAGCGACTGCCATTTCACTGTCGCGATCTTCAAGGAGAAGGGTCCAGTCGAGAGCCCCTCAAGGACCCGCTTCAAGTCGGCGCGAATCTGCAGCCCGTCCAATTCGGTCTGGAGCTTCGCGGACTTGACATTGAGGCTCACGAGAGTGCCTTGCAACGAACTGGCTGTCAGACTCGCATTCGAGGTCCCGCTTGCCTCAAGCCCACGCCAGCTGATCTGAACGCCATCGGCAAGTCGTCCCTCGTAGGCCGGACTTGCGATCGCGGTCGTCAGTGCGCCGAACCACCCCAGTCGACTGCGAATCCGGATCACGGGCTCGCCTCCCAGCAACGCACGCAATTTCGCACTCAGTGCCGCCGGTAGCTCAACTTGGGAACTGACAGTGGCGAGTCCGAGGGTGCGAAACTGCGGCAACGGACCGTGATGAATGGTGTTGTGAATCGTCACGCGCAGTGTTGCGGCATCCGCGGCCGGTGCGAGCGGGGCCAGTGCACGCAATGCCGCGATGCCGACGCCGTAAGTCAACTCTTCGGTGGCGCCATAGACCCCGCGATGATATTGCCGACTCACGAGCGTGATGGCGCCCGGATACTGCCCCAGCGCCTGTTGCTCACGCTTGAGCATCGAGGCCTCAACCTGCAATCCGATCAACCATGCGAAACCCGGGTATGCGAGACAGAGCACGACCAGCCCGATCACGAGGTATTTTGTTGTTCTGTTCACCAAACCGTCGCCTGTCGATTTTCCGAACCACAGTGTAGCGAACTGTAGGCGAAGGCCGGCATTGCGCTCTTTGCCGCAGTGCACGCGAGGATTGAATAGTCCCGCGGTGCTAGACTCCGCGCTGCAACACACCTGATGGAAGACGGTAATGGACTATATCCGCCTGGGTTCCTCCGGACTTCGGGTCTCCCGCATCTGCCTGGGATGCATGAGCTTCGGCAGCGGCGCCGACTGGATGCTGCCGGAGGATGCCAGCTTCGCCATCGTGCGTCGGGCTCTCGACCTGGGCATCAACTTCTTCGATACCGCCGATGTGTATTCGGCCGGCGAAAGCGAATTCATCCTCGGCAAGGCGCTGCAGTCCTTCGGCGTCAGGCGTGATGATGTCGTGGTGGCCACCAAGGTCTTTCAGGCGGTGGGGCCCGGCCCCAATCAACGCGGCCTGTCGCGCAAGCATATCTTCGAATCCATCGACAACAGTCTCACTCGCCTGGGGATGGACCATGTCGACCTGTACCAGATCCACCGTTTCGATCGGGATACGCCGATAGAGGAGACTCTCGAAGCGCTGACCGACCTCATCAAGCTCGGCAAGGTGCGCTACATCGGCGCATCGACCATGGCCGCCTATCAGTTCGCCAAAATGCTGTACCGCGCCGACCAGTTGCACCTGGCACGTTTCGTCAGCATGCAGAACAACTACAGCCTGCTGTATCGCGAGGAAGAGCGCGAAATGAACCCCTTGTGCCGGGAGGAAGGTGTCGGCCTGATTCCCTATAGTCCCATCGGTGGCGGTCTGCTGGCCGGCAGTCGCCGCACCCACACCGTGCGCTCCAACTCGCCCATGGCGCGCAACCGCTTCAATCGCAAGGCTGACGAAGCCGTGATTGATGCGGTCGCAGAAGTCGCCGCGCAGCGCGGGGTCGGGGCGGCTGAGATTGCCGTCGCCTGGCTGCTCGCCCAGCCAGGCGTCAGCGCGCCGATCGTGGGCGCCAGCAAGATCCACCACCTGGATGACTCCGTAAGAGCGCTGGGAACTCATTTGACGGCCGCGGAGTCTCAGAAGCTCGAAAGCCCGTATGAGACCCAGCCGCCGCTGCCCCTGTACATTCGCCCATCACCCCCCGCCGCCCAAGCCGCGGCGCGCAAGTAGGAGAGAATTCCATGAAGCTTTTCCGCATGGCTCTGCTCGGTGCACTGACTGTGATTCTGGCCCCCCTCGCCCAGGCTGCCCAGACCTGGACCGAGGGCACGAATTACAGTGTCATCAGCCCGGCACAGCACACCAGCGTGCCGGCCGGGAAGGTTGAGGTGATGGAAGTCTTCTCGTATGGCTGCCCTGCCTGCAACAGCTTTCAACCCGTGATCACCGCGCTCGAACACAACCTGCCGGCGAACGCGCAAATGGTCTTTCTGCCCGCCTCCTTCAAACCTGAAGAGGACTGGGCAATGCTGCAGCGCGCCTACTTCAGCGCGCAGGCGCTGGGCATCTCCGCGCGTACCCACCAGGCGATTTTTGATGCGGTTTGGAAGACCGGCGAACTGGCGATCGTCGATCAGGCCACGGGGCGCCTGAAGAGCCCTCAGCCCTCGATCGAGGATGCCGCGAAATGCTACGAGCGCCTGATCGGTGTGAAGCATGACGTGTTCCTGGCCACGGCCCATTCCTTCAATATCGATCTGAAAATGAAGAGCGCGGACGCGCAGATCCTTGCGATGCGGGTACCCGGCACCCCCTGCATCGTCGTGAACGGCAAGTACATGGTCAATCTGGACTCGATGCACAGCCCCGAGGATGTGATCGGCGTGGTTCGATACCTAGTGGAGAAGGAAAGTCAGCACTGAGCAGGGCATCGTCCCTGGGGCGGACGGCTGCGTCTTTTGTGATATCGCGCAAGGCAGGGCATCAGCCAGCATCGTGTGCGAGAACGAGTTGGCATTGGCGGCCATTGATTTGCGGCAGTTTCACCCGGGTCATACCTTGATCATTCCGCGGCAGCATTTCCAGGATGTGCGCGAACTGGACGACAGGACTGGGGCCGCCCTGATGGCCATGGTGTCGCGAGTCACTCGTGCCGTGGGTCGTGCCTTCCCGAATCAGGGCCTGAGCGTGTGGCACTCCATCGGCGAGGCGGCATTCCAGGAAGTGCCACACTTGCACATACACATCCATCCGCGCCTGATGGGCGATAAGGTATTGCATGTTTACCCAAAGCTTCCGGCCAATGAAGAGCGTTCTACGCTTGACTCGTATGCGGCGATTCTGCGTTCGCACCTTTGAATAGCCTGGTCACCCCGGTGGTCGCCGACAACGCGGGGCGCAACCGGCTCGTCATCAACCTGCTGCTGGTCGCCACCTTCGTCGTCATCCTCAACGAGACGCTCATGGCCGTCGCCCTGCCGCGGCTCATGCATGACCTGAACGTTACCGCGGATGCCGTGCAGTGGCTGACGACGGCATTTCTGCTGACGATGTCGGTGGTCATTCCGGTGACAGGCTTTCTGCTGCAGCGAATCAACACGCGGCCGGTCTTCATCCTGGCGATGTCATTGTTCTCGCTGGGCACTTTGATCGCCACTGTGGCCACGAATCTTCAGGTGCTGGTGCTCGCGCGCATCATCCAGGCATCCGGCACCGCGATCATGTTCCCGCTGCTGATGACCACCGCCATGACGCTGTCGCCTCCCGAAACTCGCGGCAAGACCATGGGCTTCATCACCACCGTCATATCGGTCGCGCCCGCCGTTGGCCCGACCATCTCGGGAGTCATCCTCAACTATCTGAGTTGGCGCTGGATGTTCCTGCTGGTGCTGCCCATTTCCCTCGGTGCGCTGGGGTTGGGTGCCCGGCGCATGCAAAATGTGACGACGCCGCATCGCGCGGCGCTTGATGGACTCTCGGTGGTCCTGTCGGGCATGGCCTTCGGGGGCATCGTCTACGGACTGAGCAATGTCGGTGTCGCCGCACCAGCCGGCACACTGCCGGCCCCAGTCTGGAGTGCGGGCGGGGCGGTATTCCTGGCGGCGTTCATCTTCCGGCAGATATCGCTGCAGAAATCGGGTCACCCGCTGCTCGACCTGCGCACCTTCGAGTCGCGAAATTTCACGGTCTCGATGCTGCTGATGGCGAGCATGATGATGGCGCTGTTCGGCACCATCATTCTGCTGCCGATCTACCTGCAGAATGTGCTCGGACTCAACACCCTGCAAACCGGACTGCTGCTGCTGCCGGGCGGTCTGCTGATGGGCCTGCTGGGCCCGCACGTCGGGCGCCTCTACGACAAATTCGGGCCGACGAGGCTGCTGGTGCCCGGCGTCCTGGTCGTCAGCGCGGTGCTTTGGGCGATGACGCTGCTCGGCCCGGCGACTCCCGTCCTCAATATCCTCGCCGGACATGTGGTGATGAGTGTCGGTTTTGCCTTGCTGTTTACACCGCTGTTCACCGTCAGCCTGTCCTCAGTGAAGGCCAGCCTTTACTCGCACGGGAGTGCCGTCATCGGCACGATCCAGCAGGTCTCCGGTGCCGCCGGAGTCGCGCTGTTCGTGGCATTGATGTCCGCTCGGGCCGCGACGCTGGCCGCACACGGGCGTGCCCCGCTCGAGGCCCTGTCCGGGGGCGTCGGAGGCGGTTTTCTGTGCGGCGCCGTCATTTCGCTCTTCTCCGTGGCGTGCGTGTTCTTTGTGCGCAAACCGAGCGGAACATCAGAAGGCGCTCTTCACGACCCCGCCGTCGACCCTCAGGGCGGCACCGGTGGTAGCTGATGACAGTGGGCTCGCTACGTAGGCCACCAGAGAGGCCACCTCCTCGGTCCGTGCAAAGCGCTTGATGATCGAGGTCGGGCGCTGGTTCTTGAACAGCTGCTCCTCGACATCCGCGATCGGCCGGCCGCCAAAGCGGGCCGTCGAGCGCGGATCATCAGAATCCAGGGTCGGTCCCGGGAGAATGCTGTTGACGGTCACACCGGTGCGCGCACAATCCTCTGCGATCCCGCGTGCCACCGCGATCTGTGCGGCCTTGCTCATGCCGTACTGCACACTGTCCACCGGGATCTGCAGCGCGCTTTCACTCGAAATGAAAATGATGCGCCCCCAGTTGCGCTGTTTCATGCGGGGCAGGTAGATGCGCGACAGGCGCACGCCGGACATGACATTCAGATCAAAGCTCTGGTACCAGTCCTGGTCGGTGGACTGGGTGAACTCGTGTGGCAGGTAGCGTCCGACGTTATTGACCAGGATGTCGACGTTCGGAAAGGACTTGCCAAGCCGCGCGATGTCCTGCGGCTTGCTCATGTCCCCCGCAAAGCCCAGGGGCGCCCTGCCGGTCGCCTTCTTGAGCGAGGCAGCAGCCTTGTCCACGGAGTCCTGGGTTCGGCCGTTGATGACCACCTCGGCGCCTTCGGTCAGCAGGATTTTCGCAATGCCGTAGCCGATTCCGCCGGTGCTGCCGGTAATCAGGGCCGTCTTGCCCTTCAGCTGCAAGTCCATCGCCCCGGCGGTCCCGATCGTGAGCGCCAGGAGGCCAATGGCCGCGATTACCCTGAATGACACCGCTTTCATAACCGCTCTCCAGAATGACATCAAGAGTTGGATAATACTTCGGACCCGGCATCGAGGCCGAATAACGGAGTGTCCGGCAATGGCGCAAGTGAAGATCTATGGTCTCGCGGAGTACCTGAAACCCGTCCGGGCGAGGCTGTCGGATGCGATCCACAGCTGCGTGATCGATGCCTTGCAGTTCCCGCCGGACAAAAGGGCGCACCGCTTCTTCCCCATGGAGCGTGCCGACTTCTTCATTCCCGGCGGGCAGGGGCGCACCGAGCGGTACATCATCATTGAAATAGGCATGTTTGAGGGGCGTTCGGTGCAGACCCGCAAACAGCTGATTCGGCTACTGTTCGAACGCATCAGCGCCGCCGTGCAGATTTCACCCGCCGATGTCGAGATCACCATCACCGAGACACCGCGACACAACTGGGGATTTCGCGGTCAACCCGGTGATGAGATTGGCTTGAATTATAAGGTCGAGGTCTAGAGTTCATCCCATGCCGGAATCCGCCAATCTATCCCCGGGCGAGCTGCCCTACGGCGCGTGGCCATCGCCGCTCACCGCCGAGGCGCTGGCCGACTCACAGGTCAGATTCGAGAATCTGCGCAGCGTCGATGGCCGCCTGTACTGGACCGAAAATGTACCGGCAGCGGGTGGCGCCCACGGGGTGTTTCACCTCGATACGACCGGGACCGCCATAGCGGTGGTTCCCGCAGTGCGCAATGTTCGCAGCCGCGTGCACGAATATGGCGCTGCACCGTATCTCATGGTCGGGAATACGGCCTATTACACCCAGTTCATCGATCAGCGTCTGTACCGTCTCGAACCCGGTGCCGAGGCCCACGCGCTGACACCCAAGGGCTATCGGTACTCCGACGGGGTGCCGCTGCGCGTGGACGGCGGGCCGGTGACCGCACTCATCTTCGTCCGCGAGGATCACACCGATCCACAGAACGTCCGCAATGCCCTGGTACGTATTGAGCTTCCCGCCGGTGGCGCCGGAGAAGTGCTGTATGGCGACAGCGATTTTGTCGCTTATCCACGCCTGAGCCCCGATGGGCGAAAACTCGCCTTCATCGCCTGGAACCACCCGCACATGCCCTGGGATGCAACCACGCTCACCGTCGCGCAAATCGACGATTCCGGAGTGAATGCGCTGACCACTGTCGCCGGCGGACCGGCCGAATCGGTAATGGAGCCGCAGTGGGACGCGGACGGCACGCTGTACTTCATTTCCGACCGTAGCGGGTTTTGGAACCTGTATGGCTGGGATGGCACCGCAGTTCGACCGGTGTGGCCGCGTGCGGCCGAATTCGCGGGACCCCTGTGGCAGCTAGGACAGGCCAACTATGCACTGCTGGGCAATGGCTGCGCCGTCGCCCGGCTCGGCGAGGGCGGCGTCGACCGTCTCGCCGTGATCGATCTGCGACACAATACCGGGCGCGTGCTCAACCTGCCGTATGTGTGTTACGACCAGTTGGCGCGCATCGATGCGGACCATGTCGTGCTGGTCGCCGGCTCGGCGCGTTCACCCCAATCGATTCTGCGCATCACCGTGAGCAGCGGGTGGGCGGAAACCGTGCGCGAGGCCGGCCGCGCGCTGCTCTCACCCGCTGCGGTTTCGGTCGCCGTACCGATCGACTTTCCCAGTACGCAGGGCCGCACGGCGCATGCGTTTTACTATCCACCCACCAACCCGGGATTTCACGGCCCCCCGGGCGAACTACCTCCGCTGCTGACTCTCGTGCACGGCGGACCGACCACAGTGGCGACCGCGGCGTATTCGCCGGCGGTCCAATATTGGACGAGCCGCGGGTTTGCCGTGGTCGATGTCAACTACGGGGGAAGCTCCGGGTTCGGACGTGCCTACCGCCGGGAGCTGGAGGGGAACTGGGGTCTCACCGATGTCGCCGACGTCATCGCGGCCGCCCGATATTTGAGTCGCACGGGTCGGGCCGATCCGGTGCGCACGGCCATTCGCGGCGGCAGCGCAGGTGGCTATACCGTCCTGCTGGCGCTGTGCACGAGCGATGTGTTTCGGGCCGGCGCCGATTACTATGGCGTCTCGGACATATCCGCGCTCGCCCGCGATACCCACAAGTTCGAGAGCCGCTATCTGGATTCACTGATCGGGCCTTTGCCACAGGCCCAGGCGATCTACGAGAGTCGCTCGCCGCTGGCCCATCTGGATGGTTTCAAGGTCCCGCTGCTGGTCCTGCAGGGGGCCGACGATCCTGTCGTGCCGCCGAATCAGTCCGAACTCATCGTCAATGCGCTGCGCGCGCGTCACGCGCCCGTGACGTACATGCTATTCGCAGGCGAGGGCCATGGTTTTCGCAAGCCCGAGAACATCATCCGGTCGCTGCAGTCCGAGCTGTCGTTTTACGGTCAGGTGTTCGGTTTTATCCCGGCTGATGTGTTGCCGCCGCTTACAATCGAGAATCTAGCGCGAGCGGACACACCCGCGCGTTGAGTTAAGCTTAGCCTGGGGTTTGGCGAACCTTGCCTTCACGGCGCGGTCCAAGAAGCCGCGACCGGCTCGCAGACTCACTAAATAGAGCAGCAACGCGACCTGGGGGGGAGAAAACAGATGACGCGTGCAAGCTCGGCAACCGGGCCCAAGTGAAGTATTGGCCACTGGTCTGGTCCGCCCTGTGGCGCAAGCCGGCCGAAGCCATCCTGGTATGGCTGGCCGTGACGATCTCATTTGCCCTGTTTGGTCTTATGGTCGGCCTGCATGCCACATATGACCTACTGATCGAGAACTCCAGGCTGGATCGGCTGTACGTGAATGCGCGCTTCCCCAGCGCCAGCCCCACCGGGATCCTGCTGCCCTTCGCCATGCGCGATGAAATCATGCGCATCGACGGGGTCAAGGAAGCAAGTGCGGTCTTCTACGTGCGCGGCTACTACCGCGATCCGCACATACGCGCGATGGTGTATGCCGTGGACGAACACATGCGCGCGGCATGGCCGGAGCTGCCGCTCACAGCGGCGCAGTGGAAGCAATTGCTCGCGACGCCAGACGGCGTCTTCGTGACTCACAGCCGGGCAGCGTCGCTGGGACTGAAGGCCGGTGACCCATTGCCGATCGTCACCTCGTCCCTGTTGACGCCGGCAGGCACTGAATCACGCGCCGATGGCGCACCCGCGTGGCCGTTTCGCGTACTCGGGGTGATGCCGGACATGAAGGGCGGCGGCCACGATTATCTGATCCTGGGAAATCTGGGCTATGTGGACCGGGCCCGGCCGGCCGCTGCGCGCGGATATGCCTGGGAATATCGCGTCGCTGTGCGCGATGCGAGCCAGGCAAGCCAGATCGCCGTGCGAATAGATCAGGCAACAACCAACTCCGGCACCCCGACGCTGACCATTCCCGACAAAATCGCCGAGGCTGACGGAGTCGATTCGGGAATTTCCGTTGCTGCCAAGACCTGGCCCATTGCCGGCGCCGGCATCTTCATGATCCTGCTGCTGACCGGCAACGGAATCGCACAGTCGGTGCGCGAGCGGACCGGCGAGTTCGCGGTTCTGAAAACGCTGGGATACCGCCAGTCGCGGCTCATGGCGCTCGTATTCGCCGAGGCCGCGGTTCCGTGCGTGGCCGGAGCCGTGATCGGCATGGGCCTCGCCGTGCTCATGACCCGCATGCCGATCCGCTATCTGCCGCCGGACCTCGCCGCCCTGCCCAAACCGGCGTTATCACTCAGCGTACTGTCGGTGTCGCTGGGCTGCGCACTGCTGCTGGCGCTTGCGGGCGCCGCGATTCCGATGCGGCGCCTGCGCCATCTGAGCGTCACAGATACCTTGGCGGGGCGCTGATCATGCTGACTCAGACCGTGGTGCTCACACGCCTGGCCTTCCTGGGTATCGTGCAGCGCAAATGGTCAGCCCTGGTGCTTATCGGCAGCGTCGCATGCGTGGTCGGGGTGCTGCTGTCCATGCTCTCGGTCACGGCCGGCATGCTGCGCGCCTATCGATCCGGCGAGGACCCGCAGCAGGCTGTGGTGATGCCGCCGGAGAATTCCGGGCGTTTCGCCATCCCGACCAATCTCATGAGCACCATCCTGGACGCCCCGGGTATCGCCAAGGGCGCTGACGGACATCCGCTCGCCGAAGGTGAGGTGCAGATGTGGGTTCCGCCAACCGGGGTGTATGCCATCGGTTCACCGAATCTGCGCGGTATCGGTGCCGCCGGGTTCGCGTTGCACCCACACCTCAAACTCATCGAGGGTCGATCGTATCGTTCCGGTCGACACGAAGTCATCCTGGGTGTGACGGCCGCGCGCACCTTTCAGTTGAAGGTGGGGGATGTGATGCTGCTTGCCGGCGGTCCGTGGCCCATCGTGGGGATGTTCACGGATGACGGCAGCATGCTTGAAAGCGAAGTTCTCAGCGATACCGATACGCTGATTGCGGACGGTCAGACCAATGGATTTCGCAACGTGCTGGTAAAGCTCGATTCGCCCGCGGCATTTGACAACTTCTCGCGCTGGATCGACGCCAATCCGGATCTCATGCAAATCGCGCGGCGGCAGTCGGACTACATCGAGCTCACCGCCAACCGCAATTCCGCCTTCTTTACCTCGCTCGCCTATGCCGTGGCCGCCATGATGGCGCTCGGCGCCGTGTTCGGCACGATGAAACTGATGTATGCCGCAGTGAGTGTTCGAATCCGCGAGCTCGCGACCCTGCGGGCGATTGGCTACCAGCCGCTGCCGGTCGCGCTGTCCGTCCTGCTCGAAACGATCGTCCTTGCCCTGCTCGGTGCACTGACCGGCGTCGCGGCTGCGTGGCTGCTGTTCAATGACAAGCATGTCGTGCAGGCCCGGAATGTATTCGATCTTTCGGTTTCGCCGCGCCTGGTGGCACTCGGCATACTCTGGGCCCTTGCACTCGCCCTGCTCGGCGGCCTGCCGCCGGCAATCCGGGCCGCGCGCCGCTCCGTCACGGATGCGCTACGGGCCGTGTGAACACGCGCGTGTTCCCCCAATTGCTGCAACGCAAAAGCCGTCCTCATCGAACCGCTAACCCTGCTCTGCTAGGATTCCCGCGCTAAGCAAGAACCAAGAATCGCGCTGCCGACACTGCTGGGGTGACGGCAGCTGCAGATCAATGCGATGCAGGGGGAATCATGACGCGCATGTATCCGTATTCCGGCGCCCTGTGCGCGCTGGCGCTGCTGGCAGGGGCGCCGTACCTGCACGCCGAAGGCGCCGCGCCTTTCGATGCAGCCTCAGCCTTCGGTGCCCGACCGGATGTCACTGCACTGCGGCTGTCGCCGGACGGGCGCAGCGTTTCATTCGTCTCCCCGTACAAGGGGCAGGGCTCGGTGGCATCCACGGTGAGTCTCGCGCCGGGATCCAAGCCGAAGGTCGCCTTCTTCGCCGACGGCAAGCCCTTCCGCGTGCGCGAATGCAACTGGGTTTCGAACGAGCGGCTGATTTGCACCGTGTTTGGTCTGGTCCCCGACCCGCGCGCGGTGCATGGATTTCTGCCCATCACCCGGATGGTCGCCGTCAATGCCGATGGGACCAAGTCGCAGCAGCTGAGCACGCCGATGAATGCGTACAGCCGCGGCTACCTGCTGCGCGATGGCGCCGTCATCGACTGGGTTCCCGGCCAGGACGGATCGGTGCTCGTGGCACGCAACTATCTGCCCGACAGTCGCCGTGAATCCCATGTCGCCAAGGACCTGAAGGGCCTGGGAGTCGACTCGCTCGATACCAACACGCTGGCCGTGAAACATATCGTCACCCCGCGTGAGGATGCCTACGACTACATCAGCGACGGGTACGGCACGGTACGCATCGTCGCCGAACGCAATCGGCTCGGGCAGGGAGCGGATCGGAGCGACTACACCTTTCTGTACCGCCTGCAGGGATCCGACACGTGGCATCACCTGAGCACCTACAACTATATCGATCGCACCGGATTCCTCCCGGTCGCGGTCGACCACGATCTGAACATTGCCTATGGCTGGAAGAAGCTCGACGGCCGCATCGCGCTGTATTCGATGAGCCTGGATGACTCGCCGCAGGAGAAACTGGTGTTTTCCCGCCCCGATGTCGACCTCGGCGGCCTGATCCGCATCGGGCGGCACGATCGTGTGGTCGGGGTTGTGTACAACACGGACGTCGAAAACGAGGAGTATTTCCAGGATGACGTCAGGCAGACGCTCACTGCCCTGCACAAGGCTTTGCCGCAAAAACCGTTGTTGCGGGTCGTCGATGCAAGTCTTGATGAAAGCAAGCTGCTCATTTTCGCGCGCAGTGACATCGATCCGGGCGTCTTCTACATTCTGGATCGCAGCACGCATGCCCTGCATACCTTCCTGGTTGCACGCGATGGGCTTGAGGACACCAAGCTTGCCCACGTCAAGACCGTCGAGTACCCGGCCGCGGATGGTCAGAAAATTCCCGGCTACCTTACCTTACCCCCGGGAGTCGACAATCCGCGCGGCCTTCCGGCCATCGTGCTGCCGCATGGCAACCCGAACCGACGGGACGAGTGGGGCTTCGACTGGCTGGCGCAGTTCTTTGCCGCGCGTGGCTATGTGGTCCTGCAGCCAAATTATCGCGGCTCGCACGGCTACGGTGACGACTGGTTTGAGCAGAACGGCTTCAAGTCGTGGAACATCGCAGTGGGTGATATCGTCGCGGCCGGCCGCTGGCTGGTCACCGAAGGCATCGCGGATCCATCCAAACTCGGCATCGTCGGTTGGTCCTACGGGGGATACGCCGCCCTGCAGTCGGCCGCCGTGGATGCTTCGGTTTTCAAGGCGATCGTCGCCATCGCACCGATAACCGATCTGGCGGCATTCAAAGACGAGCGTCGCTACTGGTCGAGTTACGATAACCTCTCCGACATCGTTGGTGACGGACCCAGCGTGCGCGAGGGGTCGCCGATAACGCACGTGAGCCAGATCAAGCAGCCGGTCCTGATGTTCCACGGCACCTCCGACCGGGAAGTCGCCGTGGTCGAATCCAGGCGAATGGCTGACGCCCTCAAGGCGGCCGGCGTGCAGTCCGAGCTGGTCACCTATCAGGATCTCGATGACCAACTCGAAGACTCAGCGGCGCGCACCGACATGCTGCGCAGGAGTGATGCCTTTTTGCGGCACTCTTTCGCTATGAGTCCTTAATGCAGTGACTCACAGCCGCGGTCGTGGTATGTAAGCTTCCCTTGTACCGCGAATGAGTCAGGAGCAGCCGTGACCGCGAAGACGCTGATCCCACGCCGTGACTTCCTGGGAGCATCCGGAGTTCTGACCGGCCTGATCGCTGCGGGTAGCCCGTTGGCGCTCCTCGCGCCAAGCCGCGCGTGGGCCATCGACCTGAAGGTTCTCACCAGCACCGAAGGTGCGGCGCTCATGGCCGTCGCGCGCACGATTGCACCCCATGACAAGCTGGATGACGCCGCCTACGCACTGGTCATTCAATCGATCGACACCGATGCCGCCAAGGATCCGCAACTGCTGGGGATGCTACGCGGCGGCATCCGGCAGCTAGGCCCCGCGTTCGCATCGGCCGCCGAGCCCGCGCGGGTCCAGTCCCTGAAGGCCATCGAGGCAGGCCCGTTCTTCCAGACGATGCGCGTAAAGACTCTCGGGACGCTCTACGCGACGCCGATTGCCTACGCCTATTTCGGATACGAGGGCGAGGCCTTCTCCAAAGGCGGGTACCTGCTGCGCGGGTTCAACGATCTACGCTGGCTGCCCGACGTGCCGCCTGCCGATAGCGGTCCGGTCCCGGGCGCCTGAAGGCCGAGCGTCGCTTAACACACAGTGAGGGCAAGCCGTGGCTCGCATTTCGCAAGATGATTCAGGCGCGGTCGTCATCATCGGCTCAGGAGCCGGTGGTGGCACGCTGGCCCATGAACTGACCCGCCGCGGCATCAAGGTCGTGCTGATCGAAGCCGGCGCGCGCCAGTCGCTGGCGAGCTTCTCGCAGGTACCCGGCGAAGCCTTCGCCCAGTTGACCTGGCTCGAACCGCGCACCATTTCCGGATCCACGACGGTTGCCCAGGACTATCCGACGCTGCCGTCATGGACCTGCAAGACGGTCGGCGGAACCACGGTGCATTGGACCGGCGCAACGCCGCGGATCCGGCCGTGGGAGGTGCGCTCGCGCAGCACCTACGGAGAAATCAAGGGCGCATCGCTGATCGACTGGCCCATCGAATATTCCGAATTGGAGCACTACTACCAGATTGCCGAAAAGCGCATGGTCGTCACGCGGCGCAACGGTAACCCGGGTTTGCCGGCCTCGAACCATTTCAAGGTGATGTACAACGGCGCGAAGCGGATCGGCTATAAGCGTGTGCATACCAATTACATGGCCATCAATACCCGCCCTGCCGACGGGCGCGGGGTGTGCATCCAGCAAGGCTTCTGCGTCCAGGGCTGCAAGACCGGCGCAAAGTGGAGCACCCTGTACACGGAGATTCCGCGCGCCGAGGCGACCGGCAACCTCGATCTGCGCATCGAATGCCGTGCAATGAGGATCGAACACGGTGCGAATGGCCTGGCGAGCGCGGTCGTGTACCGGGATGCGCAGGGCAAGGAGCAGCGGCAAAAGGCACGCATGGTGTGTGTCGCCTGCAACTCCGTGGAAACCGCGCGTCTGCTGCTGCTTTCAGAGTCTGCGAAGTTCCCACATGGGCTCGCCAATTCGAGTGATCAGGTCGGGCGCAATTACTGCAGCCACACCGGCGGCTTTGTCTGGGGAATCTTCGACAAGCCGATTGATTTCTGGCGCGGTACGACGCTCGCCGGAATCATCGAGGATGAGACCAAACACGATCCGAAGCGCGGATTCGCCGGCGGATATCACCTGGAGCTGGCCGCTCTGGATCTGCCGAGCCTGCCGCTGGCCGGGCTGCCGAGCACCATGTGGGGACGCGATTTCGCGTTTGTCATGGACCACTATCGCAGCATGGCCGGGATGTTCATCAACGGCGAGGACATGCCGCGCGCCACCAATCGCATCACGCTGAATCCCAAGGTGAAGGACGCATTCGGACTGCCGGTCGCCAACATCCACGTGGATGATCATGAGAACAACGCCGCGATGCGCGCGCATGCGCAGCGGCAGTCGAAAGCGCTTTATGAAGCCGTCGGTGCGATACGCGTCGTCAATTCACGGCAAACCCCGGCCACACACAATATGTGCACGGCGCGCATGAGCAAGGACCCCGGGGAGGGTGTCGCAAATGCGCATGGCCAGTCCCATGACATCGCGAACCTCTTCATTTCGGATGGCAGCGCATTGAGTACGCCCGGATCGGCGAATCCGACGTTGACGATCGTGGCCCTCGCGCTGCGGCAGGCACAGTTCATCGCCGCCCAGATGGCGGCTCATAGCATCTAGTCTTCGGAGTGCGTCATATGCGGATCATGGCTCGAGCGCTTGCGGCGCTCATTCTAGTGGGCGGCTCACTATCGGCCGCGGCCCAGAGTTCGCCACCGGCCTCCGCCCCGGCGCCCGCTGCCAGTCGAGATGGTCAGTGCCGCGGGGCGCGCGATCTGAGAATCGTCAACGGCCGGATCCACACCATGGACGCCCGCGACACCGTGGTGGCATCCGTCACCATCCGGCGTGGACTGTTCGCGGCGCCGGACAATTCGCAGGATAGGTGCATGCAGGTCATCGACGTGCACGGCCGCACGGTGGTGCCCGGGTTGATCGACAACCACAACCACATCGTGCTGCTGAGCGAGCGCCCCGGACACGATACGCGGCTGGAATCGGCGACGAGTATTGCGGATGTTCAGGCGGCCCTGGGCGCGCGCAGCCGCACGGTGCCGGGCGACGCCTGGATCACGGCCATGGGCGGCTGGATTCCCGGTCAGTTCGCCGAGAAGCGCCTGCCGACACTGACGGAGCTCGACCAGGCATTGCCTGGCAACCCCACGCTGCTATTCGTCGCGTTCACCGGACCGGCGGTCACCAATTCCAAGGGCAAGGCCTACCTCGCGGCCCACGGAGTCGCAGTCAGCGAGACGGGACTGATCGGCGCCGGACCGCCCTCGCTGGCCGCGATGCACGCACTGGCCGCGTTGCAGACAGCGGATGACAAGAAGCAGGGCGTGCTCGATGCCATGGCCTATTCGGCCCATGTCGGCGTCACGACCAATGTCGACATGGGCGAGTTCGTCGAGCCGGGCACCCGTGACATGAAGGACTCCTTTGTTTTTGACGGGCTCGCATCAGGCGACCCGTTCGCAATGTATGAGCCGTTTCTGTCCTTGCATCGGGAGGGGAAACTTTCGACCCGACTGCGCGTCTTTTTCCTGAGCATGGACCAGGGCCAGGACTTTCCGGTCGCCCGCGAACGGGTGCTCAATGCCTTTGACCGCTTCGGCGATGACATGATGCGCATTTCCGGAATCGGCGAGTTTGCGACCAGCTGGCCGCTCTTCGGGCCGGTGACGACGCCGCCCAATTATCTCGGCGCCCTGCAGTTCATCGCGGCGCACGGCTGGTCCTTCCAGCAGCACAGTCTCTCGCTGGCCGAGGACAAGATCACCCTGACGACTTTCGAGGCCGTCAACGCCGTGACGCCGATCGCGAAACTGCACTGGTCCGATGCCCACGTGCCGAATATCGACCTCGCGACCGTGAATCGATTCAAAGCGCTCGGCGCGGGCATCGCCATCCATCCCTTCAAATACCTGTCCGACTCCAGCGATGCCAACGCGGGGCCGCCGGCACGTATGATTCTCGACAGCGGTATCCATGCCGGGGCCGGATCCGATGCGGCGCAGATCTCGACGCTGGATCCGTGGAACATGATCTACTACCTCGTCACCGGTATGAATGCCGGTGGACACCTCGTCAACGCGGGCCAGACCGTGACGCGTGCCGAAGCCATCCGGCTTTACACCGCGGACAACGGCTGGTTCTTCCGCGAAGAGGACAAAATCGGCTCGATCGAAGCAGGGAAGCTGGGCGATCTGGTGGTGCTCAGCAATGATTATTTCGACCCAAAGAAAGTGCCCGACACGGCGATTCGCCAATTGCATTCGGTGCTCACGGTCGTAGACGGCAAGGTGATCTACCGGGCGCCATGAAGTTCCTGCCGCTCGTCTGGGCTGGGCTGTGGCGCCGACCCGCGCGCTCGACCCTGACGGCACTGTGCATCGTCATCGCCTTTGTGCTGCTCGGACTGCTCGAAGGCGTCAATGCCGGTTTCGCGCGCGCGATCGCGAATGCGCATCGCGAGTTCCTCATCACCAATATCCGCGTGCGCGGCGGGCCGCCGATGCCGATTTCAGCCCTGACGACGATACGCAACATTCCAGGCATTGC
This sequence comes from Steroidobacteraceae bacterium, assembly GCA_036498905.1. GTDB lineage: Bacteria > Pseudomonadota > Gammaproteobacteria > Steroidobacterales > Steroidobacteraceae > DAIDKA01. Next base: position 119,782 of record DASYER010000023.1, on the reverse strand, counting down.
CGAGGTCGCACCACGAGCCTATTTCGTCGCGAGCTACCGGGACCCCAGTCCCACCAGCTCAGTCGTCGCCCTCGCAACCGATCCGGAGCTGTTCTTTCGCCTCCTGATCGGCATCAAGGTCGACCCTGGCGCCGTTGCGGCGTTGACTCAGACCCGTAACGGCATGCTGGTCTCCGTGCCCATGCTCACGCAGTTTGGCTGGAAGGTCGGCGACACCGTCCCGCTGCGGTCGACGACGCTGAAGACCGATGGCACTTCGACCTGGATATTCAAGATCGTCGGTACCTTTGACACGCCGCTGGCACCCAATCCCTCGTACTTCGGAGTCATGCACTACGCGTACTTCAACGACTCGCGCACGGTGGATCGCGACACCGCTGAGCTCTTCTACATCAGGATCAAGGATCCCAATCAGGCCATTGCGATGGCCGCGACGATCGACAAAGTCTTCGCCAACTCCTCCCATGAGACGCGCACCCGCTCACAGCAGCAGCGCGCGGAGGCGCAGGCAAAACAAATGGGCGATGTCGAACTCTTCACCGATGCCGTCATCGGCGCGGTACTGTTCACCCTCGCCTTCCTCACCGGCAACTCGCTTCGTCAGGCACTTGAGGAGCGCGCGCGCGAGTTCGGCATCCTCAAGTCCGTCGGCTATTCCGATGGGCGGGTGCTGCTCCTGGCCTTCGCGGAGGCGCTGCTGCTGTGCCTGCCACCGGCGGCGTTGGGACTGATCATCGCCCGGCTCATCGCGCCACTGGCCCGACAGGATATCGGCTCGATCGTCATCTCCGGATGGGTGGTCACAGTGGGGCTGCTGTGCGCGACGGGCCTGGCCTTCCTCGGGGCAGGCCTGCCGGCCTCGCGAGTGGCGCGGATGCCGATCACCGCCGCCCTGCGCAGAGGATGAGCACTTGAGCGTGCTGCGGCAAATCCCCGTCCTCACCGCGCTGAGCCTGCGCGACATCCCGCGGCGGATCGGAAACTCGCTGGTCATCGTGGTAGGCATCGCCGGTGTCGTGGTCGTGCTCATACCGGTGCTGGCCATGTACCTGGGCTTTCGCGCCACGCTGGAGGGCGATGGACAGCCGGATCGCGCCATCGCGCTGTCGCGTCAGGCCACGGGTGAAGACGACAGCTCCCTGTCCCGCGACACCGTTGCCGCAATCGTGAGTGCCGCCGGCGTGCGGCGCGACGCAGCAGGCAAACCGATTGCCTCGGCGGAGGTCGTGCTGGTGGCACCGGTCTCCCGGCTGCGCGATCATTCGGATGTGAGTGTGACGTGGCGCGGCGTGGGTCCACAGTACTTCGCGTTACGCCCCGAGCTGAGGCTGGTCGCGGGCCGCATGTTCCGCAGCGGCACCCGCGAACTGCTGGCCGGCATCGCGGCGCAGTCACAGTTCGCCGGTCTGCGGGTGGGCGACAAAGTGCGCCTTCAGGATGGAGACTGGACTGTGGTGGGCGTGTTTGCAGGCGGCAAGGGCGCGCGCGAGTCCGAGCTCATCACCGACGCGCAGACCATGATGTCGGCCTATAAGCTCGAAAGCTTCAACAGCCTGGTGGTCGCGCTTGAATCCCCGGCAGCGATTGCCGTCCTGCGCGATGCCATCGCGAAGGACGGGCGTGTGCTCGTCAATGTCAGCAGTGAACCGCAGTACCTGGCGACGGCATCGGATCAGGTCAACCGCATGCTGCGCCTGGTCACCTACGCGATCGGCTCGATCATGGCGCTGGGCGCCGTGTTTGCCGCGCTGAACTCCATGTATTCCTCGGTCGCGAAGCGTGCGACTGAAATGGCCACGGTACGCGCCATCGGTTTTTCCGGCGGCGCCGTTGCAATCGCGGTACTCATCGAGGCATTGCTGCTGGCACTCATCGGTGCCGCGATTGGCGTGGCACTTGCCTACGGCGCCTTCGACGGAGTCACCATCAGTACGCTGGGTGGCGCCGTGTTCGACTCGCAGCTGGTCTACGCATTGGCCATATCCCCGCGCCTGGTCGGTGGTGCCGTCACCCTGGCCTGCCTGCTCGGTCTGGCCGGTGGGTTGCTGCCCGCAATGCGCGCGGCCCGCGCGAATATTCCCAGCCTGTTGCATGAGAGCTGAAGGGCATCGATTCCTGGAGGGCACACTATGAATGGACCGGATACGCAGGACCGACTCGAAATCCTTGAACTGTACGCGCGATACAGCTGGGCACTGGACACCGGTGACACGGACGGCTATGTGGCGCTGTTCACAGAGGACGCCGAGGCGACCGAGGAGACGCGCACCGGAGAACTCGAGGTGCGCAAGGGTCGCGCCGAAATCCGCAAACTGGTACTGAAGTTCCACGAGCGCGCGGATTTTCCAGGGCATCAGCACCAGATGGCGCAGTTTGTGTTCTTCGCGGATCCGCTCGGGCGTCCGCACCATTGGGTCGTCAGGTCCTATGGGTGGGCCACCATCAACCGCCCCCCACAGCCTCCGCACCTGCACTGGTGCGGGCATATCCGGGACGTCGTCGCGAAGGTCGACGGCAGCTGGAAGATCAAATCCAAGGCGATCATGGGTTGGGCCGGAGAGGTGCTGTCCAGGTTCGACACATGACCGGCTTACGGAGCGAATCACGCAGCACGGCCTACCAGGTATTGCTGACGGCGCTGCTGAGCCTGAATTTCGGCTTCGTGTTGTTCGACCGCAATGCGCTCGGCTTCCTGATGCCTTTCATCAAGCCCGAACTCGCGCTCAGCAATACCGAGGTGGGGATACTCTCCGGTGCCTTGTCGCTGACCTGGGCGCTGTCGGCATTCGGAGTCGGGGCAATCTCCGACCGGCTTGGCACCCGCAAGCGACCGTTGGTGATCATTACGCTCGCCTTCTCCGCGTGCACGTTCGCTTCGGGTCTGGCCCGATCATTCACGAGCATGCTGGGTGCGCGATTACTCATGGGCGCGGCCGAAGGCGGCATCATGCCGCTGAGCCAATCACTCATCGCTTCGGATGTGGCCGCGCGCCATCGCGGCCTTGCCATGGGAGTGGCCCAGGGATTTGGCTCCAGTCTGCTCGGATCCTTTGTCGCGCCAGTGGTGCTCGTCGGCTTTGCGACCACCTTTGGCTGGCGTCATGCCTTTTTCCTGGCGGGCGCGCCGGGTCTGCTGTCGGCTTTGCTCATGGCCCGCTTCATTCGGGAACGTCGCGCGCAGGCGCCGGTCGACACGGCTGCCGCGACGCGATCGGATCGCGGCTCGCTGCGCGAGGTGCTGGCCGATCGAAACGTCATTCTCTGTTCGGTGCTGGGCGTCCTGCTGGTCTCCTACCTGGTGCTGTGCTGGACCTTCATGCCGCTGTACCTGACGCAGGTGCGTGGTTATGACGCGAAAACGATGAGTTGGCTCATGGGTACGCTGGGCATTTCCGCAACGCTGGCGTCCACCGGCATTCCGGCGCTATCCGATCGTCTGGGGCGTCGCGTGCCGATGATCGTCGTGCCCCTGATCGCAGCCATCCTGCCGCTGGCGGCGATGTTTTTCGTTGGTTCAGCCTGGAGCCTGGCCGCCATCTTCTTCGTCGGTTGGACGGTCACGGGCATCTTTCCGCTCTTCATGGCGACCGTGCCGTCGGAGAGTGTTCCTGTCGGCCACCTCGCGGCCGCTCTGGGCATCTGCATGGGAACCTCCGAGATCATCGGCGGTGTCCTCTCCCCCATCATTGCCGGGGACGCCGCCGACAGATTTGGCCTGGGCGCCCCCCTGTGGATGATGCTGGGGCTTACGCTGGTCGCGGCATTCGTGGCACTGGGATTGCGGGAAACGGCTCCCAGCCTCCGGACGGGCTGACATCGACACGCTGAGCGCGGAGGCGAAATTATTTCATGCGTTCCGTCGCAAACAGCATGGCCATTGCTCCGGCACGGGGGTCATTGCCGAGAATGGCGGCGCGCTGCAGATATTGCTGCAGCGAAGTCATGCGCGCCGTCGACTCGCACACGTCGACGAACGAGCCTGATGAGGAGCTGCGCGAGTTCACCGCAAGCCACGCCTGGTCGGCGGCGCGGCGGTAGCGCGCGCCGTTGATCCAGCCATTCTCAAGACCGCGTTGCAATGCGAATCCGATCATTGCCGTGGCCGAGAATTCCGGGTACGCGCCGGGATAGTCGATCACGTTGCGCCACAGCCCATCGCGCGTCTGCCAGCGCAGCAGCACCGCCATCAGCTGCCGGTAGCTCTGCAGGGCGTGCGCGTAACCCTTATGGCTGTGCGGCAGTTCCGACAGCGTCATCGCCAAACCCATGGCGGCAAAGGCGTTGCCGCGACCCCAGGCCGCATCCGTCGCAGGCTGGTGGCGATACAGCCCGTCGGAGCGCAGGTCGAGGTTCTGCATGAAACGCAGATGCCGGTCCGCCAGGTCGAAATACTTGGTGTCCTTTGTCAGGGCGCCGGCCTGCGCGACGATGACGGTACCCATGAAGATGCCATCGCTGAACTGCTCGTTGTAGGGCATCGCTTCGAGCATTTTTCCCGAAGCGTCAAAACCCAGATCGGCCACCCTGCGGACCAGCGCGGTATAGCGCTGATCGCCGGTCCTGCGGGCAAGCTCGGTGAAGATGATGTGGCCGCCAAGCACCAGTTCACTCGGACGGGCCAGGCTGTCCTTGCTGCCGTCGACGTAGGGTTCGACGAGTCGTCGCACATCGTCGACATCGCCCAGCCGCGCGCGCGCGATCAACGCAATCGCACCGATATACCAGGGCTGGTTGAAATCGCGCCCATAGTACCTCGCCAGCTCCTGCGCCAGCTGCCGCGGTGAACGTGCGCGCCGGCGTTCGAGCTCCGCGTGCGCATCGGAGATTGCGATGGTTTCAGAGTGCACAGTCCAATCATCGGTTTTCCCAGACCATTGGTGCGCGGGTATGCGGCCCATGTCGGCTACTTTCTGGGAGCCCAGTGCCTCCAGGAGGCCGGCATCATCCCCGGCGATGAGTACAAGATCCGGCGCCTGAGTGCCGAGCCAGCGCCACAACACATGTGATTCAGCATGCTCATCGTAGGCGACGCCGGTGGGAGGAAACATCACGATTGCACCAGCCGGGTTGGCGAGCGGCACGGCGAGGAGGTTTACCGCTCGTTTGCGACTATGCTCGTAAGTGGCCACCGCGGCACGTACGGCGGCCGTGGTACCGTCTTCCCCATGCAGGCCCCCGACCAGTACGACGGTCGGTGCCGACCGGGCGGTGGCGGGGACCGCGACGGCATCGATGCGTGCGCCATTGGCCGCAAGACCGATATCGAACACTTCGGCCGCGATCAGGGGCCTTGCGATCAGCGCGGTCAATGAAGCCAGCACAATGATGGCGAATGAACGGACACTCATGACGGTGCCTCGCTACTGTGATTGCAAATCAGTCACCAAGGCCCGGTTATCGTAGATCTTTTCCAGAGCCTCGGTGATCGCCGCCGTCGACACTGCTACCGCGCGGTTTACTTTATCGTCAAAACCGAAATCGCCACCGAGACTTTCGATGTTGCCGTCAAAAATCGCACCGATGACGTGGCCTTGCGCATCAATCACGGGTGATCCCGAATTTCCACCAATAATGTCATTGTCCGTGACAAAATCGAAAACCGTATCCGGGTTCACCTTCCCTGCGCTGTTTACCCAGCGCGGCGCGAGTGCGAAAGGCGACTGACCTGTCGCGCGCTGCCACAGACCCTTATATCGCGTGAACGGCCCGACAGTCCGCCCATTGTCGCTCCAACCGCCGACTTTGCCAAAGCTCAGGCGCAGGGAAAACGTCGCATCGGGGTAAACGCTGGTGCCGTAGATGGTGAAACGCGCATGGGCGATCTGTTCCGTTGCCACATCGATGGGGCCGACGACCCGGTTCTCATAGTCAGTTCGTACCGCGCGGCTCGCGCTGTCCGTGGCCAGCACGAAGCGGATCATCGGATCATCCGAAGCGAGGATCGCCGCTTGGCCACCCGCCCACAGCTGCTTGCGCAAAGCGACGCTGGCCAGCCCGGATTTGGCTAGCCGTGCCGACAACTCCTCCGGAGATTCCTTGCCGAGGAAAATCCGGGTACGCGGATCATCAACAGTCAGATACTCGCGTAGCTTCGATAACCAGAACTCCAGGGCGACCTGCTCCAGCTGCGGGTAGACCGGGTGGTCATCGAACAGGCTCTTCTGAAGAAGCGGCAGGCGCGCATCGGCAAATTCCCGCAACCGCTCACCATTCGGCTTGGTTCGTTCGGACGCGGCCCGCACCAGCAATCTTGCGTAGCCGAAAAGGTCCGAACCGATACCTGCGCGAGCCTCCGTGAACGTGTAGGGAAGATACAAAACTGCGCGAACCTGCTGCGCGCGGCTGATCCCCGCCCACGGATCGCCCAGCTGCTTGCTCAGTTCAGCATTCTTTTTGACCTGCAGCTGCAACGCTGAGTCCATTTTCCTCTTGTTCGCTATCAGCGTCGGATCCGTCAGAGCCTTCTGTTCGCCCACCAGGTCTTTGAAGCTATTCTCGATGCCGAATAGAAGGCGGTCCGCAGTGCGCGCGTGTTCGGGACTCTCCTCGCTGAAGCGCAGCAGGCGCCCGCGCAACTCCGAGTACAGCAGCAGGGTTGTGGGCAACGAGACATCCCGAATGAACGTGATTTGCGCCGCCGTGAGCAGCCTGTTCGTGGAGCCTGGATTACCCGCAACGAATACCGGTTCACCATCCTTTGGGGCCGTCGCTCGCCAGGCGAGATGATCCGGTGTTTTTACAGGTTGACCGTTTTCGTATAGACGCACGATCGAAAAGTCGAGGTCATAGCGCGGAAAATTGAAATTGTCAGGATCACCACCAAAAAACGCAGTCTGCAGCTCCGGCGCGAATACCAGGCGCACGTCAGAGTACTTACGGTAGGTGTAGAGCCTGTACTGTCCGCCCTCATAGAGCGTGACTACCTGACAGCGGAACTGGGATTCGCGGCCCTCGCAAGCGGCCTTCTCGATAGCCGCAATCTGCGCGTCGCGCGCCTTGACAAAGGCTTCGCCGGTCTTCCCCTGCACTGCAGCCATGACACGGGTTGTGTCGTCGGTGCTGCTGGTCAGCACCTCCGCCTGCATACCCGGGCACAACTGCTCCTGGGTGCGGGTGGCGGCCGAAAATCCGTCCCTGACGTAGTCGCGGCCCGCAGATGAGAGCGCTTGTGCGCAATCACGCACGCAATGGTGGTTGGTTAAAACCAGACCATCGGCGGTGACAATAGACGCCGAGCACCCCGAAGACAGCCGCACCGCGGCGCGCTGTACCCTCTCAAGCCATGCCTTGTCGATCACGACACCGTATTTTTCGCGCACTGCTGCTGAGGGAAAATTATCGAACGTCCACATGCCCTCATCTGCAATGGTCGCAGCGGCAAAAAGCGTGGACGCGGCAGCGAACACAATGGGTAATAATTTCACGGCCTGGCGCTCGCAGCGGATGGAGGATCGAAGGATAGATCGTTTCCTGCAGTTGCGACACTAGGTCTCGCGCATGGCGAAGGCCACCGGAACGCGAGCCGCGCGCAGCGCCGGCAGCAGACCACCGATGAGTCCGATGGCAAGTGCCCAGATCACACAGATCACGGCCAGATGCGGACTCACGGCGAGCGGAAAAGTAAGGCCCTGGGTGCTGATTACCTTGCCGTTGAACACCAGCCAGGCGATCGTCGCTCCGATGATTGCGGCACCCAGTGCCAGCAGCATTCCCTCGATGAGCACGGAGGCGAACACCGGGGCCGCGCCGAAGCCCAGCGCCCGCAGGGTCGCGATCTCCCGCCCGCGGGCATCCACGGACGCATACAGACTAGAAAGGGCCGCGCAAACCGCGCCCATCGCCATCAGCGTGCCGATGAAATAGCTCACGAAGTCGAGCAGGCCGCGCAGTCCCCTGAACGATGCCTCGCGATTGGCGACCTCGGTATAGACGTCGACTTTGAGTGAAGGATCGGTCAGCACCGCCTGCTTGAATCGCGGGAAATCGTCCGGCGAATCGAGCATCACGACGAACTGCTGGTAGGCATCGCGGCCAAACGCAGCCAGTACCGTTTCGCCGTCGCCGAACAGGACCTGCTCGTACACGCCCTTGGCATCCTCGAATACACCGACAATCGTCCAGTCCGAGCCGCGAATGCGCACCCGATCGCCGATCTGAACTCCCTGGTCGAGCCGCTGCGCCACCTTGCTGACCGCAAGCTCGTGTATCCCGGACCTCGGCCAGTGACCACCGAGCATGTGAATCTCCGGATAAACGCGGCGATTGGTCATGCCCAGCATATAAAGTGTGCCGCGCTCGTTCGCCTTGGTGACCACATCGACCGCGACCATGCTGCCCGCGGTCACGAGCGCGGCGCCGTCCGCGTCCCGCTTGATTCCCGGCTTCTGTGCCAGGGTCGCGATATCCCCATGGGTGAGCCGGCTTGCAAAGGGGCTGAGCGCACCATGGCTCAGCACCACCGCCCGGTCTGCCCGCGCCTGCCCGGTTTCCCAGAACTGCGCCCCCTCGCCCATCGACAACAGCGACAGCAGTACCGCGACGACCGTCATGATGCTGATGACCGTGACCAGCGACGCGCCCATGCGCGCCGGAATGCTGCGCAGCCCGAACAGTGTGAGCGATGCCGTTTGACTGAGTGATCGCATCGCGGTCCTCAGCGCCTCGACAGCGCCGTCGCGACCTGCAGCTTCAGGCCGCGCCAGGCGGGGATGGCGCCACTGATGAGGGCGAGAATGACGGCCGACACAAATCCTTCGACGATGACGGCTCCCGGCAGGTATCCCAGGCCGATGAGCTGTTTCGCCCGTGGCAGCAACAGCGCAGCAATCGCCAGTCCGAGAGCCGCGCCCAGAATGCACGACAGCAGCGCCTCGGCCAGGATCAGACCCATTACGCGGCGGTCCGCGAAGCCGAATGTCTTCAGTATCGCAAGCTCCGAGGTGCGCTCGCGGATGGTCTGCATCATGAGCGCGCCGGTCGCGAACAGCAGCGCGAAGAACGCCGCCGCGGTGACGGCGTGCGCGAGAAAGTCGATGTCGCCGATTCTCTGCACCTGGGAGGCAGCTATATCCGATTCGGACTGGGTGCGGGTCTCGTGCGACGAATTGGCGAATAGTGCGTCGATGTCATGGCCGATGCTTGCCGAACGCTTCGGATCATCGATCTGCACCACGAAGGCACCCACGGTGTCGCGATTGGCATCGCGTGCTTCATTCAGATAAGCGTAGTTGATGATGAGACTGTTGGTCCGATCCGGGTCGTCCGGCTCGGTGAAGAAACCGACGATATCGAAACTCCAATCGCGCGAGCCGTTGCGCTGGGGCAGGGGGGACTGAATCGTGATGCGCTGGCCGATTTTCCAGCCGTACTGGTGCGCGAGCTGCTCGCCGACGATTGCGCCGGTGCGCGTTCGGTCAAGGGCCTGAAGTTGCGCCGGTGCAATCACGATCTCCGGGAAGATGCGCGCAAAGCTCGGCGCATCCACTGCATTCGCTCCGATCTGCTGGTCCGGGTTCTGATAGGTGCCCCCGATGCCGCCCTGCTCGGTCACCGCCATGACGCCTCGAACGCGCTTGATGTCATCGAGCAGCGAGAGCGGTAGCGAGTCGCCACTACTCACGCGGCTGAGCACATACATGCGGTTTGCGTGCGCCTTGCTGATCGCCTGCCTGATGCCGGTGTTCAGGCCCTGAAGGACGCCGAACAGAGTGAACGCGACGGTCACCTGCAAGAGGATGAGCGCAGCGCGGGTGCGCTTGCGCCACATGCCGGACCAGATGAGGAAGAGGTATTTCATGGTTGATCAGTCAACAGTCTAGGCCGCATGGTATGGCCCGCCAAGCTATGGCACGCGGCAGCCTCCTGAATGCGCTGCAACATTTCCTGCTACGGCCGCCGCCCGGGCAGCAGCTGAGGGTTTATCGAAATTCGATAAATTTCTCTTGACCTTCGATATTCGTGTATTGATAATCGATATACATATCGATATTCGATAAGGAGCATGCCCATGAAAACGACGAGAGAGAACCCCTTGTCCGCCTCGCTCACAAAGCCGTTGGGGCCGAAATCGCTGTCCTCAAGTCTGGCCATCGCGCTCAAGGTGGCTCAGGTGGTCCTGTCCGTGGCATTCGCGTTTGTGCTGGTGGCGGCGATCTTTGGCCTATCCGTCTCCATTCTCGTGGCCGTTACCGTGCTGCCGGCGAAAGTCCTCAATGGCACTGGCACCACTCTCGCAATGTGGACCGTTGCAATTCCATATCTCATCTTTGCGGTGGTTGCGACACGCGGCGCCCTCCTGATCGTGCGCCGGCTGCAGGCGGTCTTCGCATCGTTGGTGGCCAATGAGCCCTTTGCCCGCGACAACGCCGTGCACCTGCGGGCCATCTGGGTCACGCTCATCGTGATCGAGGCCACGAGAATCACCGCGTTCGTCCTTATGCACGGGCTCACCGCGGTCTTCTTCAGCACTACGAACGTGACCTTCCCAACCGGCCTCGGTGATCCGATCGACCTGGTGCGCTGGTTCTTGATCTTCGTCGTCGTGATCCTGGCCGAGGTCTTCCGCCAAGGTACCCGGCTGAGCGAAGAGACCGAGCTGACGGTTTAGTGCGCCATGACCATTCGTGTAAGCCTCGACAAGATTCTGGCCGATCGCAACATGTCGCTGACGACGCTGAGCGAGCACGTCGGGGTCACGATCGCCAATCTGTCCATTCTCAAGACCGGCAAGGCCCGGGCGGTGCGCTTTTCAACCCTGGACGCGCTGTGCCGGGTGCTCGCATGCCAGCCCGGCGAAATCCTGGCATTCGACGCGAACGAGGTGCACACCGAGAGCGACGAAGGAGCTGAGTAAGGGACCGGCCGCCGGCCGCTGCGGCTGATGGTCTGTCACACCCGGTCGCCTCACCGGCTTATACCCATTGAACGGCTTCGTGCCACACAATGGGATGAGGACAATGAACATACTTGAGTTGATCAAAGAGGGGCTGCGGATCGCCCGAACATCAAGGTCGCTGTGGCTATACGGCTTCTTTGTCGGGCTCGGAGCCTTAAATTCCGGCAACAAGGGCCACGTGCCCGCGGGACCGCCGCCCGTGCACGTCCCGCCGCACGCCCTGACGGGTGCCACGGCCCTATTGGCATTCGCCGTCCTCGTTTTGCTCGCGGCCGGTGTATTCATGTACTTCGTCAGTGCGGGGGCGCTGATCGAAGGCGTCTCGCGGGTCCGCCAGGCCAGGCCGCAGACGGTGCGCGACGGCTGGCACGACGGCCTGGCCCACTGGGGCGTACTGCTGCGAATCACCATCATTTACATCGCTGCGAATGTGACCAGCTTAGGCGCTCTGGCCACCCCCGCGCTCCTCGCCCTGAAGTTCTCAGGTACACCTCTGGCCGTGACGCTCGCGATTCCGGCCACCCTCGTCGCGGCGCCGTGGCTCGTGACACTGTATATGTGGCAGGCGTTCGCCTCCCGCATTGCGGTGCTGGAGAACCGTCATGCGCATGATGCCATCGGCAAGGCGCGGCTCTTCCTGCATGGACGGCTGCTTCAGGGTCTCAAACTGATCGTCGCCGCCGTTCTCGGCCGCCTGATCGTCCTGGCAGTCGGGTCGATCGGGCTCCTTGCTGCGGCAGCATGCGTCTTCGTGGTGCTGAAGATTTTTGGTTTGGCGCATGCCGCGGCTGCAGTGGTTACACTCGGAGCAGTCGTCCTGCTGCCGATCGTGTTCATCCTCGTGGCCATCAGTGGCACTACCCAGTCGTCGATTTGGACGATCGGATATCTGACGCAGGGTGCGAAATGATCGCAACCGCATCTATATGCGGCACGCTGCTCGATGACTGCACGGTGTCGTCGCTGTTCAAGGCGCTTTGCTCGCGCTTCGGCGGCGACACCGCTGCGCTCGACGAGGACACCATGCTGCGGCTCGTGGAGACCGCACGTGCCGGAGACCGGATGGCGAAACAACGTCTGTACCGCCAGCACGTGGACGGCGTATTTCGCACGGTACGCGGGATGTTGAGATCCGATGCCGACGCAGAAGAGGTGACGCAGGATGCAATGCTGACGATGCTCACCTCACTGGATCGCTACTCGCCGCGAACCGGCACGCGCTTCGTCGCCTGGGTGACGACCATTGCCATGAATACGGCGCGACGCCGCTTTCGCCGCCGGCGACCTGAGTCCGTCGATCCTAGTGAGCTACTGCACATTCCAGACGACGCTGCCGACCCCGGGCGCGAGGCGGATGGTGAGAAGCAGCGCAAGGCATTGCTGACGGCGCTTACCGAGCTCAACGCGCGCGAACGTGAAATCGTGAGCCTGCGCTACGGCTCAGAGCTCGACGCGACCGAAATCGCGCACGTGCTCACGCTCGAGCCGGCCAATGTGCGCAAGATTCTTGAGCGGGCACGCACGCATCTGGGCTCGCGCATCGAAGCACTACTGAATTCCACCGGAGAACTGACGTGAACGAGCGCGAACTTGCGCAGACATGGACTGCGTTAGAACCCAACCCGGCACAGCGGCGACGCATTGAAGCGCGTGTCCGCGAATGGCTTGATGCAGGGCAATCTTCTCTGGCAGCCGAATGGCTGGGCCTGTTCAAAATCACCCCGCTCGCCGGACTCGGTTACGCCGCCGCGGCCACCTGCCTGATGCTGATCGCAACGCCACTTGGCTGGATGACGTTTGCAGTGTTGTGAGGCCGCGGCTATGAGGGTGTTTGCATTTGGTCTGTGGAGGATATAGCATCCCTATAGATGTAGGAGGTTCTCCCACACATGTCGTATATAAGGCTCAGTCGCCAGGAGCTCAGAATCATGGAGGCGCTGTGGAAACACGGCAACGCGTCCGTGCGGGAGATACAGGAGAGCCTCCCGGAGAAGGGTCGTCCGGCCCACAACACCGTGCAGACGATGCTGACACGACTGGAAGCCAAGAAGGCTGTTCGGCGTGCGAAGAAGATCAGCAATGCGCACATCTACGAGCCTCTCATTACCCGTGGCGCCACTCAGCGTCTGCTCGTCGATGAGCTTCTGGCTTTCTTCGGCGGGCGCGCCGCACCACTGATGTCGCACCTCATCGAGTCCGGCCAGCTCACCCTGCAGGAGGTGGACGAAGCGCGTAAGACGCTGAAGAAGGAGAACAAGCGTGATTAGCGCCAGTGTCATGGCGCTGGCGGATCATCTGTGGCAATCGACTTTGTTTGCCGTGGCAGTGGGCTGCCTCACGCTGCTGCTGCGCAAGAACAGCGCTCGCGTTCGTTGCTGGCTGTGGCTCTCGGCCTCCGCGAAGTTTCTGCTTCCTTTTGCCTTGCTGAGAGGTGTCGGAGCGCATTTCCCCTGGTCACGTGGGCCCCTCTCGATTGCCGGCCAAAAAGTGGTGCAAATCATGCAGTTTGGCGGCGTGGGGCCGATGGCCTTGCCGCGGGGCACGCACGTGGCCGGTTACGGGGCCGTCCTTCTGATCGCCGGTGGATTGGTCTGGGTCCTTGGAATTCTGATCGTCATCGCCCATTGGCACAGACGCTGGAGGCTGGTCCGTCAGGCGCTGCGCGACTCGACAGCAACGCGCCTGGCATTCGTCATTCCGGTCAGATCCTCTTCCTCGCAGCTCGAGCCCGGAGTCGTCGGAATCCTGCGACCGGTGCTGCTGCTTCCACAAGGCCTCGAACGGCGCCTCACGCCTTCGGAGCTGGGCGCCGTGCTGGCACACGAGCAATGTCACGTAGCCTGGAAAGACAACCTCACCGCATCCGTCCATATGCTGGTGGAGGCGCTTTTCTGGTTCCATCCGCTCACCTGGTGGCTCGGGACACGCATGGTGGATGAGCGCGAGCGCGCCTGCGATGAGCAGGTTCTCAGGGACGGACACATGCCGGCGACCTACGCCGAAGGCATTCTGAAAGTCTGCGAGCACTGCCTGGGCGCAGGTCTTGCCTGCGTCGCCGGCATCGGCGGGGCAAGCCTCGGGCAACGAATCGAAGGGATCATGAACAACAGGGTGATCGAACGAGTGAATACCGTTCGCAAGCTGGTGATTGCGCTGGCAGCCTGCATGAGCATTGCAGTCCCGCTCGCCATCGGTGTCATCACATCCCCGCGGGCGCTCGCCCAGGCCGCGGCCGGAGCGAGCCCGGACCGCATGACCATCAACTTCCACGATGCGGACATCGGGCAGGTCGCCGCTGCAGTGGCTTTGGCCACCCACAAGACCTTCATCATCGATCCGCGCGTGCATGCACGGGTGACGATCTACGACCCCGCGCCGATGTCGCCCGCCGAGTTTTACGAGCTGTTCAAAGCGACTCTGCAGGAACATGGCTTCGTCGCGGTGCCTGATGGCAATGCCACCAGGATTGTGCCCGATGCGAACGGCCCGCAAACATCACGGCCATTCCTCGGCCCGCTACGAGACTGGGAGCTGCGCGACGAAGTGTGGCTTGCAATGCCGAATCCCGCCACGCAGTCCCGGCAGCCGTAGTTTCGAGGAATTTGCCCTCTCCACAACCGCGGATCAGGCCAGGCGTATGTGACCGAGGGGGTGTCGTGTTCGGCTACTACTGCACTTTGGCGCTGGGTAATCTGCGGCGCAACATGGTGTTTACGGCGCTGATGATCATTGCGATCGGAGTGGGTATCGGCGCCTCGATGACCATGCTCACCATCTTTCGCGCGGCATCGGGCGATCCCATCCCGCAGAAGTCCGCCCAGCTGTTCGTTCCGCAGATTGACAACTTCGGTCCGGGGGGTCGATGGCGCGGATACTCGGATTTCCTGCCTCCCGTCCTGACCTATTTCGACGTCAGCGCCTGGCTGCGGGCGCATGCCGGGGTACGACAGGCCGCGCTGTATCCGACCACACTCTCCATCGCTGACGCGGATCCGACCCGCAGCCCCACCCAGATCTACGCCCTTGCCACTTCCGGTGACTTCTTCCCGATGTTCGATGCCCCATTTCAGTACGGGGGACCCTGGTCGCGGGCCGAGGACGACCGTCACGCCGCGGTTGTCGTGCTTACGCGTGCACTCAATGACCGGCTATTCGCCGGGTCGAACAGTGTCGGCAGGACGCTGACCATCAGTAAAAAGACCTACCGCATCATTGGCGTGCTCGACAAGTGGCACCCGAGCCCGCGCTTCTATGACGTGGGCGGGTTGACCTATTCCGGCGAAGACCAGCTGTTCCTGCCGTTCACCCGTGCCATCGATGAGCAGATGCCGACATATTCAATCCTCAATTGTGATGGCTCTGGAGGAGGCAAGGGTTGGGACGGCCTCCTGCATTCCAACTGTATCTGGCTGCATTTCTGGGTCGAGCTGCCCAGTGCGCGGGACGCCGCGAACTACACTACTTTCCTGCACAACTATGCGGCGGAGCAGCGACGAAAGGGCCGGTTTCAATGGTTGGCGCATGTCGCCCTCAGGAACGTCACGCAATGGCTCAAGTACAGTCACGTCGTGCCGCCCGCGGTCGAAACCCTCACCAGGGTCGCGTTTGCACTGCTGCTCGTGTGTGTACTCAACGCCGTCGGCCTGATGCTCGCCAATGTCATGGCGCGGGCCGGCGCCGTCGGCGTGCGCCGCGCACTGGGAGCCACTCGGCCGGCCATTTTTGCGCAATTCATGGTGGAGTCCGGCGTCATCGGACTGGCCGGCGGCCTCGTCGGAATCGGTTTGACACAGCTGGGCTTGGCCGGCTGCCGCATGCTCCTGGATAAAGACCTGTCCGGACTGGCGCACCTGCATGGCAGCGACCTACTGATCGCATTGACGGTCGCCCTCGCAGCGATGCTCCTTGCAGGGTTGTATCCGACCTGGCGTGCGATGCAGGTTCAACCCGCCTTGCAGCTCAAAACGCTATAGGGAAGGTCCCATGACGGAAATTGGGCCGATTCTGTCCTCGCTACGACGCAACAAGGTCGGCGCGCTACTCATCGCGCTGCAAATTGCGCTAACGCTCGCCGTGCTGTGCAATGCGCTGTTCATCATCGAGCGGCAGACGGCACTGAGTCGCGGGCCGACCGGGGTTGCGGATGAATCCAGCCTGATCGCCATATCAAACCAGTGGGCCGGTGCGGCCGATGATCTGGCGGCGCGCGAGAAGGCCGACCTGGCCAGCCTGCGCGCCTTGCCGCAAGTGGAGGACGCAACGTTATCACCGCTTCATCCGTTCGGTGGCCGGGGCATCGGAATGGCCATCACGCTGCACCCGGAGCGGCCGAACTCGGGCGTTGGAACGGGGGCCTTCCCGGCCGATGACCACGCGTTGCATGTACTGGGATTGAAGTTGATCGCGGGACGCAATTTCCGAGCCGATGATGTTCAGGTTGCTCATGGCTTCAGCGACAATTACCCCAGCTGGGGCAGCCTGGTTGTCACGCGCGCTCTGGCGCGCGCCCTGGATCCCAACAGCAACGTCCTTGGGCGCGTGGCCTCGATCTTTCCCGGCGGCACGACGGCTACCATCGTGGGCGTCGTTGACCGGCTCGGGCCAAGCCAGGATGTCGGCGGCAGCAGTATCGGACCCAACACAACGCTGGTCCCGCTGCTGTGGGCCGAGACGAATTTCTTCTACCTCGTCCGTGCTAAGCCCGGACAGCTCGCGGCGGCCATGCAGGCGGCGCGCGACGTTCTCTACCAGAACAGCCGCCAGCGAAGCATCCTATCCATGCAGTCGCTCAGCGCGGCGCGCAGCTCCTTCTATCGCGGGGCCCGCGGCTTGGCACTGCTCATGGGCATCATCTGCGCGATCCTGCTGGGCATCACCGCTTTCGGGATCTTCGGCCTGACGAGCTACTGGGTATCGCAGCGCAGGCGGCAGATCGGAGTGCGCCGGGCACTGGGTGCTACGGCGGGAAATATCGTGTGCTATTTCCAGACCGAGAACCTGTTGATTGCCGGTGCCGGATCGATTCTCGGCGTCCTGCTCGGGCTGGCCGCGAATCTGTGGATCCTTAAGAGCATTTCTTTGACGCGCCTACCATCGGGCTATCTGCTCGCAGGGACAATAATAGTGCTGATTCTCGGGCAGCTCGCCGTCCTTTGGCCCGCATTACGTGCCGCCACGGTACCCCCCGCCATTGCGGCGCGTGGTGCATGACAGAGCACCATCGTGTCGAAATGGATCGCACTCGTTCGTCATAGAGGTATGCCGGAACGCAAGTTGGCAACGTGAAGCACAGCAAGAGGAGTAGCGGCAATCATGCCAGCAGATGAGAACCGAGAGGCGGTACGGGCGGTACTGGAGTCCTGGGCTCAGGCAACGCGTGAAGATCGGCAGAACGACATCCTCAAGAATCATCTGCCGAATCTGGTGATTTTTGATGTTCTTACTCCGATGAAGTACGACAGTGCGGAGGCCTATCGCAAAAGCTGGGACGACTGGCAGCCCGATACACGAGGTGAAGGGATCTTCCAATTGGAAAATCTGGTCGTCGATGCCGAAGCCGAGCTAGCGACCGCGCACTGCTTTATACGCTGCGGTGGCACCCTCCCCGACGGGCGCACTTTTGAAGATCTGGTTCGCGCGACGTTTTGCCTTCGTAAGAAGGATGAAACATGGCGAGTATTTCATCAGCACATCTCCAAACCACTACCGAAGACTGGCGAATAGACGGAAAGAATCAAGAAAGCGTCGTTTGCTCGACGAAACACGCCGCTGTTTACATGTGACCATATGGTCACGTATAGTCCGGCCATGCTTAGCGAGGATGCGGTATTCAAAGCGCTGGCGGACGCATCGCGCCGATTCCTATTGGATCGGCTGTACACGCACGACGGGCAATCGCTGAGCGATTTGGAGAGCGGTCTGAAGATGACACGCTTCGGCGTCATGAAACACCTGCGGGTCTTGGAAGAGGCGGGGCTGGTACTTACTCGGCGCTCAGGCCGCGAGAAGTTGCATTTCCTCAACGCAGTTCCCATTCGTCTGATTCATGATCGCTGGATCGACAAGTACACGGAGCGGGAAGTGTCGGCACTAGCGAACCTGAAGGCCTCTCTGGAAACATCGGCAGCGGCAGAACAACGGAAAAAGGCATGAGCACCCGAATTCACGAGATCTATATACGCGCCACGGCCCAGGCCATCTGGGAGGCGGTCACGTCCCCCGAATGGACCAGTCGCTACGGATACCGGGCAATCCAGCGGTACGATCTGAAGCCCGGCGGCGCCTTTCAGGCGCGGGCGAACGCGCAAATGCGTCAGATCGGACTGCCAGAGGTGATCATCGACGGCGAGGTCATCGAAGCCCACGCGCCCCACAAGCTCGTGCAGACCTATCGATTCTTGTTTTCGCAGGAGAACAAGGCCGAAGGCTTCACACGCATCACCTGGGAGATTGAGCCGCGGGCCGAGGGGTTTTGCCGCCTGACGGTGACCCATGAGCTTGCGGGTGCGCCGCTCATGGAAGCGTCGATTTCGACCAAGTTCAACGGCCGCGGAGGTGGTGGATGGACCTGGATTATCAGCGATCTGAAATCGCTGTTGGAAACTGGAAAGACGCTGAGCGGCGCCTGATGACTGAGTTGGTTGCCCGCTGCACATGCGGCAAGGTCGAACTGGAGGCAACCGGAACCCCGATGACCAGTGTCGTTTGTCACTGCGATGACTGCCAGGCGGGTGCGCAGCAAATCGAGGCTCTTCCACATGCCGGTCGTATCCGTGAGCCCGGCGGTGGAGTCGGCTACCTCGTGTACCGCAAGGATCGGGTGCGGATCAGCAAAGGTGCCGAGCTGCTGCGAGGCTATAAGATTCGACAGAAGTCCGCGACGAGTCGAATGGTGGCGACGTGCTGTAACGCCGCACTGGTCCTCACGTTCGACGACAGCAGACACTGGGTGGACCTGTATCGTGCGGCCGTCATCGGTGAGGTGCCGCCCGTGCAAATGCATGTCTGCACCAAGTATCGGCAAGGCGGGGTGCTCGATACGACGGTCCCCGCTTTTCCGGAATATCCTTTCCGATTGATGGTCAAGCTCCTAACATCGAGGATTGCGATGCTGCTGCAGCGTGGCTGATCTTCGAGGATCATGAGGTTGCGAAGCATGACGTTCGACCGACCGAAACGTCCTCTCATCGTGCGGGCAGCGGTGTTGGGGATCGCAGTGATTTCCGAAGCGACCCTCGCTGCTGGGTCCTGCCCGAAAGTGGGCTTTACGATCGTCGAGCCGCACGCCACTTCGCAGACGCGCGCCCTGAAGATAGGCACCCATAAGACTATCTATGTTCATCGGGAAGCACTCACTACGACCGGCGACATCACCGAAATCGAATTGCTGACCCCCCGTGACGGCGATGATGACGACGCAATGATTCAGTTGAAGTTCACCCAGGCGGTAGATCAGCGGCTACATGATGCAACCACCAACCATTCCGGCATGCGCATCGCGTTCCTGTTCGACGACTACGTCCTGAATAACATTGTGTGGCAAGGTCCCTACGGGATCGACCTTGGCGGCATTGATGTGAGCATCGCTCACGGCCTGACGCAGGCGCGCAGACTCATGAAGGCGATTAAAGGCTGCACAGCCGGAATCGTGCGTGACCGGACGTCCTGAGAGCGTATCAACGCCGCCAGGGGCGGCTTATCATGGTGCTGCTGAATGGAACCATTGCGAGGTAGCCCGACCATGAAGACTCCCTTCCTCCTCCGCTTTATTACCGCCGGCGCACTCCTGTGTCTGCCGGGTCTGCTGCCGCATGCCGATGAGGCGCATGCGCCTGCTGCGGCCACCCGCGTCCTTTCCATCACTCACCTGTGGGCCGACGCCAAGGGCGTCTCGCACTTCCGCGACGAGAAGCTGAGCTTCGAGGCGGCGACGCCCGAGAACCCGACCGCCGGCACGACCTCGCGCACCAACCCGGACCCTGAGGCCCTGGTCTCCCTGCCGCTACGCGGCGCAACCGGAGCCACCTTCCTGTACCTGAAGCGCGCCGCGGTCGAGGATTGGCATAAGGCGCCGCGGCGGATGTATCTGATCCCGGTGCAGGGCATGTCTGAGGTAACGGCCGGGGACGGAGAGGTGCGGCGCTTCGGGCTCGGCAGCATCGTCCTGATGGACGACCTGACCGGCAAGGGTCACATCACACGCGCCGTGGGAAGTGTCGATCACATTGCGCTGACGATACCGGTGCCGGCAACCAAATAGCGGCAGGCAGGCGGTGCGGCCGGATCGCGGTCCGCTCTCCTAACCGCGGACGTTGATGGCATAGCCACCGTCAACCGTAAGCTTCGCGCCGTTGATGTAGGACGCGCGATCGGACGCGATGAACACTACGACGTCGGCAATCTCGCGCATGCTTCCCCAGCGGCCCGCGATGATGCCCCATTCACGACAGGTCGCAGCCAGGAACTCCTGCTTCGATACCCCACGTTGCCGGCCGCCATTCTCGGCCCAGCTCTCGCGCCATTCAGTTGCGATCAGCCCGGGAATCACCGAGTTCACCGTGATGCGTGCCGCCGCCAGGTCCGCGGCCAGATACGAAGTGACGTGATTCATGGCCGCATTGTTGAGGCCGTGCGTCAGCGCGGCCGTGAGCACGCTGGAGCCGGCGACACCGCTGATATTGATGATGCGCCCCGTGCCATCCGTCGGCATATGGGGGATCATGGCCTGTGTCACCCGAAGCATGCCGAGGGTCTTGGTGTCGATGTCATCGTGCCAGTCCGAATCCGCCCAGAGGATCTGCCGCTCGGAACGCTTGATCGGACCCCCGGCGCTATTGACGAGAATGTGCATAGGACCGAGCTCGGCTTGCGCGCGTTCGACCGCGAGCGCGACGGCTGCAGCGTCGCGGAGGTCCGTCGGCAATGCGAGCACGGTAGTGCCCGTGGCGGCCTGTATTTCATCGGCCGCGGCCTGCAGCGTTGTCTCGGTTCGTGCAAGCAGAGCGAGTCGGACGCCCTCTTCAGCAAGGCCCCGCGCGATCGCTCTGCCGATACCCTTACTGCCGCCCGTGATGAGCGCGGCGCGTCCTTTCAGTCCCAGATCCATTCGCCGTGCCTCTTTCTTCTGCGCTGAATCAGATCGCGCGCATCGCAGCCGTCACGGGCACGCGTGCGGCCCGCAGTGCCGGCAGCAGGCCGCCGATGGCTCCTATCCCAAGCGCCCAGACCAGCCCCAGCGCCGCCAGTGAAGGGGTAACCGCCATGTGGAAGCTTGCTCCAAGAGGACTCGCCAGCAGTCCGTTGAAGAGAAGCCACGCCACGAGCGCACCGATCAAAGCACCGGGCAGTGCCAGCAGTACCGATTCCAACACGACCGAGACAATGATCGGCGAACTGTTGAATCCGACGGCACGCAGAATGGCCAGTTCGCGACGGCGGCCATCGACGATGGCATAGAGCGAGTTGGCCGCGCCTATGGTTGCCGCAAGAGCCATGATTGAGCCCACGAAGTAGCTGATGAAGTTCAGGATACCGTTGATCTGCTGCATGTTCTGCTCAAAGATCTCCGCTTCGTGCTGGACCTTCAGGTGAAGCGACGGGTCTGCCTTGAGTGCGGCGGCAAGTGTCGCGAAGGCTGCAGGCGATTCGAGCATCACGTTGGCCTGGTTATAGGTGTTGCGGCCGAAAGCCGACAGAATCGTATCCCCATCGCCGAACACGACGCACACGGTACTGGCCAGATCGAAGTTGCCCACGACGAGCCAGTCGCCACCGCGCATATGGCGCCTCGACCCAACGCCGAAATCAGTGTATTGCCGCACGCATTTGTTACTCGCGATCAGCTCATGTACGCCCGCGTTGAACATGCGCCCTGCCGTAATGCGCAGCTCCGGCTGATAGTCAGTGAGTCCGGGGGTCATTCCGATGACCGGAAAGCCCGTCTGAGCATGGTCGGCCCTGCTGCGGGCCTGGACGAACACGGTAACCTGAAAAACCACGATCGGCTTGCCTGCCGAATTGCGCCGAATGCCCGGCAGACCGCGGATTAGCGTGGCCGCATCCTGGGTAATGTTGCTCTGTGCGGGCGATGGAGCATCGATGCTCGTCAGAACGGCGCGATTGGGGCTCACATTGCCCATCGCCTCCTGGCGCGCGCCGACACCCATGGCGAGCATGGACACCAACACCCCGACCGCGCATGCCACACCGATGACGATGGTGCATACCAGTCCGAGGCGCGCCGGCAGGCCTGCGATATTGATGCGCAGCAGCGCCCAGAACTGTTTTATGAGGCTCATGTCAGATTAGCGACCGGCAAGCGCGTCAACCACTTGTAGTCTTGCGGCCCGAGAGGCAGGCGGCGCGGCGGTGATGAGTGCCACAAGCACCGCACCGATCAATCCGAGCCCCACGACGCTCAAAGGCATCGAAAGCCCGGGTATGAACTTTGCCGTGTACGGGAACACCCCCGTCGCCAGAGCAAGGCCCAGAAGCGCAGCAGCGGTGCATACGAGCAGGCTTTCGCCTACCACCATCAGGAATACCGAACGATCAGTGAACCCGAGAGTCTTCAGCACCGCCAGTTCCGGTGTCCGCTCTCGAATCGTCTGCATCATGATCGTCGTGACGGAAAAAAGAAGCGCCACAAGTACCGCGCTCGTGACGGCGCGGATGAGGAAGTTCAGATCGCCGATCGAGCGCATCTGCTGTTGGGCATTCTCACGAAACGAAGCCGTCTTGGTCTCGTTGGCTGAATTGCCGAAAGCGTGGTCGATGGTGTCGGACATCTCCGCCGCACGCTTCGGATCGGAGATCACCGCGTAGAAGTTCCGGACCGTATCCCGATTGAGCGCGCGCGCTTCATTCAGGTAGTCGTAATTGGCCACGATGAAGCCCCCCTCGCCAATCTCATGATCGGTGACCGTGCCCACGATCTGGAAGGTCCAGGTTCCGGATCCATTGGTCTGCAGGGTGGTCGAGGTAAGAGGAATTCGGTCACCGATATGCCAGCCGTATTTCTTGCCGATATCCGCGGTGATCAGTACGCCATTACGGGTGTTTTTGAGAGCCTCGAGATCCTTGGGCAGGACCTGGAAGATCTCCGGAACGAGCGTCAGCCATATATCGGTCGGCGGGATGGCCAGCACGTAAACGGCCTCGGTCGGCCGCTGGTAGGTTCCCAGGAAACCGTCGGCAAAGGAGACATTCTTCATGCCAGGGATGGATTTGAGTCTATCGAGGTAGGAGATCGGCAACGGCGCGCCTCCGGACTCCGCGGGGCCGACGAAAAGAACGTCTGCGCGAGTGTTCGCGATCGAGCGCTCCACGCCCGTCTTCATGCCCTGCAATACGCCGAACAGCGCGAAGGCCACTGCGACCTGCAGGAGGACCAGCGACGTGCGCCCGGGCTTGCGCCAGATACCGGACCAGATGAGAGGAAGATATTTCACTATTGCCGCATCTATACACCCGCGTTACGTCGGCGAGCAACCGGAAGTCCCGCTTTCAGGTGCGCGATAACCGACGAATCGCGGCCATGCCCTTCAATACACAGCTCGGCGGCTAAAGTTGCAGCCAAGTGCCCGCCACCGGGCACCGCGGTAGACTGTTCAATACACAGGAGGCCTGGCGAGTGTTATCGAGCGAACTTGAGTCTTGCCTCGAACAGGCCTTTCGTCAGGTGCACAGCTCGCACCCTAAATTCGTCTCCGTCGAGCATCTGTTGCTCGCCGTCCTCGAAACGCCGGCGGTGCGTGAGGCACTTGTCAGCGGCGGCGCTAATCTCGATCGGCTCGGATCCGACCTTCGACAGCACATCGAGGCCGACAATTTGCGACGAGCGCCGGATGATGAGTACAAAGTGCAGCCGCAGCCCGGTTTCCAGCGAGTGCTGCGGCGCGCTGTGTTCCACGTACAGAACAGCGGCGGGACCGAAGTCGGTGTCCTCAACGTGCTGGCGGCAGTTTTCAGCGGGAGACACAGTCGGGCCGTGTTTCTGCTGACGCGCGAGCGGGTGACGCATCTTGAGATGGTCAAATCCCTACCGCGACCCGAACCGCTCTCCTGAAGCTCCTGCAGGGCGGCGCAGCTCTGCCTTGCGACAATTATTCACAGTTCTGGGATTGCAGCCATTGATTTGCGCGCATCGCGCCCTCATCGCGTAGCCCAACTGGCCGGAGCTTGCGATATGAGTCATCCACTGCGCTTCGCGATCATGGCTATCGTGGCCCTGGCATTGGTCGCCGGCGCCTTCGGCGCGGTCCACTGGGCGCGGCGCGGTGGTACAGCGGCCAACATGGCGGCGAGCGTCCTCCTACTGACATTTGGAATGGGATTGGTTTCGACTCATCCGCAACGAATCCCCGACCAGGTCAAGGAGGAACGGGACAAGACGGGCGGGGATAGCGGCGATCCACCGACCTGATCGGCATGACGATCTTGCCCACGATCAGGCGACTTCAACTTGCATTGCGGTGCGACTACACTTAAGACATGTGCTATTCGGCGCGGATCGAATCGAAATGGAAACGGTACGTCCGCGACATGGAAGCGCGCATGTCCTGGTCCGATTTTCGCGAACTGGCGCGGTGCCGGCTCTCCGAGCCCAGCCAATACCGATTGCCACGCGGCTTCGATCTGGAGTTTGCCAATCCGCAGACTGACGAGGAACTGGCGATCAAGGAGCTCGTCGATCAGTACCGCCACGCCCGAGTCGCGAAGCTCGAACGGGAAGTCTTCGCGCAAAAAAAGCGCCTCGCCGATGCCGATCGCAAACTGGCGGTGAAGGAGACGAAAGCGGCGACGGAAAGTAAACGGATCGCCAGTGCCAAGATCGCGCAGGCAATCGGCAATCTGGCCTCGCTGACGGATGACAATCCGCGACCCGACGACTACAGAATCTTCCCACGCAACTACGCGCCGATCATTCTGGTGCGCGATGGGGAGAAGCTCATGGTGCCGGCCAGGTACCTGCTGAGGCAGCCCGGCAAGCCCGCGCTCATGGACGACAAGCTCTCCGGGAATTACAACGCCAGACGTGACAACCTGACCAGGTTCTGGCGGGAGCAGTTCGGCGCGACGCATGCCGTAATGGCCGTCGAATCTTTCTACGAAAACGTGACGGGCCCGGAGGGCCGGAATCAGGTTCTGCACTTCACTCCGCGCCCTTCCGGGGAGATGCTCATTGCCTGCCTGTTTGCCGAATGGTCGGACCCGAAATCCGGCAAGAAATTGCTGTCTTTCGCGGCCGTTACGGACGATCCGCCGCAGGAGATCGCCGCCGCCGGACATGATCGTATGGTCATTCGCCTGACCCGGGAGAATGTCGATCGCTGGCTGACTCCGCAGGGGCGGTCAGATGAGGAACTGCAGGCGATTTTGAGTGAGCGCCAGCCCGCCTACTACGAACATCGGGTCGCAGCGTAGCGTCATGGCGAGAAGAGTTATCCCCTGAATCGGCGGATACCCCTGTGCGCAACTGGACTCATTCTCATCGATCGGTGAACAAATAACCGCTCACGCATGCTCCGGGCCCGGAGTAGCATTTCGCATATGCTCACTTGGACTCGAATTCAGTCGCTCTACGAGCCGATACCCGAACGCCATGCGCGCGCCGCGCAACTGACGGGTCTCTCCTGCCCTGCGGCGGTGTTCACAGCCCTATTTCACGGCCGGCACGATGATCCGGATCTGCAAGAGCTTCTTCAAGGCATCGACTTCAGCCATGTCACATGGGAGCAGGAGGACCGGTCCGGTGTCGCCCTCCGACAGGTATCGGTGGACCGGGCATTTCAGCAGGCCGTCGACGAGGCTTACCGCGGCATTGTCGACAGCGAAGTCATTCACGAGCGAGAGGATGTGATGGCGTCCTGGCGCGAAACCGGAACCTGGATCGAACCTCCGATTTTTCTGTCCGGAGCGGTTTTAGGCACGGCGATTCAGGACCATCTGCTCGTTGGATCAACACGGCTGGGATGCCTGATAGCATTTCTTGACCAAAGCGTCGTGACGGAGCTCGCGCGACATCAGGTGTGGGTGGGCCACTCAGATCGTCCGCGATAGACACGCGAATTCCGATCATTTACTTTGCGTTGCAAAGTACTCTGTGATATCGTTTCACGGAAGTCAGCTTTTCGCGTCAAAAATGAGTTGCGGAAATGCCATTGCGTCGGTTGCGTGCCACTTTGATCTTGCCGGCGCTGACGGAGGCGACCAGCCCGTTCTGGCGGCCGATCAAGTACTCCCTGTTTCCACCGCTGGGGCTTGCAACGCTCGCCGCATATTTTGAGCCAGATGACGAGCTGCAGCTCTTTGATGAGCATGTCGAAGCCGTTCCGGAAGAAGATGCCCCTGATCTGGTGCTCATCCAGGTCTACATCACGAACGCCTATCGGGCCTATGCGCTGGCCGACCGTTACCGTGCACGCGGGACCTATGTGGCGCTCGGCGGACTGCATGTCACCTCCCTGCCGGACGAAGCGGCTCACCACGCGGACTCGATCTTTCTTGGGCCCGCCGAGGACACCTGTCCCGCGTTCCTCGCCGACTTCCGCAATGGTGTGCCACGTGCGCGCTATTTGTCAGGGCAGCGCACGCTCGTTGGAATTCCGCCCATTCGGCGCGATCTCATCAAGCGCTCCCGGTACCTGGTCCCGAACTCCATCGTTGTCACCCGCGGGTGTCCCCATCACTGCGACTTCTGCTACAAGGACGCATTCTTCGCGGGTGGCCGGGGCTTTTATACGCAGACCGTGGATGACGCGCTGGCTGAAATTGAGCGTCTGCCTGGCCGTCACCTTTATTTTCTCGATGACCATGTATTGGGACACCAGCGCTTTGCCGGCGAGCTGTTCGAGGGGATGCGCGGCATGGGTCGCATCTGGCAGGGTGCCGCCACCGTGGACTCAATCCTGCGTGGGGACCTGATCGTCGCGGCCGCCCGCGCCGGATTGCGCAGTCTGTTCGTCGGCTTCGAGACCCTCTCGGAGGCAAACCTTGTCGCCGCCAACAAGCGCCAGAACCTGCACCGTGACTACGGGCAGGCAATCCGGCGTCTGCACGACCTGGGCATAATGATCAACGGCAGCTTTGTCTTCGGACTTGATGAGGACGATGCCGGTGTCTTTGACCGCACGGTCGACTGGGCGGTTGATCAGGGACTCACGACGGCAACCTTCCACATTCTGACGCCCTACCCCGGCACCGCGCTGCATGGAAGACTGGCTGCCCAGCGGCGGATCCTGCATCAGGACTGGGCCCGATACGACACCCGCCAGGCCGTCTATATTCCGAAGCGATTGACGGGATCTGAGCTGGAAAGTGGATACTGGCGGGCGTACCGGCGTTTCTACGAATTCCGGAACATTCTGCGCGGTGCCCTCCGGCACGACAGCTGGAAGCACCGTGCCAAGCATCTTGCCTATGCGGTCGGTTGGAAGAAGTGCGAGCCCCTATGGAGTGCGGTTATCCACGCTCGCCGTCTTCCCAAAGTGCTGCCGCTGCTGGAATCAGTACTGAGCGAGGTGCGCGGCTCCCGCCGGGCATTGCCGACGCCGGAAGAGGCGAAGCCCAAGACCCCAGCGCAGGACCTAATCCATTCCGTGTGATTCTTCGACGAAGCCAGGTTCCAGGGCGGCCATGGCTTCGGCAAGGTGAACCGTTTTGTTGAACAGTGCCAACTCGCTGTAGCGACCGGTGCGTACCTTGTTCACGAAATCGTTGTTGGCGATGTGCATGCGGCCGACGCCGACGAGGTCCAGCGTGCCGGCGCGTACGCGCCTGGCCAGCAGTGCCAGATCGCGCTCGACAGATAGCTCAGAGGGCTCCTCGTTGTCGAAGAGATTCGCGAACATCTCCACATCCAGGCCAACACTGCCGCAGGTCATGACCGGCGCATCGGTCAACGACTTCACCCACTCGGATATGGTGAGCTGCGGCTGCGGTCCCTCAGGCCACTCCGCCTTGTGAAAACGGCGTGAGGATACGTTGAAAAGATCCACCCCCGCGGTGCGCAGCAGCGTCAGCATGTCACGCAGTTCCTCAGGTCCCGGGGCTACGACCGCGCCGTAATCGACCTCCTTGAACTGCGAGAAGCGAAACGAGATGGTGAAATCGTTGCCCGTGGATTTGCGAATTGCCGCGACGATCTGCGCCGGGTAGCGCGCGCGTTGCGCCAGCGTCGCACCACCGTATTCGTCTTCGCGCTGGTTTGTCTCCCCCCATAGAAACTGGTCCATGAGATAACCATGCGCAGCATGCACTTCCACGCCGTCCGCACCGAGACTCTGGGCATGCTCGGCCGCTCGTACGTAGGCCTGCCGCAGTTCGTCGAGATCCCCGTGGGTCATGGCGCGGCCGTGCGGGCGTCCGGCCTGGATCAGGCCGGAGGGGCTCAGCGCCGGGGTTTCCGCCAGCGGATGTCCCGCGGCGACCTTGCGCATCGCTCCGGGATGCCACAGCTGCATCAGGAAGCCCGCACCCTCGCCGCGCACGGCCTCGATCACCTGCCTCCAGGCACCGAGCGACTGCGCCTCCATCCGGCCCATCACCGGCTGCCAATAGGCCGAAGGATGATCGGGCGAGGTCGATTCGCTGATGACGAGTCCCACGCCGCCGGCAGCACAGCGACGCATGTAGGCAACCATTTTCGGGGTCGGCGCCCCATCATTCATGAAGCCGCGCTGCATGCCTGGCATTACGAAGCGATTGCGCAGCGTCAGGTTCCGGATGCGCAGTGGCGTGAACAGGGCGCTTATGTCTGAAGCCATGCGGCGCATTCTACCCAGCCGGTTGCTGTCTGCGTAGCCCTGATTTGCCGCGCGATGCCACTGGCCGCGTCACTTAGCGCTATCATCAAGCCGGCGCGCGAATTGCAACATTCCAGACATCAGGTAAGAGCATGTCATTCCCCTACGTCACCGACCTCGTGAACGGCGTCTTCGGAACTCACTGGAATCTTCCATTGCCGATGTTCGGGGTCATTGTGGCGATCGCCTTGGTGGTGGCGACTGCCGTTGTGACCCGCGTGATTCACGATTACGAGGACCTAGGCAGACTGCCGCCTCGCACCCATGCGGTCGTTACCGACCTGGTGCTCATTGCCACTCTGGCGGGAATCGTCGGCGCCAGGGTATTTGATATCTTCGACAACCTCGATCGCTTCTTCGCCGATCCACTCCCCATGATCCTCACGCGTTCGGGATTCTCGATCTACGGAGGCCTGTGCTTCGGGATCATGGCCGGTGTCATATTCGTGAAGCGTCGTTCGATTCCCGTAGTTCCGATGTTGGATGCGACCGCACCCGCCCTGATGCTCGGATATGGGATCGGCAGGCTCGGCTGCCAGATAGCCGGCGACGCAGATTGGGGCGTCGCCGCCAACATGCTCCTGAAGCCGAACTGGTTACCCAAATGGTTGTGGGCGCAAACCTATGATGGGAACATCGCCGGTATCGTCATCTCGCCTCCTGGCGTGTTCCCGACGCCAATCTATGAGATCGCGATGTCGCTGGCGATCTTCTGGATACTCTGGCGCCTGCGATCGCAAGGCCATCGTGCCGGATTTGTGTTCTCGGTGTACTTGATGCTCGCGGGGTTTGAGCGATTGTTGATCGAGAAAATCCGCATCAATGCGCGGTACGACTTATTCGGTGAACACGTCACGCAAGCCGAAGCGATCTCATTTCTTCTGGTCGTCGCAGGACTCGCCGGGGTCCTGGCGACGCTTCGTTCCAGCCGGCTCTTAACAAGAATCGTCGTCGCGGTTGGGGTGCTCGCCGCCCTGTCTGCCTGCGCGCCGCGTTAACGCAGTGGGTCTTTTGTCAGCAGCTGATATTCCATCCTGCGCTGCTTGGCATTTTGCAGAATGATGGTGCGCCGCTGATCATCGACCAGCGCCCATTCTTTGATCTCATCCAGGGTTCTAAAGCAGCCCAGGCAGGTGAGGTCATCGCCGAGGCAGCAGTCTCTTATGCAAGGGGACCGGGCGGATGCGTCGAAATCACTCATTGAGATCCGGGCCGATGGCAGGGTTTGCCGAATTTGATCACATAGGTGCCTGTCGATTTGGGTAACGCATCACAGGAGCGGTGGTTGGCGTCGGCGTTTCCTCGCCTTCGTTCGCGCCTGCCCCTCGACCATGACCTTCAGATTGTCGATCGCATGCTCCCAGCCCGCCGAAATCATCTCCAGGTATGCGCACGCCTCTTCCAGGCGCCGCGCATCGGGCTTGTAGAGCACTTCGCGCCCGAGCTTCTCATGCGTCACCAGCCCGGCACCATCAAGCACCTGAAGGTGCCGCACAATGGCCTGTCTGGTTACCCGTGCGCCGTCAGCGAGGGCCGTCGCAGTAAGCGCTCCGCCCCGAAGCTTGGCTAGTACCGAAAGCCTCGTCTCATCGCCGAGCGCGAAGAAGATCTGGGCCAGCCGCGGTTCATGGCTTCGCAATGTATTTACGGATGTTCTCCCCCTGTCCTGCCCAACCGGCCTCGTTCATGCGGAACGCGCGCTCGCGCCTGCGTGCGGGCACGCGGTCGAAGCCTGATTCCACGATGGTGAGAAGAGTTCCTTCCGCGACCTTCGCCAGGCGAAACTCCACTAGCGTCGTCGGCTCCGTTTGCGGATCAACCTCAGCATCGATGCCGTAGGGAATCCAACGAAAGCTGAAGTACGACTCCGCCTCGATACGCTCTACCGTACAGAAGATCAGGCTCTTTTCGGGAAGCTTCACCTTTGAAGGTGGTAGCCCGAGTTTCCGCTGATAGTCAAGAATTGCGGCTTCGTTCAGCGAGGCGTTGAAGGTGCCCACGATCGGCTGACCAACTACAAAATCACCGTCGAGCTCTAGTCCGAACCAGCGTCCAAACTCCTTGGCATTGGCGATGGCACGCCATACGCGCGCTATCGGCGCCCGCAGAACGACCTGTTTCTCTATTCTGTCGAACGTATCCATGTGCAACCTCTTTGTTGCAAATGTACCCGCACCGCCCCATATGTGCAACTCACTTGTTGCACATTTGACGAGCCGCGTGCAGCAGCACAGCGGAGGGCGCCGTAAGCAGCCGCGGGGTAATTCCAGTAAGACGGGTTCGGGGCTTGCGCGCAGGTCGTCCGTCTTGGGATGACGGGTATGCCAATCCGTCGCCTGCTCGTAGGCAGCCGCGATGCGACACAGCACCGATTCGGACAGGCGACGACCCGCGAACTGGATGCTGTAGGGCAGACCGTCCGGCGAGAGGCCGCATGGAAGAAGGATCGCAGGAGTGCCGGCCAGATCCGTCGGTGCGACGAAGTCCATTGCTCAGGGTTGGGCGGCGGACCACGCAGCGTGAAAAGCACCGAGTGGCCCAACCTGAGTCTGCCGGGAGATACGCCAGGCCGGAGATCCGCCGGCAGAGCATGCCATCGCGTCCACCGAATCAAGCACCCGGGTGAACCGTGCCGACAACGCTGCACGGTCCTTGCGCGCCTGCGCCAACTGTTCACTCGTGACGCGCGCGCCGGTATCGAGAAACTCGTGCATGTAGGGGCCGTATTCGGCCGCGTGTGACGGATAGTTCTTGGCGTGCGCCTGGACAATCTCCGCGCTGGAGATGATTTGCCAGATCCTGAGCATTGATTGCAGATCCGGCATGCGAACGTCCACGACCCTGGCACCCAGTCCCTCCATCACCTTCAGCGCCGTTTCGATGGCCTTGGTGTTGCCCTCGTCCACACCCTCGAAGGAGTAGTGGCGGTCAATGCCGATACGCATGCCACGGATGCCCTGCCCAAGCTGAGCGAGTGTATTCGGCGGGGGCAGCATCAATGATGTGGAATCATTCGAATCGTGACCGGCGATCGCATCGAACATGATGGCCGCGTCCGCCACCGATCGTGTCATTGAACCAACATGATCCAGCGATGCGGAAAAGGTCAGTACGCCGAAACGACTGATGCGCCCATAGGTCGGCTTCAGTCCGATGAGACCATCTGCCGAGGACGGATAGCGAATCGAGCCGCCGGTATCGGTGCCCAGGGAGGCAAAACACAGGCCGGCCGCCGTCGCCACGCCCGACCCGCTCGAGGACAGCCCGGGCCAATATTCAGTGTTTCATGGATTGCGCGGTACATCGAACGTCGGGCTATTCCCGGCTGTCGCCCCTTCCGTGAGATTTAGCTTGCCAAGCACTACCGCTCCCGCGGATCGCAGGCGCACAACGGCGGTGGCGTCGAAGCCCGGGACGAAGTCTTTATAGACAGCGGAGCCGCCCATCGTTCGGACACTCTTCGTATAAAAAAGATCCTTCACGGCGATCGGCATGCCGTGCAGCGGTCCGCGATATTCACCGCGGCGGATCGCCTCGCTGGCAACCTGGGCGTCCGCGAGGGCCTGATCGCGCATCACGGTCGCATAGCTCTTCAGGGTCGGGTCGAGCTTCGCAATCCGATCGAGCAT
This sequence comes from Steroidobacteraceae bacterium, assembly GCA_036498905.1. GTDB lineage: Bacteria > Pseudomonadota > Gammaproteobacteria > Steroidobacterales > Steroidobacteraceae > DAIDKA01. The sequence goes on along the minus strand of DASYER010000023.1, from coordinate 87,455 downwards.
CTGGTGGGCAAGATCAACCGGAGATACTTCGTGCGCCGCAATGAGACGACTCGTCTCCTGCAGACTCTTGTAGTACACAGCGTCAGTACCTGGACGTTGATTGGTAGTCGCCGCTCCGCCAGCCAAAGGATGTAGCGCCGCTGCACCCACCAGGGCGAGCGCTTCGCGTCGGGATAACCTGCCCTCACGATCGGATATGACTTCCACTGTCGCTCAGATTCAGGCGGTCTCGGCCGCGCCTAGGGGTGTCCTTCGCGCAACACCGGTGCTGGCGTATTCGGGGCGCCGGCCTGCTGCTTGGCGTAGGCATTGCGCGCCACCGAAATCAGATTCGAACGGATCTGCTCGACCTGCGGGGTAGTCAGAAGATCATCCCAGCCCGGCATCCCGAGCTTTTCGAGCAAACCGCCCCGCACCACCGATTCAAAGGCGGCCGGATCACGAATAAATCCGGAGCGCCGCAGATCGGGTACCGGTGCGCGCTCGGCATTACCGTGACATCCGGCGCAATTGCGGGCGAAGAGTGTTCCGCCCATGGCGATGTCCGTCGGCGTTCCGACCTGGGGCGGCGGCTCGGGTATCGGTGCAACAGGTCCCAATTCAGGCGGGATCGGCGTGGCGTCACCATCGAGGCGAAAGGCGAGTATCCGGTTGTCATTGCCGCGCACTGCAGCCACATTGCCTGGCATCCAAATATTCCAGCCGCCACCGCCGCTGCCTGCGAGGATCGCGACGTACTGCACGCCCCGCACCGAATAGGTCATCGGAGCGGCGATCAGCGGACTGCCCGTGTCGATTTCCTTGATGACATCGCCGGTCTCATCATTGAAGACGCGGAGCCTGCCGTCGATACTGCCCTGAAGGACGACGCCACCGGCAGTGGAGAGCACACCGCCGTGATCCATGAAACTGGGATACCTGTGCTCCCAGACGACCTTGTGCCCGATCGGATCCCAGGCTTTAAGCGAAGCATGCATATCGAGGCTGGGCACCTTCTTGAGGTAACTCGGTGTAGTCACCGGCCTCAGGGCGGGCGGCAGTGTCTCGGGCGGCGCAAGCAATTGGGTCGCGAAAGCAATCTGTACCCCGGTATTCATGCGATCCGGGAGGTATGGAGTCCGGGGGGACGCCAGCAGCGCCTCGCCACTGTGAACGGTCGGGATGTAGACCAGGCCTGTGCGCGCCGAAAGCGACATCGGGTTGAAGTTATGAGCGCCGACCCCCGACGGGAATACGATCACGGGCTTGCCCTTCGTGTAGTCACTGTCCGGATTCTCGGCCGGGCGCCCCGTCTTCATATCGACGTGCATTACCCAATTTGCGTCGACGAATTTATCAGCGGCCAGCAGCTGGCCAGTGGCCCGGTCCAGAACGTAGAAGAGCCCGTTCTTCGAGGCCTGCATCAGAACGTCGCGGTCCGCGCCACCGATCCTGAGAGTCGCCAGCGTGATGGGCGGCGTTGCGTCGTAGTCCCAGCGCTCGCCCGGCGTCTCCTGGTAGTGCCACGCGTATGCGCCCGTGTCCGCATTCACCGCGACAATCGATGCAATGAACAGATTGTCGCCGCCGGAAGGACTGCGGTACGCACTGTTCCACGGCGCGCCGTTCCCGGTACCGAAGTACACCAGGTTCCTCTTCGGGTCATAGGCAATGCCATCCCAGGCATTGCCGCCGCCGCCGGTTCGCCAGTCGCGTTTTGGATCCCAGGTCTTGGCCGCCATTTCCAAAGCCTTGTTCTCATAAGGCTTGGCGGGATCGCCGGGTACCGTGTAGAAGCGCCACACGAGCTGCCCGGTCTGCAGGTCATAGGCGGACACATAACCGCGCGAATCGAACTCAGCGCCACCATTGCCGATCACCACCACCTTTCCGGCGATCTGCGGCGCACCCGTGATGGAGTACGCGCGCTCACGATCGACGAAGGTGTCCGCCTGCCAGAGCACCTTGCCGTCTCGGGCATCCAGCGCGTACAGGATGCCTTCGAACGAAGCGACGTAAACCTTGCCCTGCCAGACCGCGACACCCCGATTGACGATGTCGCAGCAGCTGCCGCGGGCGTTCTTCAGTTTCAGTGGTGGCTCGAACTTCCACAGCAGGCGGCCGCTGGCGGCATCCAGGGCATAGACGCGGCCCGCGACGCCGGAGGTGTACATCACACCGTCGACGACGATCGGTGTCGCCTCCATTCCGCGGTTGGTGCCGGTCTTCAGCTCCCACGCGAAGCCCAGCCGGGCGGCTGTCTGGCGATTGAGCTGATCGAGGGGCGAATAGTACGTCTTGCCGGCGTCACGCCCATTCGTCAGCCATACGCCCGGCTCCTTATCAATGGACTGCAGGCGTGCGCGGTCAACCTGGCCGGCCGGCGCCGGAGCCGGGGCTGAAGCCGTTGCAGCCGTCGCCGGAGAATGACCCTGGCTCCCGCATGCAGTCAGGAGCACTGCAGCAGTGAGGACAATCGGAATTGAAACACGCATAAACATCGGCGGAACTTAAGCCTGTACTCCAGCCCACGCAAGCAACTTCTGCTCCAATGCCTCGGCCGCCTCCGGCCGATCAATTCCGGGCAGCGCATCATTCACCACATAACCGCCCTGTCGGGTCAGCAGCCACGACAACATGCGGTAGGACGGACGAAAGCGCACCAGCTCCTGCGCGCTGATGGGCAGGCGATCCCCCGGAATGCGCGTGGTGATCTCATCGCGCACATAAATCCCATAAAAGCCCATCAATCCCCAGCGCCCGTCGCGGCGCTCCACCGGATAGAGCAAACGGGCGTGGCTTGAAAGGCAGAACTCCACACCCTCGATTTCCCCGGGGATATCAATGACGCAGGACAGTGTCGCGAGCGCGCGCGCGGCGTTCAGCCGCACCAGAACCGGGCCGAGCCGATGACGCGCCTTCACGCCGCGTCGCGCCATCTCGACGGACCCCGCGACGAACTGCGCTCCCGTTCCCGATATCCAGCTGATCTCGACGCGCGAGTCCGGCAGATAGCAGGCGGCCAGTTGATCCCATCGCCCCAGATCCCGGCTTTCGCGCTCAGTGAGGACCAGCTGCGTAATGGCCGATACATCGGCCGCAGCTAAAACGGCTTGCGACTGCAGAGCGTCCATAGGCGATTTCCCCTTTTCTCTTTATTCTAGCAGCCGCGGTGACCGCTGCTCTAATCCCGCTGCCATTGGCATACGAATGCCGATCGATTATTTTGTCGCTTGCCCGACTTGGGAGGCAGGGAAGCCGGTGACGCCTATGGACAAGAGCAGACGATTTGTCCCCATTCTGATCTGTGCGATTCTGACTGCGTGCGCAGCTCCGCCGCGCGAGCCCGCGGCTCCGACGTCCCAATCACAGCCGCATGTTCCCGTGGTCACTCTCGCCATCGCGCCCCAGCTCAGAGGTGTCCAGGACGCCATGCAGGCCCGCAATTTCACCACAGGCATCGCGCAGGCGCAGACACTCGAGTCCGTACCCAATCTGACTCCCTATGATGTGCATGTCATCAATGAGCTGTTGGGATATGGCTTTTCCCAAACCGGGGAGTTGTCGCGCGCCGCGGACTACCTTCAGCGCGGATTCGACGACGGGTTCCTACCCGTCCCGCAGCGGCCGATGCGCCTGACGGTCCTCGCTGAACTCAACTATCGGCTCAAGGACTTTGCCAAAGCCGTGAAATTTGGAACGCTCGCAGCCAAGGAGAGTGCGGCCGATGAGAAAACCTACGTTCTGGTGAGCCAGGCCTATTATCTGCAGGCTGACTACCGATCGGCGGCCGACTTTACGAGCGCACATATGAAGACCGTGATCGCCCGACACGAGGCCCCGGGAGAGAGTTCGCTGCAATTGATTTTAAGTTCGTGCGTGAAAATCGCCGACCGCAAGTGCGAGATTCAAACCCTCGAGAGTCTCGTCAAATACCATTCATCGCCCCGGTATGAGAATCAGCTGGCCGAACTGCGCAAGGGTGGAGGCTGAGCTCCCGTACACGCTGAAGGACCTCACGGCGTCTGGCAAATACTTGCTAAAATGCGGATGACTGTCTGCGGGGGAGGTTGTGATGATTACCCACTCGGGCGGATGTCACTGTGGGCGAGTTCGGTTCGAGGTCGTGGCACCGGCCGTGCTGCAGGTTTCGGATTGCAATTGCTCTATATGCGCAAAGTCCGGCTATCTGCATCTCATCGTGCCGAAATCGCGCTTCAATTTGCTGCGCGGCGCCGATGTGCTCACGACCTACGAGTTCAACACCGGTACCGCAAAACACCTGTTTTGCTCCCTCTGCGGCATCAAGTCGTTCTACGTGCCACGATCACATCCCGACGGCTTGAGCGTCAATGCCAGATGCCTGGATGACGGGACCGTGGAGAAACTGGTCGTGACCGCAACCAACGGGCGCGAATGGGAGAAAATGTACCCCGAAGGCCGTGGTGCGCGATTGGAATAGTGGGCCGTTCACCGCGGTCGATGCCATTTGAACTCAAAAAAGGGGGTTAAAGTCGCTTCGCTTGCACGTCCCAATCCGGATTCGTGCACAACCCGCATTTTGCGCCAACGAACATGGCACTCGCCTTTTTGTCACCCTTGAGCTGCCACAGGGCCCAATTCGACGCGACCGTCGCGAACTCACCGCCACCCGGATTCATCACCGTTCCGATATGTCCGACCCCATGGCGCGCGCCATAGAACACCGGCAGGCTTGCGATGGCATCGAATGTGGCCTTCGATGGCCCCATCATGAAGTCGCTCGTATGCCCGTTGATCAGCAGCACCGGACCATGCAGCCTCTTCAAACTGTCATCGGTGAGGCCGAAGTTGAACACGCCGATGGTCGTGACCCGCGGGTCCGCCCCCAGCTCAAGCGCGAGCCCTCCTCCGCACGACTGGCCCATGATGGCGATGCGCTTCGTCTCGATCTTGCCGTTGAGCGGTGAGCCCGGACGCGCGTTCTCGCGCACGGCCCAGGCAATGGCGGCTTTCATATCATCGGCGTTGGCCGCGCGCAGCGTAGCGCCTTGCGCAGGCTGACCCGCCGTGGTGATGACGAGAAAGCCATGGGAGGCGATTGTCGAAAGCAGGTCCGTGTAAACCGGGGCATCGAAAGTGCAGCCGCCGTTTCCCCAGACCACCACCGGGAGCCGGTCATGCGCTGCGATTCGGTCAAGGCTCTCGGGTCGGAATACCTTCAAGCCGGCCGCGCCGAAGGCCGCTTCGGACGAAGTCCGATATGGCCCCTGCTCGGCCTTCGGGCCTGCCGGGGCGGCAGGAGGTGGGCCTCTAAAGCCAGCTCCCGAAATCTTCCCGTCCGCGGACAGCATGATCTGCATGCTGGACGTGCCGTGCTCATGCTGCACTTCGAAAGTGTCCGCGCCTTGCGGCGAGACACCATGGAATTGCACTGACTGGATCGGGCCCAGTCCCTGGGCGGCTGTGTGCAGCTGCGCCAATTGCTGGCGGGTGGCTTCGGCGAATGGCGGCGACATTTCGTCATAGTCGGGGTTGCCGGAGAGCAGCCCGGCAAAGAGTCTGCGAACTGCCGCTTCGCTGCCCGGGGACGCAGTCTTGCTTTGCATGCGCGCGCTCAGCGCGTCCTCGATCTGTTTCGCGCTCTTGTCATCGATGCGCGGTGCGGTGATCTGGCCCCCGTTCTGATGCAGGGTCAGCGCGGTCGCATGACCCTGCGCATCCGTCGCAAAGGAAATCTGAGCGTTCACGACTTTGACGGAGAACTCCGTCTTGCTGGTCGAAACGATCTCGAGCGGGCCTTGACCGGTCAGTGCGGCGAACAGGCGCGTCCCATCGCGCGTGACCGTCATGACGGCGGTATCGCTGAATTTGTAGTGGCCCACATAGCCGTCATAGACGGACGGATCCACCGCGATCACCGCTGCGGACGGGTTGCCCGTGGTGCCGGCAACGGGGGCAGGTGCCTGCGCGCGTGCGATCAGACAGATGAAGCTGCTGCCAAGCAGTACAGCGAGAATCTTCCAACGCCGAGCAGGTATGGCATGCATGAGTATCTGTCCTATTCAAAAGGAGAACGGGTTTCGACACTTCCAGCGCAATCCAAGGCTAACACTCCCACGGTCGCGAGCTGCAGATTCGGCGTCGCGGTCCGATTCATTGCTGCGTCGCGACAAATGCTGCGGCAGATCGGATCGTCGAGGTGGGGCCAGCAACAATATATTTTTGTAAGCAACGCCGCGCATTGGGCGGATGGTGGCAGCATCCCGCGGCAGCATCGATCGCAGGTATCGGAGATAGGCCATGAACCGCAAGTCGCGCTTTTTCGTAGCACTGATGTTCCTGTTGTCCTTCGCCGGGCTTGCCCAGGCCCAGGACAGTGGTCCGTACAAGGTGCTGCGGATTCAACTGGTTGGCGGCGATGGCGGATTCGATTATGTGACGGCGGATCCGGATGGCCGCAATCTATATGTTGCGCGGTCCGGCCCGGCGGGTCACATCGGCGTCTATAACCTCGATACGCTGGCTCAGGTCGGAGACATTCCCGGCGTGAGCTCACACGGGGGCACGGTCGACACGGCGACCGGCCACGGATTCGCCACTTCCAATCCGATCACGATGTTCAGTGCGAAGACCTTCGCGATTGTGAAGAAGATCGAGGTGCAGGGGAACCCGGACGGATATCTGAACGATTCCTACAATCACCGCTTCTATGTCCTCAGTCACTCTGCGCCGAACATCACCGTGCTGGATGACAAGGACGGGACTATTCTCGGCACGATCGACATCGGTGGGGCCCCCGAGCAGGCCGCCACCGACGGGCACGGCCGGATCTACGTGGACATCGAAGACAAAGCCGCCATCGCCGTGATCGATGCGCGCACCATGAAGATGGTTGGACGCTACGATGTCTCGAGCAAGGGCGCCGGATGCGCGGGTCTAGCGCTCGATACGAAGAATCAAATCCTGTTCGCTGCCTGCCGCGAGAAGAACAATATGATCATTCTGTCAGCCACGGACGGACATATCATCACGGATCTGCCCACCGGCGTCGGTTGCGATGGTATGACGTTCAATCCAGCGACGATGGAAGCCATGAGTTCGCAGGGCGATGGCACGCTGACGATCGTCAAGGAAGACTCGCCATCGAGCTTTCGAGTGGAACAGACCGTCGCGACACCGGCTCGTGCCAAGACTCTCACCCTCGACCCGAAGACCAACCAGATCTACCTGATCACCGCGGAGTACGGGCCGGTTCCGGCTCAATCAGCGCAGGCGCCTGCCCTGCCACCGGGTGCTCCGGAGTTCATGCGCCGTCCCCGCCCGCCGATGATCCCGCATTCATTTCAGATCGTCGTGGTTGGCCAATGACTGGGCAATGGCCGGCTTGCCAGCGGCCCGGGCCGGGATATACGCTTACGCCTTGACCTACCCCTTCCGATCGTCATGCGCGAGGTCGCGAGAACTATGACTGTTCAAAGGCTCTCTCTCGGCTGGATCAGCTTCACGTTTCGAGGCCTCTGATCCCTGACGGTCCCGTGAACGGCGCCGCTGCGCGCTTCATCGTGCTTTGCTGAATCCAGCTCGCGTTCGGCTCCCCGACACGGGGTGCCGCGGTGCATGGCTATGTTTGCAGGTTTCAGCAATGTTCAACGAGACGAGATCTCTTGCCCAGCTCGGCTGGCGCGCATTCTATTCACAGCAGCTGACGCTACAGGATTTGCACGAAGCGTTTCCGGCGCGGGTCGCGGGCGTGCAGCGCTCGCTCTTACGGGTGCTCGCCGCATCCGGTGACTACGTGGTTACCCTCCCGCCGCGGCTGCGAGGCTCCGGGATCAGACCCGGTGTCACGGTAGGCGACTGGATTCTCATGCGCCCCGAGACGCTGCAGGTTGAGCGCATTTTGAATCGGCTATCGGTGATCACGCGCCTTGCCGCCGGGGCCGCACCCTCACCGCAGTCGATCGCGGCAAATATCGACACGCTGTTTGTCGTGACCTCGTGCAATGCCGACTTCAATCTCGCCCGCCTTGAGAGGTACCTGGCTATCGCACATGAGGCCCGGGTCACGCCGGTGATAGTACTGAGCAAGCCGGACACCTGTGCCGAGCCGCAGCGCTACATCGCAGGCGCCGCGCATCTCTCACCGGACGTATCCGTAGTCGCGATAAACGGTACGGAACCGGTCGGCGTGCTCGCGTCATTGGGACCCTGGCTGGGTGAAGGCCAGACCGTCGCCTTCGTCGGATCTTCCGGTGTCGGCAAATCGACACTCGTCAATTCACTGCTCGGCGCCGACGAGCAGGCGACGCGGGAAATCCGGGTAGGCGATGACAAGGGACGCCATACCACCAGTGCTCGATATCTGTTGCCGGCACCGGGTGGCGCATGGCTGATCGACACGCCGGGCATGCGCGAGCTGAAAGTCGGTGCGGCGCGCACCGGCGTTGCTCGAACGTTTGTCGATATCGATTCGCTCGCCGCCGAATGCCGCTATCGCGACTGCAGTCATTGTCATGAAGCCGGGTGTGCCGTGCGAAACGCCATCGAGAACGGCAACCTGGACGCGCGCCGGTTGGAAAGCTATCTGAAGCTCGCCCGCGAAGCTGCGCGAGCCGCCTCCCCAGCCTGGCAACGCCGTCAGGCGAACAAGCAGTTTGGCCGCATGGCGCGGGCCGCGCAAAAGCAACGCAGGCGGGATACGGGGCGCGAGTAGCCGAGTGGTGCACCGTCGCGCGGAGATTTACCAGATCTCAACCCGCTGATTTGGCGCCAGATACAGCGCGTCGCCGGGCTTGACGGCGAACGCGTCGTACCAGGCGGGCAGATTGCGGACTGTATCGGCACGATATTGTGCCGGCGCGTGGCCGTTGGTGACGATCTGCCGGCGCAGCTGCGCTTCGCGCATCTTTTCGCGCCAGTTTTGCGCGAACATGATGAAGAATTGCTGATCACCGCTTAGGCCGTCGACGCGCGGCGGCGCCGCGCCGTGCAAGGCAATGTGATAGGCATCGAGCGATACCGCGAGTCCGGCGACGTCGGCGATATTCTCATCGAGGGTCTGCCGCCCATTTACCGCCATATCCGGGAAGGGTCTGTAATTGTCGAACTGGCGCACCAGTATCTGCGCCGAATCGCTGAAATGCTTCTTATCCTCGACGGTCCACCAGTTGTTCAGCTTGCCCGTGGAATCGAACAGAGCTCCCGCGCTGTCGAAGCTGTGGCTGATTTCATGGCCGATTACCGCACCGATGGCCCCATAGTTTACCGCGGCGCTTCTCGTGGATTCGAAGTACGGCGGCTGCAGGATGGCCGCCGGGAAGTTCAATGCATTCAGCACCGGTAGATTGACCGCGTTCACCAATTGCGGATTCATCACCCATTCGTCGCGATCCACCGGCGATGAAAGCCGGGCAACTTTCTGTCTTGTTTCAAAGAGCTCCGCGCGCTGCGCATTGCCGAAGGCGTCTCCCCTGACGACCTCGAGACCATCATAGCTGCGCCAATGATCGGGATACCCGACGCCGACCTTCAAAGTGTCGAGTTTCGCGTGTGCTTTGACTTTGGTCTGCGGGCTCATCCAGGTCAGGGAATCAATGCGCCGGCCGAATGCCGCGACCAGGTTCTTGACCAGGCTTTGTATTGCCGCCTTGTCCTGCGGCGAAAAGTGGCGTGCCACGTAGAGCTTGCCGACCGCTTCACCGAGCGCGTCGTTGGTCGCCGCCACCGCCCGCTTCCAACGGGGCGGTAGCTCTGGAGTGCCGCTCAGTGCATTGTCGTACAAGGCAAAATGCGCAGCCACGAATGCCTTCGGCAGCAACGGAGCATTGTGATCGATATAGTGAAACTGCAGATAGTCCTTCCAGTCCGCGAGGGGAATGGTGGCCGTCAACGCGGATTCGCCGATCAGCGCAGACGGCTGCCAGACGATGACCTCCGGCACACTGTTCAGATTTGCGGCCGCAAGATAGGTCGACCAGTCCAGTCCCGGCGCGTCCTTGGCCAGACGCGCGCGCGACCAGTGATTATCGGCCCTGGCGACATCGTCGGAGTCGGCACGTGACCACTGGATGCGGGCGATCGCCGTTTCAAGCGCCACAATGCGCCGCGCCTTTTCTGTGGCATCGGCAATTCCGGCCAGAGTCAGAACGGCGGCGATGTGTTCCTGGAACTTGGCACGGATCGCGGCCATTTTAGGCGAGTCCGCCAGATAGTAGTCGCGATCCGGAAGCGATAGGCCGCCCTGAAGCAGGTAGGGAGCGTAACGGCTGGGCTGATCCAGGTCGGCCGCCACCCACAGGCCAAATGGATTGGCCGTGTGGTAGTTGCCGAGATTGAGCGGATCGACATCGGCTCGCAGTTCCATACCAAGCTCGGCGGCCAATGCTCGCCTGTCCTTGATGCCCGCGATCCGTGCCAGCGTCGCCGCCAGAGGCGCGGTTCCCCGGACCTCGATGGCCGCCTCATCCATGTAACTGAGATAGTAGTCGCCGATCTTCTGCGCCTCGCTGCCAACTGTCGGACTCTTGTCAGCCGTTTGCGCCGTACCCCGGATCAGATCGGCGACCTGTTTGTCGATCGATTCCGAGAGGATCGAGAAAGTACCGTACTCGGAGCGATCCGCGGGGACCTGGGTCTTCTCGAACCACCTTCCGTTGGCATAGGAGAAGAAGTCATTGCCCGGCCTGATGCTGCGATCCATGCCGGACAGGTCCGGTGCGCCAGCTGCGAGCGACGTTGGCGCATATAGTGACAACATCGCAATTCCGGCCAACGCTATCTGAAGTACGAACGGGCGTGTGCGTCTCATGACGGTGCACCTTCCAGCAAGGCGAAGCCCGCACTGTGCCAAACATCCGGCGCGTCGGGCAAAACATTCGTTCGGCAATTCAAGCGGCAAGCGCTGATTGCCACCTCCCGCCCGTCGTGATAACAACAGTTGTGGACAATCGTCACCTGCATAGGCTTGCTGATTTTAAGTCGCGCAGCTGGATTGCGCGTACCTGGTCCAATTTCCGCGCACAGCGGGCCGCCAATGCGACATCACTGGCGGTCGTGTCGTGGCATGTGCTGTTGTGTGCGATCGCCGCGGTGAATGTGTTCCTCTGGTCGCTGTCAGCCATCGCAGTCATCCACGCACAGCCGGCGACCCATGCTGCGGCGATTGCCGCCGACCATGTGCAACTGATCTTGTGTGCGGCCTACGTGTTCGGCTGTGCATATCGGTGCGTGCTGCCCGTGTACGACATCCCGCGCGTAGTGCTCGTCGATTCACGGCTATCCAGTGTCATTGTCGGGAGGTCAGTCGCTACGATCGCTGAACTGTGCTTTGCGGTCCAGTGGGCTCTGATGCTGCATCGAATGGCGCTCCTGAGCGATAGCCTGCCCGCCCAAGCCGTGTCGCTGACGATCGTACCGCTCATCGTGCTCGCCGAGGTATGTTCATGGTATGCCGTGCTGACCACTGCACAGCGCGCTCATGCGTTCGAGAATTCAATCTGGGGAGTCTCGGCGGCGCTCGTGGTTGCCGGCCTGCTGCTCGTGGAGCCGAGTCGCGTCGCCGGACTGTATCTGCCGATGATTGCCTGGTGTGTCGGCGGTGCGGCCTACGTCGCGTATATATTTCTCTTCGATGTTCCGGCTTACTGGTCGCGCTGGCGTGCTGATCGGGCCAATGGACACCGCAACTTGAGTATTGGTCAGGGCGTGCTTGATGTATGTCGGCGCCGAATCGTCTCCCATCGCTGGGAGATCTGGCGCAACGAGATCGTATGGATGTCGCTCTACTTCACGCTGGGCGTGTGGAGCAGTGTGTCGCTAGTCTATGCGTCGATCATGCTCGGGGGGTAGGCAAATTGACGAAGTCGGTCGTCACTGCCCTGGCAGCACCGGCATCCACCTGCCGTCCTTCAGCTGCACAGTTACGCTCATCAACAGGTTGCCCCGGCCGCGGATGATCCGGTCCACGACGGGGAAAGCCTTGCGCGCCTCCGGATCGGCCATCCAGTTCGCGGACTTGATCTGGTAAGTGTAACGGACGACGGTCTGGAGATGCCCATGGTCCTGCTCAGGGGGTGACCACTTGATTACTTTATCCAGACTCAGACGGCCCACACACAGATCTTCGTCATGCTCGGCCGGCTGCCCGTGAGCGCCCAGCGTGACCCGCTTTTTCTGCAGGTAGTACTGCCGGCCTTTGCGGGTCAGCGAATAGAGTCTGCCGGACCGCTCTGATACAGCAGCGGCCGGCGCCGAAGACATTTGCGTCGCTGAGAGCCGCGTCGGAATTTCCGTCGACTCCACGAGGCCCAGGCGTTCGAGCACCGGCAGCTGAACGGCATCGTTGCTGCCGGCCTGCTGGTCTTCCTGAGTCACGATCCGTGGCCAGCTGAACTTGCCCACGCACAGATCTCCGTGATCCGAAAGGTAGTGCGTCACCGCCCGGTTCAACGCCCGATGACTGGGTTCGGTCGTGCCGGCTAGAGACATGCCCGAGACACAGGTCGTCAGGGCCGCAACGCCTATTGCGATCATCCGTTTGCTGGTAGTCATCCTGCGCTCGTTACTCGGATTATTGGATCAATCATTAATTCACGCAGTTCGGATCCTGTAGCGTCACACCGGCCACGTAGCCGTCCGTCAGCGTCTTCAGGAAGCACTCCAGGTCGGCCATGTCCTGTGCGGACATAAAGGGAGAGGTCCCCGGGCTCAGGCCGAACGGGACATCCGCGATATCAACGTTGGCATGGTAAGCGGTCGGCAGGTCATTGTACTTCTGTAGGACGCCTCCGCCGGCCGTCGGGTACCAGGCCGCCGGATTGGTATCGCGCGTATTGTAAAAGCTGATCACCTGGGCAAGGGTGTTGAATACACCATTGTGGAAGAACACCTTGCGCGTGGCGGTGTTGCGCAACGTCGGGACCTTGAACATGCCGCACAGTGAGACACTGTACGGAAGCACGTGTGGCGTTACATAGAAATTCATCGGATTTGGATTCACCGCCGTGCAAAGCCCCAGATCGTAGTACGAAGGCAGGCCGATTCTCGTGACATTGGCCGGGATGGCGGGATTGCGCGGCACACCCAGGGCCTGGTAAGTGAAATCGGTGAACATCGCACCGCCTCCGCCGGTCATCGGGCCGTTGTAGTGGCAGGCGAAACAGTTACCGGTGAAATTGTAGACGTCGTAGCCGCGATTCTCGGCAGTCGTCAACGCGACGGGCTGTCCATTGCTGAGCTCGAGCGACTCGGCATAGTCATACTTGCTGGTGAAAGGATGGAAGCTGGGATCCTCCAACTGATATTGCTGCAGCGCCAGGCCTACAGCGGTGAATGCCGTACCTGGATTTGCAAAGACATTGGCGCCATAGGCCTGCTGAAACAGCGTCGCATAGCTCGCGCTCTGCACCACGGCAACTACCGCGGCCTGGTTCGAATTGGCCATCTCGAAGGAGGACAGCAGCGGGATGGAAACCTGCTGTGCCAGCGTGTCCGCCCGACCATCCCACGTGAAACCGCCACCGGGTGCATTCACACTGACACCGTCCGGATTGTCGGCATTGTCGTTGTAGGGTGGGATGAATTCCTTGTAGGTCAGGGTCGGCACAGCCCTGAAGCCCGGCGTGGTCAGGTTCGGGCCGCCCAACTGCACGGCTCTGGTGTTGGTGGTGGACTGCGCGTAGTGATTATTTGGGTCGTGGCAGGATGCGCACGAGAGCCGCTTGGAGGCCGAGAGGTTGGTGTCGAAAAAGAGTTTTTGTCCGACCTGGGCCTGTACGCTCAGACTCGACTGAGCATGAGCCGCCGCCGCCATGCCGCCGAGCATGCACAGTCCGGCGGCCAGGGTATGTCGTAGGCCACGCGCCGCGCGCGACTGACTTGGATTCCCGACCACGATTTTCTCCTAGCTCGCAAGCTGCTCTTCAAAACTTCCAGCGAACGGGGGCCGGCACGAGCGTGCCGGCCCTTGCATGGCGGATCGTCGGCCTACTTATGCACTGCCCAGAGGTTCACCTGGGTTGCATCCGGGCCGATCGTCGTAGGTGGCGTCACGGCACCGGCGGCGACAACGCGTTGCACATTCGCCGGGAACTGGTACACGTGATTCATCGCGCGCACCGCATCGAAATGCTCATTCGCACTGCCGGCGAATTCCGGTAGCACCGACGCGTTCTGCTCGATGAAGTTCTCGGTGTACTTGGAGCGGTTCATGTAGCTTCCCGGCAGGCCAGGATCGGACAAGCCGAAAACGTCCTGCAATGTGCGCACAAACGAGAAGTGGCTGTAATAGTCGGTGTCGTAGTTGCCCGCAGGAGCATTGCCCAGCGCCTGCTGGTTGGTGTAAAGGCCGAATACCGTCACGCCATGACCATGGTTGCCATTTTTGTAAGTCGAGGAGTAAGCGGCGCCGTTGAAGGCCTCATTCCCCGTCACGCCGGCAACGTTCGAGGCCATGCCGTTCGCGGCAACCATCACGGGCTGAGCCGCACCATCGCCGGTGCGAATGGGGTTCCAACCGCAGCACGAGGTCGTGGCCGATTCGCCTTCGTCGAAGGTGATGACGATGGCCACCCGCTTGGTCGGATCCTTCCACAGCGCCGATGACTCGATTTTCGCGACGACGTTCTGGGCCCAGTTATCGGCACGCGGGCTGACACCGGTGTTGTGCATGTCATCATCCTGGTCGGGGACAATGAAGTTGTAGTTGCCCACGTTCCCTGTCTGCAGGTCCTGCTTGAGCTGATCCTGAACCCAGGGCTGGGTATTGCCAGTCCACCAGGACGTGAGGTTGTTGGCGGTAGCATAGGCTTGGAGCGCGGCGTCCCAATTGCCCGTACTGGTCCAATTGGCGGTCCCGGATCCGGTGTTGGTCGGGAAGCTGTAGGGAATCGGGTTACCGTTCACATCGGTGCCCGTGCCCGCAACGCTGCGCGAGTTGAGCGCGAAGTTCGGCTGCGCCGCAGCGTCCGCATACCACACGGCCGGGTTGTGTTTTTCGGCGCGCAACCCGCTGCTGTAGGTGGCGCCGTCAACGCCGACAATGGTGCTCTTGCTCGGATTGTCGAACCACAGACCGCCGGTAGAAGAGTTCCAGCTGCCGGCCCCGGTGTTGGCCTGAGTACCTGCCGGCGACGGAAACAGCGATCCTTCGTACACGCGCCAACTCAAGCCCGCTGCGTCAATCGAATTCCACAGATTCGCACGCACGCCCGTCACCGCCGGGTAGGGAAGCGCTTCATCTCCGGTCTGACCCCAGTCGTCGGCGGCACCCAGCGCCAGGTAATTCGGTTCACTCGGGGCACCGGTGGAATAGTAGTTGTCGAAGGTGCTGCCGGCATTGAGCAGGCTATTGATGAACGGGGCGTGGCTGCTGCCCTGGACGCTCACCTGCGATTCATTTTCTTCGATAATGACGAAGACGTAGTCGTACTGGGGCATGCCTTCGAGATTGAAGGCCCATTCCTGTGCGGCCGGGATGCCGACCGTGCTCTGGTCGGCGGCCGTGCAGGCGTTGGCATTCGTGGGATCGAAGGTGGCGACGTTCGCGCAGTCAAAGTTGCCGCGCAACTCACCGACGGTATCGCCTCGGTCAACGAACTTGGCCGCCAGCTGCAGGCGACCCTGGGCAATCACCGACTCCTTCAGGATGGACGGCAATTCAGTGGAGTCCGTTACCTGCATGGGCGGCAGCAGCACATCGGTCGAGGAGACATTGATGCGCTGGGCGAGGTTGTCGACGGCCTGGGCGTAAGTGAGGCCCTGGTTCTCGATGGCCAAAGCCACCTCGGTGGACAACGGGGTAATGTTGACGGTCGCGGCAAGCAGCGGGCTCTTGGTAGCGGCCTGAATCTGGGCCACGTTGACGCGGAACACGTTGCGGCTGGTGATTGGATTGCCGTTGTTCGTGGCGCTGGTACCGATCTGGGCAACCAGCGGCGCGAGAGTCGAGGCGGACAGCTGGAAGGTGCCGGTAGACGAGGTCGTCGTCGCGGGCTCGCCTGGGTCACAGGCGCCGTTACCGTTCAGGTCGAAGCAGACCGTGGCGCCGGTATACACCGAAGCCACCGTGCTGGACGGTTTGGAGGCCGCCGCCGTATCGGCGAACACCGGCGGGGTGAAATTTGCGCCGCCGACCACGCCCTTGACGATGGACACGGACGCGAAGGCGGAGGTGGAGCATAGCGCCAGGATGCCGGCGACCGCAGCGGCAACCCGTAACGGGCGTTGCGTCTTGAAATGGGACTGCATGTTCAGTGGTCTCCCTGAATGAATGCGTTTAAAAAAGGGGACATGATCAGGCGGCGCGGCGGCGTCGGCCAAAACCAAACAGGCCGAGCCCCGAGAGCAGCAACGGCAGCGCCGCAGGCAAAGGGACCGGAGCTACCTCCGTCAGCTTCCAGCTGCCGGGGGTGCCCGGCGCATCGATCGCCAGCTGAGTCGAACTGCCCTCGGCTGTGCTGAAGGCATCGCTTTGCAGGAAGTTGGCGGCAACGACCTGGAAGATGTTGTTGGTCGCATCGTTGATATAGGCGAACTCATAGTCCGGCGAGGTATTCGTCGCCGCATTGACGTCCGAAATCACAAAGTTGTTGAGTGCGCCGTTGGCAAAAAGGGTTACCGGCGTGGTGTCATCCGGCGCGGCAATGGTCGGATTCCAGTTGTTGACCTGCAGCGTTGCATTGCCAAATGCGCCTTGGCCCGTCGTGACGGGTGCGAA
This sequence comes from Steroidobacteraceae bacterium, assembly GCA_036498905.1. Classification (GTDB taxonomy): domain Bacteria; phylum Pseudomonadota; class Gammaproteobacteria; order Steroidobacterales; family Steroidobacteraceae; genus DAIDKA01. Next base: position 70,780 of record DASYER010000023.1, on the reverse strand, counting down.
GGCGATGCCGTTCAGTGCCAGCTGGAGGTTTTCGATATCGGTCACCGACTGACCATTGTCGGTGGTAAGGCCGGTGAAGGCGCCCGTGAGCTGCTGGCCATCTCCAAACATGTAAGAAAAATCGAAGTTGTCAGCGCTCGCTGCGGCGCTGGCGCCGAGGGCCGCGGCGACCACGGCCGCCTTGACGAAGAAATTCATTTTGAAACCTCACTGAATTGATTTACGGGGGCAAGCGCCAACTCGGCCAGTCAATCGCCCACTGCCTTCCGCACAGCGGACACGTGCATCTGATCAGCACGCGCCGGGCGACCGCGGCGATAGTGGTAGCAGTCAATGACGATTTCGTGAACCATTCATGATCGTCGTCACGTCGCATGTGACCATGCGGCGGACGACACGCGCACGGATCGCTCTGCGCCGCCTGATCGCAATCACAACGTCATGCACATGACGCAGCCTCTCCACATGTCCATCACCGTAGAAATTTCCAGCAGCCTGCGAATCTGGATCATCGATAATCTGGAGCGCGGCACTTCGCCCGCCGCGATGACTGAGATGCTCATCGGAAGAAAGTTCGAGCCCAGTGTGGCGCGCGGCCTGATTGGCTCCTTCCTCAGCGCCCGCGCTGCTGGCCGCGCGCTGCCCGAAGCAAGCGTCCAGGTCGAGATGGAGCCTCCGCGCTATGTTTATGAGGCAGCGCGTGTGGGGCCGGGCCACCTTATTCGGGCATGCGGGCACGAGATTCGCGTCCTACAGCGGCTGCAGAAGCCGGTCATTGTGATGCTGCAAGGCGTGATGAGCGCGGCGGAGTGTGCGCAACTGATCGACATGGCGCGACCGCGACTGCGAAGTTCAACCGTGATCGATTCAGCGACGGGCGCAAACGTCACCGTCGATCATCGCCGCAGCGAGGGCATGTTTTTTCGCCCGAGCGAGAATCCCTTCATCGCCGAGCTTGACAACCGCCTGGCGGCGATTATGAACAGCCCGACGCGCAACGGCGAAGGACTGCAGGTGCTGCGCTACGGCTGCGGCGGACAGTATCCGCCGCACTTCGATTTCCTCGACCCCGCAAGCCCGCTCGGCGCCCAGTCGATCGCGCGCAGCGGCCAGCGCATCGGTACGCTCATCGTCTACCTCAACGACGTCATCGGGGGAGGCGAGACGGTATTTCCAGAAGTGGGACTTTCGGTGGTGCCCCATCGAGGCAACGGGCTGTACTTCGAATACGCCAACAGCCGCAAGCAGGTGGACCCGCGCTCGGCACACGGCGGGGCGCCGGTAACGCTAGGCGAGAAGTGGATTGTCACCAAGTGGATGCGGTCCCAAGAATTCGTCCCGGCGGCGTACGAAGGTGCAGAGGGTCTGGCTACCCGGAAGTAGATGAACGGATCTATACTTCGAGCAGGACCGAGCCATGTACCGTCGACTTCATCCCACTTGCGTTACGATCAGCGCCACTGTGCTACTGGCCTCGGGCGCGCTCGCGGAACCGTCGCGGCAGGCGTCCGTAGACTTCGATCCGGCCGTGGCAGCCTCGTTCCAGAGGACCTACGGCACCAAAGAGGAAGATGTCCTGCGCGCGGCGATACTGGCGGCGCTCGACAAAGAGGAAAGCCATGCCGCTCTTCCCGATGGGCTGACGCTGAAGGTGACGGTGCGGAACGTCGCGCCCACGCACCCGACCATGAAGCAGCAGCTCGACAATCCGTCTCTCAGTGCCGTGCGGACCCGCTATCTGGGCGGTGCGGATCTGGTCGGAGAACTGCGCGATTCGAAGCAACAGGTCCTCGCCAGCGTCGACTACGATAACTTTGCGGGCGTGCTGGCAGCAGGCGACGTATCCCTGGACCCTTGGGCCGACGCGCGCCAGACCATCGGGACATTCGCCGCGAAGCTCGCCGCAACCTGGCGCAAACTTCCGGACAGGTGACGCTCGAGACCCGTCCGGCTTCGTGTTTGACTTTGCACTGCGATAGTCGTCAGAATCTGCGCAGTGCGCATTGGGGCGCCACCTGTCCGCGGCAAGGGAGATGACTCCCGCCCAAACGATCTGAAAGGTCGCCCGACACTTTCTTCCAGCCTGTATTCAGCGGACTTCAGGCGCAACGGAAGGAAGTCCTCATGACTAGGCAGCTCACGGCCCGTAGCAATCTCGAAACGCTCCGTAAGGAAGCGAAGCGCTGGCTCAAGGCGCTGCGCGCCCAAGACTCCAAAGCACTTGAGCGCCTCCGCCGCTCATATCCCGGCGCCCCCCTCCAACCCGGTTTGCGCGACATTCAGTGCGCGCTTGCCCGTGAACACGGCGCGGGCAGCTGGTCCCTCCTCAAGGTCGCGCTCGCAGACGCGGCGATCGACACCGGCAGTCATGAAGTACTGCTGGCGGAGTTCCTCGAACATGCGCGCCTGCGCTACGGCATTCGTCCGGGATCCGGCAGCTGGAATGAGCGTTATTATGATGATGCATCGCGATGGAAATACGCCGCGCGTATCCTGCAGCGTCACCCGCAGATCGTCGCGGGCAACATCCACGCGGCCTGCGTAAGCGGCGATCTCGCCGAGGTTGAACGGATTCTGAAGAAGCGCCCAAGCGCTGCTGCGGAGCCGGCCGCGCTCGATGCGCAACTGCCGCTCGAATATGTCTGCTATGGACGGCTTCCGGTCGCCGCGGCCGAAGAGAACGCCATTGCTATTGCCACGGCATTGCTGAATGCGGGCTCGCCCTGCCAACGCCCGCTGCCCGATGATGAGGGTGCCCACTTTCAACCGCTGACAGGCGCGATTGGAGCCGGGGAAGCCGGTCAGCCACCGCACCCACGGGCCGAAGATCTGGCGGAGCTGCTTATCGGGCGCGGGGCCGATCCATATGATGCGCAGGCCCTCTATAACATTTCGCTCGGCGAAGACGACCCGTTCTGGCTGGACTTTCTGTACTCGCATTCTGCGCGGGACGGAGGGACCGCGAAATGGAGCGAACCCTCATCACGTTGGCCGAAGATTCCCATCGTGGATTTCCTGCTGATCATGGCAGCCGGCCGCAACCACACCACGCGTGCGCACTGGGCACTTGCGCACGGAGCCAATCCGCGTTGTCGGCACCCCTATTACGCAAAGAGCAATCTGTACACCGATGCAATCGTCAACGGATTCACAAAAATTGCCGATCTGCTACTGGAATTCGGTGGCGTCGCCGATCCACTCGATGGGCGTCAGTCGTTTCAGGCAGCCTGCGTCAGACTGGACCGAGAAACGGCGGTGAAACTGGCCGCTGCGCACCCGGAGTACCTATTGAATCCCCAACCACTGCTACTGGCGGCTTCACGCGATCTGCGCGAAGTCGCAGAACTGTTGCTCGAACTCGGCATGTCGCCGAACGTGGCGACCGTCACCAGTTTTCGGCCGCTTCATGCCGCGGCGAGCAATGACTCCGCAAGCGTCGGTGCCTTGCTCATTGAGCGGGGAGCCGACATCGATCCCCTGGAGACCCGATTCAACGCCACTCCACTGGGCTGGGCTATTCATGGAAACAATCGGCGGATGATGGACACTCTCGGCGCAGTAAGCCGCAATGTCCGGGCACTGTGTAGGATGGGCAACCTGACACGCTTGCGAGAACTGTTCGCGCAAAAGCCGCAGCTCACGAAGCTGGCCGACGAAGGCGACTCGCCCTTCTTCGCTCTTCCCGACGATGAGGACCGCGCCTTCGAGATAGCTGAACTTCTTCTTGCTAACGGCGCGGACCCCGGGGCTCGTAGCGAGGCGGGAATATCTGCCGCGGAACAAGCGCAGAAACAGGGCCTCGACGCCGTAGCGGATCTGCTGGCCACTTCCGCAGCCGCTCGGGGCAGACAGCCCTCGTGATTGCTGCATCGTCCCTACAAGGTTGTGCTGAAGCATGTGAATCGCGACCGCCATGCGTTGACTATTCTGGGATTCGATAGCAGCGGCAAAGAAGTTAAGAAGGTTGAATTTAACTTTTCGCGCGCAAGATCACCCTGAATTCTTGCTGCGGCGCCGTCGGGCAGTGACGGCGCCCGGGTATTTCTGCTAGTGAGATCTGCTTCGCAGTCTGGCCGATAGAATGTCCAGTCAGCATGTGCGGCACGTCGCATAAGCGCGTTTTCCTACGCGCATTTGGGCGAAAATCGATAGCACGAAGCTTCTTGCCGCGCTAAGAATTCGTCCCTATGACGTTCCGGACTACAGCGGCGATCGAGCCTTCAGCCCCCACGGCAGCCGAATCGGCCCAAATGGCGGTCGAAGCGGGCCTCCTTTATGTGTCGTGCAAAGAGCCGGGCATTCGTCGCATGCGCGGCCGTCGTGGTTTTTACTACCTGACCCCTGCAAGGCGGCGGCTGAGCTCGGCGACCGAGTTGCGGCGAATCGAAAGTCTCGCGGTGCCGCCCGCATACGAGAATGTCTGGATCTGCCTGAGCCCGCGGGGCCACCTGCAGGCGACCGGCCAGGACGCTCGCGGACGCAAGCAATATCGCTACCATCCGCAGTGGCGCGCCGTGCGCGACAACGCGAAGTTTGACCGTATGGTCGCCTTCGGCGAAGCGCTCCCGAAACTTCGCCGTAGGCTTGCGCGCGACCTGGCGCTTCCCGGCTTGCCTCGCCAGAAGGTACTCGCGGCCGTCGTCAAGCTGCTCTATACCACCCGCGCTCGCGTCGGCAATGTGGAATACGCACGCGAAAACAAGAGCTTCGGGCTGACGACGCTGCGCAATCGACACGTCACTTTCATGCAGGACGGACGAGCGGTGCTGCAGTTTCGCGGCAAAAGCGGCGTTCAACACGAATTGCGTATCGATGACAAGCGCATCGTTCGCATCGTTCAAAGCTGTCAGAACCTGCCAGGCCAGCACCTGTTTCAATACCTCGCCGACGACGGCAGCCGCTGTCCGGTTGGTTCCGGCCAGGTCAATGATTATCTGCGTGAAGTGATGGGCGATGACTTCACTGCCAAGGACTTCCGGACCTGGGGCGCGACTGTGCGTGCCCTGGTGCTACTGGACCGACTCCCCCGGCAACCCGATGCGAGCGAGAGCGCCATCAAGAAAGCGATCGCCGGCGTCGTCAAGCAAGTTGCCGCGGAGTTGCGCAACACGCCCGCTGTGTGTCGTAAGTCCTATATCAACCCCGTCGTCTTCGATAAATGGCGTTCGGGCTTGATTCACGAAACCTTCGGCGGAGGTCTTGCGACCATATCGACGCGCAACGCTGAGGTCCGGGTGCTCGACTTTCTGAGGTAAAGATCCGGCAACGCAGCCTTTCGTTCCCTGATAGGTTGAGCGTGTGGCCCTCAACGCGACCGTCTACAGCTTCGAGATCAACTTAAGTGACCTGGATCGCAACGTCTGTCAGGCGCTGGCCTTCCGTGTCGCGAAGCATCCTTCTGAGACCGACGCCTACCTGATTACCCGCGTACTGGCGTACTGCCTGGAATATCGTGAGGGTCTGGCCTTCTCCAAAGGTGGGCTGTCCGACCCCGATTCACCTGCCCTCGCTGTACATGACCTGACCGGCGTGCTGCGCCGCTGGATCGAGATCGGACTGCCCGAACCGGCAAGACTGCATCGCGCGAGCAAGGCCTCGCCCGAAGTAGCCGTGTACTCGCACAAGGATGTCGAGACCCTGCTCTTGCGACTTGCGGCCGAAAAAATCCATCGCGCCCAGGACCTCGAGATCTATGCGTTTGATCGCGACATGATCGCATCGCTCACGGCCCGCCTGACCCGCCGCATGAGCTTCGATCTGGTGGTCACCGAGCGCCAGTTCTACATCTCGCTCGGCGAGGAAACCATTGGTGGCGGCCTGGTGCGGCATAGCATCCCGACGGCATAGGCCGTGCTGAGGTCTAGTATTTTACCCGGGACTTATTGCGTTTAGTATTTTTACCCTGGTATTATTTGGTATGGACACAGCCATGCCGTCGCTAGCGACCGATTACCTGCTTAAACCTTTCACAGCCTTTGAGGGCACCCGGCTGCTCGCCGCCGGACCGCTCGTCGAGGTCGTACTGGCCGTAAAGAATGCGATTGAAGGCGGACCTTTGCAGCCAGTTCTCGCCTTTGACGAAGCAACGGGACGCGCCGTCGACTTCGATCTGCGCGGCACGAAGTCGGATGTCATCGCGCGGCTATCGAAGCCGTCGAATTTCGCTACCGAATCAACCGCGCCGGTACGTCCAGCGGATCCTGCCGAGCCTCGCGGACGTGGGCGACCTAGGTTGGGCGTGATCGGGCGCGAAGTGACACTGCTGCCGCGCCAGTGGGAGTGGCTCGCGACACAGCCCGGCGGTGCATCCGTCGCGCTGCGCAAACTGGTGGACGAGGCCCGGCGCAACAACGGCGAGGCGCAGCGGACGCGCGCGGCGCACGAGGCGGCCTACCACTTCATGTCGGCACTGGCGGGGGACATGCCCGGTTTTGAAGAGGCTACCCGGGCTCTCTTTGCCAATGATCGTCCGCGCTTCGAAGCGCGGGTATCGGTCTGGCCCGATCACGTACGCGCCTATGCCAAGCGGCTGGCCTTCGGTTCAGCAAATGGATGAACTCATGGGCCGCTGCGAGCAGGTCGGCTATCTGGAACCGACACAGGCCGCGGGCCAGGCGCTGATTCAACGTGCGATCCAGGGAGAGGTCGTCATGCTGAATCTGCTGCGCTTTCGCTGCATCGCCGACTATTCCCATAGCCCGCACCTCGCCGCGGACAAACCGATCAGTGGCGCCGAAGCATACGATCGATACATTGTCCACACGATGCCGTACCTGCTCAGAAGCGGCGGCGATCTGCTCTATTCAGGCGAAGGTGGCCGGTTTCTGATCGGGCCGGAGCACGAGCGTTGGGATCGAGTATTGCTCGTGCGCCAGAGCAGCGTCGATGCCTTCGTGGCCTTCGCAACGGACACCGCCTATCTCGCCGGGCTCGGCCATCGAATTGCCGCTTTGGAGGACTCTCGGCTGCTGCCGTTGATTTTGCAGGCGTAGGGCATTGCCGACATCCCGTGCGGGGAATGATGAGTTCTCTTTGTGGGCCAGAGTTGGTGAAGTCACGCCGATGACCGCCTTGGCACTGATGAAAGCGCAGCGCGGATGTTTGAGATGGATTTCAATCATCATCGCCGTGCCGCTATGCATGAATTGCGCGCTGGCCGATGATCCGAGTCTCAATTCGTCGCCGCAAAAACAGGCGCCTACGGCATTCGCAGCCCCCGCACCTACGCCCGTGAGCAATTGGGGAGTGGGCGACGGCAAGAGTTATCTCGTACCGCTGTGGGAAATTCCGACTTTCGAGTTGCTTCTCAATCGCGTGGACCACTATGCCGTGGATTCGCAGGTATATGCATCCCCGCTGTCGAATATCCAGGACAACCTGCATCATAAATGGGTGGTGGACAATGACGCCTTTGCCACCAACCAATTTCTGCATCCCTATCAGGGAGCGTTCTATCAGGGACTGGCGCGATCCTCGGGACTGGATTTCTGGCAGTCCTCCGCGTACACCTTCGCGGGCAGCCTGCTATGGGAGTATGCAGGGGAGACCACCCGACCCTCCATCAACGACCAGGTGGCGAGCGGGATTGCGGGGAATTTCCTGGGTGAGCCACTGTTTCGGATGGCAAGCCTGTTGCTGGAAAGCGGCCCTGATGGCGATCCTGGCTGGCTGCGACGTATCGGCGCGGCGATCTTGTCCCCCTCCATGGGAGTGAACCGGCTGCTGTACGGCAGCCGCTTCGATGGCGTATTCCGCAGCAACGATCCGGCGGTCTACACGCGCGTTGATCTGGGAGCGAGCCTCAGCACGCATTTCAGTTCAAACGTCAACATTAATGCCGATCTATCCGCACCACCGACGACCCAGGGCTTCAAGCGGCAAAGTGGCAGCGCGATCTTCACCATGGCCTATGGTCTGCCCGGAAAGCCGGGATACAGTTACGATCGTCCGTTCGACTACTTCAATTTCGAAGTCAGCGCCGACACGACCAACGCCATCGAGACTGTTTTCAGCCGCGGGCTACTGTATGGCACTGACTACGAGGTAGGTCCCAACTATCGCGGCATCTGGGGCCTTTATGGCGCCTACGAATATGTGGCACCGCAGGTATTTCGCGTTTCAACGACTGCAGGGGCGCTGGGCACGACGGGCCAATGGTGGTTGTCGCGCCAGGTCGCGCTGCAGGGCACGGCCTTGGTCGGCCTCGGTTATGGAGGCGGCGGCGTCATTCACGGTGCGGGCGTTGCAACCGCCGGAGTCCTCGGCGATGGCCAGCGTGACTATCACTACGGACTGGCGCCGCAGGGGGAGGCGCAGCTGCGCCTCATCATCGGCGATCGGGTGTCGCTTGATACGACGTTTCGCGAGTACTATATCAGTCGGGTGGCCGCCACGGAGAGCACCGGATCGGAAGACATTTCGCGAGTGGATACCGCGCTGACCGTGCGCGTCTTTAACCTGCACGGCATTACCCTGCGCTACTCGGAAGCGAGCCGCAACGGTCGATATGCGACCTTGCCGACGTCGCATCAGACCATCGGAACCTTTAGCATCGGCTACACATACGTGGGTCATACGCGCTTCGGCGCCGTGGACTGGCGACCGGGAGCCATCGGTGGGAACTCCGAATGAAGCACACATGGACAATCATCGGCGTCAGAGACGTTCCGCTCAGCTTCAAATGGTACCAATCACTCTTTGGGCAGCCGCAAACCGCGCCAGGTCATGACTACTGGGGTCAGCTCCATGACTCGGATGGCACCGTGTTGCTGTGTCTGCACCAATGGGGCTCGCACGAACATCCGTCCCTGATGAGCGCAGACAGGGCGGTACCCGGAAACGGGCTGCTGCTGTTCTTCCGGGTCGATGATTTTGCCGAATCACTGCAGAGGGCTCGCGCCCTTGTTGCCCGACTCGACGAGGAGCCTCACCTGAACCCTAGCACCGAAACGCAGGAGTTCTCTGTGCGGGATCCGGACGGATACTACGTCACGATCAGCGCACTCTGAGCGCATTGAAGCCCGGATCAGAAGCGCAACAGGACGGTCGCGCCGCCACCGGGGGTCTGCGCAACATCGACCGAGGCACCGTGCGCCGTGGCAATCTGCCGAACCAGTGTAAGGCCGACGCCGCTACCTTGGCGCTTGGTGGTGAAAAACGGCACAAATATTCTGTCGCGCTGATCGTGCGCGATTCCCGGACCGTTGTCTGCCACGGCGATGACCACACGACCGCCGGGATCCCGGCGTGCGGATAGCTCGATGTGGCCGGCCGTTACACCCGCGAGAGCCTCGATCGAATTGCGCACCAGATTGATGAGCGCCTGATCCAGCAGATCTGCATCTGCGGCAAGTTCCAGCGTCTCCGGCTCCACGCAGGTAGTCATCCGGATATCGTTGGCCGCCAGTTCGGTGGCAAGCAGGCGTTGGATGCGCGCGAAGACCCTCTGTACCATCGCGAGCTGCATCTGCGTCACCAGCGGCTTGGTGAGGCGCCGGTGGTTCTGCACGAAATGCAGCAGTCCCTCGCTGCGACGCGCGACCGTTTCGAGTGCGTCACGCGCGTCGGTCAAAGAAATGGTGCGGGCATCGCCCTCGGGCATCTGGGTCAGGACATCCCGCACCAGATCGCGCGCCGTGGCCGACAGCGACGACACGGGCGTAAGCGAGTTCATCACCTCGTGAGCCATGACGCGCACCACCGTCTGCCACGCGGCCATTTCCTGCGCGCTCATTTCGTTTTCGATGTTCTGCAGCGAAATCAGCCGTCGGCGCAGGCCGCCGAGCGTGACGTCAGTGGCCGCGACCTTCAGCTGCAACGCGCCCGAGGTGCGTTCCATCTTGAGGATCGCGCTGGTGCCCGGGCGCAGGACATCCAGGCCGACCGCGAACGCCTCTCCATACTGCATGAACTGGGCGCTTTGCGAGATGGCGGCTTCAAACAGCCGCCGTGCCGCCATGTTGAACAGCTGGATCCGCCCAAGTTCGTCCACGCCGATCAGTGCCACGGGCACATGCGCGATCAGCGTCTGCAAATAGCGCGACTGGACCTCGCGCTCCGAGCGGCCGCTGCGCAGCAGGTCCAGCACGCGCGTCATCGCTGCGCCGAGCTCCTGATGTGCGCTGTCAGCGACGAGCCCCGAGAAGCTCTGCGAAGTGTCGTCGAACGAAATCGCGTCCAGGAATCTGGCCACCTCGCGGCTTGATTGGGTCGCGAACCGTATCAGCAGCACCGCCTGGGCCAGCGCCGCGGCGACGCACAGCGCGATGGGCACATACCATTGTGTGCGTGCGAGCATCTGCGCGACGACCACGATCGTCACGAACAGCACCGCGATCCGCAGCGCCATTCCGGAACGGAAGTGGCTAAAGCCCATACTTCTCCTTGCGCCGGTACAAAGTGGCGCGCGTGACCCCGAGCGCCTGCGCGGCGCGGCTGACGTTCCCCTCGTGCTTCTGGAGGGCACGCATGATCGCGCCCTTCTCCGCGGCATCGAGCGTGGAGACATCCGCGGCGGGACTTGCGCCCGGGCGCGGCGCGGCAAGGGAGAAGTCACCGGCCTCGAACACCACCCCTTCGCTGAAGATCACCGCGCGCTCGACGGCGTGGCGCAGCGCGCGCACGTTGCCGGGCCACGCATGGGCCGTCAGCTCGGCCAGCGCCGCGGCACTGAGGCGCTTGGCCGGAAAGTTATATTTCTGCGCGTACAGCGCGATGAAATGATCGAGCAGCAGCGGAATATCCTCGCGCCGCTCGCGCAGAGGCGGCAGGAGGATCTCGACGGTATTGATCCGGTACAGCAGGTCCTCGCGAAACCGATCGGTATCGCCGAGCTGCTCCGGCGCAAGATTGGTCGCGCACACCAGACGCACGTCGATCGGCTCGGGCTTGTTGGCACCCACCGGTACGACCTCATGGCGCTCGAGCGCCGTGAGCAGCTTGCTCTGCAGATGCAGCGGCAGGTTGCCGATCTCATCGAGAAACAGGGTGCCGCCGGCTGCCGCGCGAAACAACCCAATGCGATCCTCCTTGGCATCGGTGAACGCACCGCGCCGGTGACCGAAGAGTTCGCTCTCGAACAGCTGCGGCGACAGCGCACCCATGTCCACACGCAGGAAGACTTCCCGGGCGCGGCGCGAATTGCGGTGGATCTCGCGGGCGACGAGTTCCTTGCCGGTGCCGTTCTCGCCGAGAATCAGCACATTCGCATCGGTGGGCGCGGCGCGGCGGATCGACTCGAACACGCGCAGTGCCCCCGCGGAAGTGCCGATCATCCCGGACTCGGTGTGGCTTGCGGCCGCGAGGCCGCGATTGCGGTTGCGCAGTTCCGCCGCCTCGATGCGTGAGCGACGCAGGTTCACCGCCGACAGCAGCGTCGCCAGCAATCGTTCGTTTTCCCATGGCTTGGTGACGAAATCCGCGGCGCCTTTCTTCATGGCCTCAACCGCGAGTTCGATGCCGCTGTGGGCGGTCACGAGTACCACGACCGCCTGCGGATCGATCGCGAGCACCTCTGCCAGCCATTTCAGTCCCTCCTCGCCCTCGCCTGCGCCGGGGGCGAAGTTCATATCCAGCAGCAGCACATCGAAGCTGTTCTGGCGTACCCGTTCAGGGAGTGAGGTCGGGTCGTTCGAAGTGTGGACCGACGTGAAATGGCGCTTCAGGAGCATCTGGGCTGCCTGCAGGATGTCGGTCTCATCGTCGACGACGAGCACGCGTGCGGGACTCAGAGTGCTCATCGCCATGGTGTCCGAATATGAACAGGTGTCCGCTCTTCTTGTACGCCAGCGGACACCTCAAATCCAGCCATCCTAGTAACCTATTGAAAATATTGAGGTAACAAGTTGGCACGGCGCTTGCGATACAGAGGGCATGACCGAACACGATACACCCGCACTTCCCATGGACAAGCCGCTGATGAACTCACGCCGGTGGCGACGCTTCATTCCCTATGCCCTTGCGGGGGTGGTCGCGCTCGGCATCGCCGGCTGGCTGCTGCTGGAACGGTCCAAGGGGCACGTGTACCGGCTGCCGCTGAACCGGGTAACCATTGCGACCGTGACGTCAGGTCCTTTCGAGGACTACATCGCGGTACGCGGCACCGTTGCGCCGCTGATCACCGACTACCTCACCACCGACCAGGGCGGGACGGTGAAACAGGTGCTGATCGAGGATGGCGCGATGGTCAAGCGCGGCCAGAAACTCATCATCCTGTCGAATCCGGCGCTGCAGCTGCAGGTCGCCGCACAGCAGATCACGTTCGAGCAGACGCGCTTCAAGTACCAGCATGATCTGCTGGACATCGAACACCAGATCAGCCAGCTCAAAAGCAACCTGGCACGCGACAAGATTCTGCTGGACGGCAATGCCATCGCCCCCAGCACCTATCAGCAGGAGCAGGAGGACTATCAGTACAGTCTGAAGCTGCGCGACGCGACGATTGCCTCACGCGATGCCGAACAGCGAGTGCGCGCGACCCAGCTCACGGGCCAGACGGCGGGTGCGCAGGCCGACATCGCGAATGCGGGAGTGGACGCCCTGACGGTGCGTGCGCCGATGGACGGCCAATTGACCGCGTTGGATGCGGAAGTCGGCCAGTCCAAGACACAGGGTGCGGTGCTCGGACAGGTCAACTCCGCGGATCGCTTCAAGCTGACGGCGCTCGTGGATGAGTTCTATCTCGGCCACATGAGCGTCGGACAGGAAAGCCTGTTCAGCCTCGATGGTCACGGCTTCCGGGCGAAGGTTGCCAAGATCTATCCGCAGGTGAGCAACGGCACCTTCAAGGTGGATCTGCATTTCGACGGCAGCGCACCGACCGATGTGCATGTCGGCCAGGCCATCGATCTCAAACTTGAATTAGGGGGCGCGTCGCAGGCGGTGCTAGTCGCGAATGGGCCTTTCTACCAGGATACCGGCGGCAACTGGGCGTTCGTCGTGGCACCCGACGGCAGCCATGCCGAGCGGCGCAGCATACGGCTGGGGCGTCGCAATCCCGACTTCGTCGAGGTGGTCGATGGCCTCAAGCCCGGCGAGAAGGTCCTCGTGTCCGGTTACGAGGCATTCCAGAAGATGGACCGCGTCGAATTTGAAAAGCCCGAGAACCCATAGTGAAAAGGCAATCATGATCACGCTCAAGAACCTGTCGAAAGTCTATCGGACCAGCGAGGTCGAGACGACCGCGCTGCGCACCATCAACCTCGAGGTCCGCAAGGGCGAATTCGTAGCGGTCATGGGACCGTCGGGCTGCGGCAAGTCGACCTTCCTCAATATCGTCGGAATGCTCGACAATCCCTCCTCCGGCGAATACTGGTTCGATGGCCAGAACATTGCAGGCTACTCGGAAGGCTCCCTGTCGGAGCTGCGCAAGAATGCAATCGGCCTGGTATTCCAGAGCTTCAACCTCATCGACGAACTGAACGTCGCGGAAAACGTCGAGCTGGCGCTGCTCTATCACTCCGATGTCTCCGCAGCGCAGCGCAAGAAACGCGCGGCGGAGGCGCTGGAGCGGATGAAGATCGGGCACCGGGCCCGCCACATGCCCGCGCAGCTGTCCGGTGGACAGCAGCAGCGTGTCGCCGTGGCGCGCGCCGTGGTCGCCCGTCCGAAGCTGATCCTCGCGGACGAACCCACCGGCAACCTCGACACGGCGAACGGCGAGGAGGTGATGCAGCTGCTCACGCAGCTGAACGATGAGGGTGCGACGATCGTGATGGTGACCCATTCGCACAGCCATGCCGAATACGCACACCGCATCGTCAACCTGCTCGATGGCGCCGTCGTCACCGAAAGCATCCGCCAGGTTCTCTAGGCAAAAGGCCCACTATGTTCCGGAACTATCTGACCATTGCGCTGCGCAATCTGCTGCGCCATAAGCTCTACAGCGTCATCAATATCGCAGGCCTCGCGATCGGGCTCGCGTGCGTGCTCTTCATCATACTGTTCGCGCGCGATGAGCTCTCATACGACAAGTGGGTGCCCGACAGCGCCAATCTCTATCGGGTCGAAATGACCATTCACGTGCCAAGCCGCGCGCCCTTGAAGCTGGCAGTAACCCCATTCCCGATGCCGCTCGCGATGCACGCGGAAATCCCCGAAGTGACGGCCATGACGCGCCTGTGGCAGGAGCCGATGACGCTGACCGCCGGGGATCGGCAATTTCCTGAGATCGTCATGTCCGTCGATCCGGGTTTCTTCCAGGTCATCAAGCTGCCCCTGCTCAAGGGCGACCCCGCCGAGGTTTTCCGCCAGCCCGAATCCATCGTGCTTTCGGAGACAACGGCACGCAAGCTTTTCGGCGCTTCCGATCCGATCGGCAAGACCATCACGGATGCGAAGGGCCGGTGCGCAGATGGCGATACGCCGTGCCGCAACAGCACCATACCCCTGACCGTGACCGGGGTCATGCGCGATATTCCTCGCAACTCGCAGCTCACCGGAGATGCATTCATACCCAACACGTCCATTGCCGACTACAACACCTTTGATCAGCAATATGCGTGGTTCAACGAGAACGGCTATGGCTACGTCAGGCTGGCCCCCGGCACCGACCCCCGGGTCGTGGTCGCGAAAATGGCGCCGATGCTCGATCGCGTACTGAAGTCCGAAATAGAAAAGCTGGCGGTCAATGTCCGCGGCAGCCAGGTCTACGAGGTACATCTGACGCCATTTTCACAGGTTCACCTGACCTCGGACAACTGGTCTTTCAACCTGACGGCGCCGGGAAGCATGCGGACTCTGTATGGCATCATCGTCATCGGAGCCCTGATCCTGCTCGTGGCCTGCTTCAACTTCATGAATCTCGCCACGGCGCGGGCCATGATGCGCGCGCGCGAGATCGCCCTGCGCAAGACCGTCGGCGCAGCGCGCCGGCAGCTCATGCTGCAGTTCCTGGGCGAGTCGGTGCTGATGGCGCTCCTGGCGCTGGTGCTCGCAGTGGCGTTGGTCGAAATGCTGTTGCCCGCATTCGGCAATTTCCTGCAGCGTCCCATCGGATTCGAATTTCAGTCTGGCTGGCCGGTGATGCTGCTGATCCTCGCCGTCGCGGTGGCGGCGGGCCTCATCAGCGGCAGCTACCCGGCGCTGATCCTGTCGGGTTTTCGGCCGGCCACGGTCCTGCGCACCAACAGTTCCGGCAAGAGCGGCTCAATGCGACTGCGGTCCATCCTCGTGGTCCTGCAGTTTTCCGTTTCGATCGGCTTAGGCATAGCGGCTGCCGTAGTGTTCAGCCAAATTCGCTTCGCCAAGCAGATTGATCTGGGTTTCCAGCGCGACAATATCGTGGTGGTGGGCGGCGCCGGTCGAATCTTCACCGACGGGCGCCAGAGCTTCGTGCAGTCCTTGCGCGCCAATCCCGGCATTCTCAACGTCACCTTGTCGAACATGGCGCCTTTCGACACGGGCCAGAGCACGGTCGCCGTCAAGTTTCCGGGCAAGCCGGACCTAGTCCTCTTCAACAGGATCGAGATAAGCCCTGATTTTCCGAGTTTCTATGGCATGCGGCTGCTCGCCGGGAGGGAGCTTTCCGGCACCCGGGCTCTGGATGAATTTAGCTCCATGAACTCCGGCGACCCGGCAAACACCGGACACAACATCCTGATCAATGAGTCGGCCGCCGCACGCCTTGGGTTCACTCCGGAGCAGGCGATCGGCAAGGCGGTGCTGTTCAACAACTATTCCGTCAACATCGTCGGCGTGGTGGCCGATGCCAAGTTCGCCGGCGCCCGCGAACCGGTTAGGCCGACCGCCTACGTCTATGACCCGAAATCACCCGCTGAGGTGTCGGTGCGGCTGCGCCCCGACATGATCCCGCAAACCCTGAATTTCATCGACAAGGCGTGGCATACCTTCGCACCCATCGCGTCCGTGAACCGGCACTTCCTGGACGAGAGTTTCGGCAAGCTGTACCAGGAGGAGGAAAGGCAGGGCCAGATGTTCGGCATGTTTGTCGGTATCGCGATATTCATCGCCTGTATGGGCCTGTTCGGACTGGCGGCCTTCACGGCCGGACGCCGCACCAAGGAGATCGGCATACGCAAGGTGTTCGGCGGGAAGACCCGCGACGTCGTACTGCTGCTGTTGTGGCAGTTCTCGTTTCCGGCATTGATTGCCAATCTGATCGCCTGGCCGCTTGCCTGGTATTACCTGCGCGGCTGGCTGGACGAATTCGCATACCGCATCGACCTCAGCCCCCTTTACTTCCTGGCCGCCGGAATCGTCGCGCTGCTGATCGCCTGGGTCACGGTCCTGTCGCATGCCTTACGGGTGGCGCGCGCGACACCCATCGGGGCCCTGCGCTATGAGTAGACTGGCGCACCTGTGTTGCGGGCTTGCGGCCGGTTCGGTGCTGCTGGCCGGCTGTGCGACTCACGTTCCGCAAGTGCTCAGTCCGCAGATCGTGCCGCCATCCTTCGTCGGGCAGGACACCGATCACAATTCGGTGTGGCCACAACCGGACTGGTGGCAGCAATTCTCAAGCCCCGAGTTATCCGCATTCATAGGCGAGGCGCAAACCGAGAATCGGAATCTCGCCGTTGCCGCCGCCCGGGTCCTCGAGGCGCACGCGCGGACCACCATCGAGCGCGCGACTCTGTTTCCGCAACTGAATCTGCAGGCGCAGGGGCAACGGTCGGGAGCCCACAGCACCCTGTCGAGCAATCTCACCAATTCGGTCAGTGGCAATTCCTTCGGTCTCTCGCTGGCCGCCAGTTACGAAGTCGATGTCTGGGGTCTGGCGCGCAGCAATCTGCGGGCGGCCACCGAGACTCTCAAGGCGGCGCGCTTTGAACGTCAGGCCGTGGCTTTGACCCTCACGGCGAATGTCGCCAACGCCTACTTGAGCGTGCTGGCGCTGCGCAAGCGCATCGCGATCGCCAACGAGGACATCGTCGCAATCAATGACATTCTCAAGACCATCGAACTGCGGGTCTCCACCGGCACCTCTTCGCATCTGGATCTGGCGCAGGAGCGCGCCCAGGTGGAGTCAGTCGAGGCCGAACTGCCGCAGCTGCAGGAGCAGGAGCTGGAAGCCCGTATCGCCCTCGCAGTGCTGCTCGGGCGCACTCCGGAGGCGCTAGAAATCAAGAACTCGAGTCTGGAGACCATCCAGCTTCCGGCCGTGAGTCCCGGTCTTCCTTCCGAGTTGCTGCTGCGGCGACCGGACGTCGCCCAGGCGGAGGCCACGCTGGCCAGTGCGCACGCCAATCTCGATGCGGCCCGTGCGGCCTTTCTGCCGCAATTCGCGCTCAGTGGCGGTGACGGCTTTGCCAGTGCGGCGATTGGCGCGCTGCTGCACGGACCCAGCGTCGTATGGGACTATGGCGGCAGTTTGCTGCAGACGGTCTTCGATGGCGGCAAGCTGCTCGGACAAAAGCGGCTGGCGCAGGCAACGCAGCAGGAACTGATCGCGAGCTATCAGCAGGCCGTCCTCAACGCCTATGCGGACGTCGAGACGGCGTTGGGCCAGGTGAAGAACAGCAGTCAAACCGCGGCACACCTCGCGCACGAGATTGATGCTGCACGGGAGGCCTTCCAGATCTCGCAGCTTCAATATCGCCAGGGCACCACGGATCTGCTCACCGTGCTGCAGTCACAACAGACCCTGTTTTCCGCGGAAGACCAGCTCGTGCAGATCTCCCTCGCCCGCATGCAAAGTGTCGTGCATCTGTATGAAGCACTTGGCGGTGGCTGGGTGGAACAGCCCGACGAGCGCACGCAGGTCGCCTCGGCCCCCGCGCCTGCCTCAACCCGATGACACCCATGAATCCAATGCCACCGTTCGAAGCCTATCCGTTCGAGGTGAAGCCTCTGTCAGCGGACGGCGGGCGCGGCTACGTAATCCGGTTTCCCGATCTGCCCGGCTGCATGTCTGTGGGGAAGAGCGTGGAGGAGGCCATCGCCAATGGCCGCCACGCCTTTCGGACCTGGATGGAATCAGCCATCGCGGATGACGCGCACATTCCTAAGCCGGATGGCGCCGCGGAGCCGGTCAAGTTCATCCAACGTCTGCCGAAGTCCTTGCATGCGCAACTGCTGCGCGCCGCGGCCAGCGAAGGAACGGGCGTGAACACCTTTGCCATCGTGCTCCTGGCGGAGGGTCTAAGCCGACGCGAGCGCCCCCTCTCAAGCATCCCAGCGCGCAAAGGGCGCCGTACGAGGGCCCTCTCATAGAACGAACGAGCCTCAACGCATCAACTTGGTGAGTGTCGGGTTCATTGCCCGCGCCCAGGTGGTGTAGCCCTGAGGACTGAGAACCTGCCCAAAGTCATCGGCGTACTGTGCGCGAATGAGTGTGCCGTCGGGCGACAAGAATCGATCATGAAGGTCGATATAGTAGACCCACGTGTTGTCTGCGAGCCTGGCGAGATCCGCATCGACGGGCGTCATGACCTGACGGTATAGGTTAGTCGCCTGGCCGCGAGGAAGAGCGATCACCAGGATTTTTGCCTGCGGTTGACGCTTGCGGATCTCGGCGATGATGGCCCGATTGCCGGCGATAATCTGCGGAACCGCGATGCTGTGGTTCGCAGCATCGGCGATGCCCAGCGGATCGAGCACGACTACCTTGGGCTTCATGCCTTCCAGCTCGCCATGCTGCAGGCGCCACAGCACACTGCGCGTATGCGCCCCCTCCACTCCGAAGTTGACCGCATGTAACGGAGCGTAGGTGCGGTCCCATTCGTCTTTGCCGCCGCTGTGATTGTTCCACTCGGGTTTGCCGCTGTTGTCGTAGCGCCAGAAGTCCACGGTGCTATCGCCGATAAAGACGATGTCGATGTTGCCGGCCGCGGCCTGCGTGATGTACCGCGCGTGACGCTTCGCCTCAAGTGCGGTAAGCAGCCCCGCGGGCGCTTCCGCGGGTTTCGCCTGCGGGCGCACAGTGTCAGTAGCCGCGCTCGGATGCTGTTCTGCGGGCTGCGCCGACCAGGCGGCATACCCGCCTCCGCCCACGAGGGCTGCGACGAAGGCGAAGCCGACCATGGAACGGGACCGTCCTGGCAACTGATGAGCAAGCATTTCTATTCTCCCCCGCAGAAGGCGCGCTGAGCGCCCGGGCCATGAACAGCCCAATGGCGCAAATGCAATCGTGGTTTGCGACTTGAGCAGCGCCCGCGCATAGGTACCCCGTGCGCCCGGAAATTGGCTCATGACGGCGGCATCGCAGGAGAGCTCCTGATCGGCGCGTGCATAGAAGGCGGCGATGTGCACCAGAGGATTCGGCCAGTTTGCACACCTGCCGAATTCAACGAGCGCGTTGATCAGCGTATGCCCCGCCGCTTGGTGCATTGATTCATGCGCAAGAATCAGCTTCTGCTCCTGAGCATTGAATCGAGTGGTGAAGTCTCGTGGAAGAACGAGTCTGGGATGAAGCACTCCGATCAGTGCAGGACCGAGCAGCGGGTCGGCGGCAAGCCTGCGGCTGCGCAAGACGGCTCGTGCGAGAAGTGCAAACGCCCCCGCAACCCATACAGCGAGCACCAGCGGCGCACCGTAAGTAATGAACCGGACTTCGGAGCGCTTCGCGGCAACCCAGGTCGCGGCGGTCGCGACGACGGAGCGTGTCGTCAGTGAAGCCCATTCGGAACCCGAAGGGCCGCCGGGAACGACTTCCATGGCCGCGGAGCCGGTGTGATTCAGGTCTTGGCGAGCCGGAATGCAGATCGCGAGCGCGGCAATAGGCACGAGCAGCCACAGCCCATAGGTCGCTCTTGCGCCAAGAACGCGACTCGCGATCCGGCGCAGGATGAGCGCCAGAACGATGGCCGCGCTCGCGGCCAGATTCATCTCGATCAGTCCACGCAGTACCTGTTCACTGATCATGGTCGAGCCTCTCGATCAGAAATTTGAGCTCGGCGATTTCGCCGCGACTTAAGTCCTGCCGTTCCGAGAACTGGGTGATGAAGGGCGCGATGCGACCGTTGAACAGCCGGTCGATGAGCTTGCGGCTCTCACGATGTGCGTAATCGGCATGGCTTATGAGTGGCCGATAGAGGTAGCGCCGTCCATCCTTGTGCGCGGACACGACCTTCTTCTTCACGAGCCGGGCGAGGAACGTCCGCACGGTACCTGCCGACCATTTACGGTCTTTCCCCAATCGCGTAACGACCTCATCCGCCGGCATCGCACGATTGGCCTTCCAGAGGATTCGCAGAACCTTGCTCTCGGCAGCAGTGACTTTCATGGGACCTAATACATTTGTATTTGGAAATACTATTACATTTGTATTACTTTGAGTCAACTGTCAAGCCAGCGTGTGCCGGCAAATTCGCGCCCATAGCTTGACGTGAGCGGTTGCGAGGACGCGCGGACTGCGATGCAGCGGTACGATCAGCCACCGAGGCGGCGTTGCCTCGGTACCGGGAGGGCTGCAGCCATGGCGACACGTCGACTCGGAGGAAGCGAGAGAACCGCGCTGCCCAATGCGCGCACACTCGGACCGGCCGATCAGAGCGAGCGGCTCGAGGTGAGCGTGATCGTGCGACCGCAGGCACGGGATGCGCTTGAAGAGCGGGTGTCGCGCCTGGCGCGAGCGGACCGATCGATGAGCCCGCTGTCGCGGGAAAGTTTCGCGGCGGCGCACGGGGCAAGTACCGCTGATCTGGCGGCCGTGAAGGCGTTTGCACAACTGCATGGTCTTAGCGTCGTGCAGCAGCATGCGGCACGACGCACGATTGTGCTGTCAGGGACGGTGGCTCAGTTCAGTGTGGCCTTCGGCGTCGAACTGAAGCACTACGAATGTCCCGACGGAACCTATCGCGGCCGAGAGGGCGTGATTCAGATACCCGAGGAGCTTGGGTCCATCATCGAAGCAGTACTGGGACTCGACAATCGACCCCAGGCACGGCCGCATTTCCGCATGCGTGCGCCACGGCGCCGCGGCGGCTCAAAGTCGTCCCCAAGCCAGCATTCCTCCTCTGCCAAACCTTCGGCTGCGGCTGTCTCATACCTTCCGACTCAACTCGCTGCGCTGTACCAGTTCCCACAGGCCACGGCGCAGGGTGAATGCGTCGCAATCATCGAGCTCGGCGGGGGTTTTCGGCCCGAGGACCTCGCGACGTACTTTTCCGGCCTCGGGGTCGCGGCGCCGAACGTGACGGCTGTTTCGGTGGACCACGGCGCCAACCAGCCGACCGGCGATCCGAACGGGCCGGATGGGGAAGTCATGCTCGACATCGAGGTTGTCGGCGGCATTGCCGCGGGAGCGAACATCGCGGTGTATTTCGCGCCGAACACGGATGCCGGTTTTCTCGATGCAGTGACGACGGCCATGCACGACACGGTCCGCAAGCCCGCGGTGATTTCCATCAGCTGGGGAGGACCGGAGTCCTCGTGGACTTCGCAGGCGATGAGCGCAATGGACCAGGCGTTCCAAGCCGCGGCGGCGCTGGGGATTACCGTCTGCGTGGCCTCCGGCGATGGCGGGTCAAACGACGGCGCCGGCGGTAATGCGCCACATGTCGACTTTCCGGCCTCCAGTCCCTTCGCACTTGGCTGCGGTGGTACCAGCCTGCGCGCCGCCCGCACGAAGATCGGCAGTGAGGTGGTCTGGAACGATGGAAGCACGGGTGGTGCCGGAGGAGGTGGTATGAGCACCTTCTTCCCGGTACCGAGCTGGCAGCAGGGACTCGCGGCGAGCACGTCGGCTGGCGCCCGAAGCGCGCTCTCCGGACGCGGGGTCCCCGACGTCGCGGGCGATGCCGACCCCCAGACCGGCTATAGCGTGCGCATCGACGGAACCGACACGGTCATCGGCGGTACGAGCGCCGTGGCGCCCTTGTGGGCAGGTCTGATCACGCTCGCCAATGCAGTAAACGGTCGCGCGACGGGCTACCTGAACCCCTTGCTCTATGCGCACACATCCGCGCTGCGCGACATCACCGAAGGGAACAACGGCGCCTTCGAGGCCTCACCGGGATGGGATGCGTGCACCGGCCTCGGTAGTCCCAACGGGCAGGAACTCGCCAAGATCATGGTAGATTCGTGATGAAAGGGAGTTCGAATGCAAACGCGGATCGATGAGATCGCCGATGGTGTCTATCGCCTGTCAACCTGTGTCCCCGATGCGGCGCCGGGCGGATTCACCTTCAATCAGTTCCTGATCAAGGGCGATGATCCGCTGCTGTTCCACACCGGGCATCGCGGGATGTTCCCGCTCGTATCAGAGGCGATCAGCCGAATAATTCCGCTGGAACGAATCCGCTGGATAACGTTCGGTCACGTGGAGGCCGACGAGTGTGGGGCGATGAACGCATTTCTTGCCGTCGCGCCGCATGCCCAGGTTGCGCACGGCGCCCTCGGATGCATGGTATCGCTCGACGACCTGTGTGATCGGCCGCCGCACAAACTGGCGGACGGCGAGGTCATCGACCTGGGTGGCAAGCGCATCCGTCACATCGATACGCCGCACGTCCCGCACAACTGGGAGGCTCGCGTGCTTTTCGAGGAAACGACCAATACCTTGTTCTGCGGCGATCTGTTTACGCATACCGGCGACGGACCGGCACTGACCGATTCGGACATCGTCGGGCCGGCCTTGGCTGCTGAAAGGCTGTTTCACGCAACAGCGCTCTCGCCCGCTACCGCAACGACGATTCGTCGCCTGGCGGCGCTGCGGCCTCAGATGCTGGCGCTCATGCACGGGTCATCGACGCGGACGCGCTGTCGTGAGAGCCTGGATGGCCTTGCCGATGCCTACGAGCTGATGGTCAGGCGGGGCGAAGAAAGCGCCTGACTGCGCCGTTACTTCTGCAACATGTCCAAAGTGCGGCCGCAGATTCCATCCGTGTGAAAGCTCTTGATTACATCAGAGCTATCCGCTGTGGCCCGCAGTTTGCACTGCGTCGCATTGAATCGCGAGGATCCCTGGGCACTTTGGCTGGCCTGGAATTCCTCACCATCGACTATGCCGTCGACGGTCTCGACCTTCGTCCAGCTATACAGTGTATCGCCGTTTTCCGCCTTCTGTTTCTTCGCGGACCCCAGCCGTGATGTCAGGGCACTGACATTCTTGCCTACAAAACTCTGGGCGTCCGGATTTACCTGCTGCCCCGCGCACGCGCTGAGGATCACCGCCGCCGCAGCCATAGATATCAGTGCTTTCATGCCCGAACCCTCCGCAATCTTGATGATCGTTCGCATCGGGCTTCCCCGACTACAGTAGTAGTCAACTGTACTCCCGACTCAAACTTTCACGCAACTTCCGAGGATTGATGGACGATTGTTAATGCGGCTGCGCAGCATCGGTTTGAGAGCCCTTGGGCTGCGCCACCGGTTCATAGATCTGGGTAACGCCTGTGAAAAGCGGCATGCCGTTGCCACTCCTGATCACGCTCGCGTAAGCAATGTCCGCAAAGCGGCGCGCCCTGGCGCCCTTGACCTTGACGTGATCCCCCGGTTTCAATGAGTTGCGCTTCCAACCCCGGCGCATCAGGGTCATCGGGCTCGGCAGCTCGAAATTCCAGTTGACTGTCTTGCCCTGTGCATTGACCACGTCAACGTACAACCGTGCGTGCGGGCTGCGCCAATCCAGGTTCGTGACATTGCCTTCGACTTCTACGACTGACCTGAAATCAAATTCCGACTGCGAGTGATGCGCCCAGGCCGCAGAAGCCAGCGCAATCATGATTGCGGCGATGCCGAGCCGATAAGACGGATTTTTCAGCATGATTGGTGCAACCCGGTATCCACTCATTTATAGAGTTTCACGTCCTGCTCGTTGTCCATGCAGATCTCTTCAAGCATCTGGGTGTCGACCTGGAGGGCCATTTCGATCGTGACGGACCAGGGTCGCGTGTATGCCTTGGGATCGTTTATCGAAATCTCAACAGTCATAAGGCCCAGGTTGACCCGTTTCAGGCGTTCGGTGACGTGCGCTGATTCGGTGATGGGACTGCCCTGTATATCGAGCCACATGTCGTCGCGGATTCCATTGGTCTCAATGACGAGGGTGTCCCGGTCCCAATGCGCGGTCGAGTAGCCGTTCCAGGTGGGATTCGGATCGACCGGCAGGGGACGACCATCCAAATACACTTCCCGGTAAGCCGCATTGAATTCATGCAGCAGCACCAGCTCCTTGGGTGTCTGAACGATTTTGGTGTGCTGCGGCAGCGTCCATGCGCGCGGGTAATTCGGTGGCTTGCAGTAGGTATGCGGATCCTCCCTGCCGCCGTTCGCACGCCTTTTCACCATCTGCTGCTTGGACCACTCGGTGTAGGGCAGCCCGCCCGGCATCTTGATGCCCAGATTGATCTGTTCGCGCGCCATGCGCTCTTCCTGAACGCAATCCTTCTCTTTGCAGTAGTCCTTGGCGGGGACGTTCGCAAACCATATGCCGGAAAAGTCCGGCTTACCTTCGCGAGTGCGCGGTGCCGGCGCCTTCATGTCCGGCGCTCCACTTGCAGTTCGTGGTATTCCCGGCGTCGGATACCCGAGCCATTGAGACAGTGCGATCGTCGGAGTCGAACATACGGCCACGAGCGCGAGCCAGCGCCAGATCACCCCCGGTCGAGAGCCCCCGCGCGAGCATTCCCATCGATTCGATGACTGCATGAGTTCTTATCTGTTGACCCGCGCCGATGAGCATACACCATTCGATTGTGCGTCCGCGGTGTTCGAGGGTGCGCGTCCTTCAGCGAATTCAAAGTTAATTTGAGAATCTTCGACAAGGCGCAGAAAATATCGGGGCACTGCCGGCAAGGATCACAGTGCGTGGATGGCAACCGCAAAGGAATCAGTCAATGAAGCCCACCAAGCCGAAGTTGCCCAACGAGGCCGTACAGCTCTACAACCAGTTCATTCATGGTGAAATCAGCCGTCGTTCATTCCTCGACGGTGTGCAACGCCTCGCCGTCGGCGGCCTGGCGGCGAGCACGATTGTCGCGGCCTTGATGCCCAACTACGCCCTTGGTCAGCAGGTATCGAAGTCCGATGAACGCATCAAGGCTACCTACGAGAGCGTTCCGTCGCCACATGGCAACGGCAGCATCAAGGGATATCTGGTGCGGCCCGTCAGTGCTGATACGCGGTCCGCGACCGTCGCGAAATTGCCGGGCGTCATCGTGGTGCATGAGAATCGCGGCCTCAATCCCCACATAGAGGACATCGCGCGGCGCTTTGCGCTGGCCAACTTCATGGCCTTTGCGCCCGACGGACTCACCTCAGTGGGCGGCTTTCCGGGTGACGATTACCATGGTGGTCTTCTATTTGGCAAAGTCGATCGCCAGAAAATGGGCGAAGACTTCGTGGCCGCGGCGAGATGGCTTAAGTCGCGCGCCGACTGCACCGGCAAGATCGGCGCTACCGGATTCTGTTATGGCGGCGGTGTCGCGAATAATCTGGCGGTTCAACTCGGTTCCGACCTGGGAGCCGCGGCGCCATTCTACGGTGCGGTTCCAGCCGACCAGGACATCCCCAAAATAAAGGGAGCGATTCTGGTTCATCATGGAGAACTCGATACACGGCTGGCAGCCACCTGGCCGGCGTACGACAAGGCGCTCACGGCCGCAAATGTTCCGCACGCGGGCTACATCTATCCGGGGGCCGTTCACGGCTTCAACTGCGATGCGACCCCCGAGCGTTACAACAAACCGGCAGCTGACCTCGCCTGGCAGCGCACGATTGAATGGTTCAATAAATATCTGAGTGCCTGACCAGCGCGACCGCTAAAGGGGCCGGAGGCAGTGAGCGAGAATCACCGCCCCCGGTACCCTCGCTCACTCCTCTCCCGGCTGCGTGCAGACGCCGGATTCGAGTCTCCAGGGGGCATCGCACTTCACGACGACGCCATGGATTGCCTGCGGGCCGAAGTGCGTCGCGGCGGGCGCTCCGATCTGTAGGGTAATGTTTGCGTACTGCACTCGCGTACCGCCGGTGATGCAGATGGTGATCGGCGAGGCAATCAGCTGCGACGGCGATGGGTCCGTGACGCCGGCCGGTATCTCGAAGGGCGCAGGCTGTCCGTTTCCGGTCACGTGCGCCAAGCCCTGAATCTGAAAGCCGGTAGTCGTCAACGGCGTGGGGCCCACACTCGACGGACACCCGGCAAAGCCCGGCACGACCTTGGCGTTCGTCATGGTGATGTGGTGAGTGTGGGCACCGAGCATCCCGGGGTCGAAGGTTGCGCTCGGGTTCACGAAATCGCCCGTCTCCATCGACAGTTCCGCCGTGAAGGTCGCCGAGCGGCCGAACTCGTTGATCTCGAGCGCCCACTTACCGTGCATCTCCCACGGCCCGCCCTTGATCGTAACGCCGTTGACACTGGACGGGGTGAAATCGTTGACGAGCCCCGAGAGGTGAGCCGGCAGCCGCGGATTCTGGCCAGCCACGGATATCCCGATCGCACTGACGGTACCTGCGGCAAGCGTCATCGATACGAGGACGGCCCGGCGACCCGCCGTGCTGCTCAACCAGTTGCTTTTCATGGAGAATCTCCGAATTCAGTGAGTTTTGGTCGGAAGCGTAAATTGGATGCGTCCGAGCCGACGCCCGGACGCAGGCCAACTTCGGGCTCCCGGTGCGCGGGGTCAAACGGCAATGCATAGGATTCGCGCCTTACCGTCAAATGCCGCCTTTTACCGTCCTACGGTCCCGGACTAGAATGTCGAAGGTCGACTCGGGACCACGCGAACAGACTTCCGACATGGGCACTGGCGAGCGGCTGCACTCCTGGAAGGCGATTGCCGCATACCTCAAGCGTGATGTGACCACCGTGCAGCGTTGGGAGCGGCGCGAGGCCATGCCGGTCCATCGCCATCTGCACGACAAGCGCGGATCGGTGTACGCGCTCGTCTCCGAGCTTGATGCCTGGCGCGAGAGTCGCGGCGCGCTGTTCGAGCGCGCTGTAGCGATGGAGCCGGCGCCGACTCCTGCATCCGTCGTTGCTGAGCCGTCCGCAGCCGACGTCCCGGGCGAAGCGCGCCGCGCGTTCTGGACGTGGCGGTCGGTCGCGTTCGGCGCGCTCATCCTCCTGATCCTGACGGCGATCCCGTATTACGTCCTGCATCGCGAACGTGCTCCGAGCGGCGTTTCGACCAAAATCACCTCGCTCGCCGTTCTGCCGCTCAGAAACCTCTCGGGTGATGCCGGGCAGGAATACCTCGCCGACGGTATGACCGAATCGTTGATTGCCCGTCTCGCGCAGCTACATGGCCTGCGCGTCATCTCGCATACCTCGGTGATGCGCTTCAAGGACCCGCAGCTGTCTGCGCCGGAGATCGGCAAGCGACTTGGTGTCGATGCAATCGTCGAAGGCTCGGTGACGCGTGAGGGCACGCGTATCCGCGTGACGGCTCAGTTGATTCGCGCGGCGAGCGACACGCATTTCTGGTCCGAGACGTATGATCGCGAATTCAAGGATTCGCTCGGGCTCGAGAGCGAACTGGCACAGGCCATTGCGGAGCGTGTCGAAGTGACCGTCACCGGAGCAGAACGGGAGAGGCTCGCGGCTGCACGCACCATTGCACCGGAGGTCTATGAGAACTATCTCAAGGGGCGGTTCGGATATGCCAGGAATCGCAGCAGGGCCGAACTTCAGGGCAGCATCGACTCATTCGAGCGGGCGATCCGGCTCGATCCGACGTTCGCGCCGGCCTACGTGGGTCTGTCCGAGGACTACACCACACTCGGCACGGTCGCCATCGGCGGCACTCCCGGCGAGGCGCGCACCAAGGCGATCGATGCGGCTCGCAAGGCGCTCGAACTCGATCCGGATCTTACCGATGCCCATGTGTTGCTGGCGAACATCGAGCAGGAACAGTGGCACTGGCATGAGGCCGAAGCAGAATACCGCCGCGCGCTGGACTTGAGCCCGAACGATGCGACGGCTCACTGGGGGTTCGCTCTGTGGCTATTGTGCCAGGGACGCACTGACGAGGCGATCGCATGGGCACAGCGCGGACAGCGGCTCGATCCGATCGCGGTGCCGGGTGCCGAAGTTGCCTGGATACTGTTCCAGTCACGTCATTACGAGGAGGCGATACGGCAACTGCGTAGTGTGCTCGCCGTTCAGCCTGACGAGGCCGACGCGCTCGGGACGCTCGGATTCGTTCTCGATGGCGCTGGGCGCGGCCCTGAAGCCATTCCGGTGCTCGAGAATGTCGTTGCGGCCTCAAAGGGCAGCCCGGCCGCGACCGGGGTGCTCATTCGTGCCTATGCCCACTCCGGACGGCGCGCGGATGCCCTGAAGCTGCTCGCCGACCTGCAGCGGCGCCGGGAGGCGGGCTATGTACCCGCCGCGGCGTTCGTAAACGCCTACCTCGGGCTAGGGGACAAGGAGGCCGCATTCCATTGGCTCGAACAGGCATTTGTCGAGCAGTCGAACATCCTGCAGTTCCTCAAAGTGCATCCCTACTTCGATCCGATCCGTACCGACCCGCGCTTCGCGGATCTCGTGCGCCGCGTCTGGAGCGATCCGGTCACCCCTTCCCTTTGAGGCCGGCCCGAGATTCTCCATGGCCACCGTGATCCGCGTCACAGATCGGCGGTCATTTAGTTTGCAATTTCGCCCGTGCCACTAGAGTGAGCCGTACCCACCACGGCAGGGCGGCGGCATGTTGAGTTCCGTACCCGGATCCACGGGAGCGCTACAGGGCCAGATCAAACGCGAACAATCGGAGCTGAACGATTGGGTCACGTGCGTTTCCGCCAAGACCCCCAAGGGTAAGGCCGAGATTCAGAAAATCTCCGGTGAGATCAACGCGGCGAAAGAGCAGGTCGCGCGAATCGAGTCGACCCAGGCAAGCGGATCCGCAAGCGCATCTGACCCTGTCAAATTTCAGGCCGGTCACTCCGAAGCGCGAGGGCCCGGCCTCCTGATTGATGCGTGGGCCTAGAGCCCCAGGATCTGCCAATCGACGGAATCTGATTGGAGCGGGTGATGGGAATCGAACCCACGTTAGCAGCTTGGGAAGCTGCAGTTCTACCATTGAACTACACCCGCGCGGGGGGAGTGATTCTACGGGTCCGGCACCGCCTCCCGCAATGCTGGGGAGCCTATAATCCGCAGCCATGAAACCTGAACTGACACTGTTGCTCGAAGTGCGCGCCACCCTCGAGCCTCCGATCGTAGTGGGTGATGTTCCCGAGGGCGCGCGGCGCGTGGTGCCGATTGCCGGCGGGACATTTGCCGGTCCACAGCTGCGCGGCACACTGGTGTCCGGCGGAGCCGACTGGCAGTACCTGCGCCAGGACGGCGTGATGATTGTCGAGGCCCAGTATCTGTTGCGCACGGATGATGGCGTCATCATCCAGGTCAACAACCATGGCATGCGTCACGGCCCGCAGACCGTGATGCGTCGCCTCGGCGCCGGCGAGGCCGTCGATCCGGCCGAGTACTACTTTCGCGCCACGCCGCGGTTCTCGGCCCCGGTCGGACCTTATGACTGGCTGAATCGGCGCATATTTCTCTGCAGCGGCGCCCGGTATCCGGACGCCGTGATGCTGTGGTTCTACGAGGTCAGCTAGCCCCTGCCACTACTTGGCCAGCTGGAACAGCGTCGAGGGTACCCAACCCTCATTGCCGAGCTCGTCGCTCACCTTCCACCAGATTCCGTCCTTGTCACCGCTTGGATAAAGGGTCATGCCCGGTTCCAGGTCGCGCACCACCTTGGCCTTAAGGTTCGAGGCCTCGTACATCCTGCCGGGCTTCGACATAGTCACGGACTGCGAGACATTATCGGCCTTCGCGTTCAGTTGCATGCCCCTGACCTGCGTGACCAGCTTCGTGAAGGCATCGAGGTAGGCCATCGTAATAACCTGGCCGATCTCGGTATTCGCGTAGCTGCTGGCCCCCGCGGCCGCGAAGGCGCCAAAGAACGAGCCGCCGCCCGCGCCCCAGCCCAGATCGGTCTTTTTCGAATGACCCTGATCGAGAGCGACCTGCTCCGTCGAACGGACATCGGTGAGCGTCAGCACCACATCGGCCGTCTTGCTCTTGAGACTGATCCCGCCGACAACCGCGCCGGCCATGCCATGCAGAAAACCGCCCAGCGCGCCGCCTATGTTCGTGCCGCCCGAATTGCCATTTTTCGTGACCAGGTCCGGAACGAGTACGTAATCGGCGGCCTTCATCTGGCCCTTGCCGATGTTTGAACCGCCGCGCGTCTCGCCGCTGGCCGACAGGGCGCGCTCGCGCTGAGCCGCGGCAAGCCCCTTGCCCCGATCCAGGAGCGTGAAGCAGTTCGACTGGGACACGAACACTTTGATGAGCGATTCGGGTGACTCGAGCTGGTACTGCGACCACCAGTTGTTCTCCGGTTCGGTGACCGCCAGCGTACCGATTTTCTTTTCGCAAGTCGGAATCTGCGGTGGCGGCGCATCGGCTGCCTGCGCTACGGCCACGAGCGCCGGACCGCAAATCATGAGTGATGCAAGACTGCCAACGATGAATCGCTGATTAACCATAGAGCCTCCCCCACAATATTTGTTTTGCGCCGCTACGCGCTGCGCGTGCCCGTGCCCTTGGGGACCGGGTTGTTACTAATTGTAGCGAAAGGCGGTCGGGACGGTTGACTAATCAAAGGGCTCAAACAAAAGGGAGGGCGATCGCCCTCCCTCGAGCAACACCTGCGGATCAGAAGTTCGAAACTAGCGCACCGTGTACCCGCGTGCGTCCAAACAAGCCGACATTGCCCGGGCGTAGGAGGAGCGCTTGCTGACCGACGCGTTGGAGGAGGCCTGGCTGGTTGGATCAAACCCGGTCTGGCCCTTCGCCCAGTCATGGCATTGGAACTTGTCCGTCGCCTGCTGCTGGTCGCTCTGGTTGTTACGGGGGTAGATGATCAGGCCCGCATCAGGTCCCGCGCCCGCCGCAGGTCCGGCAGCTGCCACATCCGGCGGTGTGTTATCCGTCGAGTTGGTCGTATCGGGTCCGGCGGCGGCAGCCGCGTTCACATCATCCGAGTAACTACCGCCCGACACCGGTGGCGGGTCTACCGCCACATAGCCGTTATCGGTCGCATCGTAGTTGTAGTACACATTATTCACGTAGTAGTACGGCACGCCGCCCCACCAGTAGGTCGAATACAGTGCGGGCAGGAAACCCAGAAACAGCGGGTACGACCAGCCGTAATAGGCGCGCGGCCAGTACCCACCACGCCAGTAACCGCCGGCCCAGCCGCCGCGATACCCCAAGCCCACACCACCGCGTACCCCGTAGCCACCGCGATATCCATAGGCACCGCGGACCTGGGCATGCACACCGGCGGCAAAATGCGGCGTGTAGTGCTGGCCACCCGCGAACCCACGGCTGCCGCCGCTGAAATGCGGTGCGCTGATGTGACCGCCGCCGCCGGACATGTGGCCGCCACCGGAAAAGTGGCCACCACCACCGCCGCCACCATGGGACTCCGCGTAGACGGACGAGGCGCCGAGCATCAGCGCGGCTGCGATTCCGACTACCTTTAAAACTGTACCGGCCTTGGTTCGAGCCTGGGCACTTACCTTGGCGTTCATGATTTGCTCCGTCGCGGTCGCTTGTGATTCCGCATCGTCGTTAAGGGCTTAATGGTACCGCCCCATGAGCTGTTCAACGCAATGGTGCAGTTGGCGATGACATTGTAGGCCTGCTGGAGAATCTTGAAGAATCAAGGGGTTCCATTATGGTTAACCAACCTTAACTTCCCCGCTTTAGCCCACGCTCAAGCCGGCTCCCTCGGCCGGCAGCAGTTGTTGCACTGCGCTCAAGCCTTCGCGCGTTCTTCATGACCGATAAGCTTGATCCAGATGCTGTCGAACTGCTCGGCCAGAGGCCCCTCCAGGGCCATCGAGGCGCGAACCGTATCCTCGGAAATCAGCCCGTGCTCATGCAGTACGGCCAGTGCCGCCAGCTTGCGTCCGAAAGCCAGCGAACGTCCCAGCGGCGACAGCGTGGCGACCGGCTCGCCCTTGCGACGGGGCCGTTGTTCTTCCAGCGCCGTGAGCACCCGCTCCGACAGCTCCCAGCTCGCCGCCACCCGTTTGGCGACGCTCGCACATTGCGAGTCAATCAGGGCAATGATGACGGCCGGATGAGGTGATCGTCCCTGCAGCTGCAGATGGCAGCGATCCACGACGAGGCGGTAGACGACAATGGTGCCTAAGCCCATCGTGAGCGCCAACAGCTGGGCGGCGAACGGATCGCCGTTTTCGACCTGCGAGGCATGGCTCTCGGCCGCACTTGCCGAGCGGAAGGTGTGCTCCCACACGATTTCCGGAAAGCGCGGATAGTCGGTGGCAGCCAGCTTGAATACCGGCTGCACCAGCACCGTCGCGATCAACGAATGCAGTCCATCGGTGCCGAGCATGGCCACGGCCCGATCCAGGCTTTCGACCGGATCCTCGCTCACGCGGTACACCGGGCTGTTGGCCACTTTCAGCAAATTGCCGGCCAGCGCCGGATCGCGGGCGAAAATATTGGCCAGCTGGTGCTGGGTACTCTTCTTGTCATGCACTGCCCGCAGCAGCTGCGGCAGCATCATCGGGCGGCGCATCACGTATTTCGGATCAGTGGCCAGTCGTTCGAACAGTTCGTCGGCATTCTCGGCGACGACGCGCAACTCCTGCTGCGGCGGCTTTTGATGCGCGAGCGCACCGAAGGCCAGCTCATACATGTTGTGGAAGGTCTGGTCGAGGCTGAGAACCTGCGTCTCGAGCGGTCCTACAGGCGCTGCAGCGCGCGGGGGCGGTACCGCGGCGGCCGGCGCCGGCGCGCCCCGCTCGGCGGCCCGGATCGACACGGGCGCCGCCGTCGGCGGTGCCGCGGCCCCACGGGACAGTCCCCGAATGAACAGCCACACGCATACGGCACCGGCGATGGCCGCCATGACGAGGAGCAATCCGATGACCAGGCTCTGAGCCATCACCCTCTATGACATGCCGTTCACTCGAACGGCCCCGCGAAAACAGCGTTGATTCTGCCATAGAAGATTGGGCCGGGTAGACTGTGTGATCCGAAGGTTTTTAAATCGAAGTCGCAGGTATGCCGCAGCCGCTACTCTCCCCCGGGGATGTCGTCGACGTTGTCGCTCCCGGGTTCCGGTGCAGCGACGAAGCGCTCGAAAACGGTATTCAGTTCCTGAAACGCCAGGGGCTCGTACCGCGCGTGTCGCCGGATCTGTTCGGCGCAGACCTGCTGTGCGCCAACACCGATGCGCACCGCTTCGCGCAGCTTCGCAAGGCGCTTTATGCGCGTGACTCGCGGGCCGTGTGGGGCGTGCGCGGCGGCTATGGCGCGATCCGCATCATCCAGAGGCTGCAGGCGCTGAAACCGCCCGCTCATCCGAAACTCGTGATCGGCTACAGCGATTTCACGACCCTGCATCAGCTCCTGAACCTGTTCTGGGGGTGGCCTTCGCTGCATGGGCCTTTCCTGGACCGGCTCGGCGGCACCAATATGCGCGATGAAGACCGTCGCGAACTCGACGCGGTCCTGTTCGGTGGCGCGCGCCACACTGTCTTTGCCAGCCTCGTCCCGCTCAATGCGGCGGCCCGGCGTCGGCAGCTCATCACGGGCCGCTTGACCGGCGGCAATCTCACCGTCCTGCAAACTACCCTCGGCACCGCTCTGCAGCGCCGTCCTTCGGGCATCCTGTTCCTCGAAGACGTCGGCGAACGTGGCTATCGCATCGACCGGGTGTTCGAACATCTGCGCCAGGCGGGTGTGCTGCGCAATCTCAAGGCCATCGTGCTCGGCACCTTCCTCGGCGGCGCAGAAACCGATGGCAGCAACCTCGGTGCGGCGGTACTCGAGCGTTTTGCACAGACCATGAAGATTCCGGTGTTGGCCGGAATCGACGCAGGCCACGGCATGGGACAGCGGCCCGTGTTCATGCATACCCGCGCTGAGCTGCGCTGCGGAGCCGATGCGCACTTAAGCGTGACGAGCGCCTCGTTCGCGCATCGATGAGTGCCGGGACCCATCCGCGCGGCGTGCGCTCTTTCGTGCTGCGCGCCGGTCGCATGACCGATGGCCAGCAGCGCGCACTCGAACGGCTGTGGCCGCAATTCGGGCTCGAGCCGGCTGCGGCATTTTGTGACCTCGCGGCGTTGTTTGGCCGTGTCGCGCCGCGCGTGGTCGAGATCGGCTTCGGCAACGGCGCCAATCTCATCCGCATGGCGAGCGAGCGTCCCGATGTCGACTTCCTCGGGATCGAAGTGCATCGCCCGGGAGTCGGGCGGGTGCTGCTGGAAATCGAGCGCCTCGGCCTGCGCAATGTCCGGGTCAGCAACCACGATGCCGTTGAAGTAGTCGGCCAGCAGCTACCCGAAGGCTGCCTCGACGAAGTGCTCGTGCTGTTCCCCGACCCCTGGCATAAGAAACGTCATCACAAACGCCGGTTGCTCAATGCGCCGTTCGTTGCGCTGCTGGCATCGCGTCTGAAACCCGCCGGGCTGCTGCACGCCGCGACGGACTGGGAGCCTTACGCCAACGCGATGCTCGAAGTGTTCGATGGCTGTGCGCTGCTCGAGAACACCGCGGCTGCGGGCGGCTATGTGCCGCGACCCGAATCGCGCCAGCCGACCCGCTTCGAGCAGCGCGGTGAGCGCCTGGGGCACGGGGTGTGGGATCTGGCGTACCGGCGGCGCGCGGCCTAGCCGCCTCAACCGAAGCTGGCGCGAATCCCGTCGAGCACGAACTGCACGGCCAGCGCCCCGAGGATCACGCCGAACAGACGGTTGGCCACATTCGTCCCGGTCACCCCCATCCTGCGCATCAACGGCACGGCAGTCAGCATCACGAGCAGGGTCAGCAGCAGCACGATCGCGACGCACGCGGCCATGGCCGCAAACTGCAGCGGATGGGCCGTGATCGGCAGTGGACCGAACCACAACAGGATCGTGACCAACGCACCGGGACCGGAGATCAGGGGGAATGCCAGCGGAAATACCGAAACATCGGCACGCAGCTGGCTCTCGGCCTTCTCATCACTGGAGGTACGGGTACCGGATTCGCGCGCGAACACCATCTCCAGCGCGATGAGGAACAGCAGCAGACCGCCGAAGATGCGAAAGGCCTGGATGCTGATGCCCATCGCTGCCAGGAACGGCGTACCGATCAGTGAGAACGTCAACAGGATTAAGGCGGCGATCGAGACCGACTTGAACGCCATCTTGCGCTGAAATTCCGCAGGGGAGCCGGCCGTGAGGCTGACGAATACCGGGGCAATCGACAGCGGCTCGATCACGACGAAGAACACTATGAAGAACTTGATGACTTGGTCGAACATAACGGCCGATCATCCTGCAGCGCAAGCTTGTCCGATGCGACGGGTTATTCTTGAAAGCCCTGTAAATCAGGCGCAACATGAATCCGCGCATTGGCGTGAGAGCATAGCAATCGCCCCGTGGCGGCGTGCAGCTGTTGTATCGAATCTTCGCAGCGGAGGTTTACGATGGCGAGTCCCAATCCGGGCGTCGGGGCCTGGTACCGATTGAATGGCGGTGAGCCATTCGAAGTCGTAGCCCTGGACGACGACGACGGCACCATCGAGGTGCAATACGCCGATGGCAGCCTCGCAGAACTGGACCGCGAAGACTGGAACTCGTGGTGCGACGAAAGTCTGCTTGAGGCTGCCGATCCAGGCGAGGACTGGAGCGACTCGGCCGACGTCGAAGCCGACGAAGGCCATTCCCGGTTCGATCGGGCCGGCGAGAAAGGCGATCTACGGGCCGGATCCCTTGACGACATCGACCTGTTCGACGCCACCTGAATCCTCAAGGCAATGCGTGGCGATGCGCTGGGCGTGTCAGCAGGTAGATCAGCAGCAGCGCGGGGATGCTCAGACTCGCGGTGTACATGAAGAAATGCGGATAGCCGATCCGGTCGACCACGAAGCCGGACGTTCCTTCCAGCAATTTGCCCGGCAGTGCGTACATCGATGAAAACAGTGCGTACTGCGTTGCCGTATATCGGGAACTGGTGAGCGCGGACAGGAAGGCGATGAGCGCCGTGCCGTGCAGCGCCAGCGCCAGGTTGTCCAGTCCATTGGCAGCACCCAGACCGAGGACCGTCGGTCCGTGGGTGGTTGCCAGCCAGGAAAATCCGAGATTCGACAGCATGACCATGATACTGCCCAGAATCAGGGCGCGGACGATGCCGTAGCGCGCGATCACCACTCCCGCGAGTAGGACGCCAATCATCGACAGCGCCAGGCCGACAACCTTCACAACGGTGGCGATCTGTTCCAGGCTGTAGCCATGATCGATGTAGAAGGGGTTGGCCATGACGCCCATGGTGAAGTCGGTCAGGCGGTAACTGCCGATCAGCAACAGCAGCAGCGCGGCGATCCGCACCGAGAAGCGCCCGAGGAAATCGGTCAGCGGACATACCACGGCGCCCACAAAGGCGGCGCCCGCGGTCTGCGCGACTCGCGGCCAGTGCGCCCGGCTTGCCAGCCAGTCGCGCACACGCTGTTCCTGGTGTTCGCCGACCGGGGCCACCCGGGGTGGCGGTTCGCGCACCAGCAGGGTCGTGATCACCCCGACCAGGCCCAGTGCCGCCATGGTTGCATAGCTGGCGTGCCAGCCCGCGACCTGCGCCAGCCCCAGCGCCCCGGCGGAGGCGCAGATAAGCGCGGCACGAAAGCCGATCTGGTAAGCGGCCGCCATGGCGCCCTGCTCCTCATCCGGCGCGGACTCGATGCGCCACGCGCTCATGGCGATATCCTGCGTGGCCGCGCAGAACGCCAGAAACAAGGCGCCCAGGGCGACCTGGGTGAGATTGGCGGCGGGATGCGCCAGTGAAAGGTTCACCAGCGCGCCGACCACGCCAATCTGGGCGAGGAACATCCAGCTGCGGCGTCTTCCTAGCAGTTGCTTCAGCAGCGGCAACGGCACCCGGTCGACAAACGGCGCCCACAAGATCTGCAGCGTGTAAATCAGGCCCGCCCAGGCCAGCATGCCGATGGTGCTGCGCTGAATGCCGTCCTGGCGCAACCAGGCGGAAAGCGTGTTGTACACCAGGTAGAAGGGTAGGCCGCTGGCGAAACCCAGAAACAGCATGGAGACGACGCGCGGCTGAAAATAGACCCGCGCCGCCTGTGACCATCGGGGGGTGGAATTCGATGTAATAATCTACCGCTCCATCTAAGCAATCAGCACGCGGCCGGCGCGAAACAGCGATCATGCACAACTATCAACTCGAATTCATCGATCTCGCCATGGCGCGCGAGGCGCTGCGCTTTGGCCGCTTCACGCTCAAGTCCGGGCGTGAAAGTCCGTACTTCTTCAATGCCGGCCTGTTCAGCGACGGCACGTCGGTCGCGGCGCTGGGCCGCTGTTACGCCGCCGCGCTGGCCGAGTCCGGACTTGAATACGACATGCTGTTCGGTCCGGCCTACAAGGGCATTCCGCTGGCCACGGCCACGGTCATCGCCCTGGCCGACCACCACGGCCGCAATGTGCCGTATGCCTTCAACCGCAAGGAGGCCAAGGACCACGGCGAAGGCGGCACTATTGTCGGCACCGCGCTCAAGGGCCGGGTCGTGATCGTGGATGATGTGATTTCCGATGGCGCTGCCAAGCGCGAGGCAATTGATTTGATCCACAAGGCCGGAGCGACGCCCGCGGCCATCCTGCTGGCCCTGGACCGGCAGGAACGGGGCCAGGGAGACCGTTCCGCCGTGCAGGAAATCTACGCGGCGCACGGGGTCCGCTGTGTGAGCATCCTCACACTTGGCCAGCTTCTGGCCGCCCTGGAGAACCCCCCGGATGGACGGGCGCGTGTTTCTGCGCAACAGCTCACGGCACTGAAGGCCTATCGCGCACAATTTGGCGTCTCGTGACACTTGCAGCGCCGGTTGCGACAGGGACATGATGCGCGGCAAGACGATGCTCCGAACAGCCTAGGACCATGCTCAGAACTGCCCCCGCCTTAAAGATCGCTTTTGCCCTGACATGCGTGTGCGCCTGGGGCGCCGCCTGTTGGGCCGAGGCTCCGGCTGCCTACAAGTGGGTGGATGACCAGGGCGTGGTGCACTATGGGGACAGCATCCCGCCCCAGTACGCCCAGAAGGAGAGCACCCTGCTGAACAAGCAGGGTGTGCCCATCGGCCACAAGGACGCCACCAAGAGCGCCGCCGAACTGGCTGCCGCCGCCGAATCGGACCAGCAAACGGCCCGTCAGAAGCAGCATGACAGCTTCCTGCTGGCGACCTACACCTCGGTCAAGGACATCGAACAGCTGCGCGATGAGCGCCTGTTGCAGATCAAGGGCCAGCGGGTCGCCGCCGAGCAATACGTGACCACGCTGGGCGAACGGTTATCGACGCTGCAGACCCGGGCGCAGAACTTCAAGCCCTACAGCACTCGGGCCGACGCCCATCGTATGCCGGATGATCTGGCCGAGCAGATGGTGCATACGATCAACGACATCCGCACGCAGAAAGCGGCCTTGAGCAGCAGTCAGGAAGAAGAAGCCAAGACTCAGGCACAGTTCCAGTCGGACATTGACCGGTACAAGGAATTGCGCGCCAGTCAGGCCGCGTTACGCTGATCGCACCGCAGCGAATCAGCCGCGGCCGGAATGCCCGAAGCCGCCTTCCCCGCGGACGCTGGCTGCGAAATCGTTGACCACCTCAAGGTCCACCTGAACCACCGGGACCACGACCAGTTGCGCAATGCGCTCGCCGGGCTCGATGACGAAGGCGCTCTGCCCACGGTTCCACAGCGAGACCATCAGCGGCCCCTGGTAGTCCGAGTCGATCAACCCGACGAGGTTACCCAGCACGATGCCGTGTTTGTGGCCCAGTCCGGATCGCGGCAGGATCACCGCGGCCAGTCCTGGATCATCCAAGTGTATCGCCAGGCCGGTCGGAACCAATTGAGTCTGTCCCGGCGCGAGCGTCAGGGACGCGTCAATGCAGGCACGCAGGTCCAGGCCCGCCGAGCCATTGGTGGCGTATGCCGGCAGCGGGAACTGCGCACCAACACGTGCATCGAGAATCCGCACCTTCAAAGGATGCCGGCGGGTCAACGTATCCATGCAATCAAGCCTTGGTGGCGTTCGCCGATAGGGGCGTGGCGCGGGAGGTCTCGCTTCGGCGCTCCGTCATGACCGTGGCGATGAGCTCGATGAGCTCGCGCGCCAATTGCGTCTTCGCATTGCGCGGCAGCAACTTGCGGCCATTGCGCCACAGCACGATCAGCTCGTTGTCGGCGCAGTCGAACGCCTTGTCATGACCGACTTCATTGGCCGCGATCATGTCGAGATTTTTGCGCAGCATTTTCGAGCGCGCGTTCTGCTCGACCGTATCGGTCTCGGCCGCAAAGCCCACGACGAATGCCGGCCGCTGCGCGCTGGCGGCCAGGGTGCCGATGATGTCGGTGGTGCGTGCCATCTGCAGCGCCAGACTCTCTTCGGTCTTCTTGATCTTCTGCGCCGCGGCCTGCGCCGGCCGATAGTCGGCCACAGCGGCCGTGGAGATAAAGATATCGTCGGGCCGCACTTCGGCCTGCACTGCCGCGAGCATGCCTGCGGCACACTCCACATCGACGCGGCGGATGCCGGCTGGAGTCGCCAGCGCCACCGGGCCACAGATCATCACGACTTCGGCACCGGCCTCCCGCGCCGCCTGCGCCACCGCGAATCCCATCTTCCCGGAACTGCGATTGCTGATGAAGCGCACCGGATCGATCGGCTCGCGCGTGGGACCTGCGGTAATCAGCACCCGCCGGCCGCTCAACACGCCGCTTGGCACCAGCGTCGAATCGGCCAACGCGGCAAGTTCGGTGGGCTCGAGCATGCGTCCCGCGCCGACCTCCCCGCAGGCCTGGTCGCCGATGCCGGGACCGAAGACATGCACCCCGCGCTGCTTCAGCAGCACCACGTTGGCCTGAGTCGCCGGGTTCGCCCACATCTGCTGGTTCATGGCCGGCGCCAGCGCGAGCGGCGCGGCGGTCGCCAGACAGGTCGTCGCCAGCAGGTCATCGGCGCGACCGCCGGCCAGACGTGCCAGGAAGTCGGCGGTCGCCGGGGCGACCAGTACCAGATCGGCCCAGCGCGCCAGTTCGATGTGGCCCATCGCGGCTTCCGCGCCCGGGTCCCACATATCCGTGCGTACCGGCCTTCCCGACAGAGCCTGGAAGGTCATCGGGGTGACGAACTCCCGAGCGCCATCGGTCATCACGACCTGCACTTCCGCACCCCGCTCACGCAGCCGGCGGACGAGGTCCGCACTCTTGTAGGCCGCAATGCCGCCAGTGACGCCGAGCAGGATGTGTTTGCCGTGCATAGAACCTCGTTCTGGCCATTATCGGGTCCACCCAGACGGTGCGCAAATGACGATATCGACAGACGATATCCGTCTGCGGTCTATGCCGGCGCCGCATTGGCCCGCCCCGGGGCGCTGGCCGTCCAAATGAGGACGGTCAGGCCCGATTGACCGCTGGTGCGACGCGGGGCGCGA
Source organism: Steroidobacteraceae bacterium (assembly GCA_036498905.1). Classification (GTDB taxonomy): domain Bacteria; phylum Pseudomonadota; class Gammaproteobacteria; order Steroidobacterales; family Steroidobacteraceae; genus DAIDKA01. Next base: position 30,404 of record DASYER010000023.1, on the reverse strand, counting down.
CCCGGACACTGGCCGCATGTCGATCCTCAACTGGCCGGCCTGCGAGCGGCCGCGCGAAAAGCTCATGGAACATGGTGCCCAGACCCTGTCCAATGCCGAACTGCTGGCCGTGTTCTTCGGGACCGGCAACCGGGGCGGAAATGCCGTCGATCTGGCGCATCAGCTGCTCGCGCGGTTCGGGTCGCTGCGCGAATTGCTGGGCGCGAACCGGGAACAGGCGCTGGCCGGGCACGGCCTGGGACCGGCCCGGTATTGCATGCTGCAGGCGGCCCTCGAGCTGGCGCGCCGGCACTACCGCGACACGCTCAAGGCCGGTCCGGCGCTGGACTCCCCGGACGCCGCACGGGGCTTCCTGCTGGCGCAGCTGCGGGATCGGCCTTACGAGGTTTTCTGCTGCATGCACTTGAATTCGCGCCACCAGCTCATCGCGTTCGAGGAGATGTTCCGCGGCACCATCGACGGGGCAAGCGTCCACCCGCGAGAAGTGGTCAAGGCCGCCCTGGCGCGAAACGCAGCAGCGGTGATCCTTGCCCATAACCACCCTTCCGGGGTCGCCGAACCCAGCCATGCCGATGAACTCATCACGCAGCGGCTGCGCGACGCACTGGCGCTGGTGGACGTGCGGGTGCTGGACCACGTCATCGTCGGCGACGGCCGCTGCATGTCCTTTGCAGAGCGCGGCCTTCTTTGACATGTGGACCGCCCTCATACAAATCCGGCAAGGGCAATCATGCCGACAAAGACACTGAGTGGCACAAGATGGGAGAAATCACGGTGGCGCAGCACGGTAATGGCCGCGGCCGCGATGATTACCGCCCCGAGCACCAGGCCAACGATGCGGGAGGCAGGAAGTGTAATCAGCACGGCGTCGATCATCTCCAGTGCACCAGTCGGGATGTTCCACCAGCGCGGGTAGCCCCACCGCGCGAAGTCGCTCCTCGTTTTTTGCGTGCCGATCGCGTTGAAGAGGCCGGCGCCGAAAAAAGCGGCGACGACTAGCCAGATTGAAAGTGTATGGACCATCTCAGTTCACCCCCAAGATCAGCGCCGAAGCCGCCAAGAACATGGCAAGGGCCGTGATGCCATGCATACCGAAGGCCTTTCCGCGGGAGCCTTTCGATGCCAGCACGAGCGTCATGTCACCGACAGGGATGACCGTTTCCGCCAGCAGAATGATGCCGACCATGCGAGGGGTGCCGCAGGCCATCATCGTCAGTACCGTCAATCCCGACGCGATGTCGCGCACTCCCTTGAGACGAAGCCACCATGGGACGTTGGCGCCGCTTTCAGGAAGCGGCAGACCGAAACTGCGTGTCGCGACCAAGGGAACCCATATATATAGAAGGCCAATCGCAATGATCGCGAGAGCCACGAACGCCGCTATTCCGAAAGCAGCCCAATTCATAACAATCTCCTTTCTATCGAAGTAATAAATACTACCATTGCTAGTATTTGAATCTAGCAATGCTAGATTGTCAAGCGTAGTATTACCCCATGGACTTTTTGGGGCGCCTGGCCTAGAGGAGATTGGAGCTTGGGCATTGCCGAACGCAAAGGCAGAGAGCGGGCCGAGCGCGAGCAGCGCATCGTCGCGGCGGCGCGAGAGATTGCAGAGCGCGAAGGATGGGATGCCGTGACAATCCGTCGCCTGGCCGTTGAGATCGAATATAGCCAGCCAGTCCTGTACTCCCATTTTGAGAACAGGGATGCGATTGTTACGGCAGTTGCCATCGAAGGCTTTCAGGAAATCACAGTCGCTCTTCGGGAGGCAGCCAGCGGATCGACCGGGCGAAGCGCCCTGAAGAGCGTCGCCACGGCCTATCTCGCCTTTGCGCTGAGTCACCCTGCACTCTACGAGGCCATGTTTATCCTGCCGACGAATTTGCGGTTCGCTGAAGCCGCAACCAGACCGGAACTACGGGCCGGCTTCGAAGCGATTGCGGCAGTTGTGACGCCGTTTTGCGTCGACGTAGAGCCGGCGACCGAGACTTTTTGGGCGGCCCTTCATGGGCTAGCCGAACTCGAACGTTCAGGTCGAATTAGGCCCAGCAAGCGTGACGGACGCATCACACTTCTTGTTCGAGCAATCGTCGTTTCCAGAAGCCCCTCTGCTCGCGGCACACGCGCCGAACCACTCCATGGGCGATAGATCACACAAAGGGACTGATGAGCGCCCGGCCCACAGTTGGCCATAGGGGCGAAGAGGAGAAGATCTCGACCTTGAATGACGTCAGCACGAATATAGGAAGGCTGATCAACGACACCGGGTGCAGGCGGCGCTTGATCCATAGATCTACTGCCATTGATGCGAAGAGCGGAGACAGCCACACAAGCATGTACACAAGTGACCCGCCCGGCAGGACCCGTCCGACCGCTGCAGACGACAGCCCGACCGTAGCACTCAAGATCAACCGCTTATGCCTCTGTGGCGAGCGCCGATAGATTATTGCGGCGGCGAAGAAGCCGCTGAAGACCAGCATGTCCGTGAGGTTGTAAAGGACGACCAATGAGGCGCGCTCGACGGGCATTTGATGAGCCTGCACGTGCAGGATCGGCGCCATGAAGCTCACGAGCGATCCGATGCATGCCACGAGTATCCCGTAGGCGACACCTACCCTTCCCACCCGGCGGTGCAGGTCTATGTGTCCGGTGGCAACCAGGGATGCTTGAGCGACCACGAGGATCAGCCACCCGATGAACACGGTCGCATGGATATGAATAATCCAAAACTTGTTCACGCCACCGTGCAACAAGGGCCGAAAGTAGCTCGGCCAGAATCCCCACCCGACGATCGCTACCACAGCAAGCACAATGGCGAGATAGGCTCGACGCATCCGGCGCTGTGCAAGGGGTGCATTGCCTGCGGAGCCTGCTCGCAGGCCATTAGGCTCAGCCGACACCGTCGTGAGGTCGACCATCATGCTTCTCCTGGCTATTCGAACAAAAGTCTACGCGGACAATTGCTTCATGGGCACAGGTGGCGCCGGACAATCAGCTGATCTATCTTTGGCCGGTCGCGAGAGTCAGACCATACGATGACGCAGGGAGTTAGGCATGCTCAGGCGAGTGAACCCTTTGCTTTGGCTCGCAGTGACGGCAGCGCTGATCCTCGGTTCCGAACAGTCAGTTCAGGCCGGGCAGCCGCAGCCCACGGCGGATGGCAAATCCTGCCAGATGAAGAAACTCACCTCCATCGATGTTCGCAGCGTTGGAACGGGGCAGTTCCTGGTGCCGGTGCGCATCGCCGGACGTGATGTTTGGATGTCACTCGCTCTGGAAGAGGGGATTCTGACCCTGTATGGCGCTGCCATCGCTGATTGGCACCTGAATACGATACGGATGGCGAACGGATCGCGGCGCATTATGTTCATGGGAAAGCCCATCACCGACATGGTCCGAGAGGACTTCAGTCTGGGGACCCAGGGCTTTCAGAGCTGGCCGATGATAGTAGTGCCGGCTTCCGCTATTCCTTCAGTCAGTAGCTTTGAGGGCAAGCCCATCGTTGGGCAGTTGGCAGCGCGATTCCTCACGGCCGTCGATGCGGAAATCAACCTCGCGTACAGCAACATCACGCTGTTCGAGCAGGTCAAGTGCGGAAGCGCTGCGGCCTATTGGGGCGGGACGGTGACGGCCGTTCATTTTGAATTCGATCAGACAGGACTGCTGCACTTCCCGATGCAGCTTGAACAGCAGGAAATTCAAACCAGCTTCGACACCAGCAGCAGATATTCCCGCATCAGTACCGAGGTGACAAAGAAGTTCTTCGGTTTCGATGAGCAGTCGCCGGGCCTGCAAAGCGAACCACAGGCAAACGGCACCCGATCGCACAGTTACCGTGCCATGGCCCTCACCGCCGCCGGCCTTGATATCAAGGATGCCAGGATCGAACTGTGGACCACGCAGTCATGCCGTCCGGATCGCAGCTTGAGTCGTCTGAATGGCATCGGTTGCCAGGATGTCTATGGCATTACTCCATTTGCGATCGGCACTGATCTGCTCAAACAGCTCCACATATATATCGCGTCCAAGGAGCATATGGTCTATTTCACCCGGGTTGATCCCTCTGCACCCGTCGCGGCAGTTGCAGCGGGCGCCCCGGCGCGTTGACCCGGGCTGAATTCGCGCACGAGGGTGCGCGTGACCGCACTGCGCTGCGCCGCGGACGTCTTTGATCTAACGACCAAGGACTTCCCGCAGCATGCGCTCGTGAATGTCACCCTGCTCGATATTGAGGTTCTTATCCAGATCCGCCCCGTACAAGCCTTTGAGATAGGCAATGTCGGCTGTGGTGATCGTCGCCGGAACGGCGGTGCAGCCGGTGGCGAAAAGATTGACGATGCTCGGCAGCGCGCTGCAGTCATCCGCCGAGACCAGGCGCGTGAGGGCGAGCATCGCGATGTAGTCCGAAACTGCCTGCAGGGAATACTTCGCGACCGAGTTGCTGTCCACGATGATCTGGACGTGCACGAATTCGCTGCGCTGTCCCTTGCCGAGGTAGCTGCCGGCCGTGCCCGATGAGCCGACCCCAGCTCTGGAGTCGGCGAACTGGTACGAGTCGACGTTCAATCCCGGGGTGTACATTTCAGTCAGAAAGTCATTGCTTGGCTGGCCGCCCTTCGGAAGGTTTGCCGGCATGAAACTGCCGGCCGGAGCCAGATAATCCAGCGAGCGCGTGCCAGTCACGTACCAGGCCTGGACAGGACGCGTGAAGGACAACGCCTGCCGGCCGTTGGCGGCGGAGAAGTAGCCGAGCAACGGGCGGTATTGTTTGGCAATGTGATCCAGCAGCCCCTGGGGCGAGAGCGTGAATACCACTTCGACATTTACACTGCATTTCTTACCAAAAGCGCGGGTCGGAGCGCCCACGGCTCGCGAGATCGCCGTAATCCGGTGTGAGACAAGCTCATCGGCGGCGCCTTGCAGGCCGGCGACCGTCGGGCACACGGCCTCGCGCCAGCGGCCGACCTGACCGATGTGAGCGCCGGGCTTGGCGTGCGAGCGCACGAATTGCCGGACCTCTTGATTGACGGTGCGAGCATCCACCTTGCCGATGATGGTGACTTCCTGCAGCGGCTGCGAGGCGTCATTCGACGGGGGCGCAGCGGCGGCAGCGAAAGAATAAGTTGCCACACAGACACTGAGCGCCGCAGACATAAGGGCACTCGGCCGGTGATGTCGCGGACTACGCGTCAACATGTGCCTTCTCCGTCGCAAAGCCGATTGCCTCCGCTACGCAACACGTGCCGCTCAATCAATTGCGGTAAAACGAAGAATAGCGCTATCGTTCCGTATAGGGAACAAATGCCGTCGCAGGGCAGAAGCCCTTTCAGTGGATGATTTCGCGGACGATCGTGTGTGCGATCTGGCTGCGCTGCCCCTTGGACGTCTGCTCCGTCGAATACAGGGATTTCAGGAAGGCCGCATCCCACTCGCTCATCCCGACAGCCGCACTGCGAGGCGAACCGTCAAAGAGCTTAAGAATGGTTGGCGCATCGCCCAGGTTCGCACCGGGCTTGATATCCGCAAAAGCGACCATCGCAACGTAGTCTGCGAACTGGCCGCGCGATACGCCTTGCAATCGGGTCTGATCAACCACTACGAGCAACCTCGTAAAGCTCCAGATGACGTTGCGCCTGGCATAGGTTGTTTCAGCAGCGACACGTGGAAACGGCCCGTAGACACTCTCCATGACATCGGTACGGTCGCTGTCTCCCAGCGGGATGCCCTCGGGAGTCGTCAGGCCCGTTTTGTACCAGACCCTCACCGGGCGCGGCGTCCTGATGAACCTATCGACCACGCTCGGATACGCACCGGCAAACGTCAGCAGGCGCGACTGCGTGTTCATTCCCTGCAAAATGCGCTGCGGATCTTTGGTGACGACGATGAAGAGATTCGGCCCGCAGTTTTCACCGGCCAGCGGCGCTCCCGCCGCACGCGCGATTTCGGAGATGCGCCCGAGGACGAACTCACCTTCTTCCCGCGGCAGGCCCGTCACCTGGGGGCAAATGCGTTTGCGCCAGCGGGGGAGCCCTTCTGCGTTCTCAAGCGTCGCGATCTGGTAGACGTAGTGCGAAACCCTTTGCTCGAGTTGAAAGTGCTTCGCCGTCACGGTGACTTCCTGCAGCGGCTCCGGTTCTGCGTTGGCAGGCGCGGCGGCAACTGAGACATCTGCGAAGGCCACAGCCGTGGTGACTGCAAGCAGAATGGATAACGTCCGTAGCACCCGCACAGCTCCTGAGATTGCCTGAACCCCTGTCCGAGAGGTCGCCGCAGAGCGTTTCACATCCAATGCAGGGCCGCCGCAATTATTTTTCGTGCTCCGGTTTGCGCGCATGACCCATGAGCGATCAGTAGTCGCTCCGGATTCCACCCCAGCACTTTCTGTAGTGCGAAATGAGCGGCATGGTGCCGCAGAAAGCTGGCGCGCCAGTCGCGCGGAGTACCTCCGCCCTCACCCAGCACGCCGCCGACTCGCAATAGCATTCGCTTCCAGCCTGAAATATTCACGTCGGAGAAGCGCTGAATCAGATCAGCGATGAGCACCGTACGCGACCCGTAATGGAAAAACACCACTTCTGACATTGCAAACGATCCACGGAATACGACCTGATCAATGTCCGTCTGCCAAGGGGATTTTGGTTCATCCTCCAGTTCGGCATGGAAGTGCAGTGCCGGTTTCTTGCGAGCGAGGCCCGGAGGCGCATAAAGTCGGGCCGCCGGCCAATGGTTGGCCCATTCCTGCAGAAACAAATGATGCAGTTTGTTCGGCGAGACGATATGCCTGACCGGCCCGATGGACTGAACCTCGTCGGCCAGTTCTCTGGTGAGCGCAATGGGGGACCATACCCACAGGTCGCCGTCCGCCAGACGCGCCACGGCCATGCGCGTGGGGTACGGAAAGCCGAAGAATGAAACCGTCGGCCCATCGGCGACGTAAAGAGAGGGTCCGAACTGTTCAAGCGTCGCCAAAAGGGCAGTCCTGATTTCTTGCCTTTAATGTGTGGAGCTGGCGCCCGGGTGAATGCGCCCTTCGGCCGCATCCATCACCATGTCACGAAGGGTGTCGTAGGGCGGAAGCGCTTTCATCAGCCTGAATGTCGAATGCGTTCGGCCTTCGAATTTGTCTAGTGAATAGATCCGATCGTCCGTGCCGATCTCGCCGAGCCGGCGGGCGGTGAGAGTCGTATTCTCATCGCTCTCGATGCTGAAGTAGTAGGCCGGCTGGTGCTTGGAATCAACCGCCTCGAACCTGTACAGATCCCGATACGGACCATTCGGCTCGAAGTATTCCAGCACTACGAAGTGCATGCCGCCGGCATCAAACTGGTCCCGGGCATAGAACGCGATCTTGTCCCGGTCGGTTGCCGGCAATGAGCCTCGCAGTGCCACCAGCTGCTGCCGCTGGGCGTCACGTTCCTTGGTCATCCCGAGCGCCTGGTAGCCCTGGATCACCTTGGCGATCCCCTGTACATCCTCCGGTTTGAGGTCCCGATAATGCAGCCACGCATCCAAGGCCACCTGCTTCTCACCGACGGCCGTGGCAGCGATGCCCAGATTCCAGAACACACCGGGTCTGTCGGGAGCCTTGGTGGCGAGTTGTCGCAGCAGTGGTAGCGCCTCCGCAAACTTGTCCGCCTGCAGCAGTCCCACGGCGGTGGCAAAGGCCGCCTGTACATCGCCGGGTGCATCAACGGCACCTGCAAGGGGGCTCACCGCGAGAGCGGCGATCAAAATAAACGCCAGATGGCGCCCAATGCCCATTGCCCCTCTCCCCCGAGCGCTGACGGCAGGTCAGCCCCCACGATAATCAGACGCGGTGCCGGCAGCGGTCAAGTTCATCAGCATCATGGGTTGAGTTCGGCATTCGCCTGGGACTGTCGCCGGGTGACCTCAGCGTAAAACTGCGGCGCCTCACGCCGGTCGAACATGCCGTAGTCGCGAATCACACGAACGACACGCTGGCGGATTGCCTTCGCGCCCGCGAACGGTGCTGGCTGCCACGCGCGGGCCAACTCCGCGCTCCTCCAACCCGCCGTCAGCGCCAGCTTCCCTTTTGTATTGATGCTTTCCCAGACATCGAAATTCACCAGCCCCTTGCTCGCGGTATTCAAACCCAGGTGTGCGGCCAGCAGCTGCGGCCGGATGGCGGCATTCGCGCCGGCGGCGGGCGTCACTTCAGTGAACGTGACGTATTTGTCCTCACCCGACTGCGTCTCATCAAAGCGCATTTGGTGAATGGGTGCCTGCAGAGGGGGAGCCGTATCGCTCGTTACCTCCCCGACACGAAGATGGTAATCGCGAAAGATCTCGAAGCGTCCCAGCTCCTGGACATGGTGGTGCTCGGACTGAGTCCTCCAGCGAATGACCGACTTCTCGTCCCGCCATGTCGAATGCGAAAGCAGCCAGCCCTCCCGAAGTTTGCTCTCAAAGCGTTCGTTGTCGATGAAGCCGTCGATTGATTCAAGGATCGGTTTCAGATGCTTGGCATTCTCCAGGTACTCTTCCTGCTTTTCCGGCTTGCGGTTCACTTCGAACATTACCGAGAACATGGCGGGCTCCTTGGCTTCAGGGAAGTTGCGCGACGTCGCGGCCCAGGAGAAACGCGACGCTTTCGCGCCAGAGGGCGGGCCGCATCTTCTCCAGATGCATCAGGTGCGTTGCATGGCTGAGCTTGATGTCCCGTTTGAGCGGCGAGCGCTCGAAGGCGTCGAACAGCCAGCGGGCGTCCGCATCGGGCACGAGACCGTCCCACTCCCCGCGGATGATCGCGATCGGGGCCGCGACGGCCCGCGGATCAAAGCCAAGGGCACCGTGCCAGGCGGCGATGATCTCGCTGAACGGTCCCAGCGGCGTTTTCACCGAAGGCGGGCTTCGCGTTCGGCTGTCCGGATCGCTATCCAGATACAGCGCCGCCCACTCATCGAACTCGGCGCGCGACAGAACGGGCGACTCATGTGCCGGAACATCTTCGGTGAACCGCGCCCATTGATCCTCGATGCTCACCAGCCGCCAGGCCGGCAGGAGCGGGGGCTTCTCGTAGCGGCGCGGCGCGCGCCGACAGATCGGCGCGAACAGAATCCAACGATCGACCTTGCTCGGGTGAGCGGCGGCAAACAGGCCGGCCGGCATCGCGCCCCAGGAGTGCGAAATGATCGATACGACACTGAGCGCCTGATGCTCGAGCACAAACTCAACGACCCGCTCGAGCTGCCGGGCGGCATCGGCGGCGGTGCACAGGGGCGCGTGCGCCTCGGCCGGCTCGGCCATCTGCGGATACCGATCCGAATGTCCAAACCCGGCGAAGTCGAAGCCCCAGACATCGAAACCGGCGGTACACAGGGCGTCACGCCAGGAGCGTCCGCCGAAACGATGCGCGATGGAAACGGCGGAGGGGAACGTCGCACCATGAACGTAGACCACGGCGCGCCGCAGCCCAGTCTGAGCTTGGTCCGACGGGAGATGGCGAAGAAACAGCGAAAGCTCTGGCTGGGGCCCCGGAATCGCAAAGTGCTCCTCGCGCGGGTCGAGTTTCGGCGCCTTGCCGTTGCCTGAATTCAATAGCGCCTCCGAGCCAGTCCCACCGGCCACCCACCGGGGATTAAAGAATGGCGCCTCCCCCGGCTACAATCGGCGGATGCCTACTCCTGTGGCGGCGGGCCTGCCGACCGGAAGCCGCGAACGCGCCCGCCTGCCTTGCGGTAAGCCTTTCCGGCTGGTATAAAGCTCGGCCCCAGCGGACTGTCCGGGTATTCCGGCAATCCGTAACTAATTGATCGGAAAGGTTAAGTTTATGTCGCGCGTCTGCGAAGTCACCGGCAAGGGCCCCGCCACGGGCAATCGCGTCTCGCACGCGAACAACAGGACTCGTCGCCGCTTCCTGCCGAACCTGCACAGCCAGCGTTTCTGGCTGGAGGCGGAAAAGCGCTGGGTGTCGCTGCGCGTGTCCACGCACGGACTGCGCACCATCGAGAAAAAGGGCATCGAGGTAGTCGTTGCCGAGCTGCGCGAGCAGGGCCAGAAGATATAGGGTCTTCGCCACAGCACCTTCGGAGAGCGAGTCATGCGCGAGAAAATCAAACTGTTGTCGTCGGCCGGATCCGGTCACTTCTATGTCACGACCAAGAACAAGCGTCTGCATCCGGACAAGCTTGAAGTGAAGAAGTTCGACCCCGTCGTACGCAAGCACGTCCCGTACAAAGAGACCAAGATCAAATAGGGGTTTAAACTCCTTGGTGATCGCGAAAAGCCCGGCACCGCCCGGGCTTTTTGTTTTTGGGCGACCCCTCAGGCCGGCTTCTCACCCCGCAAAGTCGTGCGGTAGAGCTCGCGGCGATAGCCCTGGTAATCGTTGTAAGCCTGGTGCACGCACAGGCGGTTGTCCCACAGCGCCAGCATGTTCGTCTCCCAACGCAAACGGCAGGCAAATACCGGCTGCGTGAGATGGTCGGTCAAGTATTTGAGGATGGGCGCCGACTCCTCGGCGAACATGCCCTCGATGCCGATGCCGTAGGAAGGATCGACATACAGCGCCTTCTCACCCGTGACCGGATGCGTGCGTACCAGCGGATGGAAGTTGCCCGTGATCTTGCGCGTCAGGCTCTCGGACAGCTTCTCCGCGCCGCGCGTGGCGGCCAGCTGGCCGATCGGCGAGTCGCTGACCTGCACCGCCTCCTGCGCGGAGCGCAGCACATCACGCAGCGAGAAGTGCACTTTGAGGTCCGCGATCAGGCGACGGTAGGCATCGCTCAGATTGACGTAGGCAAGCGCCGAGTTGGCCCAGGTCGTATCGCCACCGAAGGGTGGGATCTGCACCGAACGCAGCGAGGTGATGGCCGGCGGCTCCGGCAGGAACGGTGAGTCGGTATGCCAGCCCTCGCCGAACACCATCTTTGACGGATCGTCGGCTTCCTTGATCAGGGGATGCACGTTACGGTGGCCCGGCACGCCCTGGGTGTAGGCGTCCTCGGCGAAGAGTCCGAATCGCAGGCTGAAGGACTCATGCGACTCATGGGTGAGATGCTGGCCGCGAAAATAAATCATCTTATGGCGGAACAAGGCGTGGCGGATTTCCTCAAACTGGGCATCCGTGACCTGCGCAGCCTGCAGATTGCATATTTCGGCGCCCATGGAGGCTGCCAGGGGCCGCACCTCGATATGCTTGTACTGGGCCGCGTGGTTATCAAATTTTCCGGTCGGGTGGAGTCGCATGCCGGCGCCTTAGGGTTTTGATTGCACTGCAATGACGCAAGGGTAACACTTCAGGTTCCGCCGCCAGAAGCGTCGGCGGATACCCGGGCTGACCTTTGCCGTGTAAAGTACGGTCACACGGGTGACTTCACCTTTAAACAAGTCCGCGCCATCATCACAGAAGCAGGTGTCGCGTAATGGAAGGTTCAATGACTGCTCAGCCCCAGCCCGCTCAATCGCTCAAGACGCTGTTTCTGCAGGCTCCTTCCTTTGAGGGGTTTGACGGCGGTGCCGGCTCGCGCTATCAGGCCAAGCGCGAGATCAAATCTTTCTGGTTCCCTACATGGCTGGCGCAGCCTGCGGCACTGGTCCCGAATTCACGCGTGCTCGATGCTCCGGCGGATGAACTGACCGTTGCGCAGACCCGGCAGATCGCGCGTGATTTCGAGCTGGTCATCATGCATACCAGCACCCCCTCGTTCCCCACCGACGCGCGTTTCGCGGAGCTGCTGAAGGAAGACAATCCGCATATTCGCATCGGCCTGGTCGGCGCCAAGCCCATGGTCGATCCCGAAGGATCACTGAAGGCGACCACCGCGATCGACTTCGTGTGCCGCGAGGAGTTCGACTACACCTGCCAGGAGGTCGCCAGCGGCGCGCCCATCGAGAACATCCGCGGCCTGTCGTATCGGGATGCCACCGGTCGCATCGTGCACAACCTGCCGCGCGCGACGATCGAGAACATGGACGATATGCCGTTCGTCGCCCCGGTGTACAAACGCGATCTGTCGATCCGCAATTACTTCATCGGCTACCTGAAGCATCCGTATGTGAGTTTCTACACCGGCCGCGGCTGCCGGTCCAAGTGCACGTTCTGCCTGTGGCCGCAGACCGTGGGCGGGCATCGCTACCGGGTGCGCTCCGCCGAAAACGTCATCGCCGAGGTGCGCTGGATCAAGGAGAACATGCCGGAAGTGAAGGAGATCATGTTTGACGATGACACCTTCACGGACAGCTCGGCTCTGCCACGGGTCGAGGCCATCGCCAAGGGCATGGGCGAGCTGGGCATGACCTGGAGCTGCAACGCCAAGGCCAATGTTCCCTATAAGACCCTGAAGGTCATGAAGGAGAACGGACTGCGGCTGCTGCTGGTCGGCTACGAGTCCGGCGATGACCAGATCCTGCTGAACATCAAGAAGGGTCTGCGCACCGATATCGCGCGGCGCTTCACCGAAGACTGTCGCAAGCTCGGCATCCTCATCCATGGCACCTTCATTCTCGGCCTGCCGGGTGAGACCACTGAGACCATCGAGAAAACCATCCGCTTCGCCAAGGAAATCAATCCGCACACCATCCAGGTGTCCCTCGCCGCGCCCTATCCGGGCACGACTTTGTACCGGCAGGCCGTCGACAATGGCTGGCTGCTGGAGAACGAAGCGGTGAACCTGGTCAACGACCACGGCGTGCAGCTGGCGGCGATCAGCTACCCGCATCTGTCGAAGGAACAGATCTTCCACAGCATGGAAGTGTTCTACAAACGCTTCTACTTCCGTCCCGGAAAGATCTGGGAGATCGTCCGGGAGATGCTCGGCAGCTGGGAGATGATGAAGCGGCGACTGCGCGAGGGCGTGGAGTTTTTCCGCTTCCTGCGCGCGCATCAGGCGTGAGGGCGGCGCGCGCATAACGGACGAGTCGAGGCAATCATGCATGCGGCCCAGTTGATTGCCGCGCTAATTGGCTATACCAGCCTCGGCATCGCGGCCGGCTATTCGATCGTGGTGCTCGCGGCCGTACTGGCCTGGCGACGCTACGTCGCCCGGTCCCGTTGCGTCTCGACGGCGCAGCCGCCGGTGACGGTGCTCAAGCCCCTGTGCGGCGAGGAGCCGGGACTGTACGAACATCTGCGTTCGTTCTGCGTCCAGGACTACGCGCAGTTCCAGATCGTTTTCGGCACCCTCGAGGCGGGCGACCCGGCGCTGGGCACCGTCGCGCGCCTGATGCGGGAGTTTCCGGATGTGGCCATCGAGGTCGTGGTGAACGCGCAATGCCACGGCCACAATAACAAGAGCAGCAATCTCATCAACATGCTGGCCAAGGCGCGGCATCCGATATTGCTGGTCGCGGACAGCGACATTTCCGTGAAGCGCGACTACCTCGCGGCCGTGACTGCACCGCTGAGTGATCCGGGAGTGGGCCTGGTGACCTGCCTGTCGCATGACGCACCCACGCCGCGTGTCTGGTCGCGCCTGGGCGCGATGTACGTCAACGAATGGTATTTTCCGTCGGTGATGCTGGCGTGGCTGTTCGGCCATCAAGGCTATGCATCCGGCCAGACGCTGTGCCTGCGACGCAGCACGCTGGATGCGATCGGCGGGCTGCGCGAACTCGTGGACCACCTCGCCGATGACTATCAGCTCGGCCATATGATCCGGGCGCGCGGTCTGCGGATCGTACTGTCGCCGCACGAGATTCGGGCCGAACACGACGAGCCGGACCTCACGGCCCTGACACGCCACGAAATACGCTGGATGCGTACGCTGCACATCGTGAGGCCGATGAGTTTCCGGATGATTTTTCTCACCTTCAGCCTGACTTTGGCGATCATCGGTCTGCTGCTGACGACCGAGGCGCCCTGGCATCGCCTCGCCTGGGCGCTGTTCGGTATAACGGCGCTGGCAAGGTTTGCCCTGCATTTCGTGCGCCGGCTGCACCGTGACCGGCCGCTGCTCGAGGATGTGTTGCTGATACCCGTACGCGACCTGCTGACCTGCTGGATCTGGTGCCAGAGCTTCTTCGCGCGACGGATCAGCTGGCGCGGACACGAGTTCGACGTGGACTCAACAGGCGTGATGCGCCGCGTTGCGTAACCCGGGTACCGTTTGAAGGCGGCAGTCTATATCGCGGGGCTGCTGGGACTCGGGCTGCTGACGATCCTCGTCGTGCATGCGGACGTGCCGGCCATCGTGGGCATCTGGAAGCAGGCCGGTGCCGCGCTGCTGTGGCTGGTTCCCTATCGGCTGATTTTCTTCGTGCTGTACGCCATCGGCTGGCGCGCGATGCTGCGCCCGTTCGACCTGCATGGGCGCTCGCGCTTCGGCTACGTGCTGTGGGCCACCGCGGTACGTGAAGGTGTCGATCGACTGTTGCCCGTGGCCAGTCTCGGCGGCAGCGTCGTGGGCGTACGTCTGATCCGCTGGCGCGGCCTTGCGACGGTTCCGGTGAGCGCCACGATCATCGTCGAAATCCTGCTGACCGTGATGGCGGTGTACGTGTTGGGAGCGCTCGCGACCTTGATCCTGCTGACCCTGGGCACCGGCGCCAGTCACTGGCACGTGGTCGCGGTTTTGGCGCTGAGTCTGCCGATCCCGGTCGGCTCGCTGCTGTTGCTGCGCTACGGATCGGTGTTCCAGCGGATGCAGCGCTTCCTGCGTCCGCTGGTGGGCCTGACGGGCGCGCAGGCGGCCGCGTCGCTGGATGCGGATCTGCGCGCCTGTCTGGGACGCATCCGCACACTGCTGATGGCCGTCACCCTGCAGTTCATCGCGCTCGTGTCGGCGGCGTTTGAGATATGGTGGGCGCTGCGACTGTTCGACCATCCGATCAGCGCACCGGCGGCGGTCATGCTCGAGGGGCTGTCGCAGGCGGCGCGCCACCTTGCCTTCATCGTGCCCGCGGGACTGGGGGTACAGGAGGGCGCGCTGGTGCTGTTCGGCCATGCCATCGGCCTCAGCACCGAACTGGCGCTGGCCGTCTCGGCGGTCAAACGCATGCGCGAAGTACTCTGCGGCGTACCGCCGCTGCTGTCATGGCAGTGGCTGGAAGCGCGAAGGATAGGCGCCGCGCGTCCGGGCGGTTAATCTTTCCGACCATGCCCGAGCTACCCGAAGTTGAAACCACCCGCCGCGGTCTGGAGCCGCATCTGGCGGATCAGACCATCCTGCGGCTGACGATTCATGATCACCGTCTGCGCTGGCCGGTGGAGGCGCGGCTGCCGCAGATCCTCGCCGGCCAGCGTATCGAGTCAGTCGATCGACGCGCCAAATACCTGCTGCTGCGCCTGACCCATGGCACCTTGCTGTGGCATCTTGGCATGTCCGGCAGTTTGCGCATCGTGCCCGGCGATCTTCCCGCCGCTGCCCATGACCACATCGATCTGGCACTCACCTCGGGTCACACGGTCCGCTTCAATGATCCACGCCGCTTCGGCTGCCTGATCTATGTACTCGGTGATCCGCAGGCGCATCCGCTGCTGGCGAAACTGGCGCCGGAACCGTTCGCGGCGCAGTTCGACGCGGACTATCTGTGGCGGGTCTCGCGACGCCGCAAAGTGTCAGTCAAGCAGCTCATCATGAACGGCCAGCTCGTCACCGGGGTCGGAAACATCTACGCCAGCGAAGTCCTGTTTCAGTCCGGCATTCGTCCGCGCCGCCGCGGCGGCAGTCTTTCGCGCGATGAGAGCGCGCGCCTGGTCAAGGCCATCCGTAAGGTATTGAAGCAGGCCATCCGCGTCGGCGGCACGACGCTGCGCGATTACGTGAATCCGGATGGCAACCCGGGATATTTTCGTCAGAAGCTCTATGTCTATGAGCGCGACGGGGAGCCCTGCCGCAACTGCGGCAGCCTGATCCGCAGCTTCACCCAGGGACAGCGCTCGACGTACTTCTGTCCCACCTGTCAGAGGTAAGATCGTGAGCGAGCTCATCATCGCGCATTTGGGCACCGTCGATCCGGTGATGAAGCGGCTCATCGCCGCCGCCGGCCCCCTGGCGATCCAGACGCGCGAGGAGCACTCCTCCTTCGAAACTCTCGCGCGCGCCATCGCGCATCAGCAACTGAACGGCAAGGCAGCGCAGTCGATACTCAACCGCTTCGTCGCCACCTGTGGACAGGGGGTCTTTCCCGCACCCGAAGCACTGCTCACCCTGGAAGATGCGGCGCTGCGCGCCTCCGGGTTCTCGTTCTCGAAAATCGCGGCATTGCGCGATCTGGCGGCCAAGACCATCAGCGGCACCGTGCCGATGCGCGAGCACCTGCATACCCTGAATGATCTGGAGATCATCGAACGGCTCACGGCGGTGCGCGGCATCGGTCGCTGGACGGTGGAGATGTTGCTGATGTTCCAGCTGCGGCGGCCCGATGTCCTGCCCGTCGACGACTTCGGCGTGCGCCAGGGCTTTGCGCTCGCGTACGGGCTGCGGAAGATGCCGCCGCCGAAAGTGTTGGCCCTGTTCGGCGAGCGCTGGGCGCCGCATCGCACTGCGGCCGCCTGGTATCTGTGGCGCGCGGTGGACCTGCACCGCGCCGGGCAGCTGCCGCCGCCCGCGCAGGCCTTGAAACTACCGCGGCTGCCACGTAAGCGTCGCAAGCTCGCCAAGAAGCGCACGCGGGTGGCGCCGAAACCGGCGCGCAGAATCAAGCGCGCCGCAGCTTCTTCAGCTCGGCGTGCACCAGCGGGTGCACGAACTCATGCACGTCGCCGCCCAGCACCGCGATCTCGCGCACCAGCGAAGAAGAAATGAACGTGAACTGTTCCTGTGGCGTGAGGAACACGGTCTCGATGTCGCGGCATAGATGGCGGTTCATGTTCGCCAGCTGGAACTCGAATTCGAAATCCGACACGGCGCGCAGCCCGCGAATGATCACCGACAGCTTGTGCCGGCGCGCGAACTCCACGGTGAGCTCGGCATAGCCGACCACTTCGACATTCGGCATGTCGGCAAGCACCTGGCGCGCCAGATCGATGCGTTTGTCCTGAGTAAACAGCGGCGCCTTGCCGGCGTTCGTCGCAATCGCCACGACCACCCGGTCAAACAGGCCGCAGGCCCGTCGCACCAGGTCCGCATGCCCGTTGGTGATCGGGTCAAAGGTTCCCGGGTACAGCGCGTGTCGATTGATCAAGGTGTTCTCCGCAGTAAATGATACCCGACCTCGCCGGCACGCTGCGTCTTGGCCACGGTCCAGCCCGCCGGCAGCGGAGGCAGGCTCTCACGAGCCGGGCATTCGGCATAGATCAGCGCGGCAGGTCCCAGCCACTGGCCGGTTTCCAGGCGCGCGGCAATCGGGCCCAGCAACCCGGCCGCGAATGGAGGGTCCAGGAATACGACATCAAACGGTTCGGGCTTGCCGGCGAGAAAGTGGTTCGCATCCATGACGTTGACCTGCGCCGCCGCGGCCGGCTCGCCTCCCCACGATGTCAGGGTCTGCCGCAGTTCCCGAGCCGGCACCGCGGCTTGTTCCACGAACACCACCCGGCCCGCGCCGCGCGACAGCGCTTCCAAGCCGAGCGCGCCGCTGCCGGCGAACAGGTCCAGGCAATGTGCCCCCGCAATGCTCGGCGCCAGCCAATTGAACACGGTCTCGCGCACCCGGTCGGGTGTCGGGCGGATGTCGCCTGCCGGAAAACGCCAGGTGCGGCCGCGCCAGCTGCCGCCGATGATCCGCAGCATGCGAGCGTGACTGCCACGCGTGATGCGCGGCGCGGACGAGCGCTTATCGGGCTTACCAGTCACGGTTCATCATACAATAGCGGCATGCTGTTCAGACGTGACAAAGCGGCCAGCGAGGAGACCGGCGGGTTCTTCCAGCGGCTGCGCAAAAAACTCAACCGCGGCAGCTCCTGGCTGACCGACGGCCTTGCGACCCTGTTCCGCGGCCGCAAGATCGACGCGGAAATCCTCGAGGAGCTGGAGACCCGGTTGCTCACGGCGGATGTCGGTGTGGAGGCCACACAGTACATCCTCGATGATCTGCAGCGACGCGTCGCGCGCCAGGAGCTCGCCGATGTCGAGGCCCTGATCGCCGCCCTGCGTGACTGCGTGACCGAAATCCTCAGGCCCTGCGCGCAGCCGCTGGTGATCGATGCCGCGCGCAAACCCTATGTGATCCTCGTAGTCGGGGTGAACGGTTCGGGCAAGACCACCACCATCGGCAAACTCGCCCAGCGTCTGGCCGACTCGGGGCTGAGCGTGATGCTCGCAGCCGGTGATACGTTTCGCGCCGCGGCCATCGAGCAGTTGCAGATCTGGGGTATTCGCACCGGCTCTGCGGTCGTGGCGCAGCAGGCCGGGGCGGATCCGGCCGCCGTCGTGTTCGATGCCGCACAATCCGCGCGCTCGCGCGGCATCGAGGTGCTGATCGCCGATACCGCCGGACGGCTGCAGAGTCAGACGCATCTGATGGAGGAGCTGAAGAAGGTCCGCCGGGTGCTGCAGCGCGCGGATGCCACCGCGCCACATGAGGTGCTGCTGGTGCTCGATGCCAACCAGGGACAGAACGCGTTGTCGCAGGCCGTGCAGTTTCACCAGGCGATCGGTGTCACCGGACTGGTCTTGACGAAGCTTGATGGCACGGCGAAGGGCGGCATCGTGCTCGCCATCGCCCGCAAGCTTGCGATTCCGATCCGCTTCATCGGCATCGGCGAGCAGGCCGGAGATTTCGGCGAATTCGACGCAGAGGCTTTTGCCACAGCCCTGGTCGAGGGGGTCGGCACGAGCGCGGACAGCCCCGCCGTCTCCGGCGCATGATCCTCTTCGAACGCGTCACCAAGCGTTATCCCAACGGGCGCGAGGCCCTGCGCGCCGCGACCTTCAGCATCGATCGCGGCGAGATGGTGTTCCTGACCGGCCGTTCCGGTGCCGGCAAGAGCACCGTCCTCAAACTGATCGCCCTGCTCGAGCGCCCGACCCGCGGCAGCGTCATCGTGAATGGCCAGAATCTCGGCACCCTGAAGTCGCGCCATTTGCCGGCCTATCGGCGCACGCTCGGCGTGGTGTTCCAGGAACATCGGCTGCTGGATGATCGGCCGGTGTTCGACAACGTGGCCCTGCCGCTGGTGGTGGCCGGTGCCAGTGCTGCGGAAATGGGCAAGCGCGTGCGCGCGGCGCTGGATCAGGTCGGACTGCTGGGCAAGGAGCGCATGCTGCCCAATGAACTGTCGGTCGGAGAGCAGCAATGCGTCGGTATCGCCCGCGCCGTGGTCGCGAAGCCCGCCGTGCTGATCGCCGATGAGCCCACCGGCAACCTGGATCCGGATCTGTCGGTTGAAGTCATGAAGCTCTTCAAGCGCTTCCAGGATGTCGGCGTCACCGTGATCATCGCGACCCACGACATGCAGGTCGTCAATGAGTTCGGCCAGCGCAGCATCGTGCTGGATGATGGGCAGATCCACGGTGGTGCCGATACGCCGCTGCCGAGCATGACGGCGACGCGCTGAATGGTCGGGTACCTCACCCATCATGCCCAGTCGCTGATCGGGTCCATCGGGCGCCTGGCGCGTGCACCGTTCGCCACCGCACTCACGGTGCTCGTCATCGGTCTGGCCCTGGCGCTGCCGCTGGCCCTGAGCCTGCTCGTCTCCAACGCCATGAGCGCCACCGGTGGCTTCTCCGCGGCGATCGATGTCTCGGTGTATTTTAAGCCCGACGTGCCGCTCACCCGGGTGGAGCAGCTGGCGCGCAGCGCGCGGGCACGGGCCGGTGTCGCCTCAGTGGAGGTGATCAGCGCCGATGCGGCCCTGAAGGAATTCCAGCAGTACTCAGGATTTGGCGTCGCGCTGCAAGCGCTCGGCGGCAACCCCTTGCCGAATGTCCTGCATGTGCGTCCGGCCGCCGCGGCCGGCACCCCGGCCGACCTCGACGGCCTCAAGCACTATCTTTCGGCCTGGCCCGAGGTCGAGCTCGTTCAGATCGACGCGCAATGGGTCCTGCGCTTCAACGCCATCCTGGAGCTGCTGCGCCGGGTGCTCGGCATCGCCGCGCTCTTTCTCGGCGCCGGGGTGCTGGCCGTCATCGGCAACACCATTCGGCTTGAAATCCAGGGATGCCGCCCCGAAATCGAAGTCGTTCGGCTGGTGGGCGGATCAACGGGCTTCATCCGCCGGCCCTTCCTGTATACCGGCATGCTGTATGGGTTTGGAGGAGCTGTACTGGCGTGGGGAATGGTCGAAACTGCGGTTCTGGTCCTCGGTAAGCCGGTGGCGGCCCTGGCCGAGCTTTATGGCAGCCGCTACACCTTGAACGGTCCGGGACTGTCGCAGGTGGGAGTGGTGTTCGCAGCGGGCCTGGGGCTGGGATGGCTCGGGGCCTGGTTGGCGGCGGCTCGACACCTGAAGGGTATAGAACCTCGGCCGTAAGGCATTTAAGTGATTGTTTTGTTTAGTTATAACGGTCAGAACAAAGTTGAACTCCCAAAGGTCTTAGCACTCCAATAGGGTGAGTGCTAACATTTGCCCCATCAAAGTTTTGAACGGTAGGAGCCCAAATGACTCTCGCAACCGCACTGGTCGCTCCTCAGTCTGATCTCGCCCTTGCCGGCCCGCTCGGGAGCCTCGACGCATACATTGACCGCGTCAGCCGTATCCCCGTGCTCTCGCGCGAGGAAGAGCACGAGCTGGCCATCCGCTACCGCTCGGAAGATGACCTGGACGCGGCACGCAAGCTCGTGCTCTCGCACCTGCGCTTCGTGGTCCATATCGCGCGCGGCTATGCCGGCTATGGCCTGCCGATAAGCGATCTGATCCAGGAAGGCAATGTCGGCCTGATGAAGGCCGTGAAGCGCTTTGACCCGGCGGTCAATGTGCGACTGGTGTCGTTCGCCGTGCATTGGGTGCGCGCCGAAATCCATGAGTACGTCCTGCGCAACTGGCGCCTGGTCAAGGTGGCCACCACCAAGGCGCAGCGCAAGTTGTTCTTCAACCTGCGGCGCATGAAGAAGAACCTGTCGTGGCTGACCCGCGAGGAGACGGTGGCGGTCGCCAAGGACCTCGGCGTGACCACGGCCGAAGTCACCGAAATGGAGCAGCGGCTGTCGGCGCGCGACATGTCGTTCGATCCGACGCCGGAGGGTGACGATGAGGACGCGACCTACAGTCCGGCCTCCTACCTGCCCGCGCCGGCCGCCGATCCGGCCGAAGCAGTCGAAGCCGAGGAGTGGGAGAGCGTGACCAACGCGAACCTGCAGTCGGCATTGGGAAAACTGGATGCGCGCAGTCGCGACATCCTGGTCAGCCGCTGGACCGGTGAAGGCAAATCCACGCTGCATGAACTGGCCGACCGTTACCAGGTCTCCGCGGAGCGCATCCGCCAGATCGAGACCCAGGCGATGGGCAAGCTCAAGGGGATGATGGCGCCGGCAGGCTAACCCTCCGGCGTCCCCGCCTCACCCATCGTGACCGGTTGCAGGGCCGCGGTCATGACCGCGGCCGCGACCCGTTCGTGGACCAACTTGTCCAGCGGGTTGGGCACCAGGTCCTCACCCGCCAATTGCGAGATCGCATCGGCCGCCGCCATCAGCATCGCGTCGGTGAATCGCGTGGCATGTGCCGCCAGGGCGCCGCGGAACAGCCCCGGAAAGGCCAGGACGTTGTTGATGCCCTTGCCGTCGGCCGCGAAGGCGGCCCCGCGCTCCATGGCTTCGAGCGGGTCGATCTCACTCTCAGGATTCGACAGCGCGAGAATGATCTGGCCGGGACGCACGCTCGCGGCCGGAATCAGGTCCTTGACCCCCGTCGTCGCAATCACGATGTCGCAGCGCGCCATGATCTGGTCAAGGGTGGCGCCCTCGGCGCCCATCGACTCGATACGTTCGATTGCCTTCGGATTGCGATCCGCTCCAAGTACCTTGCCGACGCCGTAGGCGCGCAGTAGCCGCACGATCCCGGTGCCCGCGGCGCCCAATCCGATCTGGCCCACAGTGCTCACTCGCAGGCTGCGTCCCAGGCGGCGTGTCGCGGTGATCAGCGCCGCGAGTGTCACGACGGCCGTGCCATGCTGGTCATCGTGCAGCACGGGCTTGTCGAGCATCGCGCGCAGGCGCGCCTCGATCTCGAAGCATTCGGGAGCCGCGAAATCCTCGAGCTGGATGGCGCCGAAGGACTGCTCGATGGCCATGATGGTCGCCACCACGCTGTCGGCGTCCCGCGTCTTCAGCAGTATCGGCACCCCACTGATCTCCACCAGCTCCGCGAACAGCGCGGCCTTGCCCTCCATGACCGGCAAGCCGGCCGCCGCACCGATATTGCCCAGCCCCAGGACCGCGGTGCCATTGGTGATGACGGCCACCGTATTGTCGATTGCGGTGTAGTCGTGAATCTTGCGGGGATCCGCCTTGATGGCCAGGCACACGCGCGCCACGCCCGGGGTGTACACATCCCGCAATATCTGCGGGGTATTGATGGTCACCCGCGAGATCGTGCGGATCTTGCCACCGCGATGGCGGTTGAACACCCGGTCGGACTTGCCCACGAAGCGCGCGGTCGGCAGCGCTGCGATGCGTTCGTACAGTGACCGGTTCGCGTCCTCGTCCATGTCGAGGGTGATTTCCCACAAGGTGCGCCCCTGCTCGCGGCGCAATGCGGTGAGGTGCTCCAGCACCAGCCCTTCCTCGGCAATGACCTGCAGCACCTTGGCCAGACTGCCGGGTTGATGCAGGACCTCAACGATGATGATTTCTGGGATTTTCATGTCCGCTGGATTCTACAGAAGTGGCGCGACCCCCGTCCGGCGACTACGCTGCGCGCATGACGCAGGATGCATTGGACCCGCTGGATGTGTTCGCCGTGCGGGCCGGCTTGAGCGATGAGGAACGGCTGGTCCAGGACAGCGTCGCACGCTTCGTCGCCACCGAAGTCAAACCTGTGATCCGCGATTGCTTCGAGCAGCATCGATTTGCGCGCGAACTGATCCCGGGTCTGGCCAACCTGGGGGTGCTCGGCGCCGCCATTCACGGCTACGACTGCGCCGGCCTCAACGCCATCAGTTATGGCCTGATCTGCCAGGAGCTGGAGCGCGCAGATTCGGCGCTGCGAAGTTTCGTGTCCGTGCAATCCTCGCTATGCATGCACGCCATCCATGCCTTCGGCAGTGATGCGCAGCGCCTGCAGTACCTGCCGCGCATGGCGCGCGGCGAACTGATCGGCTGCTTCGGACTCACCGAGGCGCACGGCGGATCGGATCCGGCCAACCTGCGCACCCACGCGCGCCGCCAGGGCGATGAATGGGTATTGAACGGTGCGAAGATCTGGATCACCAATGGCAGCATCGCCGACCTCGGCATCATCTGGGCCGGCACCGATCAGGGTCTGCGTGGCTTCCTGGTCGATACCCGGCTGCCCGGATTCGAAGTGAGCGAGATCGAGAACAAGATGTCGCTGCGCGCCTCCGACACGGCCGCGATCTTCCTGAGCGATGTTCGACTGCCTGCGGATGCTCTGCTTCCGCAGGCAGAAGGTTTGCGCGCACCGCTGTCGTGCCTCAATGAAGCGCGCTACGGCATCGTCTGGGGAGTCATCGGCGCCGCGCAGGATTGTCTGGACACGGTTCTCGAATATACCCGCACGCGCGAACTGTTCGGCCGATCGCTCGCCGCCACCCAGAGTGTGCAGATCCGCCTGGCCGACATGGCGCGGCGCATCACCACGGCGCAGCTGCTGGCGCTGCAGCTCGGTCGCCTGAAGGACTCCGGGCAGCTGTTGCCCGCGCAGGTTTCGCTGGCGAAGTGGAACAACGTGCGCATGGCGCTGGATATCGCTCGTGATTGCCGCGACCTGCTCGGCGCCGCAGGCGTCAGCGCCGAGTTCTCGCCCATCCGTCACATGATGAATCTGGAAAGCGTGGTCACGTACGAGGGCACCCAGACCATTCATCAGTTGGCCGTGGGACGCGCCCTCACCGGCTTGAGTGCGTTTTAGGTCGAAACGCTGTCGGAGTCGCCGCACTCTCGCGATCTGCGATCCACCGACGGCAGATAGTTCCGGCAGATGCAGCGTCCCAGCCGTTCAGACGAGGACACCGAGCGACAGCAGCACCACCACGGCCAGCCAGTTGAACAACTGCGGCAGCCAACTGCGAGCTTCAGTGTGCGCGGACATTTGCTTCACCCCTTCGCGAAGGCTTGCGGCCGTTGAAGCTCATTGAGCTCCGCAAAACTGGCGGCACGGGGTGACGATCAGGGCATGGAACCGGCAAATTCTGGCAGATCGTGGCGATCGGCGGCGGGCCCCTGCCGCCTGGGACCCGGTTGCAGTACGCTGTGACCATGAAACTCATCGCGATCATCGAAGACGAGCCGGCCATCCGCGACAACTACGCAGCGGCGTTCACGCGCGAGGGCTATGCGGTGCGCACCTACGGCAACCGCAAACAGGCGATGGCGGCCTGCGCCGCGCGGCTGCCGGACCTCGCGGTCATCGATATTTCGCTGGAAGATGAACCCGAGGGCGGCTTTGAACTGTGTCGGGCGCTGCGTTCAATGTCGGCCGAACTGCCGATCATTTTCCTCACGGCGCGCGACAGCGAGCTGGATGCCGTTTCGGGGCTGCGTCTCGGTGCCGATGACTTTCTGACCAAGGATCTGAGCATTCCGCACCTGATCGCGCGCGTGAATGCGCTGTTCCGGCGCATTGAAGCGCTGCGCAAACCCACGGCAACCGGACAGACCGTACAGCGCGGCCCGCTGCTGGTGGACAGCGAGCGCATGCAGATCCAATGGGAAGGCGAAGTCGTACTGCTGTCATTGACGGAGTTCTGGATCGTGCACGCGCTCGCACGCCACCCGGGGCACGTGCGCAATCGTCAGCAACTGATGGATGCCGCGAACGTCGTGCTCGATGACAACACCATCACCTCGCACGTGAAGCGCATCCGCCGCAAGTTCCAGGCGCTGGATCCGAAGTTCGATGCCATCCAGACCGTCTATGGAATGGGCTATCGCTGGGTCGAGTGACCGGACTGAGCATGTCGCTGCGCCTGAAACTGCTGCTGCTCGGTGTGTTCACGCTGGTCCTGCCGTTCGAAGGGTATGAGTACGCGCGGCAGATGGAGGCCGCGCTGCGCGATGGCGAACAGCAATCGCTGCTGGCGATTGCGCAGACCATCGCGACCTCGCTCCAGGGGCGCGCCGACCTGCTGTATCGCCTGAAGCCCGACTCCGGGCCGGCGCTGCCGGGTGCGAACGATCTGCAGGCCGTGCCGCTGCTGGCCGCGCCCTTCCTCGACGGCGATGCCGATGAGTGGCCGCACAACTCACCCTTCCGTCGCATCTTCTCGGACGGCACGCGGCGACTGGCGCTGCTGGCGGGGGTGCACGAACGCATGGTGTACCTGCTGATCGAGGTTCGCGATGCACACGTGGTATGGGATGCGCCGGGGGTCGATGTACTGGATCGGGCGGGCTTCGGCAACCGTATCTGGGTTGCCTTTACCGATGACAGCGGCGCGCAGCATGAATACCTGTTCGCGACTTTCGAGCCCGGCCCCGTGCATGCGCGCCGGATCGAGACCCACGAACTCGGACGCCAGGTGGCCGTCGATGAGCCGCGCATCATCGGCGGCTGGCAACCCATGGACGGCGGTTATCGCGTGGAGCTGCGCATTCCACTGTCCATGCTCGGTGCGCGCCTGGGCGTGCTGGTCGACGAGCGCCGGCGGCGCGGTGGTGACGCGGTGAGCTTCGGCACCCTGGACCACGACAGCCTGGCGCCGCTGGGGCGATTGCTGATTCCGGCGCCTGAGCTGGGCAACTATCTGGCGCAGTTCGTTCAGCCGGGGCTGCGGTTGACTGTGATCGGAACCGACCGGGCGGTGTTGAGCCAGGTCGATGCGCTGTCGGTGGCCACGGGCTCCGGCGTCGAGCGCGGCCTGCTGCCACAACTGTATCGCCGGCTGCTGGAGCGCCGCGACGATCGGCGGGTGGTGGAGGCTCAAGCCCCGATTACGGCATTGGACCGTCACCAGCAGATTGGCTCCGTGCAGATCGCCGAAACCACCGAGCATTCTCTGACCCTGCGCGACAAGGCGCTCACCCAGCTGCTCGATTTCACTCTCATCACCAGCGCGCTGGCCATCAGCGTGATGTTCGCGTTCGCCGCCTGGCTGGCATGGCGCCTGGCGCGCCTGCGCCGCGCCAGCGAGACCGCGCTGACCCGAGAGGGGTTGATCGTCACCTTCCCCGATACCGAAGCAGCGGATGAACTGGGCGATGTCGCGCGCAGTTTTTCGATGCTGCTGGGCCGTCTCAACGAGTACACCGGGTATCTGCGCACCCTGGCCGGCAAGCTCGCGCATGAGATCCGCACGCCGCTGACGATCGTGCGCTCCTCGCTGGACAATCTGGAGTCGGAGCCGGTCACGGCGGCGACGCGCACCTACCTCGACCGGGCCCGCGAGGGCAGCGAGCGATTGAATGCCATTCTGCTCGCCATGGGCGCCGCGACCCGCGTCGAAGAGGCCATCCAAAGCGCCGAGCGCTCCCGGTTCGACCTGCGGGCGCTCATGGAAAGCGCCACGGGCGCCTACCGTACGGGCTTTCCACAGCGACAGTTCGCCTGCGACCTGCCCGACGAGCCGGTCATGCTCACCGGGGCACCGGACCTCATCGTCCAGATGCTCGACAAGCTCATCGATAACGCCGTGGACTTCAGTCCCGAGCAGGCGTGCATCACGCTGCGGCTGGTGGCGGATGCCGAGCAGGTCAGAATCGAGGTCGACAACCCGGGGCCGCCCCTGTCCAACCCGGCGGTGGCGGAACCGAGCCACAGCTACCTGTTCGAATCCCTGTGGCAGTCCCGCTCCGGCGCCGACAGCCGTCCCCACTTCGGGCTGGGCCTGTACATCGTGCGGCTGATTGCCGAGTTTCATGGCGGCAGCGCCGAGGCCGACAATCTGCCTGGCGGCGGTGGCGCCCGGTTCCGAATCGTCCTGCCACGACTAAGTTAACGCTTAACGTCGATGCTGTCGTAGAACGGCAACATGCATAAGTTATAAAAAGGCGTTACCATTACGCAGTGGACTGTGTCGGAAAGTTTGGATAAGCATCTGTTTTGGTTGTTCTTAGCTGCTCTTGCAGGGGATTGAGCCCGCCGCGGTGACAATTCTTCACCTTTGGGTGATGCGTAGAGCGAACAGATGGCTCGCAGGTTAGAAGAGAGAAACTCGGGCGATTAACACAGGCACGGAGGGCTTTCGCCAGTTGAGCGACGGCCATCGGCGGGTAGCGTGAATTGACACGCAGTCTGCATTTGACAGACCGGAGTTGGTTAGCTCCATCGCCAAACCGTGGTGAATTGAAGCCTGTGTCGACGCGACGCGAAGCGCGCTGATGAATCCTAAATGGATTCAAATATTTTGCGCACTTGGCCGGAGCTGACAGCGATTGACCCGGTCGGTGAGGACCCACTCCAAGCCCCGCTCTGCGGGGTTTTTTTATTTTATCGCTGTTGCCGGTGACGATCCGACTCCGCGGCAATCGACGGTTCGCGGCGCACGTGGGGCACGAGCGCCGGCTTGCGTACCCGTATCGTTCGATGCCATTGATTGCGCATCAGCCCGAACAGGCCCGCCAGGATCAGCTCGACCACCAGTGCCGACAACAATCCGGTCACGACGCCATACGCGATGGCGTCCGGACTGAGTGGCACCGCGTACGAATAGGCTGCAACAGTTTCTTGAAGAATGTCGCGATTCGGATTGACGATGATGTGAATGAGCCGGGTGATTGATGGACCGCTGAGTGCGGCGAGTTCGCCGCTCAGCGCCCGGATGCGGGCAAACAGATCACCGATGGTCTTCGCTTCACCCTTGAACACCGCATCGGTGCTTGCCAGATGGTGTGCGACCAGCGCGCTCACGTCACCATTGAAATATTGATTTGCCGCCTGCTGGAAGCCGGCGAAGTTGTGCTGCGCTTCGATGTAGTGAGCGCTCACACGCTTGGCATACTGATCCACGAATCCCGGGGCCTGCACGCCCACCAGCAGTCCCACGGCAAACACCACAAGCCGCAAATAGCCTCTCAGCATTCGAGCCTCCTCAGGGCGCCTCGCCGGCGGCCTTTTCCACCAGCGCACCCAGGCCGGCAACATTGCGCATCAGCTGCGGTGACAGACCGTGCCGGCGCCCCAGGTATTCCGGATCATTGTAGGCCACGTTGGTGCGCGCGTCGGCTGCGGACCAGACGAGGATCTTCAGGGGCAGATCAATCGCGCTGGTGGGGGCGGCCTCGATGAGCGGCGTGCCGGCCGTGGGATTGCCGGCGATGAGCATGCGCGTCGGACGCAGCTGAAGTCCGTTCGCGGCGGCATCCGCGCTGAAGTCCAGCTCTGCGAAGATCTGCAGATTGCGCGTCACCAGCAGCTGCTTCAGCCGGGCAATCACTTCTTCGACCGCCCGCCGGCTTTCGATCACGATCAAGCCCTCGGCGTGTGTCAGCTCGTTCATGATGTTCGCGGGCCTCCTGTACAGACTCTACTCCAGTGCCCTTACAATGATGACCGCCATGGCGCGAATTAATCCCGGTATTGCGAGCGCGTTGCTCGCAGCGTTGCTGTTCGGGGCCAGCACCCCGTTGGCGAAACTGCTGCTGCAGAACGTCTCGCCGGTGCTCCTGGCAGGTCTGCTCTACGCCGGATCCGGCCTCGGACTGCTCCTCGTGCTGGCGTTGCGCACCTTGCGATCGGGCCGAGCCGCAGGCGCGCGACGCACACCGAGCCTCGTCGATCTGGGTTGGTGGGCCGGCGCAATCCTGGCCGGTGGCGTGGCCGCGCCGGTACTGCTGCTGCTGGGCCTGCGCCTGCTCGGCGCCGCGCAGGCCTCGTTATTGCTGAACGTTGAAGGCGTGCTGACGGCGCTGCTGGCCTGGTTCGTATTTCGCGAGAACTTCGATCGGCGCCTTGCAATCGGCATGGTGGCCATCGTGCTCGGCGGGATCGTGCTTTCCTGGAGCCCGGCCAGCACGGCGGGCTGGTCGTTCGGTGCGCTGCTGGTGGCCTGTGCCTGCGCCGCCTGGGCGCTCGACAACAATCTGACCCGCAAGATCGCGACCCATGACGCCCTCCTGATCGCCTGCGCGAAAGGACTGGTGTCGGGGGCCGTGAATCTGACCCTGGCGGTGATGCTTGGGGCGCACTGGCCATCGGCGCGTGACGCCGGTGGCGCAATGCTCGTTGGATTTCTCGGCTACGGGGTCAGCCTGACGCTGTTCGTGGTCGGCTTACGCCAACTCGGTGCGGCCCGCACGGGCGCCTATTTCTCGCTCGCGCCATTCTTCGGTGCAGCACTCGCAATCTGCCTGAACGGCCAGACGGTCTCCGCGGCGCTGCTGCTGGCCGGAGCGCTGATGGCGATCGGTGTGTGGCTGCACCTGAGCGAACGGCACGAGCACGAGCACCCGCATGAACGCCTCGAGCATGAACATTCACATCGGCATGACGAGCATCATCGGCACGAGCACGCGTTTTCCTGGGATGGTCGGGAACCGCACACTCACCGGCACGTCCACGAGCCACTCGTGCATGCGCATGCCCACTATCCGGACATTCACCACCGGCATCCTCACTGAAGGCGAGTGAGCAGCCAAAAGGTGCCCAGGCCGCACAGGCAGGCCGCGCAGACGTCATTGACGAGCGTTCGCGCGATCGCGACGCGCAGCCCGCGGATCAGCAGCCACGCGCCGATCACCAGCCCGATCACCAGCATCGCGATGAGGATCGCGCCCAGATCAAAACCGGCCAACATCCGCAGCTGGGCCCCTTGCGGCAACTTCGCCGGTCCCAGCACGGCCGGTAATGCAAAACCGTCCAGGAAGGCGAACATCCCGATGAGGCAGGGCCATAGGATCTGCCGACCATCAAACCAACGCGAAAAACTCAAGAACCCAGCCATCAGCGCCGCGCCGCCCAGCAGCATAGGAGCGGCCGCGGGAGCGCGTACCAGCGCGATGAACAGCACCGCAAGCAGCGCGATGGTCGGCCAGCGCGTCGCGCCGACTGCGCCGTTTCCCAACTCGCGCTGCGTGATCGCAGCGCCGAGCAGCGCCACCAGCAGACCCATGAAGGCATCCGCTCGCGGCATACGCGGCAACACCCATCCCGTTGATACCACCAGGACCGAGAGCAGGTAGCCGCCCGCCACCGCCACGATGAGGTATCCCACGTCGCGCCGGCGGCGCACCAGCAGCAGTGCGCCGAGCAGCACGATCCAGTGATCAGCGGCAGTCGCGACATGCCTGAGGCCCAGGCGCAGGTACGCCGCAAACGCGGCCGGCGCCACCGCACGCTCATCGGGCAAGGCCAGCTCCTGGTGCCCGGCCGTGAACAGCTGTGCGATATCACGCCCATTCATCTGGATGCGCGCGAAATCGACATGCCCCGGCGCCGTATCGAACAAGGCCGTATTGCGCAACAACAGATGCCGCGGATCCTTGCAGCGATAGAAGATCTCGAATCC